>JAQXDW010000097.1 GCA_029251165.1 Myxococcota bacterium
CCGCCCAGCAGCGCCATGGTGCTCGCCGCTGTCGTCCAGGCCAGCCACTTCCCGCCGACCACCTCTCCCCGAGAGAGCGCCGCAGCGAGCAGCGTCTCCAGAGTGCCTTCCTCCCGCTCTCCAGGCAAGCTCTCGGCGAGCGGACCGGTCAGAAGCGAGATCGCCAGCAGGGCGACCAGCAGGTTTCTCCCAGGAAGCGTCAGCTCTGGCCGCCACATCACTCTCGTAACGGAAGGTTCTTCCTCGAGGGTGTTGAGGACCCGCCGAAGCCCGCCAGGAATTGTCGAGGCCTGGACGGTGATCGGCTCCGAGCCGGAGAGCCGCACGGATGCCGACTCCGAGCGAAGCAGCTCTCCCTCCAGGGCCGCCGGGATCTCTCCCTGGACTGCCGGGATCTCCGGTGCCCTCTGCTGCGGGGCCTGAAGGGGAATGGCACCGACCGGCAGCAGCATCGCCAGGGATAGCCCGATGAAGCCCAGCCGCCGCCCGGCGAGGACCCGCCGCAGGTCTCGCCAGGCCACCACCCCAAGCGCCCTCGGTCGGATCATGCCAGCCTCCGAGCCGCGCGCAGGCCCCCGAGGGCTGCGACCACTCCACCAAGCAGCACCGCGCTTCCTCCCGGATCAGCCCCTGCCCCCAGCGCCCCCAGCGAGGCCATCGGCAGGACCGCGAGCGCGGGCATCGCAGCACCACCTCCGAGCAGCGCGGTGCAGATGAGCAGCGCCCGAGAGAGCGCCGCGGAGAACCCAGAGCCACCCCTCGCGGGTACGGCGGCGACCCCCACGCCAGCCGCTGCGAGCGCTGCCGATGAGCCATGCAGCCACCAGGTCAGCAGCGCATCCACACCGATGAGTGCATCGAGCAGCAGCAGGGTTCCACCCAGCGACAGAGACAGCGCGAGCCCCGCTGCAATGAGCCGTGCGGTGGGATGAACCCACACCGCGACGGGCAGGGTCAGCTCTGCCTCTAAGACCCCTGTGGTGCGATCCCCAGCCAGCGAGGCCAGCCCGATGACCACGCCATACAAGGTGAACAGCACGCTGACCAGTCCCGCCATCCAGCGCACCGCGCGCTCAAGGTCGGCGGTCCGTGTCGGTGGCTCCACAACCTCAAGCTGCCAGGACGCATCCACCAGCGCCCGGAGTGCTGCTTCTGCTCTGAGGTTGTCCGATCCGCCGCCCAGCAGCGTCCCCCGTGCATCCAGCGCCAGGGTCGGGACGCCGTCGGCCCACCATGCGGCTCGCGGAGCGCGTCCCGCAGAGACCGCCTCCGCCGGCACGGGATCGGCGATCACCTCCAGTCCAGCGTCGGTCAGCACCGAGACCAGCGCCGGGTCTGTCGCCGCGATCTTCGGGGGTGCCTGCAGCGCACCGCTCACCGCCACCGAGCCCAGCAGGGCGAGCGCCGTCAGCACCCCCGGCCACGCCAGCGCACGCAGCAGCATTCCCCGGCGACACAGTCGCTTCATCGCCGCTACCGTCAGCGGTATCAGCGGATGTGTCATGAAGAGAGCGCCAGAAAGGCTGCGGACAGATCACAGGTCCCGGTCTGCTCGAGAAGCTGTGGAAGCGTGCCCTCAGCGACCTTCTTCCCCGAGACCACGATCCCGACCCGACCACAGACCGCCTCGACCTCGCCCATGATGTGAGAGGACATCAAGACCGCGCGCCCCTCACCCGCCAGCCGACGCATCAGCGCCAGGATCTCCGCACGCCCCTGCACGTCGAGGCCATCGGTGGGCTCGTCGAGCAGCAGCAGCGGCGGCGCATGAACCAGCGCACGCGCCAGGACCACCCGGCGCTTCTGCCCCGTGGACAGCTGACCACAGGGCGTCGATGCGATGGGGCCTGCTCCGAGCATCTCCAGCAGCTCACCGGCACGCTTCTTCGGACGTGTAACGCCTTGAATTTGAGCAAACAGGGTGACAACCTCTCGGGGCGTCAGCCGCTCAGGAAGCCCCGCCTCAGCCGGGACATATGCCAGCCGCCCGCGCGCCTTCATCGGTGCGCGAAGTGCGTCGATGCCGTCGATGTGGATCGTGCCGCCGTCAGGCCGAAGCAGGGTAGCGAGCATGCGCAGGGTGGTGGTCTTGCCGGCCCCGTTGGAGCCGAGCAGACCATAGATCTCGCCCGGAGCGACCCTCAGCGACAGCGCATCCACCGCGCGGAAGGTTCCCCGGCCGCGGTCATGGAAGGACTTTGTCAGCGATGAAGCAGCAAGCACAGCCGTCTGACTACCACACCCTGCCCCCCCTGTCGGTCTCGCGCAGATTAAACTGCCCCCATGATGCTCCTCATGCTGGCCACAGGCTGCGGGATGACCGACGAAGAGAGCCCCCCGGACTTCTCCTGGGCCGGCGGCGACTTCGACTTCACCACCACTGCCGCAGACGATGCCTGCCTCGACGGGGCGCTGGAGGCACTGTTCATGCCAGGCGGTCCCGAGGCTCCCCAGGAATTTGAGTACACCATCTACCTGCCGTCACGCGACGAGGTTCCGCTCAGCTACGACATCGATCTTCGGGCGCCGTTCGTCGGGATGCCGGTGACGGTGGATGCCGGTGCGGACGGGATGCTGACCGCTGCGGGGGTCATCGACTCCGTCCCGCTTGGAGTGGTGGCGTATGGCGACTGTGAGGTCACCATGACTGCCGAGATCAACATGCTTCCCACCAGCGCAGACACCGCCGAGGGGGAAGCTCAGATCGCAATCAGCGACCCCCGTGGAGCGGACGGACGCTGCCCAGTCTATGACGCTGACCCCTGCCTTGTTCAGCTCACACTGACCGCTGAGAGACACTGATACCGATGCTGGAACAATACCTCTCGCAGTTCTCACGCCTCCTGACGACCACGGGCATCCCCTGGAGCCGCCGGCATGTCGGCGGGAGGCATGACCGGCGCGTGGTGCTTGGCCTGATGATCCACGGAGACGAGGTTGGCTCGCTGCCTGGTGCCCTCGCGGTGATGTCGGAGCTGAGCAGCGGTGCGCTGTCGTATGGCGGGATCGCAGACTTCTTCATCGGCAACGTACCGGCAGCCCGCGCCGGGGTCCGCTGCATCGAGGCAGACCTCAACCGGGTGTTCACCGATGCTGCCCCCGACAGCGCCGAGCGCCGCCGTGCGCGAGCGCTGTCGGAGCTCCTCGACGGCTGCGACCTCTTCCTCGACCTTCACCAGACCGCCCTGCCCGCTGCGCGGCCGTTCTTTACCCTGCCCTGGAGGCCCCTGGAGGCGCGCTGGGTTCGTGCCTTGCAGACCGATGCCGCCTGGATCACCCGCCCCTCCGGAGTGAGCTTCTCGCCAGGGCTGAAGTGCGCGGACGAGTATGTCCGCGACCAGGGCCGCCCTGGCATCACCCTGGAGCTTGGCGAGCAGGGATTCTCCCCCGAAGCCACCGCAGCTTCCGCATCCATCATCCGACGCACCCTCGCGCTGATGGATGCCGTCGACGCACAGGGAGACGCTGTCCTGACCGGTCCGCTGCCGCCCTGCTACCGCTACAGCCACGCGGAGCCCTTCACCGACAGGACCCTCCGCCTGCGCCCCGGACTCGTCAACTTTCAGCCGGTCGCTGCCGGCGAGGTGCTCTCCGCGCCCGGCACCCCGACGCTGCGCGCGCCGACGGACGGAGTGCTGCTGTTCCCGAAGTACCCCGCCGACGATGCCCTGCTCCCCGCAACCATCTTCCGGCTCGCCGCGCCCCTACCCCAGTCGCCAGACGTGCTGTGGGGTGCGTGAGTGGCGCAGACGGCAGCAAGCGCCCTGAAGACGCAGTAGTGGCGTGCGCCGACCACTGCGGCACCAGGCCGTAACACCAAAACAATGCCGTAACGTTAAAACTTACAGGGACAGTGCGGCGCTGATCGGCTGAACATCGAACAAAAACTCCGAGGGGTCCATGTCCCCCATCGCCAGGAGGGTCGCGCCGAGGCTCGTGCTGGTCAGCGCGGTTCCGCTGCTGCTCGCGGCACCGGTCACCAGATCGATGGGCAGGCCGAGGCCGTTGCTGTCCAGCCCGCCCAGCGACTGACCGCCGCGCACACCCGCGCCGAGGAGCATCGCAGAGGTGTACGTCCAGTGCTCCTTGCCGCCCTTCGAGTTCAGCAGCGGGTGACGTCCCATCTCTGAGAAGACGACGATGGTCACCTCATCGGCGAGGCGGTCGCTGTACTCACCCGGCCGGCTGTCGAGCTCCGCCATGATCCCCGAGAGGGACGCGAACAGCTCCTCATAGTGCCAGTCCTGCATCCGGTTCCCCTCGTGGGTGTCCCACCCAGCGGAGCAGGAGCCGTTGTCCTCGATCATCCCGCAGCGGGCGAGGCCGAGCTCGAACATGTCGAAGATGATCCCCGCGTCCGCGACATTGTCTCGACGACAGCCGAGCTTGCTGGTGAGGTCAAGCTGCTCGGTGTAGGGCGCGAGGAGGTCCGAGCGCTGGAGAGACTCGGCGTACTGAGAGAGGTAGCGGCCGCGCTGGCTGGTGTCCGGCTGCTCGGCACGGCTCGCGAGTCGCTGGGCCATGAAGGCATCGGTGAGCGACTCCACCCCTGGCGGTGGCAGCGCAACGGGCAGCTCGGCGTTGAGGATCGCAGCACCATCGAGCAGATCGGGGAGCTGTCCGCTGTCTCCGACACGAACCACGGAGCCGGTATAGCGGGCGGTGTAGGCCGGCCCAGCGACCACGATGTGCGGGATGAGTCGGGTGTCGATGGAGTGTGACGCCAGAAGACTCGGCCAGTCATCTCCCCCCGATGAGGAGCCGGTCATAACGAGCTGCCGACACCGCTCATGGGTCACGCTGCGGACCTCGAGTCCGTTGATCACGCAGGCCCGGCTCGCGTACTCCTCAAAGAATGCGGTGACCGATGGGCGGCTGTTGTTGTGAACGAAAGGAATTCCAGCGGCCATCGCCAGCTCGTCTCCGGGCTCTGGAATGATCGAGGGATGGTCGAGCAGCGGCGTGAAGACGTAGGTGGTGTCCCAGCCTCCACGGCAGAACACAAACAGAAACTTCCGCTCCCCGGTGAGCCCGGCACGCCCGATCCTCGGCATCAAGACACCACCAGCAGAAGCCGCCAGTAACGCAGAGAACTTTCGTCTTGAGATGTCCATTATCGGCTCACGAAGTCAGGGTCACGCATCAGCACCTCCAGCACCGCCGCCCAGGCAATGCCGGTGCCCGCCTGCGCATCGGCCGAAGCCCACAGCGCAGCAGCGGCTTCCAGCCAGTCGGCATCCGCGCGTGTGCCGAGCAGCCAGAAGTGCAGCCGCTCCAGGGTCGGCTCATCGGGTGGAGCGGACAGGGTGATGCCCTCCAGGATCGGCGGGGGGCTTCCCGCTTCAGCCTGGGAGACCGCATGGAAAGCGGCTCCCTGTGCAAGCCGCTCGACCACCAGCGACCAGGTCACTCCCGGATCGGGCTGCGGCGCGGTCAGGGTGGCGCCATCGACTCCACCCGCCAGCACCCGGTAGCCCCAGGTGTCATTTCCGAGCTGATCGAAGCCGTCTTCTTCCCACCGAAAGCCAGTCAGCGCCTCGACGGTGCTGTGGAGCTGATCGGGCGACAGCATCCGTGCCGCGCGCTCCCGCTCGATGGTTGCGGCCCCTGCCTCGTCGGTCACTCCGCCGGCCTGGTAGATCTCTCCCGCGATCAGGGCTCGGAGCACCGGCTGCATGCGACCGGTCTCCAGGTAGGCCTCCTCCAGGGCTGCGATGCTGGCAAAGTCCACCGCATCCTCGACCGGTCGGCGCCACATCAGCTCCGCAGCAGTCTCGGCGACACACCACGAGAAGCGCGGATCCGCAGCGATGAGCCCGCCCAGCTCGCTGAGCCCTCCAAAGGGCTGCCCGAACCAAGCCATGTCGACCTCCAAGAGGTCCTCACCGACCACCTCTCGCTCCGGATGGTAGGTGGTCATCTCCTGCTTGTTGTACTGGATGTACCAATAGAACCCAAACAGACTCGCCGCGAGCGGATCGAGGGTGGAGTGGCAGGACTGACAGGCGGGGTCCTGCCAAATGAGGGAGTCGATGTCGATGTCGATGGAGCCGCTGCCCGAGAACGAGATCGGACGGTTCAGGACGTCCTCACACAGCACACGCTCCATGATGAACCCAGCCCGGCGGCGGTTCTTGTTCGTGGGCGCGGCGACATAGCGCCACCACAGGCCGTTGGTCGCCAGGATGCCGGCCGCCGGTCGCCCGTCGGTGTACTGGGCCGGCTGCCAGCCCTCCCCGTCCTCACGGCTCATCGGCCAGATGTCGCCCAGCAGCGCGGAGGCCATGGTCCAGTCCGCAGTGACGATCTCGGCGTATGGACGGTCTTCTGCGATCACCCTTGCGATCAGACGCAGCGGCTCGTCAGCGACGTCGCGCTCGAATTCGAACTCTCGGGAGGGATCGAGGGCGTAGTCGAAGTAGCGGGTCTCGAACACCTCGAGGCGGGTCTGGAACTGCTCGGAGTACAGCGAGACCATGCGCTCCTCAAAGCGCGGATCTGCCATCCAGTCCGTGATCAGCCCATCCAGCGCCGCCGGATCGGCCTCGACCGCCTCCAGATCGTCGACATCCGGCAGCACCCCGCGCAGATCAAGGCTGATCCGTCGGGTCAGCGCAGTGTCCGTGAGCGGTGTCAGTCCCGATGCCGCAGAAGACGACGCCGGCTCAGGAGTCGGCTCCGTGGTGCAGGACAGCAAAAAAACAATCACAGCTCTGCCTGCAAGGTCGTCACGATCAGCTCCGGGATGCCCACCGTCTTCATGCAGCCCTCTCCCAGCACCAGTCCGTCCTGCGAGACCATCCCGCAGCCGGTGCAGTCGCTCATCTCGACCTGGTACCAGCGCCCGTTCGCGTCGCGGACCTGCATCAACCCGAGGAGGTGCTCTCGGCACTCCTGGGCTGAAGCCGTCATCTCCGAGAAGCTCACCACGATGGTATTTCCGTAGGAGACGGCACCATCCAAGCCAACCCGGAAGTCCTCACCGAACTGGTTCATGTTCATCTCGACCAGGCCGCTGAAGCCAGCATCGAGGAAGGCCGGCCCGTCGTCCAGCGACCAGGTACCGCCCATTGTGGAGGCGATAAAGGAGCCCTGCTCGTTGTCTCCGTACGCGGAGCCGATCGAACCTCCCGCACCAAACACGCGCCCCTCAGGATCGATGATCTCAAACTCTCCAGAGAAGCTCCAGCCGGAGATATCTTCACCACCGCCCCCCTCCAGGCCATCTTGGATGCTCGCGAGCCCGGAGAACCAGTAGCCCTCCTCCGAGGTGCACCCTTCCGGAGGCGTGAGGACCTCCGTCGTGCCGCCCGGGCAGTCCGCATCACCATGCTCCAGGATCTCAACGTAGGCAGCCCGGACCGCCGCAGGGCTGGGGACACCCACAGCAAAGAAGTCATCGAGCTGTGCGACGACTGCCTCTGGAGTCAGCAGCTCCGGGACCGTCTCTGGAGCGGTGTCCAGGACAGCGTCCGAGGAGTCTACGCCACCCGGAAGCGGGTCATCCTGTGGGGTCGAGCACCCAAGCAGCATCGCGACGAGCATGGAAACACCCTACCCCACTGACCACCCGACACGCTACGCTCGCGAACACCACAGGAGGAGAGATGCCAGAGCTGAAGCTCAGCACCCTGCTGCCGGCAGCCGCCGAAGTGGTCTGGTCGATCATTGGAGACTTCGCCGGGCTGGCCCAGTGGCACCCGCTGGTCCCCAATTGCCGCCCAGGAGACGACGGACTCAGCCGGATCATCTCGCTGCGCAGAATGGATGTCGTCGAGGTGCTCATCCCAGGGCAGTCACCGCCAATGGGACACACCTACACCATCCGCGCCTCGCCAATGCCGATCACCGACTACCGCGCCACGCTCCAGGTGGTCGATGAAGGGGGCAAGGCACGCCTCAGCTACCACGGCCACTTCACGCCCCTGGGGGTGAGCGAAGCGCAGGCCGCAGGGATGCTGCGCGGCTTCTTCGAGGCCGGATTTTCCGCACTCCAGGCACGCCTGGATAAGGACGAGACATGACACAGTACAAGTCACTCACCGTCGAGATCTCGGATCACATCGCCGCCGTCACCCTGATCGGACCCGGTCGCGGGAATGCCATGGGTCCAGACTTCTGGGCCGAGATGGCGCCGGCTTTTGCAGCGCTTGACCGGGACGACAGCGTCCGGGTCGTGCTCCTTCGCGGCTCCGGGAAGCACTTCAGCTATGGCCTCGACTTGATGGGCATGATGGGCGTGCTCGGCCAGCACATCATGGGGCCAAAGATGGCCGATGATCGCGCGAAGCTGCTGACCATGATCAACGAGATGCAGCAGGCCGTCACCGCGGTCGCAGACTGTCGAAAGCCCGTGATCGCCGCCATCGATGGCTGGTGCATCGGCGGCGGGCTCGACCTCGTAGCCGCCTGCGATGTCCGCATCTGCTCCGCAGCGGCCAAGTTCTCGCTGCGAGAGATTCGCCTGGCGATTGTTGCCGACATCGGCAGCCTCCAGCGCCTCCCTCCGATCATCGGCCAGGGCCACACGCGCCAGCTTGCGTTTACCGGAGAGGACATCGACGCGGAGCGTGCGCTGTCGATCGGGCTGGTCAATGACGTCTACCCTGACGCCGAGGCCCTCCACACGGCAGCAAGAGCCATGGCTACACGCATCGCCGCGAGCTCTCCGGTGACGGTGCGCGGAATCAAGCAGGTGCTCGACTACTGCGCGGACAAGTCGATCAAGGACGGTCTGCAGTATGTGGCGCTGTGGAACACCGCGTTCCTGCAGTCAGACGACCTTGCCGAAGCGATCTCGGCGTTCATGGAGCGCCGAGAGCCCGTCTTCTAAGGGTCTGTTTTTCAGGCTGTAGCCCTCAGAGCACACCCTGCGGTCGCCTCAGAGCACACCCTGCGGTCGGGTGGCGTACATCACGTCGAGGAGCGCAGAGTACAGCTCGTCTTCATCGGTGATGTCTTCCTTGCCATCGATCAGATCATAGATCTGCTGGAGTGTGTACTGGTTCTTGAGGGTCTGAAGGCTCAGATCATCATCGAGCCACTCTTTGATCGCTTCCAGCGTGACGGTGTACTGCTGCCCCATTGTGTGCTCCGGTGTCTTTGCTGGAGTGTATCTCACCAGGGCCGGCAGGCGATCGAGAGTGCGAGTTCAGCTCGACTGCGCTGGTGTGTGGCAGGGCACGCCTGACCAGTGACAGCATCGTCCGCATCCAGGTGCGGGAGCAGCTCCAGCAGAAACACCGCGAAGGTCTCCGGCAGGACAGCTCGGCGCAGGCATGGGCTGGTGAGGTGATGGAGCCACGCGATGCGCGTCAGCTCACCGCCCAGCGCCCTCACCGATCACCGGCAGCTCATCCCACCGGGTGGTGTAGCGCTGAGAGCAGAGGTCACGCTTTCCAGACCACTCATGCTCAACCCCCTCAGCAGCGAGCCGGACCGTGCCACGCCCCAGCCTCGCGTTGACCGCATCGAGGACCGCCATCACAGCCGGATCGGGAGGCTGCGAGAGCAGACTCTGCTGCATGACCTTCCGGGGAGACAGCTCCAAGGCCATCACTCCAGCCTTCGTACAGGGAAAACCCGCATCCCAGAGGCGGGACAGGAGTCGGTGGGTGAGCTGAATCAGCGCTCGGGTGTCCGCAGTCGGCCACGGCAGAGAGCCACTCAGGCCGCGTCCGGACAGCCCGCTGTTTCGGGGCGGGACCAGGAACAACCGCAGCCAGGAAGCATTGAGCTCATGCCTTCGAAGCTTCGCGCCGAGCCGGGCAGCAAAGCTGGCGGTGGCCTCCTGGAGTGGCTCCAAGGAGGTCATCCGACCACGAAAGCTGCGGCTGTGGACCATCGTCCGACGCGGAGGTGGCGCACGCTCCAGGGGAATGCATGGAATTCCACGCAGCTCTCGATGCGTCCGAAGACCGACCACGGTCAGCTCCTGCTGGACCCACCGTTCCGGCAGCGAGATGAAATCCTCAGCAGTAAAGACACTATGTAACGCAAGCTTTCTTGAAAACCTCGGCCCAATTCCCCAGACATCAGCGGTGTCTGTTTGGCGGAGTGTGTCGGCGATGCAGTCTGGATGCGAAAGCGCGCAGACACCCTCACCACGCTTGGCGACACGAGTGGCGAGCTTGGCGAGGGTCTTGGTCGACGCAAGCCCGACCGACACCGGAATCCCGACCTCTCGGTAGACCGCGCTGCGGAGCTGGAGGCCGTACTCCTCCCAGGAGCTTCGCGGCAGACCATGAAGCGAGACAAAGGCCTCATCAATGGAGTAAACTTCTGTCTCGCTGGATTGTGACTGGAGGGTCGCCATCACCCGACCGGAGAGATCGCCGTAGAGTGTGTAGTTCGAAGAGAACAGGACCGCGCCGGCACGCCTCAGCTGGTCACGGACCTTGAACAGCGGCGAGCCGTTGGGAACACCGATGGCCTTCACCTCCGAGGAGCGCGACACGATGCAGCCGTCGTTGTTGGACAGCACCGCGACCGGAGTCGTCTTCAGATCCGGCCGAAACAGACGCTCACACGATACATAGAACGAATCGCAGTCGATCAGCGCGAACATGAGACGGGGTGAATCGCATACATCACCACTCCCCAGATCTCGAAGTCACGCCCGGCATGGAGCGGTATCCGGGGGTAGGCCGGGTTGGCAGGCAGGAGGGCATCGCCGACCCACTGCTTGATGGTGAATTCACCATCGAGCACCGCGAGAACAACCGCACCATGCCGGGCACGCTCAGCACGATCCACAACCAGGATGTCGCCGGAGAGAATTCCGGCATCTTTCATTGAGTCGCCCTCAACTCGGACAAAGAATGTCGCAGAAGGGCGACGAACCATCAGGCTGTTGAGGTCGAGAACCTCATCAATACTGCCATCTGCAGGAGACGGAAAACCTGCTTGTATCCTTGACAAGCCCATCGGTAGATGAAGCTCTCGTGGTGGCTTGTTGGGGGGATGGAGAGAACGGATCCACACGGCGTACTCCTGGGTGTGGCGGACGGCACATCAACTGAACACCTGTTCACTGAACATGAGAGCAGTCAATCTGTCAACCCGACACCCGCGCGCGGTCCCGCTCCGCTACCGAGCCGCGAGGGACTCTGGCTCAGCATCTTCCAGCTTTGCAAGCAGGCGCAGGCCGGTGGTGGTGATCTCGTCGTAGCGGAAGCGACAGCGTGCCTCGACACGCTCCAGCCAGCGAATCAGCAGCTCCTGCCGCTCTGCATCCTTCTTCGTCTGCTCCCACAGCAGCTCTGCCACCGCGACGTCGTGGAGGATTGCAGTCAGCCGCTCCGCATGCAGCATGGCGAGCGCGAAGTCTCGCTTCGGATCCCAGTCGCCCATCATCTTCGACCACTGGCCCGGATCGAGGATCGGAAGCTCTCGGGCCTTGGCGGAGGCCAGCCGGGTCAGCAGGAATTGGACCGCCTTGAGCGAGGTCAGCTGGAGCGTCGCGATGCGCTTCTCCAGGGGATCACGCGCAGACAGGCTGCGCCAGCGAGCAGCCGTGAGCTTCTGGATGAACCGCTTCGGGGCCTTGACCATCCCCATCAGGGTGTCCTTCATCACCATCAACGACTGGATCTGGCTGGTTCCCTCATAGATCGGGAAGACCATTGCATCTCGGAGGAGCTTCTCCACGCCGGTCTCGGTGATGTAGCCGCTGCCGCCGTGGATCTGAATGCTGTTGCGAGCGATGTCCACGCAGGCCTCAGAGGCATACCACTTCAGCAGCGGCGTCAGCCGACGGGCCCTGCGCTGGTGGCGGCGCTGGTCTCGCTCCAGCTCCGCGCGTCGTTCGTCCTCCAGGGGAAGGTACTTCAGGGCAATATTGGCCTTCTGAGCGAGCTCTTCGTGCCAGCAGGCCGTGACTCCCATCGCCCGAATGGCCTGAATGTCCGTCTGCATGTCCTCCAGCATCTGAGCGATCATCTCGTGGCGGTCGATGGTCTTGCCCATGCTCGGACGCTCTGCCGCGTAGGCCTTTGCCGCGCGCCAGGCCGCCTCTGCGACACCGAGGCACTCAAAGCCGACCCCGATCCGGGCGTTGTTCATCAGCAGGAGCATCTGCTTGAAGCCATCTCCGCGCTCGCCGATCAGCTGCGCTGGGGAGCGGTCGAAGCTGACAGTGCAGGTGGTCGAGGCGGTGTGCCCGAGCTTGTGCTCGACGCCGTCGACGCTGACCGTGCGGAGCCTCTCGCCGTCCTCCCCATGCTGCCAGGCGGGCACCAGGAACAGGCTCATCGCACCGAGGCCTTCTTCGGCTTCAGTGCGGGCGATGACGATGTGCCAGCGTCCGTGGCCGGAGGTGATGAAGATCTTCTGACCGGTGACCACCCAGGAGCCATCGTCGAGCTGCTCACCGCGTGTGCGCATCGCGGCCATGTCTGAGCCAGCGCCAGGCTCGGTGATGTCCATGCTGCCCCATGCCTCTCCAGCGACAATCTCCTCGATCATCTCCATGTACGGCGTGCCCGTGATCCGTGGCGGATCGAGCTCGAACTCAAGGGAGCCCTCTCGGATGCTGTAGGACAGCGCAGCCAGGGCGATGCCGCCGTGGAAGCCGGCGTGGGCACAGACGCTGGTGTCGGCGCGGGCGATCAGCTCTGCGGCGAGCTGGAAGACCAGGAGAGGAGCATTCATGCCGCCGAGCTCTCTGGGCAGGCTGAGTCCAAAGAAGCCGATCTCACCGAGCTGGTTGAAGATCTCGTTGACCACTGGAGCGGTGATGACCTCGCCGTCCTTGAGGACCGAGTGGGCCTCATCCAGCTCTCGCCACCGGGGAGCGATCTCGTCAGCGACGATGGTCCCGATGAGGTCGAGGAGGTCCCGGTACATCTCGACAGCTTCCTCGAGGCTCTCGGGAGCGTCCTCGGCCTTCCAGTCGTACTCGGTCAGCCGGACCACCGGCTCCCAGTCGATCCCCTTCTCCAAGTACCAGCGAAGATCCGCGTTGTCATCGTAGAAGCTGCCCATGTTCTGACCTCCAGCGTAGCGCGCCTACCACTTGGTAGAGAGCAAGCTAACGGTTGGTAGGAGGCCCGGCAAGCTCAGTCCTCATTGCATGCCATCAAACCAGTCGATCAGCTGCTCGGCCCAGCCTTCGCGGCGGGTGTGTCCGCCGTCATGGACGCACAGCCTCACCTCTGCCTCTCCCTCCCCCCAGATCGTGCAGGTCAGCTCCCCCTCGATCTCGGTGGTGGTGATGTCTGGGGCCTTGTTGTGGGCCACCCACAGCGCGACACCATCCTCAGCAGCCCCCTGAATCGCCAGCGGAGAGAACTGCTGTCCGTCATAGGGCCAGGTGCTGTCGGAGCGCCCGTGGGTGTGACGAATGGGAACCGAAGGGACCGGGCAGCTCGCCGGCATCGGCTCCCAGAACGTTCCGGAGATCGGCGCCGCAGCCGTGACGATCTCTCGGCTGCAGGCGAGTTGGTGAGCCATGCTCCCGCCGATGGAGAAACCACTCACGTAAATACGACTCTCATCAATCCCCCAGCAGGAATCAGCCGCGTCAAGGATCGCATCAAAGAAGCCGAGGTCGTCCCGGCTCTCTGAGGTCAGCCGAACGTCCCAGGAGCCATCTGGAGAGCCAGGAATGAGGACCAACATTCCCGCCTCCGACAGCGCCGCCATGGCGGCATCATCTCCGCTCAGCTGATCAGGAGCACCGCCGTAACCATGAATATAGAGGAACACTGGCAGCGGAGACACTCCATCCCAGCCAGCCGGCGTCCAGGCCTCATACCCCCCTTCCTCGATCGCACACTCCTCGGCGCGCTCCTCAGGCTCGCCTGAGCAGGCGGAGAGGAAGAGCAGGAAAATGCAGCAATGCATCGGAGTCATGTCGTCACGATAGCCCTGTTCTGAGCGGATTCGGTGGTAGAATCTCAGCATCTAAAGGTATCCAATCATGCTGCTCTTTTTGCTCTCTTCAGCCTCAGCCGTGACTCTCACGGTCGAGGCTGATGGCTCTGGTGACTACGCATCTATCAGCGCAGCCCTGAGCGCAGCCGGACAGGGAGATGTGATCCAGGTCGGTGCCGGGACATGGCGTGAGGCCCTCAGTGTCGGGGAAAAGCGCGTGACCATCACCGGCTCAGCCGGTGCAGAGAGCGTCATCCTTGATGCGACCGATGCTCCCAGCGCGGTCACTGCCCAGGGCGAATTGAACCTGTCAGAGATGACCATTCGAAACGACGGCGGTCGCGGCCTCACAGCCTCCGGCTCGGCAAACATCACCCTCTCGAACATCACCTTTGACAACATCGGTGATGTCGATGAAGCCGGCAGCGCCGTTCAGATCACCGGCGGATCGGTCACCCTCCAGGAGAGCCTCATCGACGGTGGCTCCGCAGCCTACGGCATGATCTTCATCGCCAACGGCTCGTCCCTCACCCTCACAGACTCCAGCATCAAGGGAGCCTCCGCGACCTACGGTGCCGGAATCTACATCTCCAATGGCTCCGCAGCCCTCAGCGGGAGCATCTTAGAGCAGCTCTACAGCACCAGCAGCGGCGGCGCTGTCTACCTCCAGGCGGGCACCAGCCTGACGGCAGCAGACACCACCTTCTACGCCAACCTCACGGAGTCTGGGGATGGTGCGGCGATCTACGCCAGCGGAGCGAGCATCGAGACGACGGACTCCACCTTCGCGCTCAACTACTCCATCAACTACATCGATGGCTACTCCGGCGGCGCGGTCTTCCTCTCTGCCAGCCAGATGACGGCCACCCGGACCATCTTCACCGAGAACATCGCCTACTACGGCGGCGCGGTTCGCGTGACCGACAGCTCAGCCCTCGACCTGATCGACTCTGAGCTGTCGGACAACTTCGCCTACTACGGCGGCGCGGTCTACGGCGCCGATGTGTTCACCATCCAGGACTCCGGCAGTGAGTGGGCCGGAAATGAGGCCTACTACAGCGGCGCAGCCATCTATGCCTACGCTCAGTACACGATAGACATCGAGGGATCGCAATTCATTGAGAACGCTGCCATCTACAGCAACGGCGGTGCGATCTATGGCTACTACGGCAACGCCGCGTTCACCGACGTCTCCTTTGAGGAGAACTACGCCTACTCCGGCGGTGGAGCGGTCTTCCTCAGCTACACCTACGGCAACAGCACCTTCGACGGCTGCACCTTTGCCGAGAACACCGCCCGCTATCAGGGCGGAGCCATCTATTCATATTCTTATAATAACGTTGATATTGAAGAATCAACATTTGACTACAATGAGACCGAGACCAGCTACGGTGGCGCGATCTACAACTACTACAGCAACCTCTCGGTCACCCGGTCTGCGTTCACCGCCAACCGCTCCCTCACCAACATGGGCGGTGCAATCTACAGCTACTATTACTACTCCGATGAACCAGACCTGAAGATCGTGGACTCCACGTTCACCAGTAATGAGGCGCTCTATCACGGTGGTGCTGTTGCCTCGCTCTACAACCGCTTCCAGATCACCGGCTCGACCTTCCATGTCAACGACACCGACAGGAACGGCATGGGTGGTGCCCTCTTCACCCAGGACACCCTCGCAGGCCAGGTCCATGGAAACACCTTCACCGGGAATAACGCAGGTTATGGTGGCGCTTCGTACAGCGACAATGCCGGCACCTCTCCCGATCGGTGGATGAACAACACCTTCGTTGAGAACACCGCCAACATCGGCGGCGCGATGGTCTTCTCTGGCAGCGCGGTCACAGAGATCACCAACAACACCTTCGTCAGCAACACCTCAGTCGAGGCGGGCGGAAACCTGGTCCTGGTGAACTCCGAGGTGGACTTCACCAACAACGCAGTCACCCACTCCACCGCTGGAGCCGGAGTGGAGATCTACGACCAGACGAGCAAAGACGGCAGCCGCTTTTCCTACAACGCCTGGTACGAGATCGCCGACGGCCTGGCGGGCGGCAAGAGCACCGAGGCTGCCCTGATGACCAACGGACTCGACGACACCGACCCGGCCTATGCCGCCTACTCTCCAGATGGAAATGCCGACAATGACAGCTTTGTGCTGCTGCGGGACAGCGGGCTGATCGATGCTGGAGATCCCAAGCGGCTCGACCCAGACGGCTCAACCAGCGACATCGGTGCCTGGGGCGGACCGGGGGTTGTGGTCGAAGACCGCGACGGAGACGGGTACGACAGCTGGCTAGACTGCGATGATGATGACGCCACCGTCCATCCTGGTGCATCCGATGAATTCTACGACGGCATCAACAGCGACTGCCTCTCCGGCAGTGACTTTGACGCAGACGGAGATGGAGAGGATGCCGAGGCACATGGCGGGGCAGACTGTGACGATGCCGACGCCGACGTGACGAGTGACTGCGGTGACGCAGACACAAGGGGAGACACCGGTGCGGTGGAGGAGAAGCCGCCCAAGCACGCTGACAAGGAAGCGAGCGAGGGCTGCAGTGCTGTCGGTGCTGGAGCCGGGATGTTGTGGCTGGTTGGGCTGGTCGGGGCGGTGCGGCGCTCCCCGCACTTCCACCCGGCCCCGCAGCGGACGCTTCACGACACCGGTGAGTGACTCAGTCCTCAGTCCTCAGTCCTCAGTCCTCAGTCTCTCAGTCCTCAATGACACCGCTGATTCCCTGCACGCCGGTCAGGTGATCGTTCGGGTCAATTCCCGCCGCGAGCAGCAGCGTTGCGCCCAGCTCCTCGGCGTTGAGGTCGTGGCCCTTCTCGGACAGCTCACCCGTCTCCCGATCAACGGTCTTGCCATAGAAGTAGTTGTCGAACGCTCCGACGTTTCGACCACCGGTGAAGCGGGGGCCGGTGACGAGCACGGAGGTGTAGGGCCAGTGGTCCTTGCCCTCATCGCCATTGAGCTGTGGGGTGCGGCCCATCTCAGAGAGCACCACCACGACCGTCTCGTCGATGAGGAAGTTGGTGCTCTCTCCGGGCATCGCAGCCATCTTCTCCATCAGCTCCAGCAGGGAAGAGAACAGCCCCTCGAAGTTGCTGGACTGGGTCTCGTCGTTGTTGCTGTGGCTGTCCCAGGCATAGTTCGACGAGAGCATTGCGCACCGGGAGATGCCCATCGACAGGGCATCCACGGCCAGATCGATCTGACTGCCGAGCGCGGTTCCGCCGCTCCAGTCGAGCACGGAGGCCAGATCTTTGAGATCCCGAGATCGTTCCTGAGCCGTCCGGTAATAGCTGGCGCGCTGGCGCATGGCGGCAGAGCCGTGGGTCTCGGAGACTGCGGCGAGACGACGGGAGAGGTAGTCGTCCATCCGTGACTCGGCCTGGCTGCCGGGGCGCCCGGTCGGGGTGTCGGACCAGCCGATGATCTCCCCGGAGAGCATGCCCTCCAGCTGCCCGGAGCTTCCGGTGCGGGTGACCGCAGCGCCAGCGGGTCCGGGGAACGCCGGTCCCTGGATGACGATGTGGGGCAGCGCAAACTCATCGGCGCGGCTGTGGCCGACGATGGCTGGCCAGTCCGCACGCTCAGAGCTGGTCGAGCCGGTCATCATCAGTCGCAGGCAGTTCTCATGGGCAACGGAGGGAACCTGCACCCCATTGAGAATGAGAGACTGCCCAGCGTGGCGCTCGAAGTAGGTGTCGACGCTTGGGCGCTCGGGATGGGCGACGTAGCTGAGGTCACCGATGGAGACCGGCTCAGCATCGCGCTCCATGTCCACGAAGCTGTTCCAGAACTCTCCGGCAAGCACCCGGGTGGGATCCCACCCGCCGTAGTTCATGACAAACACGAACTTGAGGTTGTTGCCGCTGACCGACGGCGCTGCGAGAGCACGCCCGAGCGGAAGCATGCTCGCGCCGAGCACCCCTGCGGCGCCGCCGAGGAGCTGTCGTCGGTTGATCGGAGAGGGCTTGATCATCACAGTGCCTCAGTAGAACAGGAATTCGGGGTCACGGAGCAGAACAGAGAGCAGGCCGGCCCAGGCGGCTGCCGGGTCGCCTTCAGCCTCGAAGATGTCATCCCACAGCTCAATGTTGGCCGCGACTTCTGGGCCATCGGCCTCAATTCGGGTGCCGAGCAGACGGAAGTGCAGCACCTGGATCTGCGCTGTGATGGCCTCGATATTGGTGGCCGGGGTCTCGGTGAAGCCGATGAGGGTAAACAGGCGGGCATTCTCCAGATCGGCCTTGTCGGACTTGACCACATAGTACGAAGCGGCCTGGGCGAGGCGCTCATAGACGAGGCTCATCGTGGCGTTGATCTCGGGCGCCGGCGCGGTGACGAAGCCGCCGTCGATGCCACCCGCCAGCGTTCGCAGACCGTAGGTGTCCGTGGTGAGCATGTCGTAGTCGGCGTACGTGAAGCGAAAGCCGGTGAGATCTTCGATCTGGCTGGCGAGCAGATCCGGCCGCGGCAGCTTGTAGGGGGTGCCGCCGTCTTCTTCGGAAGCCGAGCGGTACTCCGGACGAGACATGATGGCGTGAATCAGCTTCCTCAGCAGCAGCTCATCGGAGAGGAAGCCCTCTCGCAGCGCGGTGAGTGCGGTGGTGTCTTCGAGGGTGACATCGCGCTGAAGGAGCTGCGAGAAGGTCTGCTCTGTGATGCACTCTGGAAGCCGGGAGTCTCCCGCGATCTGCTGACCGAGATCCTCAATGTTGTAGCTCGGAACACCATAGAAGGCGGGCTGTATGTCGGTGGATTCCTGCCACCAGTACTCCCGCTCAGGGTGGTAGTAGGTGGCGTCCAGCTCAGAGGGAGAGTCCGGCTCGAAGTAGAAGCCCCAGAGGTAGCTCGCCATCGGATCGAGGGTGGAGTGGCAGCCGATGCAGCCCTCGTTGGTCTTGAGCGCCTCGTTGATCGCGCCGGCGTCGAGGAGGTTGACGTCGCGATCGAACTCGATGGGCCGCAGCAGGTAGTCGTTGCAGAACATCAGCCGGCTGATCGCATTGGCCCGGCCACGGTTGGCGTTGGCGTAGGTGGTGGTGTAGCGCCACCACAGGGCGTTGGTCGAGAGAATGCCCGCAGCGGGACGGTCATCGGTGTACTCGACCTGCTGCCAGCCGGTCTCTCCCTCCGGGTAGTCCACCGGCCAGACCTCAGCGATATACTCGTTCGCCATCGTCCAGTCGGCGGTCGAGATCTCGGTGTAGGGGAGATCATGATCGGCGATGTGGGCGAGGATGCGCAGGGGCTCCTGGCCCATTGAGGCGACCATCCGGGGGTAGTCGGAGGTCTTGTCGCCGTAGCCGACCCGGGGGATGTCGGACTGGGTCTGGTAGATCTCAGCGTACAGGGCGACGATCTGATCGGCGAACCGCTCGTCATAGAGAAAGTCTGCGATGAGCCCATCGAGCTGAGACGGATCGGCCTCGACAGCCTCAAGCTCGACAATGGAGGGACGAACGCCGCGCAGGTCGAGGCTGGCCCGGATGAGCAGTCGGGTGGCGCTCAGCGCTTCGGGAGCCGCCTCGGTGACGGCCTCCGGCGTGGTCTCGACATCTCCCACCGGAGACGGCGCGGGGTCTGGTGTCTCTGATCCACACCCCAGGACAAGCAGCAGCGGCGTGATCACTGCCATGGGCGATTCTCCCACTGGGTGATCGGAGAGAGGTCGGGGCAGACCGATCCCATCGGCTCCCCACGGTAGTAGGCCTCTCCGCAGCCATCGCAGTCCGGCCCGAACACCGGCGCACCGTTCCATGCCGGCCCCTGGAATTCGACGTGGTACCACTCCCCTTCCGCATCCCGAACCGAGACGGTTCCAGATGGCTCGAGCTCACAGTCGGACCCGATAGAGGCACTGGAGAGGTAGAACGACTCAAACAGGGCGGAGTTGGTTGCGCCGGTCAGACCAGAGACGCTGCCGGACAGGTCGATGTAGTAGCCCGGATAGCTGGGGTAGTAGCCCCAGGAGTACGTCAGATCGAGAGAGTATTCATCGGCCAGCCAGGATCCCTCGGCATCCTCTGCAGACCACCGGGCATCGCCGATGAGGTAGGCATAGCCATAGCGGGTGTCAGAGGTCGTGTAGCCGTAGCTGTAGTGGTAGAAGCTGCCAGAGAGATCCAGCGATGCACCCAGGCGGTCGGTGATCGAGCCGTATGAATTGATGTAGGCCTGATCGTCGTAGATGTAGGAGCCGGAGATGTAGGGCACGTAGTTGTAGCTCTGGCCATAGCCGGAGAACGTGCTGCCGCTGTCGGAGGTACAGGAGTCGCCCCAGTAGTCGGTCCCGTAGTAGTTCTCTCCGTCGGAGTCCTTGTAGTAGTAAGGACAGTCGTCATCGCCGCTGTTGATCCGCAGCTCATCGTAGATGGCAGACAGCTCCATCGGGCTGGTCCAGGTGACGACCTCCAGAACCTCTCGGATGCTCTCCTCGATCTCACCGACGCTCAGCAGCGGCCCGTCTTCTTCCTCAGCATCGTAGATGTACTCCGAGGGGTCATCCCCCTCCTCGGGCTCAGCAGAGTCGGTGGCGATGGTGTCCGCAGGCTCGGGACTGATGTCCTGAGTGAGCGACGGCTCAGGGGTGCAGCCCAGTGACAACAACAGGGTGAGCATGGCAGGTCCAGTGAGAGAACAATCGGAGGAAAGATCCTGAGAGCAGCATAGCAAAGTCCTGAGCGCGCTCACACTCAGCCCCCCTCCTCTGCACAGGTGAGCCACCACTCCAATTTCGTTCGATCATCCTTGGATACCCCACCCGCCGGAGGCATCGAGATGTTGTCTCCAACGGAGCGAGCGAGGATGCGCTCCTGCCAGAGCCAGACCTCCTTGACCGTGTCGAAGGTCACGCCCTCCGGGGCACCGTAGCGGTCGGCTGCGGTTGAGGCGTGGCAGCCCTGGCAGTTCTCCGTCATGAAGCCCTCGCCGAAGCTGCTGTAGGTCACCGTCGGAACATCCTCACAGGGCCCCGGAGAGACGACAGGCTCAGTGCTCGAGTCCACAACATCAGCGGGCTGAGCCGTGTCGCCTTTGGAGGAGCAGCCGAGGCCGACAGTCAGGAGCAATGGAACAAGATGCTTCATGGCGGGCAGTATATCGCTGCCCCTCAGATCGCAGCCCCTCAGATCGCTGCCCTCAGCGCACAGCAGCGCCGGGGCCGATCGCGGGAAGGTGGGTGATGTAGCCGACGTTGACCATGGTGGGAAACGACAGCTGGCTGAGGATATCTCCGTCAGCCGTCATCGCGTCGAGGCGCGCAGCAGAGCTGTAGCAGACCAGCAGCCCGCCGTCGGAGAGCTCAACGACATCCCCCATGATCAGTGAGGAGACATCTCCGTCGTAGATGGCAACGGTCTCCGCACGCTCCTCCTCGGGGGACAGCGCCATCCGGATGACCCTGGAGTGACCTCCCGCGCCGTCGTTGTCGAACAGCAGGAGGCTTTCGTCGTCTGGGACGTGGAAGCCGTGCTGACGATAGAAGCCATCGTCGGGAGTGAGGGTGCCGTAGCTCTCGTTCTCGCTGATCGACCACTCGGTCTCACCGCTCTCTCCGTCGACCCGAACCAGAGTGGTCATGTTCTTGAGCGAGGCCACATAGTCGCCGCTCTCTTCAACCCACTGGAGGTGATTGAGCATGACCCACCAGTCTGGCGGAGAGGTCGGCTCGACGAGGTAGGGAAAGGCATCCCAGGAAGACCAGACCGTTCGCTGAGCGCCATCCTCAGCGAGTTCGACAATGGAGTCTCCTCGTACCATTCGACCATCGACCTCTCGGTCATCGAGCATCGGCAGGGCGACGACACCGTCCGGTCGAATCAAGAAGTCGTGGTGAGCGGTCGGCAGGCTGAGCGTCTCCTCTGACGAGCCATCCAGCGCCACTCCAACGAGCATCCCGTCGTCGTTGTTGGCACCAAACGACTCGATGTTGAATGCATTGAACCAGACCGTGTCGTGCTCAGGCGAGAGCTGAACCCGAGAGAGGATGCCCGGAGCATCCAAGGGAGCAGACCACCACCAGACCGGTCGCCCCTCAGTGGTCACGATCACCGCTCCCCTGGCCTTCCCCATCACCGCCAGCGCATAGAAGCCCTGGACACTGCTCTCACCGCTCAGCTCGCTGCTCAGCCAGTCGGGAGCCGGTCCGGTGGTGTAGGTGTGGATGGTGGCATCGTACTGCTCGTCGATTCCGACCTGAAGCCAACCCGTCGAGTCAGACGGCACTCCGACCAGGACTGCACGCCAGGAGCCATCGTCCTGGAGAGCGGCATCGACAGTGTAGATGGCGTCGCGGTCTTGCTCTCCGAACTGCACGACGCCCTGACCTTCTGCCTCAGCAGTAAAGCTGACGACAGCGACAGCCCCGATGGTGGAAGACATGGTGACGGTGACGTCGGGAATCACGACCGGGTCGTCAGTGTCGGTGTCGGTGTCGGTGTCGGTGTCACCGCCAGTGTCGGTGTCGGTGTCGGTGTCGGTGTCGACCTCCGAGGGCGTCGTGGTGGGCGCATCGGATGTGCAGGCGAGGGAGAGAAAGAAGAGACTGATCATTGCGAGAGGGTAGCACCAGATCTGAGCAGCCGACATTCAATGACGACGCCGTGAGGGTAATGAGACGACGAAGTCTATCCATGGTCCTCCGCCGACCGCTCCGCCCAGTGCTACCCTCCCCTCTATGCTCCTCCTACTGTCCCTCGCCTGCACACCCACCACCTCAGACTCCGGAGGGGATGCCGTTGATCCGCTGTCCTGGCCCATCGGAGAAGATGGTCCCTACCAGGTTGGCTTTCAGTCCTGGGAGGTCAGCTACACCTCCCTCGAGGGCAGCGAGCGCACCATCTCCGTCAACGCCTGGTACCCCACCGAGGACACCACCGGAGCGAGCGCGGTGTACCTCGGAGCATTTCCAGATGACGCCTCGCTGGCTGAGGCCACGCTGGCCGCCTCAGCTCACAACGGGACCTACCCGGTCCACGTTCACTCTCATGGCTACCAGGGCTACGGCGGCACCAGCGCTGACCTGATGCGACACCACGCCAGCCATGGCTGGATCGCGGTGGCCCCTGACCACATCAACAACACCCTCCTCGACCATGAGGATCCGCTGCCGACTGCGCACTACGTCCACCGTCCCGAAGACATCACCGCTGCCCTCGATGCGCTGGAGGCACAGTTCCCCGCAGCAGACACCGAGGCCGTCGTCGTCAGCGGACACAGCTTCGGCGCGAGCTACACGACCTGGGCCTCCGCCGGGGCAACGTTTGATGCAGACTCGCTGAGTACCTACTGCACAGAGCTGTACGAGGGACAGTGCTCCGATGCCGAGCTGTCCGCGTTCGTGTCCGGGGAGCTTGCCGATCCCAGAGTGGTCGCAGCGATCCCGATGGCAGGCGCAATTCGGCGAGGGTTCTTCGGAGAAGACGGACACCGCTCAGCGAACGTACCGGTCCTGCTGATGAGCGGCACAGAGGATGGAGACAGCGTCGCAGAGTCGTGGGACGAGATGGACGGGGTGGAGCGAGTCTGGGTGTCTCTTGAGGGGGGATGCCATCAGACGTTTGCGCTGGGGGCCTGCGAGACGCTGGATGTCGCGGAGGGATTCCGGGTGGTGAATGCGTATGCGCTGGCGCTGGGGCGGAGCGTGGTCTTGGGAGACGCATCGGTTGGCAGCGTGCTGGATGGCTCAGAAGAGATCTCGGAAGTGGCCACGGTGCTGCTCGGAGAGTGAGGATCGGCCCCAGAGGCTGCCCACACATAGAGGTCGGCACGATGCTCGCCTGCTGTCGACCGACACACCCGGACGGTCAGAGATAAACACACGTCAGCAACGCCACATCAGAATCCGAGGCCCATCCAGTGCTGAACTGTGTCACCACGAATAAACCAACAAACGACACTACATCATCTCGCACTGGTCGGAGAGAATACAGATTAGCTGCATCCGGACACACCAGCGCTCCCATCAATCCTCTTCAGTCAGCACCGCCCAGCTCAGCCCTGAGCCCTCCTGTCGCGGTGTCCAGGCCAGGACGCCAGGCGCACTCCTAAGCGTCACTAAGACCAGCCATATAGACAAACTTAAACGTTCTCAATAAGACATTCTCCGCCCGCCTTCGTGCGCATCGAGAGAGGGCGAGAGACCAGTTCGGAGCAGGCGCGCTTACACTTCGTCTAATTGCGTCATGCAGATTTACGTTCCAGACGCACAGCGCACATCAAATCTATACCCATTCTAACGCCCAGCAGTCATGAACGAACAGTTGAACTGTAGTCGTAGGCGGAATTGAATTTTTGCTGAACTGATGGAGATCTACTCTCACGCAGTGGAGGGATAATCTTACAGCCAAGTGAATATGTTGCATCAATATCTAACAAAAATCCGACTTGATTTGTACGCATAGAAACCACCCACACTGTGCGCCGAAGTCGGCAAAGCCACGCTCCGCTTGACGTCATTAAGGCAATAATTTCGCCTTAAAATAAGCTTAAAAAGATAATATTTGTTTATTTTTGAACGGATAAACAAGCGCCTTCCCCTCGTCTACTATGGCTAAATCAATCAAGATTAATGGATCAGATCATATCACAAACCTAAAAATGACTGCGCTCAGAATCTTGCCTGGACGTGGTATTACTCAAGACACCGATTATGATCTTTGCGCATCACGAGGTAAAGATCGCGTGCCTGAAGAGATCACAACCGTAGAACAGTTGTATGACGTGCTAGTTCATTCCTGGTCTGACCAGTATGTCTCATGTCATCTGGTGGTTGGTCCACTGCTGTCCGCTCCTGGAACCCTGCATCTGGACGGCCAAGAGCTCCGGTTTCAGCGCGCTCGTGGCCTCTCAGGCCTCCTGGCTCCGTCCAAAGAGATCGTGCTCTCGCTGTTAAGCATCTCGTACGTCCAGTACACAAATGCCGATGTTCAGTTCTCGATGAAGTCAGGAAAGACTTTTTCTTTCCGTGGCAAGCAGCTGGTCGCCATCGTCGCATGGCTCAATGCTCTTGGCATCCCCTCAGCGCCACAGTCGGATGAATGGACGCTGCGGCCAGGGCACGGCATCCTGACCGCGACCTTCGCCTCTGGACTCCTGCAGCGGCACGGCGTCTTGGCAATCGGTTCAGACTCTCTGGTGTTCTTGCCGCAAGGAACCATCGACCTTTCGCTGGGTACCTGGCCGCTCTGCATTCCGATACGGGACATCCTGAAGCTGGAAGAGTCCGACGACGCCATCACAGTCTCCGCTGCTGAAGAAGAATGGGTCTTCCTCAACTGCAAGACGAGCCAGCTCATCACGCCGCTGAGCCGTGCGCTTCATCCAGAAGAGACCTCCGACTCTCTCCTCGTTGGACCGGAGCAATGGGCCGGCAGTGCCTTGCTGCTGGATCGTGGTCTGCTGCTTCCAGGAGTGCTCTCGTTTGCCATGGCGAACGATGAGCTGCTCTTCACATCAGGCACAGGAGAGACAAGGAACCTCGGCTCGCTGCTGCGCACTCGGTCGGAAGATGACGACGGAGGAGAGCAGTTCTCTGACAGCCTGCAGAGTCGCGACGAGCGCTGGCGGCTGCAGTTCCCGACCGACTCTAAGCTGCTCGCGCAGCTGCTGTCCGTTGTTGGAAACATTGAACCCAAGATGCCGCCAGAGGATCAGCGGATCAAGCCGCTCAAGCTTCTCCAGAAGCTCGACGCCATCCGGATCGACCATAGCGACGGAAACTCACAGACCTATCGCCCCGTCAGCCTCACGTTTGAAGAGTCTACGGTCGACATCATCCTCCCTCGCGGACGCCTGGATGAGTCTGTGACCTCGCTCATCACCAATTTCACGCTGCTGGGACGTCAGGTCTATCGACTTCGTTCCATGGCATGGCGGATCGAAGACGTCGCGCATGATGAGCTGGATCCCGAGCTGGAGTTGCTCTTCAAGGATTCTCCAGACATCGTCCGGCTGCGGTTCCCCTGGCCCACCACCAAGCAGCTCCAGAAGCATACCAACCGGCGCGAGCTGTACCGCATCAGCCTGAGCGTTGGGGAGCAGATGGTCCTCAATGTGGAGAATGAAGAGCTCCCAGTCAAGCTGCTCAACCTCTCTGCCGGAGGCCTGGGCATCAGCTGCAATCAGGAGATCCAACTGGGGCAGATGCTGGTCCTGGCCATTGGAATCCCGAGCGCCGACTCCGAGATCAAGACGGAGGTGGTGTGGGTGCGAAAGGCCGGCGGACGATATCGCGTCGGTCTGCGCTTCCTCAACAACAACGAGTCCTTCCGACAGCTGATGATCCAGAAGATGTATCGACTGGAGTTGCTGGCATCGAAGGGAGACAAGACGCCGCTGCAGACCCTCACCGGCAAGACCGGCGAGGAGTAGCGCGCTCCTCCAGAGCACAGGTCTCGCCGCCCCAGGCGCGGTGGGACTGCCGCAGCCCTCAGTGAGACACTCCGGGGTGCCTTTGCGCGCGGGCTGGCCTCACGAGGGGGTCCAGAGCGGGTCATCGTGAGCCGATGGTGAGATAAGCCCTCCTGTATGGAGTGGACATGGTCTACTCAATGCGTTCTCGCTCGGAGGAGAGCATGCCCGCCGCATCACCGCTGTCCGATCATCTGAGCATCGCCGAGCTTCGGGACCGGTACCTGACCGCCTCGAGTCGGATCGAGGGAATTCGTTGGCATGCGCTGCTGCTCAGGGCCCAGGGAAGACCCCAGTCGGACATTGCCGAGATCACGCAGCGCAGCTCCCGCTGGGTCTCTGCCACCATCCGACGCTACAACGACGGCGGCCCCGATGCCATCGCAGATCAACGGGTAAGCAACGGCAAGCCCCCTGACCTCACCGTCGCTCAGCAGGATGCGCTACACCAGCTCCTCCAGAGCCCACCTCCCGATGGCGGGATCTGGACGGGGCTCAAGGTGCTGGCCTGGATTGAGGCGCAGGTGGGAGGAAAGCGAAACCTCGCGACAGCCTACAACTACATCCACAGGCTCAATCTCCCTCGTCACGCCGAGAGAGCCCGTCCCCAAGAAGCCGACGATGACACCCGCTGACTTCTCCCCAGGATCGTCCTGAGGACACTGTGAGGGGCGGCCTCACAGCAGAATCTCAGAGAGCACCTGGTCTGTCCAGCAGTCGCCTGCTCCGAACTCCGTCGCCGAGATCCCGACGGACTGAAGCAGCGTCAGCAGCACCCGGACCGCGTTGTCTGAGGTGTAGCTGCGGTGGTGATAGTTGGTGCGAAAGAAGCCGTCTCCGCCGCCAGCGAGGAGGATCGGCATCTCATCGATGGCGTGGGTCTGGCCGAGCGAGACCTCAGAGGTCGCCATGATGGCACAGTGATCGAGCAGCGTCCCCTCTCCCTCCGGGATGGCATCGAGCGCGCTGAGGAAGTCGGCAAACATCTGCATGCAGTAGGTCGTTATGGCATGGACCTCGGGCTGATCGCCGCCCTCGTTGTGGGTGAGATCGTGGTGACCGGCAGAGGCATCCGGGAACAGGGTGTCGCCGACGGGATCGGAGAGGTAGTGGCCGACCACCCGGGTCTGATCGCATGCAAACGCCATGGCGAGCATCTCAGCCATCGCGCGGTTGCGCGCCTCGATCTGGGGCCGACCGTCGATGTTGGCGAAGTCGGCGGTCAGGCTCTTGGGCTGAAGGCATGCCTCGAGGTCTGGGGGATCCTCTTCGAGGCGCGCGAGGCGCTGCTCCAGCTCTCGGATGCCGGTGTAGTGCTGCTCAAGGCGCACCCGATCGGCAGCAGAGACCTTCGCATCCAGGGCGGAGATGTCGTCCATGACGGCATCGAGCACGCTGCGGCGGAGGCCAAGCGCAGGATCGACGATGCCGCCAGAGCCCGGTGCGGTGAAGGTGTCACCGAACAGGCGGGCATAGAGAGAGTAGGGATCCGTCTCGGGTGGATTCCGGCTGTTGGTGCCGTTGTAGCTCATGCCAGAGCAGTCGGTCGCCGCAGTCTGGAGGGAGCTGTAGATGGTCTCGCTGCCGATCTCGCCGGCGATGACCTGATCGATGGTCGGGGCACCGAGATCTTCCCCGCCGTCGACCTCCTCGACGGGATGACCGGTGAGGATGGCCTTGCCGGAGCCGTGGGGGAACCGATTCTCCACTGGAAGCGCCATGCCAGAGACAATGCAGAGCTTGTCTCGCAGCACCTCCAGCGGGGCCAGCTCCTCAGAGAAGCTAAACTCCTCGCCGTCGCCGTCGGGTGTCCACAGGTCAGGGCGGTTGCCGTTGCCCCAGAAGAAGAGGCCAAACCGGGTGGGAAAGCCTGAGCTGCTGGCCGCCGCGACAGGGCTGGTTCGGCTCATCACCTCCAGCCATGGCAGCGCGAGGCTCACGGCGCTGCCGCCGAGGAGGCCGTGGAGCAGGTGTCGTCGGGAGAGTCGTCTGCGCATCAGAGGTCTCCTGCAGTTGAGAACGCGGGACTCAGCGCAATCTCACGGAGGTGCGGGAGGATGCGGTAGTCCCCCTCGATGAAGCCCGCGGCGTGCCAGTCGGCGATATCGTCGACTCCTTCCACCAGCGCGCTGCCGGTTCCGTAGCGCAGAAGGGTCTGCGAGAGGCAGCTCGCGAACGCCGTGTGCTCGGTGAGGGCCTCAGAGAGCTCGGCGACGTCAGCAAAGTTCGCGCCGTCGAGGTCGCCGGAAGGATCGATGGATGCACCATTCTCTTCAAGACGCCAGCGCCCGATGCCGTCGAAATTCTCCAGCCCCAGACCGATTGGGTCGGTGAACTGGTGACATGCTGCGCAGGTGGGCTCCTCGAGGTGGACCGCGACCCGCTCACGCATGGTGGGGGCATCCTCGGAGACCTCTGGGATGGAGGTGTCAACATCAGAAGGTGGCGCCGGGATGCCCTGGCAGAGCAGCACCTCACGCACATAGATCCCACGAAGGGTGACCGAGGTGGAGGTGGCGTGGGCGTTGAGGGCCAGGGTGCTGACCTGACCGAGCAGCCCCTGACGGAGCCCATCGGGCGGCAGCGTCGTCCAGCCAAAGCCATCCATGGACGGCGCCGGGACGTCGTAGATCGCCGCCAGTCGTCGGTCGATCCAGACCTCACGGCCCGTCAGCAGATCGCGATAGTCGCCGTCGAGATCAAACACCAGGCGCTCGATACCCGCGAGGGTTTCCTCGCGGGCAGATGCGCCGAGGTCGTCGGACATGTACTCAAAGATGAGCGGATCCTTGTTGAGGCTGTCGAGCTCATCGAGACTGAGCATGTCGGTAAAGAACGCCTCGACGCCCTGCCGGGTGCGCTCATCTTCGAGCATCCGATCCACCTCAGCAGCCAAGCTGGCCGGCACAGTCAGCTCTCCGGCAGCCGCGGCAGCAAGCAGGGCATCGTCAGGGGTGGTGTTCCAGAGGAAGAACGACAGCCGGCTGGCCATCTCGTAGTCGGTGTAGCGGCGGATGCCGTCCGGACCGCGCTCGCCCAGCTCCGTCCGAAACAAGAAGCTCGGAGACTGCGCCATGGCCGCGATGGCATAGGCGAGTCCCTCGTAGAAGTCACCGAGGGTCTCCGCAGCAACCGCAGCGATGGAGACCAGCCCCTCCAGCTCAGCAGCGCTCGGTGGACGGCGCCACATCCGCAGCGCCAGGGGCGTGAGGGCTTGCACAGCGCAGTCGCGGTCGACCACCCCGCGCGGCTCACAGGGCACCAGCACCGCACGGGGCTCTCCCTCAGCCATTGCCTGCTCGGCGAGCTGATAGGCCGCGGACTCGAACCGCTCCACACCCAGCGGTGAGATGGTGGCTGCGGAGGCACCAACCGCGACGAGGCCATCGACCTCGTCGATGGGATCCAGCAGCGCGGTGATCGCGATGCCCTCGCCAAAGATGTCGGCGACGGCGTTGCGGTACTGGGTGCTGGTGAGGCGCCTCAGGCTTGGCTCAGGCGGAGCAACAGCCGGCGCAGCGCCACGGACAGCGACCGTCGGCGTCGGATCTTCGCCACAGGCCATCAGGAGTATCAGCGGGAGCACAGCACCTCCTCTAGAGCGGCAGGATACCTGCTACAGGGGACAGGGATCACGGAGTTTCGGTAATGATCGCGGTATGCCGCAGATCGACAAGGAGCCCACGGTGGTCTGAGCCCGCACCGGGCAGCATACTGGAGTCGGTCACCGCGAGTCCTGGACCGATGAGGACGTGATCGATGGTGAGGCCAAACAAGCCAAGCCACGACGGCCAGGTCCCCAGGGGCAGCCCCGTCCGCCGCAGAGAAGAGCCTCCGAAGAGCCGAGACCAGGCCGGGCTGGTGGGCGAGAGGTTGAGGTCTCCGGCGACCACGACTGGCACCGCTGCGGCGCGCGCTCTGGCAACCACCGCCTCCAGGTGCTCGTTCCTGATCGCCCACCACTGCTCGGAGAGCGGCGGGATCGGGTGGGTGACGAGCAGCCGGATCGGACCGCTCGGCGTGTCGAGGCGCACGTCGATGGAGGGAACACCAAGGGGCGGCGTCTCCCAGAGGCCCGCTCCAGAGAACGGCTGCCGGCTCACCAGGGCGATGCCGAAGTTGTCAGTGCGGGGGCTGACGAGGATGTGGCGGTTCGGGAAGCGGCGTCGGATCGCATCCTCCCAGCCATCGTCGACCTCCAGGATCGCCATCACGTCTGGGGCGCTGGCCTCCAGGTCTGCCAGCACCGCTTCGAAGTTGCGGTTGGAGGTGTGGACGTTGTGCAGCGCAATGCGGAGGTCAGCGACTCCAGAGGTCTCGGGAGCGCGCTCCTGGTGGAGGGGAAGCAGCAGGGCCGCAGCGAGCAGCAGGTTGACCACCGCCACGCTCCGATGCGATCGCACCAGCGCCACCGGCACGGCGATCAGCACGGCGATCCCGAGATGCAGCTGGAAGGAAGCGGCCACATCGACCCACCAGGCGTCGCCCGCCAGGTACAGGCAGGCGACCATCAAGATCCCGAGGATGGAGAGCTGTCCATCGCTGCGCATGAGCCATGTGTCGATCACACGGACATTTAACCAGCAATACCCATCTGCGTCAGGTCAGGATAAGGGCGCCCATTCCTGACACCCGGAGACTCCGATCATGCGCCTCCTCATCTGCCTGATGCTGACCGCCTGCCTCACCCCCAAGACCACTGACGACACCAGCGCCGCTGTCGCTGAGGACTGCACCGACGGCGTCGACAACGACGGTGACGGGCTGTCTGACTGCTGCGACGATGAGTGCACCGGTGCAGAGTCCTGTCTCGGCGACGGCAGCGCAGAGATCTGCGGCGACTGCATCGACAACGACAACGATGGCTACGCAGACTCCGACGACTGGGACTGCGACGACACCACCGGCAGCGGCGGCACCGAGAAGGACTGCGACGACGGCATCGACAACGACGGTGACGGCTACACCGACATGGACGACTGGGACTGCCAGGACACCAGCTCCGGTGAGTCCGAGGTCGAGTGCTCGGATGGCAAGGACAACGACGGCAACGGCTACGCAGACTGCGATGACTTCAGCTGCCAGCACAACTACGACCTCGATGACTGCGCCACGGAGGGCTGGGATGCCAAGGAGTGCAGCGACAAGGCTGACAACGACGGCGACGGCTACGCAGACTGCGACGACAACGGCTGCGGCTGGGTTGCGGCGTGCGGTGGCACCGGCACCAACGAGGTCGATGACGCCTCCTGCTCCGACGGCAGCGACAACGACGGCGACGGCTACGCAGACTGCGACGACTTCAGCTGCCAGTACACCACCTCGGTGACGGTCTGCAACTGATCGCCTGAAGGCACCCGATGCCAGGGCCGCGACAGCACCTCGCTGTCGCGGCCCTGCTGCGTTGTCCTGCATCCCTCCGGCGGCCGCCACACCCTGCGCATTGCCGATCAGGGAGGCCGACGCGCGCTCTCCTGCGATGTGGGGATGAAGAGGGGCTCAGGCCTCGTCGGTCTCGGACAGCGCACGCCGGCGGCCCGCACAGCCCGATTGCGCCTTGGGTGCCGTCAGCTCAGCCCTCTGGGCCGCTCAGCAGCCTGATCATCATCGGACTATCGGGCACCGGGATTCATCTGGGCTGCGATGCCGAGGGGCTCATGAGCCAGTGAGCAGCACGCCGCACCAGGCACACTGCGGATGCTCCAGGTTGACCTCGCCAGGCATCACCGGACCAGAGCAGGACGGGCAGACTCGGGGAAGCGACGGACGGAGCGCCTGCCGCCTCGGCCGATCGTGGGGCGGGACGGAGTAGCGGGGATCGTTGACCGCATCGGGGTGCTCGGAGTCCAGCGGATGGTCGTCAGGGTGACGGTCCCCCGAGAAGCGATCGTCGCTGGGGTGACGACGCCGAAGGTGCGGCGGCGGGCCCCGACGAGGACCACCGGGAGGGCCGCCGGGACCACGGCGTCGGCGGCGGCGCGGCGGGC
>JAQXDW010000124.1 GCA_029251165.1 Myxococcota bacterium
GGCACGGCGCGTGGTGGCACGCGCGCGGGCTGCTGCACGCTGTGCGGCCTCGGCTCGGGTGCGCTCTTGCTGACGACGGGCAGCCTCCAGGCGCTGCGCATTCTCTCTGTGGGCCTGTCTGCGGGCGTCTTCCTCTCTGCGGGCCTGTCTGCGGACCTCTTCTCGGCGCGTCGCGTCTGCAGCCGCAGCGTCCTGGCGCGCTTGCGCAGCGGCTTCCTGGCGTGCAGCCTCCCCGGCCGCGGCTTCTGCGGTCTGACGTGCCGTTTCCTCGGGGATCTTCAGTCGAGGACGCTCGATGCGATCGGGGAATTGCATGGCGAGCTGGAGGGCTGCGGAGAACGTCCGGGCGCTGTCGAACCGGTCGGCGCGGTCGGTGGACAGGGCCTTGTGGATGACGCCGATGAGGGCTGGAGGAATGTCGTTGAGCAGCGCCCGGATCGGGGTGAACTCCCCCTGGACGATGAGGGTCTGGGTGTCGTAGGCGCTGTCTCCAGAGAACGCCATCTGCCCGGTCAGCATCTCGTAGAGCACCGCCCCAAGCACGAAGAGATCCGAGCGGGCATCGACATCCGCCGGAGAGCGAACCTGCTCGGGGCTCATGTACGACGGGGTGCCCATGACGCCCGCCCGGGTGCGGGTCCAGGCCACCGGCTGATGGGTGATCTTGGCGATGCCGAAGTCCATCAGCCGGATGCGCTCAGCTTCGTCGGGGAGCTGCTCCAGGAACAGGTTGCCGGGCTTTAGGTCGCGGTGCACGATGCCCTGGTTGTGCACATAAGCCAGCGCGGAGAGCACCTGCTGGCTCCACTTCACCGCCAGCGGCAGGCGGATCCGGTGACCCTTCGCCAGCCGTCCGCCGAGATCGTCTCCCTCTAAGAACGGCATGACCAGGCCCGCGACACCCGGCTCGGCGACCACATCGGTGACCGGTGTGATGTGCGGGTGTCGATAGCACGCCTGGATCTTCCCTTCCGACAAGAAGCGCTTCCGCATCTCTGCGCTCTGAGCGAGGGTCTCATTGAGGACCTTGATCGCGTGGGTGCTCTCCAGGATGCGATGGCGCGCACGGTAGATCATCGCCATGCCGCCCTGGGCAATGGCGGCCTCGATGATGTAGTTGCCGATCACGGTTCCGCTGGCGAGCGCCATGGCTGCCTCCTGAGCGGGAGTGTGGCACAACAGTCGAGGGAGGGGAGCGGGATGCGGGTTGGAGTCGGGCTGCTGCTGTTTGGGCTCGCGACCTGGGTGCGGCTGCGTGGGCTGGATGCTGCGGAGGTGCTGGGAGACGGCATCGGGCCGTGGTGGGTGGCGCTGGAGGGGCCTCCCTGGCTGATCCCGCATGCCCCGCCGTTTGGCTGGATGCTCTACCTGCCGTACGCCGCGATCCTTACACTGGCCGGCACGGTGCGACAGGCCGTGGGGGGGATGCTCCTGCTGCATGCCCTCGCCGCTCCCTTGGCCGCCTGGATCGCCTGGCGGCTGCGTCCGGAGGGCATGGCCGGCGCGGTGCTCGCAGGCCTGGCGATCGCCCTGTCACCGGGGCTGCTCGACGTCGCGCTGAGCGGCGCACAGGTCCACCTCGCGCCGGTCTGGATCGGGCTGCTGGCGCTGGCCGTGACCGGCACACCCCGGCCGCTGCTGGCTGGTGCTGCGGTGGCGGGGGCGGCGATGAGCCACCCGCTGGCCCTCTGCGCGCTGCCGCTCATGCTGCTGCTGCCCTGGAGTCGGGCGACCCTGGCCGGTGTTGGACTGGGGGTGCTCTTGCTCGTCCCACACCTCATCGGCGTCCTGGCCCGTCCGCTGCCAGAGACCGGCATCACCGGGGCCACGGTGTGGGGAGCCGTGTCGGCGCTGTCGAGCCTGGAGGGAGGGCTCGCAGTCGTCGGCATCGTCACCGGCCTGTCGTCTCCGAGGACACGCCGGCTGTCAGGCGCGACCCTGGCGGGGCTCTGCCTTCTGCTCGGCGCGGGAGCGGCGCTGTCCTACCTCCAGCCCTATCACCTCCTCCTGCTCTCGCTGCCCGCGCTTGCGGGGCTCGCGGCCCTTCCGCTCCCCGGCCTCTTGCTCGCGGTGCTCCTTGAGGTGCCGCCCCGGCCGGTGCCGGTCGATGGCAGCCTCATGATCCTGGAGACCCTCACGGAGGCGATCCTGGAGACCGAGCGTCGCCCGGTCATGGTGGACCACGCCTGGCTCTCTGCGCTGCCCGTCGCAGAGCCCGCTGCGGTGATGCTGGACCTCTCGCTGCGCGGAGTGGAGGCAGACGAGCTTCGCCCGGGCGGCGTGGTGGCCCTCATCGTCTCTGCGGAGCCACAGGACCTCCGGAGGCTGCCAGCCGGGCCGGTGCTGTCACAGCGCGGACGGCTGATCTTCGGAGAGCCTGCCGCGCTCTCGGCCGCGCTCGCGCCGTGGTGTGGTCGAGCGCAGGCGCTGGGGGGAGCGTGGGATGGATTGATCCGGCTGAGACCAGACATCCGGCTGGAGGACGTCACGGACTGGTGGCAGTGTGAGCACCGGTAGATGCGGAGTGTCTTGTATTCCGTATGATTCGTTACGACTAAAGGTGTTGACGTCAAGGGATTTGGTCGTAACAGTATTTGCGGAACAATTGGGCGGATGCCTGGGGAGGCTGATCACATAGAGGAGAGCATGCTTCTCGGACCTGCTGTGCGTCATCTCGCATCGCTATCTGGTTCCGTGCATGCAGCGAGGCCGATACACCCTCAGCATGTCCCGCCGTCGCACCCGAATTCTTCACCGTCTCCGCCGCACCCTTCGTGGTGCCGCTCCCCCCGAGCCCGCTCCCGCTGACACCGAGCCTGGGACCACCCTCCTCCCTGACGGCACCCTCCTCGAGCGCGCCCGCTACGTGACCGCCGAAGACCTCCAGCTCCTCACGCAGCACCGCAGCCACCCCCAGCTCTTCATCCACTGGTCCTCCGCTGAGCCTGCCTGCGCGGATGATCTTCCCACCCTCCGGGAGCTGCACCTGTTCTGGGCACACCATGTCGACTTCATCGCCATCGCCTGGGAGCTCTCGACCACCACGGTCCCCCTTCAGCAGGCCGCCGCTGCGGTCGATGCCTGGCACCGAGACTACGGACTGACCTGGCGCAGCCTGCTGGTCGCCCGCTCTGCCGGCTCTCCCGGTGAGCTGCTCTCCCTGTCTGCGGCCACTCTTCCGCAGGTCATCCTCGTCGATGCCGCTGGCGCGGTCCTGTTCCACCGGGTCGGTCCCCTTCAAGACGCCGATCGCGCCCGGCTGGGTCTGCTGCTTCGAGAGAAGTGCTCTGGAAGTCCCTGATCGGATACCTTGTCCCCATGTTGTTGCTCCTCGCCTGTACAATGACCCCACCCAAGACCCCACCCGCTCTGGACGCCGACACGGACGCCGACACCGACGCCGACACCGACGCCGACACCGACGCCGACACGGACGCTGACACGGACACGGACACCGACACCGACGCCGACACGGACACCGCGCCGGTCACGCTCTCGCCCGATGACACCTCGCTGCGGTACACCGGCCGCATTCCGGTGACGAAGGCTGGCGCGGCGCTGCTCTGGCCAGGCTCTTCAGTTGCCTTCCTCACCGATGCCCCTGCCATCGAGGCTCACGTCTCCGATGTCACCGGCGGCAACTATCTCGCGGTGATCATCGATGATCAGGAGCCGGTGGTGATCGGGGGCGTGAAGGGCTCATCGACCATCACGCTCGCCGAGGGACTGAGTGGTGAGACCCACCGCGTCGAGGTCTTCAAGCGAACCGAGGCCTGGGAAGAGGCGGTTGTGATCGAGGGCTGGACCCTGCCTCAGGGCGGCACGATCTCCCCCGTGGAGCCGCCGACACTCCGCATGACGTTCTACGGGGACTCCATCACCTCCGGCTACTCCGTCGACTGCACGTGCGACGACGATGATCCGGTCTACAAGAACCACTACGAGACCTATGCCGCCGTCACGGCTCGGACGCTCGGTGCCGCGCACCACAGCATCTCGTTGAGCGGCGTGGGGCTCACTCGGAGCTGGTGGGACGGCAACATGCTGGACTACTGGGACGGCATGACGCTGGGAGATGGCGCGTGGGACTTCGCTGACTGGCCGGCAGACATCGTGGTCATCAACCTCGGCCAGAACGACTACTGGCTGGGAGCGGGCGCAGAGCTTCAGGGGGCCTATGTCGGCTTCGCGGAGCGGATCCGAGCAGAGCACTCCGACGCGGTGATCTTCCTGGTCCTTGGCAGCATGGACGCCACCGCTGCGGGCTCGCCGCTGCCGGACTACCTCGACGCCGCAGTGGGGATCCTCAACGCCGGGGGAGATGATCGGGTCTTCGGCCACGTCTTTCCCTACGTCCCCGGTGGACACCCCGTCGCGTCCGTTCAGGCGGACATGGCGTCGCAGCTGGTGACGGCCATCCAGGATGTCATGCCGGAGCTGAGGTGAGCGCAGTGCTGCTCTCCTGAGCACGAACCGCCGTGCTCCCTGCCGTGGGGCGCGCTCATCTGCGCGTGCGAGCCTCCGACGCCCTGGACCGATCAAATTAGGACCGCCATATGTCATGCCGCTCTGAGCTCTCGCTTCCCGTTCGCTACGCCGACACCGATGCCCAGGGGCATGTCTTCTTCGCCAACTACTTCACCTACGCTGACGAGGGGCTCACGGCCTGCCTCGCTCAGCTCGGCTGCTCGTATGCCTGGCTGGAGACGGTGGGGATCGATCTGGTCTATGTCTCATCGTCGTGTCAGCACCGCGGCAGCGCACGGTTCGGCGATGTCCTGACCATCTACACCACCATCACCCGCATTGGTCGAACCAGCCTGACCACGACGGTCGAGGTGTGCCGGGGTGAGGACGTCCTGGCAGCGCTCGCGCTGGTCAGCGTCTGCCTCGACGCCACGACCCGACGTCCGTGTCCGGCTCCGGAGAAGCTCAGGGCAGCCTGCTTGGCTGTCGAGTCTGGTGACATGGTTCGAAGAGAAGCCAACCTTCCCGATAGCGCCTGATGTCGGTGTCACCCTCTCTCCCTCTCCCTCTCCCTCTCCCTCTCCTCCAAGGCTCATCGTGATCGTCTTCGCTCCCGCTCTCCTTGTCGCGCTCGTCTCTTGTCGCGGTCAAGACACAGACTCTGCTGTGGTCGATGTCGATGCGCCGACCTACTGGGACGACATCGCTCCGGTGTACCGCGACAACTGCGTGTCCTGTCACCAGGGCGGCTCGCTGGCACCGCTCGCCCTGGACTCCTACGCTGCAGCGAGCGAGTGGGCGCAGGCCTCTGCCGCAGCGGTTGCTGCGCGCACGATGCCGCCGTGGGGCGTGGAGGGCGTGAGCGCATCGGGCGGCGAGGCGCTCGCAGAAGGCGTGACCGCTCCCGGCTCATGCGACAACGAGTACACAAACGACCTCTGGCTCACCGACGAAGAGATCACGACCATCGAGGCGTGGGTCGCGGCCGGGACGCCCGAGGGCACTCCGCAGGACATCACCCAGCCTGAGGCGCCGGGGCTGGCCGAGGGGCTGGACCTCACGACTCCGGAATTCCTGCCCTCGCCGGTCGGCGGTGGGTACGGCGACAGCGACGAGTATCGCTGCTTCCTGGTTGATCCGGGCCTCACGGAAGACGCCTGGCTGACCGGCTACGAGGTCTACCCCGGCAACGCCGCCATCGTTCATCACGTCATCGGCATGCCCATCGATCCGGAGCGTGCCGGTGCTGGGGGCCAGAGCAACGCGGCGCTGATCGCGGAGCTGGATGGCGCAGACGGTCGCGACGGCTGGCCCTGCTACGCTGAGGCTGGCGGCTCGATCCAGATCGAAGGCGAGTATGTCTCCTGGGCACCGGGACAGGGAGTGGTCTCGTTCCCGGAGGGCAGCGGCCTGGAGATGAGCACCGGTGATCTGTTTGCCATCCAGATTCACTACAACCTGAGCGCCGATCAGGGCGAGACCGACACCACCACTGTCCGGCTCAACCTAGAGGACTCCGTGGAGCGCCCCGGTCAGATCCTCTTGATGGATGGCTGGGATGTGAATTCCATTGCCGCTGGAGACGCTGCTGCCACGGTCGACTGGCAGCTCGGTCGCAACAGCATCGCCAGCTACACCGGCTTTGACAACGTCGTCATCGAGGGCGTGCTGCCCCACATGCACGAGTATGGGGTCCAGCAGGTGATGGAGATCGGATCGAGCGACGAGAAGTCCTGCGTGACTGGTGTTCGACGCTGGGACTTCGAGTGGCAGCGCATCTACTTCTACGAGGAGCCGATCTCGCTGGCATCGGGAGAGGCGGTCTGGGTCACCTGCACCTACGATCTCTCCGCTGCGGAGAGCAACGTGAGCTGGGGCTGGGGAACCCAGGAAGAGATGTGTCTGATGGGGTTGTTTGTCACCGGTGGCTGATGTGTGCTCCGCTTCAGCCTCTCAAGCGGTAGACTGGAGGTGGTCACAGGAGTTGTCTTGGCAGGTCTTCAGAAGCAGCATCGCCCACCTTCTCAGCAGCCGACCAGGACCCACTCAGAGCCCGCATCCCTCCAGTTCGGCCAGCACCGAGGAAACCAAGCGGCCCTCGCGTCCTTGGCCCCCCAGCAGCCGGCTCCGCAGGCCCTACAGATCCTCTCCGATGAGCGGGTCGCTGCGGCCATTGCCTGGAACCAGACCCGAGGAGCAGCCTCCACCGAGCAGCTCCCGAGCATCCAGGCTGCCCTCGGAGTGCCACAGACCGGCGTCTACGACACCGCGACGGTTCAGGCCCTCGCGGCGTTTCAGCAGGACAGCTTCCTCGACGTCGACGGCAAGCTCGGCAACCAGGGGCTCACCAGCCTCGGCTATGTGATCCCGACGCTGCGGCAAGCCGATGCCGCAGCCGTCGATCCATCGACCTGGAGTGCGGAGGAGCTTGCCCGGAAGGCCTCTCAGAATGAGTCCATGGGGCTGCGAATTGACTGGGTGCGCAATCTCCAGAGCGCCCTGGGCCTCGCCCCCGATGCCCAGGGACGGTTCACGGCTCAGACGGTCGCTGCGCTGGGCCGGTTCCAGCGAGAGCATCGCCTCACCGTCGACGGCGTCATGGATGCAGAGACCCGGACGGCCCTGGAGACCAACCACGACACCCTCAGCGGACACCTGCTCGGAGACAACCTCGCGCCACGGGTGATGATCCCCGCCAGCGCCAGTGATCAGGTCCGGTATGCCTACTACAAGCAGATCATCCAAGGTGCCGGCGGTGCGTTCTCCGACGAGAGCGGCGCGGTCAACCTCCTCGGAATTCGCGGGGTGCTGCTGCGGGGCGAGGATGGCGCGCTGGAGCTGTACCAGACCGACTCTGCTCAGGAGTACGCTGCGCTGATGGAGCGTGGCGGCCCCAACGGCAAGCGGACCGACGCCAGCCATCACTTCATGGCGACCCGAAACATCCGAGACGTCGCGCTCGATGATGTGATTGTCTCGATGTGGGTGGAGCGCGGTGAGGACGGCGAGATCGCCACCTACCATGTCTCCGAGCGACAGGGCACCGTCGACCCCGGCTCCCACAACAGCAGCCGCGGCACCGGCCACCTCCGAGACGGGCAGTATGTCTACGGCCTCGGCACCCACGGCACGCAGGGCTCGATCCACCAGCGCGACGCGCGGTCGGTTGCTCGAGGCTCCGACGACGTGAGCTACAACCGCAACAGCAACCGCTACACCGCGCTGCGTGCCCAGCGAAACATTGAGATCTGGCGCGACATGGATCTCGACGGCTTCCTCAGCCAGGGCGAGCAGGGGGACAGCGTCGAGCAGATCCGAAGCCGCTCGCGCAGCCACGTCAGCCACGAGTCCATCGCGATGAACATCCACCTCGGCGGCAACTCCTCCGCATACTCCCAGGGCTGTCAGAACATCCGCAAGGACGACTACGCCGGCTTTATCTCTGAGGTGACGGATGCGAGCAATTCAAGCGAGCTGTACTACACCCTCATCGATGCCTCCAAGATCGGCGCGACGGTGAGCACCGGCACGGAGACGTGAGTCTGCGGGTGAGCACATCGACAACGGGCCGCTTCCCTTCCGCCGTTCGCACGAACCATCAATCCAACACATCACCTCTCTACATTCGAGCGGAGGAGGTGTTGACACGGTCTCCGTCGTGCTGAGCGCTGTTGTGTTTTGACAGGTTTTTTCAGGAACGGTAAAACCTCAATAGTCTCCAAATCTCGGTGTCTTTAATGTCTCTTTTCCGTTCCGTGATGCTGTTTCTGCCGGCTGCTGCCCTGCTCTCTCTGTTTGTTGCGTGCGGGGGCGGAGATTCCGTGAACCCCAACGCACCGGAAGTCGTGGAGGTCAATACCTTCAAGATCGGCGCTGTCATGCCCCTCTCCGGACAGACCGCGACCTACGGTGAGGAGACACTCAATGGCCTGAAGATGGTGATTGATGAGCTCTCAGGCAAGGACGACATCACCATTGAGCTGGTCTACAAGGACAACAAGGGCGACTCCACAGAGACCGCCAAGCTGACCACCCAGCTCATCAAGATCGATCAGGTCGACATCGTGGTGGGGGCCGTTGCCTCGACCAACACCCTCAAGGCCGCCAAGGTTGCCCAGGAGAACGGCGTCCCGTTGATGACCCCAGCCTCGACCAACGCCGCGATCACCGAGAAGGGCGACTTCATCAGCCGCATCTGCTTTATCGATCCCGTCCAGGGCAGCATGCTCGCCCAGCTGGCGAGCGTGGATCTGAGTCGCAGCAAGGCGGTCATCATCATCGACAGCGCGTCGGACTACTCCGTCGGACTCCAGGCAGCATTCTCCCAGACCTTCATCGAGGCTGGCGGTGAGATCCTCAGCGTAGAGACCTTCACCGCTGGAGAGGCGGACTTCTCTGCGCTCATCACCAAGGTGGCCAGCAGCGGTGCCGATGTGCTGTTTATCCCGGCCTACTATGGCGACGTCGGGCCGATGCTCAAGCAGGCTGGTGAGAAGTGGGCGGGCATCCCGATCGTGTCCGGCGACGGAATCGACTCTCCGGACTTCTACGCGCTGATGGGAGACTACAGCGGCGACATCTACATGTCCTCGCACTTCTCTCCCGACGACACCGCTCCCATCGTCTACAACTTTGTCACCGAGTACACGGCTCGGTTCGGCAAGACACCGGGGGCGATGGCTGCGCTTGGACATGACGCCGGCCTCGCCCTGTTCGATGCCCGCAAGCGTGCCGGCTCCGATGAGCCGAGCGCGCTGCGCGATGCGATCAATGGCATCGAGGACCTGGAGGGCGTCACCGGATCGATCACCATCAATGCCGAGCGCAACGCAGACAAAGACGTGGTCATTCTCAAGCTCTCCCCCTCCGGCGCGGAATTCTACAAGCGGTTCCCGCACAACTAGATGGCCTATTTTCTGGAGCAGCTGCTCAATGGCCTGAGCCTGGGCTGCATCTACGCCTTCATCGCCCTGGGCTACACGATGGTCTACGGGATCATCAAGCTGATCAACTTCGCCCACGGCGAGTTCTTCATGGTCGGCGCCTTCATGGGGTACTTCGTCCTCATCGGCGGTGGTCTGGAGCAGCTTCCCCTGGCGCATCCCTGGCCGATGCTGCTGGCGGGGGTCGCTGCTCTCGTCGTGGCGGGAGTGGGGGCCGGGCTGCTGGCCGTGATTACCGAGCGGCTGGCGTACCGTCCCCTCCAGGGGGCCAGCCGAATCGCTGCGCTGCTGACCGCCCTCGGCGTCAGCCTTCTCCTTCAGAACCTCGGCATCCAGGTGTTCACCGCTGAGCAGAAGGGCTTCCCCGAGCCCCGGCGGTTCGTGGCGATGGAGCAGGTGGAGGACCACGAGGGCGAGGTGTTCGAGGGCTCAGCCTATGTGCTCTTCGAGGTCGAGTCGTTCTCCGGTGAGCACACGCAGGTCCGTCAGATCGTGACCCCGCGCGGCGAGCCTTTTGTGGCGGACGATGTCGCAGCGTACGAGAACCGCACGTGGCACGGCGAGCCGATCACCGGCATGTTCATCGATCAGCCCATCGAGACGACCACCCAGAAGCTGATGATCATCACCGCGCTCATCGGGTCATTCTCGCTGCTGTGGCTGCTGGTCCATCGGACCGCGATGGGGCGGGCGATGCGCGCGGTCAGCTACAACCCAGAGTCCGCGCAGCTCATGGGGATCTCCTCTGGGAAGATCATCTCGACGACCTTCTTTATCGGCGCATTCCTGGCTGGTATTGGCGGGGTTATCTGGGGGCTGAGGTACGGAAAGGTCGAGCCATTTATGGGCTTTCTGCCCGGCCTCAAGGCGTTCATTGCAGCGGTCATTGGTGGCATCGGCTCGCTGCCAGGTGCGGTCCTCGGCGGCCTCAGCCTCGGGGTTCTTGAGGCGATGATCCCCGCCTACTTGCCGAGCGCCTACACGGGCTACAAGGACGCCGCGGCGTTCGTCGCCCTCATCCTGATTCTCCTGATTCGACCCGCAGGTCTGCTGGGGAAGTTCGAGGGGGAGAAGGTCTGAATGCTCTACTTTATCCTCGATCACATGGTCCACATGGGCATCATGGTCATCCTGGCGCTCAGCCTGAACCTGATCAATGGGTTCACCGGGATGTTCAGCCTCGGCCACCACGGCTTCTTCGCGGTCGGGGCGTATGCAGCCGGCGCGCTGCTGCTGTACACCATGCCGGCGGGGGCTGGGGTCGGCGTGGGCCTCTCCTGGTTCCTCGCGAGCCTCCTGGTCGGCATGCTGGCGGCGGCGCTGTTCGGCTTCATCGTCGGGGTGCCCTGCCTGCGGCTGAAGGGGGACTACCTCGCCATCGCCACCCTGGGGTTTGGCGAGATCGTGCGCATCATTATTCAGAACACCGAGGCGGTCGGCGGCGCGCGGGGGCTGGAGGTTGAGTACACGCTCATCACCCGAACCGCGGACACTCAGATGGCCTACGTGGTCTTGTATGGGGTGCTGGTCGCGCTGGGCGCTGTGCTGGTCTATGTCGTCATCCACAACCTGCTGAGATCCACGCATGGCCGTGCCCTCATCGCCATCCGAGAGGACGAGATCGCCGCAGAGCTGCTGGGCGTGAGCCTGTCACGCTACAAGGTGCTGGCGTTCGTGCTCGGCGCGGGCATGGCTGGCCTCGCGGGGGCGCTCTACCTCAACTACATGACCCAGATCGAGCCGCGAGAGTTCAACCTCCTCAAGGGAATCTACATCCTGCTGTATGTGGTGCTCGGCGGGATGGGATCGCTGTCGGGCACGGTCCTGGCCACCATCCTGCTGTATGTGCTCGACAAGATTGTGCTCAACCTGATGCCGCCGTCGATCCAGTCCTGGCGGGAGATCATGTTCGCGATGCTGCTCATCCTGCTGATGATCGGCCGGCCCCAGGGACTACTCGGTAATCGCGAGATCACCGAGACGGCCCTCTGGAAGAAGCTCTCTGGGCGGGCATCGTGAGCCCACCGATCCTGGAGGTCGCTGGCGTCACCAAGCGGTTCGGCGGGCTGACGGCCGTCAGCGACTTCTCCATCCGCCTCTCTCCGGGCGAGCTCGTCGGGCTCATCGGTCCCAACGGTGCCGGCAAGACCACGGTCTTCAACCTCATCACCGGAGTCTATGTGCCGACCGAGGGGCGCATCGCGGTCCAGGGCACCGACACGGCGGGAAAGACCCCCGATCGCATCACCGCGCTCGGCATCGCCCGGACCTTTCAGAACATCCGCCTGTTCGACGAGATGACGGTCCTGGAGAACGTCAAGACCGCCTACAACCTCCGCGCTGGCTACGGCCTGCTCGATGCGATCTTCCGGACGCGCCGGTTCAAGACGCAGGAGGCGGCGCTGCACACCCGCGCGATGGACCTGCTGACCACCCTGGGTCTGTCGGAGGATGCCCACGAGCGCGCGGCCTCGCTGGCGTATGGCGAGCAGCGGCGGCTGGAGATCGCCCGCGCGCTGGCCACGGAGCCGAAGCTGCTGATCCTCGACGAGCCGGCAGCGGGCATGAATGCCCAGGAGACCGACGACCTCATGGCCATGCTCCACGACATCCGGAGCCGGTTTGACCTCACCCTGCTGCTCATTGAGCACGACATGAAGTTCATCATGAAGATGTGCGAGCGCATCGTGGTGCTCGATCAGGGACGGGTCATCGCGCGCGGTGTTCCAGAGGAGATCAAGGTCGATCCCGTTGTCATCACCGCCTACCTCGGCGACGAGGCGGAGGAGATCTGATGCTGTCAGTCAGCGATATCCACGTCTACTACGGCAACATCCACGCCCTGAAGGGGGTTTCTCTTGAGGTGAAGGCCGGCGAGATCGTCACCCTCATCGGTGCGAACGGGGCCGGGAAGTCCACCACCCTGCGGGCCATCGCCGGCCTCAACCCGCCCCGAAGCGGCACCATCGCCTACCTCGGCGAGGACCTCGCCAGAGACACGACCCCACAGCGGGTCGGCAAGGGGCTGGTCCTCTGCCCGGAGGGACGTCAGATCTTCGCGAACATGTCGGTGGCGGAGAACCTCCGAATCGGTGCCTACCTCCGGAAGGACCGCGCCGGAATTCAGGCCGACATTGAGCGGGTCTATGCGATGTTTCCCCGGCTCGATGAGCGCCGACAGCAGCGCGGCGGCACCCTGTCCGGCGGCGAGCAGCAGATGCTGGCAGTGGGGCGGGCGATCCTGAGTCGACCCCGGCTGCTCATCCTCGACGAGCCCTCCCTTGGCCTCGCCCCCCTCATCGTCAAGCACATCTTCGAGATCCTCGCGCAGCTGAACCGTGAGGAGAAGCTGACCATCCTGTTGGTTGAGCAGAACGCGCGACTTGCCCTGCGGCTCGCCCATCGGGCATATGTGATCGAGACCGGGCAGATCACGATGTCGGGAGCTGCGACGGCGATGCTCGCAGACTCGCGGGTGCAGGATGCGTATCTGGGGATCTGAGGTGCCGGTTCACGCCGCGCTGCGTCTCCGCCGCCCGCTGGCTGCTGCCCACACCATCATGCTCTAGAGCATCCAACACAGACCACCACATCTGGAAATGCCTTGAGCCGGCGGTAGCCAATCGGCTCTCCACACCGCATGCAGGGACCGTATTCTTCGGGGTCCTCGTCGTATCGCTCGATGGCTGCTTCGACCCGCTCCAGCCGCTGCTGGTGTCGCCGTAGGGTTGCCTGGGCCATCTTCTGCTGCTGGATGGCGTCGATCCGAGAGACCCGCCCCATGCGACTCTGATCGAGATCGACGGTCTCGGCGAGTCCTGCCTCGTCATCGAGGAGACGACGGAGGCTGTCGAGCAGGGTGTCGAGGTCGGCGCGAAGCACGATGCGCTCGCTGTCGGTCAGTGGATCGTTGGTGCTCATGGGGTGATTGTAGCGGCGTTGCGCTTATGTCTTTGCCCCCGGTGACCGATCAGGAGTGGCATGATCGCTCCAGCCTTCACCCTCTCTCGATCCGACCTCATCGATGCGCACCTGCTGGAGGCTGCCATGGAGAGCGCGAGCGGCGTGCTGTATGTGGATGGGGGAACCGTGCTCGGGCGCTTTGACATGGCCGATGGGTTTGGTGAGATCGCCTTCCGGGTCGACTCTGATGCACCTCGACTGACACGGAAGGCTTCACTGGAGGTGGGCTACTGGCTGGATGGTGTCCGCTATCGGTTCAGCACTCACCTCATCACCGACCTCCGATCCAGTCGCCTCCGACTTCGTCGTCCCCGCCGGGTGCATGGCTTTGAGCGTCGGGCTCATGCGCGCATTGCGGTCGGCTCGGAGTGCCTCTGCCTGATGGGAAACACTCCGATCCAGGTCGTCGACCTCTCGGCTGCCGGCGCGCTGATCCGTGGGTCGCAGAAGCCGCAGCCACTTCAGGCCGGCGAGCGTCGGGAGGCGTGGCTGGTCTTGAGCGCCGGGGAGCCCATTCCGGTGATCGTTCAGGTCGCTCACACCCTGAGCAGTGGTGAGGTCGGGGTTCGCTTTGAGCAGCTCCGCGCCACGGATCAGGCGCGGATCACGGGATACCTGGCGCAGATCAGCGGCGATACCCCAGCGGAAATTGTTGGAGGACCCGGCCATCGGCATCCAGCGAAGGACCCGCCCTCGGTGGCGGTGTAGGTCCGCCGGGCAGGGCATGGTGCGCGCGCTGTGTCGCCGCTGGGGTCTCCCCGTGGCGGCGGGCTCGCGCCATCAATTCGAACGGCCCTCAGGGGCAATCACTTGGTCTGACCAGGGCGCGTGATGCGGAGAAGCGCTCCCGTGACGAATGGCTCCGCAATGGGGTAGCCTGACGGGCATGAGCTCGGATCCGTTCCTCGCCTCCGCCCTGCAGACGGTCTCCCAGCAGGCCGATGCGCTGCATGCCCTCGCTGGTGCGCTCGACGTCCGCTTCTCGACCGCTGCCCGCCGCATCCTCGCCTGCACCGGGCGGGTGGTGGTCTGTGGTGTCGGCAAGTCGGGGCTGGTGGGTCGCAAGATCGCAGCGACCCTGGCGAGCACCGGGACCCCGGCGTTTTTTCTTCACCCCACCGATGCCCTGCACGGTGACATCGGCATGCTCACCGCCGACGATGTTCTGCTGGCGCTGTCTCGCTCTGGTGAGACCGAGGAGCTGGTTCGCCTGCTGCCGTTCGCCCGGAGGCGCTGCGCAGCGGTAATCGCCATGGTTGGCTGCGAGACGTCCTCGCTGGCGCGCGGTGCTGATCTGGTCCTGCCGGTGCCCGTGGGCGCGGAGGCCGATCCCCTTCAGCTTGCGCCGACGACCTCCACCACTGCAGCGATGGTCATCGGTGATGCCCTGGCCCTGGCCTTGATGGCGGCGCGGGGGGAGGGAGCCGATGACTTCGCGGCGCTTCACCCCGGCGGTCAGCTCGGCCGACGCCTGCTCAGCGAGGTCGGCGATCTGATGCAGGCTGAGCACCTGCCGGTGGTCGCGCCGGAGATGGTGCTCTTGTCGGTGATCTCAGTCATGACCCGTGGGCGGCTGGGGCTGGCGGTGGTGGTCGAGGGCGATCGCTTCGTCGGGCTCCTGACGGACGGTGACCTCCGACGGCTCCTGGAGGAGGGACCGAGCGTGCTGTCTCGAACCGCTGCGGCGGTGATGACCCCCTCACCGAGATGGATCTCTCCCGACGCTCGGGCCACGGACGCCCGTCAGCGCCTGACAGAGCAGCGCATCACCTCGCTGCTGGTCAGCCCGGACGGCCAGCGCCTCGTCGGGGTGCTGCACATCCACCACGTCGATCAGGCGCTTGGCAGCAGCGCAGAGCAGTCGCGCATCGGCGTGACGCAGGGGGGGCCGCCACAGTAGCGGAGCACGCTCGGTGCCGTGCCGCCAGTCAGCAGGATGGTGCTGCTGACGGTGCCGTAGGACATCGGGGTGTGGACACAGACCGAGTGCTGGGGATCACGACGGCCGATGTGGGTGGCGAGCACAGCGGTGAGGTGGGCGGTGAGGTCGTCGGCCTCATGCCATCGCGAGAGGCCAGAGCGGACCGCGTCGGTCTTTGCCCATGGTGTGCCGGGGGCGAGGTTGCTGACGGCATGACAGCCCGGCGAGAGCCAGCGCGGAGCGAGTCCATCCGCCGAGCATGCGGTGAAGGCACGGCCCGTGGTGTCTGCGCAGATGAGGTTGAAGGGGCCCCGGTCGGTGGTGCTGATCGTGGACAGGCGTGCAGCGGCCTCGTCGAGGGTGCCGGCGGCGAGGAGCGCTGAGACGACGGCGCCTCGGGAGCGCGGCCGCTTCTTGCGAAAGTCACCGACCCAGAGGTTGGTCAAGGCGATCAGGACGCCGGCATCGGAGAAGCCCATCCAGGTGCCGCCGGCGATCACATCTCGTCCGCCGACGAACGGGATCGGCTGATCGGTCCATCGCAGCGGAGCGAGGGAGGGACGGTCGGTGGACTCATCGCGGTTGGCTGCGACGATGAGGGGGTAGGTGGGGTGTTGCTGGAGGATGAGTCCGACGGTGCACATGGAGGCTCTCTAAGCGGTTGGCTGGCGTCCCTGCGACCGCGCATGGGCTGGGGACCTGAGGGGCCGTGTGCAGCCTCCCGAACCCATCGCGACTTCCCCAGCGGTCTCATCGGCTGCCCTACGGCACCGTCGACTGCCCGGCGGAGTCATCGCCCCAGCACTCCGCCTGCCCGGTGGCATCCAGGGCGCAGGTGTGGTGGCTGCCGGCTGCAATGGCGATGTAGCCGCTCTCGTCTGGTGTGCCCGAGACCTGCCCCTCGATGTTGTCGCCCCAGCAGTCGATCAGCCCGCTCGGCCCCAGGGCACAGGCATGGTTGAGGCCGACGCTCAGGGCGGTGTAGCCGTTGGTGGTCGGGGTGTCTGAGACCTGTCCCTCATCTGAGGACGTCTCATCTGCCAGTCCCCAGCAGCTCAGGCCGCCGCTGGTGTCCAGGGCACAGGTGTGCAGGTAGCCGGCGCCGACGTCGGCATAGCCGCGGCTCACCGGAGTGTCCGAGACCTGTCCGGCATCGTAGGAGCCACCGTCCTGGGAGCCCCAGCACAGCACCTCGGTCTTGCTCGTCACGCCGCAGGTGTGGAAGCTGCCGGCGGAGATTCGCTCGTAGGTGGCCTCGGGGATGTCGCTGGCCTGGCGGTACTCGTTCCAGCCCCAGCAGGTGACCGAGCCGTCACCCTCGACACCGCAGGTGTGTGCTGCACCGGCTGTGAGCGCAGTGTAAGGACCGGCGGAGGCGTCCGTGACCTGACCGTAGTCCCCGTTGCTGTCGTCGTTGATGCCCCAGCAGGTTCCGCTGCCGGTGCTCATGAGGGCACAGGCGTGGTTTCCGCCCCCCTCGACAGCCGCAAACACTCCGTCGGGGGTGTCGGCGGTCTGTCCGAAGTAGTCGCTGCCCCAGCAGAGAAGATCGTCGAGGGTCGTGACCCCGCAGGTGAACCAGCCTCCGGCGGAGATGGCGACGTAGTCGTGGAGATCGCCGCCGGAGCAGTCCTGGTCGATGTCGTCCCAGGCGATCTCTTCGGCGGCGGGGTTGATCTCGGCGTCGAGGTCGTCGCAGTCGATCTCAGCGGTGAAGCCATCGCCGTCGAGGTCCTGCGCACCAGCACCGATGCCGATGGTGATCGCGTCGGAGGAGGACAGCAGTCCGTCGTCCTCGACGGACAGGGTGATGACGTGGCTGCCCTGCGTGAGCGCGGAGACCCCGAGGTAGACGAGTCCGCCGGCATCTGGCGTGGCGGTGCCCAGCACGCCGTCGATGCTGCTGGTCCAGGTCGCGGTCAGCGCCGCGATGCCCTGGCTGTCGCTGACCTTGCCAGCCAGCTCGATGGTGGCGCCTGTCTCGAACACCGCGCCGTCCTCTGGTGAGGCGATCAGCGCCGCTGGAGCGGTGTTGAAATTCCCAACGTTGTGCTCTGAGCAGCCCGAGGCCCAGACTGCCAGCGGTGTCATCATCAGCGCGCGCACGGTGTCATCCTCCACAGCGAGACTATCGGATTCGGCGTGGGCCGCGCAGACTACCGGAGAAGGCGCTCCAGAACTGGATCAGCCTCGCCGCGCCATGCCTGAACCTCGAAGTGACCGGGGCTACATGCGCCGCGCATCTCTACACACATCTGCCGGGCCGTGAGCTTGATGCCGACAGCGGAGGGGTCGATGGTTGCCATGACGGCATCTGCCAGGGACGCGCACAGGCGCTCCTGGAGCTGTGGTCGGCGGGCGAAGCAGCGCAGCAGCTTTGGAAACCACCCGAGCCCGACGAGCTGGCCGGAGGGGCGGTAGGCGATGGTGCACTCCCCAAAGAACGGCAGCAGGTGGTGGGCGCAGAGGGAGTGGTATGGCAGCCGCGCGATGAGGACTGGATCGGTGGCACGGGTCGGCAGCGTCGAGGTGATTGGTGGGCGCTGCGGTAGAAATTCTCGGAGAAATCCAGCGACCAGCTCAGGGGTGTGAGCCATCTCGGGGTCATCCGGAAAGCCAAGCCCTGCGAGGGCGGCGGCGATGTGCTCTTCGGGGGTCATGGCGGGCGCTCCGTTGCAGGGGCGAGAGTTGATTGGATGAATAGCGCGTTTGCGGAGTGCGTAGTGAGAAGAGGCGCGGAGGGAAGCCGATCAGTACTGATGGATGTGACGATGGTGCTTGATCAGGGCATGGCGATCAGCATGGGCATTGCACTGGCGGCGGCCTGAGGGCCTTTCTACCACTGCTTGTTATCAGCGCCTTGGCTGCGGTCGGTAAGATCGATCTGGCGGCCGGGTTTTCGTGGATGTCCAGCTCGGCTGCTTCTCGACGGCTGTCATCGCTGAGACCCTCTCGGACAAGGTGCCCATCGTAGACCATGCTCTCGACACCGTCGGCGTGCTCATCAAGCCCACCGCTGCTGCGCTGGCGACGGCCAGCATGGTGCACGGCTTCGAGCCGATGCTCGCCATGGTGATCGGTGTGATGACGGGCGGCGTCGCCGCAGAGGCGGTCCACGTTGCGAAGGCGAAGGTCCGGCTCATGAGCAGCGCGCTCACCGGCACGGCCGCCAATCCCTTCTTGTCTGCAGGGGAGGATGTGATGGCGCTGCTCGGTGTGGTCCTCAGCATCCTCGCCCCTGTCCTCGGCCTCGTCGTCATGCTGATGCTGACCGCCGGTCTGCTGATCCGGTGGCAGCGGCGACGGACACCGCTGCCGGTCGCAGCGATGGCTGCTGCGTCGGTCGGCTGAGCAGCATCGGCGGAGTGAGTGCCGAGATCCACGGCCTCAGTTGACGTCGAGATCGACCTCGTTGACCATCACCGGCTGGCTGGCGATTGGGGAGCCGTGGTGCAGGGTGAGGCGCCAGCCGTCATCGGTGAGCAGGAACAGGTTGGTGCACGCCACCTGGCTGTGGATCGCCTGGCTGTTCACGACCGACAGCAGGTTCTCCACACAGACCACCCGCCCCACGCGGCCGTGGATCTCGGCACTCACTCCGGTCAGCTCGATTCGGACAAAGCTGGTTCCCGAGAAGATCGCACGCCACGATTCTCTGATCTCCCGCCAGCCCCGAAGGATCTCCCAGCCGGGGTGGATGCAGCAGTCGTCTGGTCGCTGTGCCCATACCGCAGCCATGTCGGCGTAGGTCATGGACTCAAAGGCGGTGTAGAAATTTTGATTGGCGGTGAGGAGTTGGTCCAGCGCAGTGCTCATGGAGTCTTCATAGCACTGGACTGCGGTGACGGAAGCGGTAGGTTGTCAGGGTGTCTGAACACCTCGATCTTCTCCTGACTCATGCCTACTTCCTTGCATCGGACCCCCGAGAGCAGGAGCTGATGCGTCCGTTCCCGCCGCTGGGGATGCAGTACCTCATCGCATGGCTGCACCGCGCGGGCTTTGACTCCGTGGACTGGCTGGACGCCACCTTCCTCGATGGCCCACACGATGTGCTCGCTCACATCCAGAAGACCGATCCACGGGTCGTTGGCTTCTACGGGCACACCATCACCCGTCCGACGGCAGCAGGGATGATCCGCCAGTGTCGGGCAGAGGGCCGCCGGGTGATCGCTGGGGGGCCGGATCCGGTGCAGTACCTTGAGGAGTACTTTGCCGCAGGGGTAGAGGTTGTGGTGATCGGGGAGGGGGAGAAGACCCTGACCGCGCTGCTGCAGCACCTCACCGACCGTCGCTGGCAGTGGGATCAGGAGGCCCTCCGCGACATCGCTGGGATCGCGTTTATGGTCGACGGCGAGATCGTTCGAACCGCGCCCCGCAGGCTCATCCGTCCGCTGGACTCGATCCCATGGCCCGACCGTCGACCCGAGGACCTCGCGCACTACTTCGCCGCCTGGCAGACCCGCCACAGCGAGACCGCGATGAGCATGGTGACCTCGCGGGGCTGCCCATACCACTGCACCTGGTGCTCCAAGCAGGTCTACGGCGACACCTTCCGGCGCCGGAGTCCCGCCGACGTCGTCGACGAGCTGCTCCACCTCAAGGAGACCTACGCCCCCGACCAGATCTGGTTCGCCGACGACCTGTTCACCATCAACAAGACATGGGTCCGTCGGTTCTGCGTGGAGATGATCCGCCGAGACGCGGTGACCCCGTTCTACATCATCGGTCGGCCCGAGACCCTGACACCCCAGATGTGCACCGACCTCGCCGCGGCGGGCTGCTACCGGATGTACCTCTCCGCAGAGAGCGGCGCGCAGCATGTCCTCGATGCGATGCGCAAGGAGGACACCGTCACCGACATCCTTCGTGCCGGGCGCATGCTGCGTGCTGCGGGCATCGAGATCGGAGTGTTCGTGATGATCGGCTACCCCGGCGAGCGCCGCGAGGACATCGACGCCACCCTGCAGATGCTGCACACCCTGGAGCCTGAGGTCACCCTGCTCAGCGTTGCCCACCCGATGAAGGGCACGCAGTTCTACGACACGGTCGCCGACCGGGTCACTGCCCCGCCGGGCTGGGAGGAGAAGATGGGCGGGCGGCTGGCGTTTGAGATGGACTACCCGCGTGGCTTCTACGACATGGCCCAGCGCATGATCTGGGCGGAGACGGGGCTGGTCCGCAAGCTGCGGCGTGGCGAGTACGATCTCCAGCTGGCTCGGCTGCTGGTCAAGACCCCAGTGCTTCGGATCGCCTCTCGGGCAATGGCGCATCCGGTCGCGGGGAAGTGGCTGGAGGGGGCGCGCGGCAATACGGTCGGCTGATGCAGCTCAAGGACGCGATCACCCTGACCAGCCCCGGCGCCCGCAGCCACAACGAAGACGCCGCGCTCTTCCTGGAGGGCGTGCCGCTCCTGGCGGTGGTCGACGGGATGGGCGGCAAGGGGGTGGGAGATGTCGCGGCAGACATCGCGGTGACCTGCCTGCGCAACAACGCCTCGTTCTTCCACGCCGAGGTCTCCTCGCACCAGGCGGCGTCGGGTTCACCGCAGACGCCGCGCATCGGTCCGCTCCTGGAGAGCTGCTTTCAGTGGGCGCACATGGAGATCGGTCGCAGCCACCGACGGGTCGGCGCGGCGATGATCGCGGCGGTGATCGCTGGAGGGCGTGTCACGATCGGTCACGTCGGCAATTGTCGTGCCTGGCTGCTGCGAAGCGAGCGGCTCATTCCGCTCACCGCCGATCACACCGTCGCGCAGGCCTGTCGGTCCGCTGGTCGAGCCGTTCTGCCCTCTGACGAGCGGCGCCTGCTGCAGATCCTCGGCTCGGGAAGTCCCGACGTCGACATCGCCGAGATCCCGCTGGCAGCGGACGACGTCCTCCTCCTGGCGACCGACGGCATCACCGCGGTGCTCGACGACGATCAGATCCAGGACCTCATCGATCCCGACGATCTGGAGGCCTCGGCGGCCCGGCTGATTGCTGCGGCATCCGATGGCGACAATGTCACGGTCGCGATGGCTCGGATCCGCGCGGATCACGACGTCCCCTCCATTGACGCCATCACGCACCACATGCACCGGGTCTTCCTGTTCCGCGATCTCTCCAGCGCCGAGCGGTACCTGTTCGCACCCTACCTGGAGGAGATCTTCCTTCGAGCGGGTGAGACCCTGGTCCGCGAGGGAGAGCCGGGGGATGCGTTCTTCGTCGTGCTCCAGGGTACGCTGACGGTGACCCGTGGCGGGGTCCATCTCGTAGACATCGAGGCGGGTGGTCACCTCGGAGAATTGACCCTCGTCCGACCAGCACCCCGCTCTGCCACCGTCACCGCGCTGACCGAGGCGCGGGTCTACCGGCTCAGCCGCGCACGCTTCCAGGAAGCCGTCAAGCGTCGTCCGGGACTCGGCGCCCGGCTGTCGATGGCCCTGCTCGATACCGTCGGCACCCGACTTCGCGATCTCACCGACCGCCTGGCGACGGCTGAGGCGGTGCTCACCGAGGCGAACCTTCCCAGCGCAGACGCCGCCCGGATCCTCGCAGCGCTCCGGGGGGATGCCGTTCGCTGACGGCTACTTCGGGGCGTTGAGGACCTCACCATCCCAGCCCCGACGGGGAACACCGATGATCAACTCCGTCACACGGTTGTTGTTGTAGGGCAGCGGCACGTACAGGGCGTCCTCGCGGAAGTCACCCTCGCCGGTTCCCCAGACCAGTCCATGGCCGTAGGCCGAGCTGGAGTAGTCGTAGTAGGTCGAGACGACGCCATCGGGAGTGATCTTGAAGAGCGAGGTGGTGTTGTAGTCGGCGACGTAGAGGTTGCCGCAGACATCTACCCCGAGGCCATCGTGCCAGCCGCCGACTCCGGTCGCGAAGACCTCCGGCTGCCCGGTGGGGTTCATGTCTTCGTCGAGCGGCACAGCGAAGATCCGGCCACCGGAGAGGCTGCCGTAGTACATCGTGGTGTGGTCCGTGCTGAAGTCGACAACCTTGGGGGTCGTCGAGCTGACGCCGCTCATCAGCGGAGTCTTCTCGCCGGTCTCTGGATCGACCCGAACGATCGTGTCATACGTGGCGACGTAGAGCATGCCATCCGGACCGGTCTTGAGGCCATAGCCGCTGAGTGAGGTGGCCAGCTCTGTGGATGCGCCCTTGGGAGAGATGCGCTTGATGGTGGCGGTCTGGGTGGCGAGGACTGCGATGTCTCCGTTGGGGAGGGTGTCGAACTGCTCGGTCCCGCCGATGCTGGGAGTGAGGATGTCCCAGTCACCGTCTCGGTTGGAGATGATGAGGGAGCTGTTGTCGCTGCCGATGATCTGGCCGCTCTGGAAGGCCAGCCCGTGGTATCCCCGGGCGCCATACACGGGCTCGACGGACAGCGGCTCGGCGGGAAGATCGTTGCAGTCTACAGACGTCAGCTCCGGGATGGTGTCGTCGGTGTCGTCGGTGTCGTCGGTGTCGTCGGTGTCGTCGGTGTCGTCGGTGTCGTCGGTGTCGTCGGTG
>JAQXDW010000136.1 GCA_029251165.1 Myxococcota bacterium
ATGGCGACCTTCTGGTCAGCTGTGAACTGGCGGTACTTTCGTCGGGGCATGGAGTCCTCGGGGGCTCGTGTAGTTTACGAGCTCATCTCCCAAGTCCGATTCCGACTGGAGCAATACAGTCTCGGCAGTTCAGGAGCCTTCCTTTCCGGCACTCCGATCATCCATTGCGTTCTCCAGTCGGACTGTCAGACACGATGCGAAAGCGAGCACTGCCTCCCCAAAGCTTGATGCAAAGCTCATCAATACAGTCCGGTGTGGGGACTCCTACCGGACAACCACCGCCCACATGCCCCCCTCTGTCGCATTGCTCACCGTGATCCGTCCGCCCACAGTGAGCAGCAGATCGCGGCACAACGTCAGCCCCATCCCCGAGGCCTCTGGACGCGTTGAGAAATGCGGCTCAGAGACCTGCCCCAGGTTCAGCTCTGGGATTTGGGGCTCGTTCTTGACCAACACAGACCCAGCCTCGTTCAGGTGGAAAACCATACCGTTGCCGCCTCCCCTCCCCCGCGTGCCGCAATTCGTGACGAACCAGCTGGAACCAAGCAGAACAGAACGGAAAGAGAGGGCAGAGATACGCTTGACGTAAGCCAAGGTTACAGTTCACATACCAAGCCTCAATGACCACTCTCGGGTGATGAAGCCGAGGCGCTCGACTCCCGCCGTCTGCACCCACAACTGCCCAGCCCACGGTGAGTGGCGGGGTGGTGAACCACAACTGGGACGCGCTGAGCGTCGACGGGAGCTGCTGGCTTCAGCGCACTGGTGTGCCTGGGCTGCACGAGGCAGCGGTCACTTGCGCTTACGGCGCATGAGGGATGCTGCGGGAGGTGGGCTCGTGCCCTGGAGGTGGGCGTCGGCGAGAGGGTTGGGGGGAAGGACTGCAAGGGTGGGGCGCTTCTGTTTCCTGTACGCGGAGCTTAAGGCAGCGAGAGGCGGGTAGACTGCTTGGCGAAGCAGCACACAGGAGACCGGTCGGTGAATCAACGGTCCGTCATCCGAATGGCACGTATTCTTGGCTTCCCCGTGGGTCGTTGGAGTGACGGCCAGCGCGGCCTCTACGCTCAGTACGACCAGAGGGGGCGCCTCACCGAAATGCACTGGCTGGTTGACGGTGTGCCAGGTAGCCGGCGACTGACGCTCCGACCGAGGACAAAGTCAGGTGCGTTGGTGCTGACGTTGGAGCCTGGGAGAGAAGACAAGGAAGCGTACGCACGCGGTGAGGTGGAACGATACGACGCCTGGTCTGACAACCGAGGCCCAGAACGGATGAGTTGGCGTGCTTGGACGCGGCGTAGCGTGTCCTCCATGCTGGGTCGTCAGCGCTGTTTGTTTTGTGGCCACGGAGTTGACCAGTCTCCTGCTGCGCTTCACACCGAAGACGAGCTCGACCACCTCTGCAGTCCGTGCGCGATGTCCCTAACGACGAATCCGCCCACTACACGCTCTTGGCCGCTTGGGGAGCGCACATGCGGTGCGTGTCACGAGTGCTTTGGTGACGATGCACTGATGCACGAGAGACGAAATGGCAAGCTCTGTCTGCCCTGTAGTCAGCGCATGAAAGTGGTGGTTCGGTCAGCCTGGTCCTGGCCCTACTAAGGCTCTCTGGGGGGTACATGTGACACGGCGGGGCTCTGAACGACTCGAATGCTGCGGCAACCTTCGCTGGGAACATCTGACGCTTGAAGCTGGAAATGCCAAAGGGAATCGGGACCAAACGAGGGGTCGTCTTCGAGGGCCGGGATGGAGAAGGTGACTTCTTCTGGCAGCGACGAGGTCGCTAGCGAGTGCTGTATTTTCCACGCGGGTGGACGGATTGCGCGGTCGAAAACGACGTGATCCGGGCAGGTCTTCTTCGTGCATGCGCCGCCGGCACCGAAGGCGGCGAGCGTCAAGACACCTTGGTACCCCAACGGCCACCGCTCCGCCTCGGGCGCCCCCGGCCTCTTGGCGGCCTCTAGATCATACCCAAAGAGCAACACTAGATGAATCTGCTGTTGGGCGGGGCACCACTGGACGGTCATCGTCGAACGCAAGCGTTCAGGCTCTGGTTCGGCCTGCACCACCGCGGGAAGCATCAAACCAGCCCAAATCAGCAGGACGTGCATGGCTTTGATTTTGCCCATTGATGGCTCTTACCCTGCTTGACGGAGGCGTGTGTGGATCGTTGCGGACTGGAGGAGACGCTGGCCAGCGGCTGATGAGGCCGTCCATGGACAAGACGAGTTTAAGGTCCGATGTAGATTATCATGTAGACCATTCCCCATTGGATGGTCTGTCTGGACACATGGATAGCAGCTTCTTCATACGCATCCGAGATGCAAGAGCTTGCGTGCGCTGTGGTCCCCGTCGGACCCGGATGGACGCCCCGGAAGGCCTGCTGGCGCTCCTGAACGCTAATCAGGCTCAGGTTCTGATAAAACGTCGGGTATTCTTTGTCACCCCACGGAGACAGCCATGCTGCACTCTAGATTTCCCCAAGCGGCACTCATCCTGCTCGCCGGCTGCTCAGACTATGCCTTCAATCCAACGACCAGCACCAGTCAGGGCGACGACACTGCGTCGCCAGGCAGCGACAGCGACATCGACACCACCCCGGGCGAGTGCAACCTCGACACGCCCCAGTCGATCGCCGTGGCGCTCAGCGATGTCTGCGATGTCCCCTACCAGGCGGGAACCTTCACTCCGGTGGTCGAATGGGAACTGCCCGGCAACAACGCCTATGGCCCGCCCTCGGTGGGGCACCTCGACGACGACAACCTCGACGGCATCATCGGCGAGGGAGACACCCCCGACATCGTCTACTCCACCAACAGCTGGAGCGGTCTGCTCGCGGTGGATGGCAAGACCGGGCAGATCAAGTGGCAGAACAACCAGATCACTGACGGCACCTCGGGCACCGCGATCGGCGACCTGGACGGCGACGGCATTCCGGAGATCATTGCCGCCAACGGCGTCAGCCAGATCGTCGCCCTGAGCAACGACGGCATGATGCTGTGGAGCACCAACATCAACAACAGCGGCCTGGGCTGGTTCCTCTATCCCTCCATCGCCGATCTCGACGGCGACGGCCTCGCAGAGGTGATCGCCGGTCGCAACATCCTCGACTTCACCGGCGCGGTGGTCGGCTCGGGCCAGTACGGTGTCGGCGCCTGCATGAACCAGGGCTCCAGCTCCATCGAGGAAGGCAGCGTGGCGGTGGCTGCAGATCTCAACGGCGACGGCGAGCTGGAGGTTGTGGTCGGCAATGCGGCCTATCGTCGCGACGGCAGTGCCCTCTGGTACAACGGCGGCTCTGACGGAATCCCCGCGGTCGCAGACATGGATCTCGACGGCGAGCCGGAGATCATCGTCATCGGCGGGAACCGCGTCTGGACCATGGAGGCGGACGGCACAGCCACCGGCTGGTCGGACTCCTTCTCCAACACCAACTACCTGGGGCCGCCGGCCATCGACGACCTCGACGGCGACGGCGTGCCGGAGTTTGTCATCGTCGGCAGCGGCGAGATGCGCGCCTATGAGTGGGACGGCTCCCGGCTGTGGACCCAGACGGTCGATGACAGCTCGGGTGCCGCTGGACCGATCCTGTTTGACTTCGAGGGCGATGGCTACCCCGAGGTGGTCTATGCCGATGAGTCCACGGTTCGGGTCTTCAACGGCCTGGACGGCTCGATCAAGCTGCAGTCCAACAACCACTCCTCAGCCACAGGCTTCGAGACTCCCATCGTCGCCGATGTCGATGCCGACGGCCAGGCCGAGATCATCATGCTGCACGGCAGCGGCAGCTTTGGCCTCACGGTCTACGGCGACCTCGATCAGTCCTGGCTGCCGGGTCGGCAGGTCTGGAACCAGCACGCCTACACCATCACCAATGTCGATGACGACGGCGGGATCCCGCTGGCGCAGCAGGCCAACTGGGAGCACTACAACAACTTCCGCTCCGGCGATGGCGGGCTGCCGCCCTCGGAGTGGGATGACCTCCAGCCGGAGATCGTCGAGATTTGTGTCGAGGAGTGTCCGGAGGTCATGGAGCTGAGCGTTCGGGTGTGGAACCGCGGCACCGGCTCGGTTGCTCCTGGGGTCACGGTGGTGGTCCGGGCTGGCTATGGCGGCCCCATCGTCGCCGCTGAGGTGGTCACGTCTGCGATCAACACAGGAATGTCGAGCCGGGGTGTCATCCTGCGGGTGAACATGGCGGATCTCGGCGGCGCCGATCCCATCGTCGATCTCGACAGCACCAGCGGACCCATGCAGTTCATGGCGGAGTGCGACGAGGACAACAACGACCTGTTTGCCTCCAAGGCCTGCGACTGAGACTCAGACCAGCGTGAGCCCGGGGCGGCCAGCCTGCTCGGGGTTCCGGGCCAGGTAGTCGGTCTTGAGGTGGCTGGAGGTCTTGCGGCTTCCGTCGTGGCTCCAGCCCGGCGGTCCGAGCAGGTACCCCAGCCGGGCGCGCAGGTACAGGCCGGGCCGGGTGGCGTCGGTGAGCATGGCGATCCACTCGTGGTAGGCCACCCGCAGCACCGCGAACGTGCCGAGGTTCTTCACCAGCCCATACCGGGAGGGATCGGCCTGCTCGAGCTCGGGCACATACGTGCCGAAGATACGATCCCAGATGATCAGGGTGCCGGCGTAGTTGGCGTCGCGGTAGCGGGGGTTGGTGGCGTGGTGGACCCGGTGGTGGGAGGGGGTGTTGAGCACTGCTTCGAGGGTGCCGTCACGCTCAGGACTGCGCTGGCTGCAACAGGTACAGCCCCATCACCCCGGTGATGCGCATCGCCGTGTACACCATCTTCATCAGCGTGATGGTCTCCTTGAAGAGACACGCTCCCACGATCGTGGTCAAGAACACGCCCAAGCCCTCCCATATCGCATACGCGATCGATATCTCGATGCGCTTGATTGCGAAGATGATGAGCACTGCAGAGGCGATGTAGCCGACGATCACGGCGATCGATGGGATGAACCCCTCTGAAAACTTCATGGAAGTGGTCACCTCGCACCCAATCGCGGCCAGCAGCAAGAGCCAGTAACGATGCACTCGGCACCCTCAGTGTGGGGCGGCCCAGCCCAGCAGTCGAGGTCTCTGCCAACGATGGCTACTGGTTGTTGGGATTCCACAGCTCGCGTGGGTTCCCCTGGACACTTCGGGGAACGAGAATCTTCTCTCCTCGGCTGGCCTTCTCGTGCAGCTCTTGCGAGGAGGAGACCCCGTTGAGGCGGAGGGTCTCCTTGACCACATGCACGCCCCCTGCGGCGAGATTGTGCGCATCGTAGTTCTTGTATGGACCGTCATAGTCCACGTAGACCGCGTCGGGGTTGTCGTCTCTGTTGTTGGCGTGCAGCCCGAGCGTCTGATCGCTCCATGGAAGCGCCTTGTGGCTCAGCGGATCCTCGGTGTCCGTCCACAGCAGATACCGTGGACCCATGGGCAGATCGGACACCGCGTTTCCGTGCAGCTCGACAAAAAGGTGCTTGCGCATGAGCTCGTCGACCTGCTCGGCGATCTGCTGCCGGGAGGAGCGCCGCTTGGCTGGGGCCAGCGCAGCCATCCGCCGTGCAATCTCACCTTTTCTCAGCTTCGAGATGGCCTGTGTTCCAGCGATGGTGGAATCAGAGTACAGCAGCAGGTGCACATCCTCAGGGACCTCTTGCTGAAAGTTCGCGCTGAGCAGCTTGGTCAGCTCGTCGATGAGCGGGCTGCTCTTGACGCCCATCCGGGTCATCAGCGCCACCGCATAGTCGATCTGATCAGCGTATGGCAGCTCAGCCTCGAGGTGAGTGCCGTTGTGCATGTGGACCATCGACTCCTGCAGCACATCCGCGTAGATCTGAGTTCGCCGCGAGGCCTCGGGCTCTGGGGTGTTCAGGCCTGGCACAAAGAGCCGCATGCTGTCGTCGGACGCTGCGGCACCGTCCTTGGGCTGGAAGGCGTGCTGCATTACCGCTGCGCTGAGCCCGCTGCTGCTGCTCTGCTGGAGGACCTGATCGATGGTGGTCGACGTTGTGGTGTCGAGGGGGTTGGTTAGGCTGCCCTCTCGCTGAATGTCGGAGCCGTTTAGCGCCGCGAGCATGGACTGCAGCGCATTGTTCCCGATTCCCTGTTGCGCGGAGTGGGAAGTATCGGCTGGTGATGCCGCTCGCTTGTGTGGAGCATTGCTGGCCGGGCGGGACTTGGATGGCATGGCGAGAGCATAACCTTTTATCTGGCGGTTTTTAGTGGCATCTGGAGCAGCACGAGGGCTCGCATTGTGTGATCTGAAGAATAGTGGAGGGCTCGCGAGGGGTAGCATATGCCCCAGAGAGTCTCGATGGATCACCAGCTCGACGAGTGAGGCTGCTCAGCGAGAGCTGCTGAAGATGGGCCAGGTGGTGAACGTGTCTTCTCTCTCACGAAGCAGGGCCGCTTTCTGGCTCACCAGCAGACTGGAATTGCGCCTTGAATCCATCGGACTGGAATTGCTCCACAACGGGGTTGGAGGGGTAAGTACCCGGTGTGGAGCACCTGGCATTGAGCAGTGCGACAACCTCAGCCTGATGACGTCGATAGATCAGTTTTGAGGTAGGCATCAGGTCAAGCATTAGACCGGCTTGAAAAGCGAGAGCGGGGTGCCTGGGGAGCTGGGCGCCATTTTCCTGCCCGGAAAACCCCACCAGCACGGCTTCGGACGGGGCACGGAGGGGGAAAAGCCGCTTGTTCGTCTTACCCGCGCGGCTTCCCTTGAGGTTGACAGGGCTTGCCTCATCGAGGGTGTCGCGTTCAAAGCATCGAGATCTCACGCACGCCGCCGCCGCTGCATGACCAGCACCCCGAACGCCACCAAGAACGCTGCGCTGGATGGGTCAACGGCGCCCGCTCCGGAAGCGCAGCCGGAGCAGCCGGGCTTGGCTGAATCGCCGCCTGTGTCACTCTCCTCTGCTGGAGTGTCCGACCCATCACAGTCTTGGTCGATGCCGTCGCCTGCTATCTCGGTGGCGCCAGGATGGATGGTGGGGTCGGCATCGTTGCACTCGCCTGTGGGGTCGCTGGCGGTGCCTTCGCCTGTGTCGCTGCAGTCGGTGCCAGTCGAAGCGACGGTGCTCGAGCCATCGGTGTAGCCGTCGTCGTCCGCGTCGGCGTAGCATGTCTCGATACCGTCGCAGTCCTGGTCTACCTCGTCGCCGGCTATCTCGGTAGCGCCTGGGTTCACTGTGGCGTCGGCATCGTTGCACTCGCCTGTGGGATCACTGAATGTGCCTTCGCCCGCGTCGCTGCAGTCGGTGTCGGTGGAGACCACGGTGCTGCTGCCATCGGTAAAGCCGTCGTCATCGTCGTCGGCGTAGCACAGCTCGGCGCCATCACAGTCCTGGTCCACGGCGTCTCCGACGCCCTCGGCGGCGCCGGGGGAGAATGCAGCGTCGGTGTCATTGCAGTCCGTTCCAGCGGTCACGCCGGTGGCCGGGCTGTCATCGCCGAATCCATCGCCGTCTGCGTCGGTCATGCAGTCGGTGGTGGAGTCGGATGCCGCGGCGCCGGGGTAGGTGTTGGCGTCGGCGTCGTCGCAGTCTTCGGTGCAGCCAAAGCCATCGCCATCGCCGTCGCTGTCCCCTGAACAGCCGCCGTAATACACGTAAGCTGAGCCGCTGCTGGAGCTGTCTCCATAGGCGCCCACAACCACGTCGTCGTAGCCATCCCCGTCCACGTCGCCCGCCGCGGACACCGAGCGGCCGAAGCCGTCACTCGCCGCCCCGTCCGATGCGAGCAGCTTGTCCTCTGAGGCGCTGTCGATGCCGGAGGCTGTGCCGTAGTACACGTAGGCCGAGCCGCTGTAGCTGCCGTTGTCGTCGTCGTAGAAGGAGCCTATGATCAGGTCGTCATAGCCGTCCCCGTCTACGTCACCCGCCGCGGACACCGACTTGCCGAATCTGACATTATACGCCCCGTCCGAGGCGATCAGCTTGTCCGCTGAGACGCTGTCGATGCCGGAGGCTGTGCCGTAGTACACGTAGGCCGAGCCGCTGGCGCCACCGTTGTCGTCAGCTCCCCAGGCACCCACGACCAGGTCGTCGTAGCCGTCCCCGTTCACGTCGCCCGCCGCGGAAACCGAGACTCCAAAGAAGTCATCCACCGCCCCGTCCGATGCGATCAGCTTGTCCGCTGAGGCGCTGTCGATGCCGGAGGCTGTGCCGTAGTACACGTGGGCCGAGCCGGCACGGGACCCGTAGTCGTCGTCTCCATAGGCGCCCACGACCAGGTCGTCGTAGCCGTCCCCGTCTACGTCGCCCGCCGCAGACACCGAAAAGCCGAAGCCGTCATCCGCCGCACCGTCCGATGCGATCAGCTTGTCTTCGACCGACAGCGGGGGGGTCAGGGTGGGGTCGACGGTCACAGGCCAGGCCGCACCCTGCACGTCAACCTGCAGGGTCAGGCGCGTGCCCGCATCCCACAGGCGGAGCTCCAAGCCCCGGCCCGTGGCGTCCCAGGCCGACAGCTCTTCGTAGCGCCACAGACCGCCCCGGTCTCCGGTGAACCAAGCGCCCTGTCCGTCGGCATCCACTTCCAGGAGCTGGCCGCGTCGGGTCTCCAGCTGCAGCGTGACCGTGTCGCTGGCGGACTCGTCGGGGGCGTGCAGGGTCCAGCCCTGGTGCACAGCCTGGGCACCGCTGGTCCACCACTCGGTCACCTGTCCGTGGTCCAGCTCCGCGGCGAAGGCACAGCGGTCTCCGACCCGCTCGCTGGTGGGGGCACAGCTGCCCAAGAGCGGCTCGGCTCCGCCAAGGGGGTGCGCGCCGTAGGCCACGGTCTGTAGGCCCAGCTCGTCGCCGTCGGCGCGGGCCAACAGGCCGTTGGCGGTCAACTCCGCGTGCATCACCCCAGGGATGTGGGCCGCCAACACACCGGGAGACTGAACTTCGAACTGTCTGCGATCGACCGCGAGCCATCCTCCGAGCCCGGCTGTCGCAGGCTTGATCAGCGTCTGGTCTGTGTCGCCCACCGAGTCCGTGGCTGAGTCTGCCGACAGGTCTCCGCTACAGCTGCTCAGGGATGACACAGAGAGAAAAGAAAGCACAAGCAGCAGCATCGGGGACCCACAGAAAAAGGGAGCGCTCTCCGCCAAGTGAAGTCGGATCATTTGATAGTGTCAAGAACGCTTTCCGGATGCTACCACTCCTTGGGCGGCCCGGTTGCTTACGCTCCGAGCAGCGTGTACTGGTTCAGCGTGAATCGGACTTTTGGGCGACGGCTCAAAGGGAAGGTGTTGATGGTGACTGCTGTTGTGCGCGGCGTATTCGTCGGAGCTCTCTGGCAGCCTCCAGCTTGGAATCGCGCTGCTTGAAGACCAGCTCGTGGCGTCCCTCCAGCCGGGTTCTCGGTGTGAGGTATCCGATGGCGCTGTGAAGCAGGGTGTCGTTGTAGTCGGTCACGAAGTCGTTGTTCACCTTCCGTGCATCCGCCAGGCTCAGCGGCGTCAGTGGGCGGATACCCTCCGACTTCAAGGTCTTGTGGTACCGCTCCAACTTCCCGTTGGATTGCGGGTAATACGGCGAGGTCCGGACGTGGCTCATGCCCACCTCCCGGATGAACGTCTTGAAGTCTCGGGC
>JAQXDW010000152.1 GCA_029251165.1 Myxococcota bacterium
ACTTCTTCGAGCGCCGATCACGCGCCTGGAGGGACGAGCAGCTGGAGATCAGAAGGCAGCTTGCAGCCCACGAAGCCGCCGATCAGGGCTACATGGAGGCCGGAATTGCCCTCCTTGAACTCGCGAATCACTGCGTCGAACTTTACGAATCGCAGCCTGCCTCCGAAAAGCGCCGCTTGCTCAAATTCGTCTACTTGAACTCGTTCTGGGACGGCGAGTCACTCCGCGTCATGTGGAAGCAACCCTTTGATATCCTTTCGGATTTCGAACCTGATCCAGAAAATAAAAACGCCCTCGGAGAGACTCCAGAGGGCGAATTCGAGAAATGGCTCCCCCTGCTGGACTTGAACCAGCGACACCCGGATTAACAATCCGGTGCTCTAACCAGCTGAGCTAAGGGAGAAGAACCCCATCTATATATAGAAGCCTGCAGTAGGTGTCAAGCCGCGAAAACGCTACACAACAAAAACCCTCACAATAAGCTTGAAAGCCTACTAATCCACCACCCATCCGCACCTGATACCATACAAAAATGCGCCGCCGCCTCCCCGAAGTGCTCGCAGCCCTCCTCATCAGCCTGCTCACTGCGGGCGGACTGCTGCTGGATGCCGCTGCCCCCGCCCGCCAGCAAGGCATGAGCCTCGCGGAGATCTTCCTCGGGAGCGGAGAGGAGTCGGTGATGGTGGGGCATGGAGTGGACCTGCTCGGAACGGTCTGGACCTTCGACCGGGTCCATCGGATGCTGACCGGGCAGGCCGACATCGTCGACGCAGCAGTCTTTGCCCCCTTCGGGATGGACACCGGGGCCGCGCAGGGCTTCGCCTGGCTCGACGCCGCCATCGCCGCTCCCCTCACCCACATCCTCGGCGCTGCTGGTGGCTACAACCTCTGGCTGCTGCTGATGCTGGTCGCCACCCAGCTTGCCTGCGTCGCGCTCATGCGCGAGGTCGGCGCCGCGCCCGTCACTGCGGTAGCGTTCTCGATTGTTGCGGTCGGCAACCCGTTCGTGTTCAACGAGATCATCCTCGGACGCCCCACCCAGGTCACCCTCGCCTTCCACGCGCTGTTCCTGCTGATGACCCACCGGATGCTGAGGCGCGGCAGCTGGCGGGCCGGGATGGCGGCGGGCGGACTGCTGGCGGCGTCTTGCTTTGTCTACTGGTTCGGCGCGATCGCTGTGGGGCTGACCGCAGCGGTGGCCGCGATTCTCCACCTCGCCATGGTCCCGCAGCACCGCCGTGAGGTTGTGATCGCGGGGCTCACGCTGTCTGGCACTGCGCTGCTGCTGTGTGTGCTGCCCACCTGGCGGATCTCCAGCGCGATCCTCACTGGAGACGGCGCCACCTGGGTCGCCGATCTCACCCGCGCGCCCCGCACCCTCCTCGATCTCGGCCTGCTCACGCTGCAGACCCGGGGCGAGTGGCTCCAGCTGGATCACCCTCGCCAGCTGCACCGCCGCCTCGTCGAGATCCAGCTTCCCTGGACCCTGCTGGCGGTGCTGGTGCTGGCCATCCCCCGTGATCGCACCAGCGCAGCGTGGTGGCTGTCGGGGTGGTTCGCGCTGACCATCCCGCTCGGCAGCGCGGTGGTCATCGGCGGGGTGGGGCTGCTGACGGGGCTTGGAGCCGCAGAGCTGATCTTTCCACCGATCGTGCGCTGCCACCACATCGAGCGGATGGCCGTCGCAGTGATCTTGGTCGGCAGCATGGTCGGGGCCATGGCGGTCTCTCGGCTCCGTCACCCCGCCCTGGTGTGGGGGCTGTCCATCGCTGTCGGCATCGCCTCGCTGACCGAGGCCCACCAGCGCACCACAGGCCGGGTCTGGGTGACCGAGACAACGCAGCTCATCGAGACCCTCGCCGTCACCCAGCCCGGCGGACTCATCGATGTGCCGCTGGAGACCTCCAACGAGACCTACTTCCGGCAGGTCTTCCACCGCCAGCCCCTGCTGGGCGGTCCGGGCATCAACGGCCCGTTCACCCGACCGCCAGCGCATGTCGACTACTGCAACAACAACACCCTGCTCGTCGCCTTAGAGGCGCTCGGACAGGGTCAGCCCATGGGCGACTTTGCGGCGGCCGATCTCGCAGTGCTGTGGCGCGATGGCTTCCGGACGGTCGTCCTTCACCGCACCCGAATGCGCCGTGCCCCCGACGGGGTCGGGCTGCGGGCCGCGGGCTTCGTGAAGATCGGCGAGGACGACGGGATGGTCGCCTACCGGCTGCCTACTCCGCCAGCGCCTTGATCTCTGGGATGGTGGAGCGGCCGATGCGGGTGCGAGCGGACTCAACATCCGGTCCGACCAGCGCAGCACGCGCCACGGTCAGGGAGACCTCCAGCGGCATCGTGTCGAGCTGGTTGAGCGCGAGGATGGCGAGGCCCTTCGTCTCTGGGCTGGACACCCAGGCCGTGAGCGACGACTGCGCAGCCACGGCATGTCGGGAGATGAGGCAATCTGCGGCGCGCATGCCCGCCCAGGGAGGCTGCTGGGCGTTGTCGACAACGAACAGGAGGGTCTCGACAGGTGTCTCGGTCAGCGCCTCGACGCCCTCGCAGGTCGGAGCCGGGTCACGAATGGACAGCGCACGGTAGACCGCCTCGGCAGCAGCATCCGGCGCTGGTCCGCTCGCCTCGGGTTCTGCAGAGGGCGCAGACACAGCGGGGCTCGTCGTGCTCTCAGGAGCTGGCATCGCTGGAGCCACGGGCTCAGCCTGGGGGGTGCCAGCGCATCCCAGCGCAAGGAACAGGGTCATCGACATCGGAAACTCCTCGGTCTACCAGTCTATCTCATGCGCAGGAATGACTGCAGACGTCTCGGGCCACTCCAGACGCGGAGCGGTCATCCGACCGCCCCTCGTATCCCCAGGAGTATCGGTGTAAACCCGCCGTGCGGCATGGCACGCTCAGACACGACCGCGCCCGTGAGCATGGGCGGCGGCCGAGGCCCTCAGCCGTAGCGGTTGTAGCGCCCGTCCCGGAGGAAGCCGATGAGGGTCATGCCGACCTCAGCCGCCAGCGATGCCGCGAGCGAAGAAGGCGCGCCCACTGCTGCAAGCACCGGGATCCCGGCCACCGCTGCCTTCTGCACAATCTCAAAGCCCGCCCGACCGCTGACCAGCAGCACCCGATCATCGATCGGCACCCGATCCTGTCGCAGTCGCCAGCCGATCACCTTGTCGACCGCGTTGTGCCGGCCGATGTCTTCTCGGAGCACCTCCAGCGTGCCGTCGGCGGAGAACAGCGCCGCAGCATGCAGACCGCCGGTCTGATCGAAGACGGCCTGTGCCGCCGCGAGCTGCACCGGGAGCCGATGAAGGACGGCCGGCGGCACCACGAAGTCCTGCTGGACCCGCGCAACCGACTGACGGATGCGATCGATGCTCTCCTTGCCGCAGATGCCGCAGGAGCTGCTGGAGAACAGCGCCCGATCGGCCATCACACGCCGATGCTGCGGAACCCCGCCGGCAAGTCGGACATCGACGGTGTTGCGCTGCGGGTCTCGCGGATGCCCGACGTGCGCGATCGCGACCAGATCGTCGCCCCCGTCGATGACCCCCTCGGTGTACAGAAAGCCCGCCGCCAGATCGAGGTCGTCGCCCGGCGTTCGCATGGTGACTGCGACCGAGCGCCCCTCGATGCGGATCTGGAGCGGCTCCTCGACCGCGAGCAGATCGGAGTCTTCTGGACCGACGACTTCACCGCTGACGCGATGGACCCGGATGGGCTCGACCCGCGGCACTAAAGGTCGTGCCGATCGACCTCGATCTGCGGCGAGATCAAGCCATCGTCGTGGAGGCCACCGCGCTCATCGGAGCCATTGCGGGTGCGGGGACCGACCCAGATGAACCCATCTTTCTCGCGAACCGAGAAGCAGGAGACGTGGCGGTTCTCTTGGCTGAGGCACTCGCCGTTGGTCAGATCGAAGCGCCAGTCATGGTAGGGACAGGTCACCACGAGCCCCTTGAGGTCGCCCTCGCCGAGCGGACCGTCCTCGTGGGTGCAGGCATCATCGATGGCGTAGAGCTTGCCGTCGACCCGGAAGACCGCCACACCGTGTCCATCTCGGACGAAGGTGTTTCCAGAGCCTTCCTTGATCAGGCCAGCCGTCGCCACTGCATAAAAGCCGTCGGCATCGGGGGCCGTTGGCAGCTTGGCGAGCTCCTCGCGCAGGGTGGTTGCGGAGCCCTTGCCGCTGTCACCGCCGATGATCTTCTTGATGCGGCCCTTCAACTTGGAGCGGAAACCCATCGCGCCCTCCTTCGTCAGTCATTCATTCAGAGAAGTGTCTTTAACACTCCTCACGCCGAAACGGCCCGCGCGCTGCGAGAGCCGCCATCTGATGCCGCGTCGCCTCGTCCTCTTGCGTCATCGCACGGGCGACAGCATCGGAGAGACCGGCGTGCTTCAGCCAGTGTGAGGAGTAGGTCAGCGCTGGCATCAGGCCGCGCTTGATCTTGTGGTGCCCCTGGGCGCCGGCCTCAAACCGGGTCCAGCCTTCAGCGATGCACAGCGCGATGGGCAGGTGGTAGCACATCTCGAAGTGGAGGTTGTCCAGCCCCGGCCGGCCTCCCCAGTACCGGCCATAGAGATGGCCGCCCTTCTGAAACATCAAGGTGCTGGCGACGATCTGCCCATCCGCTTCTGCAAAGCAGGCCATCGCACGGTGCGCGAGCGTGTCTGCTGCGAGGGTGAAGAAGGCGTCGGTCAGGTAGGCGCTGCCCCACTTCTTGCTGCAGGTGTGCTGGTAGTTCCGCCGGACGACCTCCCAGTGGCGGGGGGTCATCTCCGTGCCGCGCAGGGTGTAGACCGAATCGATCCCCTCCATCGCACGGCTGCGCTCCCGACGGGTCTTCTTGCGATCCCGAGAGCGAAACCGCGACAGCCAGTCGTCGAAGTCAGCATAGCCTTCGTTGTGCCAGTGGAACTGCTGGGTGGTTCGTGGGATCAGGGCATGCTGATCGGCGAGCAGGCTGCGCTCGGCCTCGGTGCTGAAGAGCACATGGATCGACCAGGCATCGGCAGCATCGGCCACCGCCCTCATGCCCGCGAGCAGGGCCGCGACCACCGCCGGATCAGGCTCGGTCCCACGGGTCAGCAGCCGCCGGCCCGTCGCCGGGGTGAACGGAACCGCGCAGACCAGCTTGGGGTAGTAGGGAATTCGTGCCTGCTGGCTCGCCTCTGCCCAGCTCCAGTCGAAGATGTACTCCCCGTAGCTGTGGCTCTTGACGTACAGCGGTGCCGCACCAACCAGCACCCCGTCTTCGTGCACCAGCAGGTGCGCGGGCTGCCAGCCAGTGCCCGGCCCCACCGAGCCGCTCTCCTCCAAGGCCGACAGGAAAGCGTGCTCGATAAATGGGTTGTTCTCTCCGGCCAAGGCATCCCACTGCGCGGCGGGAACCTCGGAGAGGCGCTCAATGATGCTGACGTCCATGCTTCGGGCTAACCCGCACGGGATGATCGACGAGCTATCCCTGTCCATCCCCCGTCATGCCCTCAACCCACGCCACGCGGTGCGGGCGGGCGAGGTATGGCGCCTGCTGCAGAGCGCTGCGGTGGCTGCATCCAGCCGCCACGGCTGGCCGCCGGAGCGCTACCGGACCAGCGGCACCGGCTTCATTGTCGCGCACATGGTCGTGGTCCATCACCGCGAGCTGCGCGACGGCGAGACCCCCACCGCGACGACCTGGGTGCGCGACTTCCGTCGCGGCATGCTCTCGCGGCGAGAGATCCGCCTGCACTGCGCGGGCGTGCCGGTGGTCGCCACCAGCCAGCAGTGGGTCCACGTCAGCGCTGCTGCGATGGCCCCCGCCCGGGCCAGCGCCGAGATGCTGGCCGCCTTTCAGCCGGTCACCGTCGACCACGAGCCCGTCGTTATGCCTGCTGTAACCAAAGGTACCGGCCCCTCATGGCGGCTTGAGTTCCGCTGCTGGCACAGCTGGATGGACGTGCTCAGCCACGTCAACCACCCGACCTACGTCGACTGGTGCGACGAGGCCATCCTCCAGCGCCTCGCCACGCTCGGGGCCGATCCGACCCTGCTCGTGCCGGTCGCCGAGGAGATCCGCTTCCGCCGTGGGGTACTCGCCGGGCAGGACGTCGTGGTGGAGAGCCACCTGAGCGGGACCGCCGATGGCGACGCGGTCTGCACCCACACCATCACCGCCGACGGGGTGATCGCTGCCACCGCGACCACCGTTCGGCGGCTCACCGAGGGATCGCTGGCGGCGCTGCTGGCCTGATCACTCCTCGCCGAGGTGCTGCTGCAGCGACGCCCCGAGGTTGCGCAGCGCATCACGGGTCTCGGGACTGTCGAGGCTGGCAAACAGCTCGGCGCCGAGGCCCTTGAGGGCATCAAACAGGACATTGGTCTCGTCCTGGAGGGTCTGCGACAGCTCGGCCATCGGCACCTCGGCTTCCTCCGCGGCCTCCTGCAGGGCCACCGTGGTGTCGCTCTTCGCCTCGCGCCAGGACGCGGTCATGTCCTCGCCGGTCTGGGCGATGGTGGCCTGCCGGGCGACCTCGTACATCTGCCGCATCGCCGTGCCAAGCTGCATCACCCCGTCCTTCGCGGCGGCCTCCATGGCGGCGTGGCCCGCCTCGGCAGAGATGGCAAACGACTCCAGCCAGTCACCGTCGACCTGTAGCTCCTCGCCACGCGGGCTGCGGATGAGGGTGCCCCCCTCAGGCGGCTCGTTCAGCGACGGCAGCAGGAAGTAGCAGACGGGATCGGGGGTGTACCAGAGGCGCATGGGGGGATCCTATGCCGTTGGTTCAAGCATCAAGGGCACGCAGCAGCTGAGCGAGGTCATGCGCTGAGAGCCATTCGGGAAGAAGCCGCGTGCAGCATCATGGGATTTGGCTACCGAAAGACTTGTAGGGTTCGGGCGAGCTTCGCTTGGTCAGTCTCAGGGAAGCGCTCAACCAGCGAGATGAGCTCATCGACCTCAGAGTCCTTTAGCGACTTCTTGATCAGAACCTCTCGAAGAATCGAGACCCCGTATGCTGGACTGCCTGTCGTCAGAAGCTCAAGATTCTTGAGTATCCACGGATAGTCATTTCCGACCAGAAAGTGGAGGGTTCGTCTGAGCCCATTTGGCTGCGCACTAAGAACACGCACCCAGGACTTCAGAGCATCATCGAGTGGAATTACAGATCGTTCAAAGGACATAATCATTGCAACAATTGAGGCGAGAATCGTCTCACCGTTCTTAGAGAACGGGTCCACCATCTTTAGAAGGTGCTCTGAGTCACGATGGAGCAAGGCGCGCACACGTCTTGCGCCCTCAGCATCTTGGAAGTGCCAGAAGAAGTGAATGCTTGTGGCCAGCTGAATGGCATCTTCAGAATCAACCCAGCGCTTCATGACTCGACGAATCGACGCATGGTTGGGTGTTCCGTGCAGAGAGGCGACTACCCGATAAAAGTCTTGCAGCAAACTGATCTGACGCTGTGTAGATAGACCTTGTCTGAGATGTTGAATCAAGAGTTCTTCCCAGTCGGGATTGCGCGGCAGCTCGATGCCTCCAATCTTGCATGGGAGCACAGGAGGCGAGTGCCCTCCACACGCCCAAGAGTCGGGGGGTGCCCGATACGGTCCTGGACGCCCTTCGAGAGACTCTGGCATGGTGGCTGAATACGATTGACATCTACAGAAGTAGAGTCGTGAGCGCTTGACCACATCGCTCTTCGGAAACAAGAACGCAGGCTGGTCATACACTTCAGCCGGTGGCCGCTCCAGCTGGGCTCCGTTGGCGTGTTTCACGATGGCATCACATCGACGACAGACGATATGCGAGCACGGAGGTGTACTGGACCTCTTGCGGTAGAGATATTCGTGTGTGGACTCCGGTATTGGATACGACGAGCCACAGATGACACCATTGGAGCAGCAGTAATTCATGCTGGTTGACTACCCTTCCCAGTGTCCCGGAATCTCACCACATTTGGTGGTGAGCCAGGTCTTATCGGGCGGATTTAACTCAGTATAGTCGCAGGTTCCCGAGTATTTACCTCCGCCTTGTGAGGCTGCAGCAAGCATGATCTCATGGAATGAGTGATGCAGGAAGAGCAAGTACCCCATTGCGGCCACGCGCACCTCAGGGCCGCTCCCTGCATTCAACAGGTCGGCGGAATTGAACAGGCGATACGTTGATCCAGAGAGTCCAGCAGCAAGCGGAATACTCATCTTGTTTGCCTTCTGCGCGATCTCAGAGGTGGTGTCGATCAGCCACTCACGCCGCCCCTCCAGCCAGGGGATTGAGTCTCCCTTCACTTGGTCGACGTATAGCTCCTGCTCCGCTTCACTGAACTTGCCGCCCAGCTTCGCGAACTGCTTCTTGGAGACTTGGCTCTCACGTGATTGCTTCTCTGGTGCCGAGTCTCTCATGAAGTCCTGGGCCGCTCTGTTTTGCTTGCCGCCGGGATCGTTCAGCACCTGCCCATCGTCTAGCTGCGTAATATTTGAGTGGGTAAGATCCTCATTGACAACCTTTCCGCTTGGCTGGGGCAGCGGGAAGTACCCGATGCTCTTTGGGTACTCTTTGCGAGACCGAACAATGTTGTCCATTGTGACCTCATCACCGTCCTCAAGAGATTCGTTGCGAGACTCGATCTCCCTCTCGACAAGGGCCAAGAACTCTTGGGTTTTAATTTTGGTCTTAGACGATATGTCTTTAAACTGACGAATTCGATCAGGTCCAATCACATCAGGCATGTAGATGCCACGTATGAAGTTGTCTGCATGGTTGATCATCTCGGTCAGGCTCGCGCCTTTCGCACCGCTGAAGATCGTGGTCAACTTTTCAATGGACTTCCCAGCCTTACCGGTCCAATCGTGCTTATCAGATGGCGCTTCGAGACCGCACGCCACCATATATTCATGAATGTTTGCCTCGGCCGTGGCGCCCTCAGTCACGAAGACATCTGCTCGAGCCTTGATGTACTTCAAGGCTTCCCCGATCATCTTCTGTCCGACGCCAAGGGCAACAGGGTGGGTCATCGTCGCCACACCAAGGCGATGCTCGAAGGCCTCTCGCTGAGCGTGAAGCTCAGTGTCATCAGGAACATGCTTGAACAGCTCCGCCAGCTCATTGTCGATCACGTTTTGCTTTTGTTCCTGCTCAGCGACGGCGGACTCGTCCCCATCAGCAATTCGCTTTGTGATGGCTTCCATTTCGGTCGTGAGCCTAAGAACCGTTTTGAGGACGCTCTGGGCCAAGGTCCTGCTTGCGGGCTCGAGGTTCTCGCTCTGCTGCTTCCAATACGCGACCCTCTTGCGGATTGACATCGGTGTGGAAGCCACCATGATGACCGGTGCGTCACCGCCAGACTTCGCTTCCGCCCAGACGCGATGGGTCTCGCCATCGGCCTCAAAGACCGTGGGCGCAGGCATCGGATTGGATTCGGTGTTCTCGGCTCCGCCACCCAGCGCATCGCCAATGTCCAGCAGGGCGGCGGAGAGGTTGTTGACCGAGCCGCGGATGCTCTCCAGGTTGTCGCCGCCCTCCAGGTAGCGGATGGCCTTGGACTCTGCGGACATCGCCGCCATCTTGGCACCCTTGAGGCGGGTGGTGGCGATCTGCTTCTTGTCGGGCGTGGTGAGGCTGGTGGCGCGCTGCTCCATCTGCGGGATGGCGGTCTTGCGCAGCAGCCCGGCGAAGGTGTTGGCGATGGTCATCTCTGCGGTGGTGGTGCCCTTCTTGGCATCCCAGCCCACGTGCATGACCCCCGCCTGGGTGATGACGTGTGAGCCCGGCAGCTTGCTGACGTCGACGCCCTGCTTGGCCTCCTTGGCGCTCTCCTTCTCGGCCTCTGAGTCGGTGGCCTTGGTCTTCTTGCCCTTGCCGGTCACCGTGTCCTTGAGGTTCTTCGCCCCCTCCTTGGCCCGCTCGTAGTTCTTCTCGCCGATGGCGTCGGCCTTGTCCTGAAGCTCCTTCAGCTTCTTCTCCGCCCTGCCGGTGGTGGCGTCCTTGACCTTCTTCTTGGCCTCGTCGGCCTTGCGCTCCAGCTTCTCGTCGGCAGCCTCGGGAACCGAGTACTCGGTGATATCGACATGGTCGACGGTCATGTCCTTGCGCTTGAGCGTGCGATTTGCGCGCCTGCGGGTCTCGGCCGCGACCTCGGGCAGCTTGGCCTTGAGCCCCTTGGCGCCGCTCTTGAGCGAGAGCTTCCCGACCGCGTCAGTCAGTCCCTGCTCGAGCGCCCCAGCAGCCTCGCCCCGGTTGACCGTCTCGCCCTTGCCGTCCGGAGAGACATGGCCGACGCCTCGGGTGGTGACCTGGTGGAAGCCCCGCGAGGGATCGCTGGCCAGGATCGGCTTGGGAGACACGGCGATGGGCACCGCATCCTCTCCAGGCGCGGTCTTCTTGGCCTCCTTCCGCTTCTCCTGGCGCTCCTCCTTCTTGCGTCCGAAGTTGAACCGGGACCGGATCTTCACGATGGCCTTGTCGATGCCGGTGTCGACCTTCTTACGAACCTTGCCGATGGAGTCCTGGACGGCGTCGGCGGCGCGGCCGATGCCAACCACCCGCGCCAGCAGATCGATGCCCAGGGGCAGCATCTTGCCGAGCACCCCGGTGATGCCCTTGGCTGCACCATCGGTGTTGCCCATGGCGATGTCGTGGACCGAGTCGACGACAGAGGTCACCATGCCCATCATCTTGCCGAAGCTGTCCTTGAGGAAGCTGAAGACGTTCCACGTCGTCAGCAGCACCTGGATCAGGGCACCGACGGGGTTGAACATCGAGGCGATCTTGATGACCGCAGCCTTGACCACCCGAACCATCAGCCAATTGGTGATGCCGGAGATGATCTCGGACTGGAGGTTGTCGATGAAGGGCGCGAGGTGATCCGTCCAGACCCCCTCCCAGCCGTTGGCCATCGAGCTCTCGATCACGCCCCAGATCTTGGCGACCAGCCTGGGGTTCTCCTGACCAAACAGCTTGGCGATCTTCTCCTGGACGTACGCCTCCGTCCAGCCCATGACCTGAGCACCCAGCGAGAAGAGCCCCGCCATGTCCAGACTCTTGGGCATCTGGATGTTCCCCACAGCGCCGGTGAGCCAGCCGATCATGCCGCTCTGGAGCTGCTCGGGGAAGGTGTCGGAGAAGTCTACGAAGCCCTTCCGGACCGCATCGATGAGGTTGAAGATGAAGCCGCTGGGGTTCTCGACCAGCGCATCGAGGACCGCATCGGTCTTGCCGAAGACCTGGTCAAACTCTTCTCGCGAGATTCCAGTGACCGCAAGGGCAGCCTCCAGAACCATGAGGGACAGCTTCCGGAAGTCCATGTTGACGATCGAGTCGATGACCGAGAGCGCCGTGGTGAGCACCGTCTCGAAGGCACCGACGATGGTGTTGAGGGTCTTGGCGACCGTGGCAGCCGTCGCAGCCGCAGCCTTCTTCAGCCCCTCAGCGACGTTGTCGATGAAGGTGCTGACCGTCGCGATGGCGCGATCGACATACCCGTTGAGGGTCTCCAAGAGCCCTGGGAAGTGCTTGGAGAGCAGCTCCTCAAGCCCCGCCTTGAGCCAGGTATGGAAGGTGGTCAGCGCGCTCTGAACAAACGCCGTCGCCGCCGAGATCATCTCGTTGGCAAAGTCGAGGGTGGCGTTGATGACGCTGGTGATCTGGTTGCTGATGGCAGAGAGGATGCTGCTGATGGCATTGCTCACCGCATTGATGACCGACGTCACCGCATCGGAGACGTAGTCGACGGCGCTCTCGATCCAGCCCTTGTCCGCCTCAGCCTTCTTGGCCGCGGCGATCTTCCGGTTCTCGGCTGCGGTCTTGCGGTTGGCATCGGACTTGAGCTGGCTGGTCTTGCGGTCGGTGGCTGCGAACCGCGAGTCGACGACACGCTGGGTGTCTGCGAGCTTCTTCTCGACCGCATCCAGCTCGGTCTTCTGACGCCCCTCAGCCTGCTGGTTGAACTGCTTGGTCAGCTGCGCCTGCTGCTGGAGGGTCGCGGCGCGCTTTGTCTCGATCTGCCCCCGGAGAGACGCGACCTTGGTCTCCTGATCCTTCTGGGCCTTGGTGTTGGCCGCGTCGATCTCCCGCTGCGCCCCATCGATGGCGGTCTCTTGCTCCTGAGCGGCGCCCTGCTCGGCGATGCTGATGTCCTGTCGTGCACCGGCGAGTCGCCCGCTGAGTGCCGGACCATGCAGGGTGTCAAAGGCGGCCTGGACATCGCCGGGCAGCCCCAGGGCGAGGTACTCCTGGAAGGGTCCAACCGGAGGCGCCCCTGGAAGGGCGACCGCCTGGAGCGGGATCGGGTTGCTCTCCTTGAGGCGCCTCGCCTGGATCTGCTCCGGCCCCTTCCCGCTCATGATCGCTGCGCGGGACTGCTCGGTGGCGCTGCCGATGCTGCTCGCAGCCTCCTGGCGCTGGCGGTCGAGCCGAGAGGGATCGGTCTGGCCGCCCAGGGGAATGCGGGGAGCCTGTCCCGGCCCCGACGGCAGGCTGCTGGTTCGTCCGCGCCTGGGGAGATGTGGGTTGGACGGCGTCGCTCCACGGACCCCGTCGGAGAGGGACTGGGCGGAGAGCTGTGTCGAGATCTTCTTCCGGCTCGGAGCCCGTCGCCCCGACAGCTTGGCGGTGATGTCCGGGAGATCATCGCGCAGGCTGGTCTGCTGCCCATCGAACTCCGAGCTCATCGCCGTGTCGAACGAAGCCTTGGAGGCCGCCAGGGCCGTCGGCGGCAGGGTCAGTCCCTGCTCGGCCACTGCAGTCACCGAGCCGCCCACGATCGGAGTCGGCTCTGGATGCGGTGAGACCGGCGGAGGCTCGACGATGGTCTGGGGCCAGAGGGCTGCGACGCCCTCATCGGCGACCGGCTTTGGCGATGAGATCGGCTTCAGGGCCGCGCCGGACGACGCGGTGGCCCCTCCCTCTGGCGGCGCGTTCTGCTCGACCGTGCTCTTCTGCTCCTCCTCACCCGAGGCTGCCATCTCGGTGATGGCTGCGTCTTCTGGGCTCACGGGCCGCTTCGCGCGGTGTCGGTTGATGTCGGCAGACTCGCCGCTGCCCGACAGGCTCTCATCGACCTTGGAGAGCAGGCGCGGATCGAGCGCGACGTTGAGGTGCCGCAGCTCGCTGGGCTGCTCAGAGGCTCCCTCGCTCTGTGCCGGCTCTTCTTTCGCCTCGAGCCCGCGGGCCCTGACCACACGCGTCAGCTCCTTGTGGAACCGCTTGCTGCCCTGGAGCGTCGCAGTCTTGATGATGCTCTTGCGGATCTGCTGGCTGGTGAAGTGAACCAGGATCTCATCGTCAGAGGCCTTTCTCTCGATTGGATCGAGCGACTTGCGTGCCTCCTGCTTGTTGTCCTCCGCGCTGTGCGCGACCAGCTCAGCGAAGGGCTCGCGCAGCTCCCGTCGAACGCCCTCACGCCCCTCCAGCTGCTGGAACGTCTCCAGCGTTTTCTTCTGCTCCAGCGTGAGCAGAGACTGCCCGCTGACACCATCGGACCCACTGCCCGTGACAGCCTGTGCAGCGGACTTCTTGACTGCTTCTTCTTCTCTGGGCGAGTCCATCTCCTGGGCCACAAAGTTGAAGAGCTCCGCAATGAGCACGCGGCTCTGCCTGAGGACCAGGACAAACTCCAGCATGTATCGATACACTTCGGAGTGGGTGTTCGAGTTGAAGCCCTCGATGTCCGCCAGGCCCTTGCGCCAGGTCAGCAGCGTCGACTTGATCTGATCCTGGAGGAGACCACGGGCCCGAACATCGACCTCACTCTGCACGGCTGTGAACAATCCCTGAAGCGCAAGGATGGCGTCACCGACCTGGAAGTCCTGCTGGTTGTCGTAGATGAAGCCCTGCTCCTGGGCACCCGACATAAACTGCAGCCACAGCGCATGGGCTCCCGGCTCTCGTGGGTCGAGGGCGTGGATGTCACCGATGGGGTTTGACCAGGACGACTCATTGAGGGACGCAAGCAGTCCGTCCTTCTCGACATGCAGCTCAGCGATCACCTGATCGAGGAAGCGGACCAGCGTCGGCCACTTCTCCGCCTGATGAGACAGGCTTCTGACCAGGGCGATTCCCTCATCGATCATGAAGAGCTGCTCGAGCTCGGCCAGTCGTCGGATGCGGTTGTGCGGGGAGGTCATTCCTGCGCTGGAGCGATGCTCCTCGCTGCGCCTGAGGACATCCTTGACGCCGTTGTCGCTGGTGGAGACACCGCAGACCAAGACCGCGCTGTGCCAGTTCTCTTTCCAGTTGGCAGGAGAGAGGTCAGCAGCAGCGGGATGCTCCCATGTGTTGTCGCTGGCGCGGAACTGAAGCAAGACCTGATCCATGCTCTGTCGCTTGCGAGCGATCTGCTCACAGAGACGAATGGAGGCCTGCTTCATGGGCTGATGAGGCGCCTTCGCGAGCGTGATCGGACGGTAGGCATCAACCTCCATCTGCGCCGTGCTCATGTTGCTGTGCAGCTCATGGGTCCGGAGCGCGATCTGTGCAGACAGCGCCTTCATCTCCGGAGATCCTGGCGGCACACCGGAGTCCTTCATGGCGTCATAGGTCGCGACGAGGCTGTCCCAGCTGGAGAGGTCGGGTATGAGGTCCTCGAGCTCGCGCTTGGCCTTCTCGTACTTGGCCGGTCGGTCGACAAACATGCCCGCGTTGTGACGAGACCAGCGGAGTGCCTTTCGATAGTCTTTGTACCAGTGCAGCGGATTGCTGAAGTCTGTGTTCGGGACCTGAGCGCTGCCCGTGCCCTCGCTGCTGGACTCCGGCTCCACCGTCACCTTCGGACGACTTCCATCTCGGTTCTGGAGCTCTTTCTCAGGAGCCAGAGTGTCTTTCAAGCTCCGTGCGGGGGTCGTGGCCTCTGCCTGAGGGTTGAGCTTTGCAAACATCCGACGCACATACTCAAGGGGGTTGTCTGGCTGGGGCTCTGTATAGATCTCCAGCACCTTGAGGTTGTGCTCGTCCTTGATCTGCTTGGCTTTCGTGTTGAGTTCCTTCATGGTGACAGCAGGACGGTTCATGACGGCCGCCAGCTCGTCGAGCCTCGGGAGCACACTGTCCCAGTTACTCTGGACAGTCGCGGAGGCCGCGCTGCCGCTGGTGTCGAGGTTGCTGGTGCTGCCCGCTGCAGGCTCAGCACCATCTCCTGATGCCGCAGGCTTGACCTTCTTTTTCACATCCGGAGTGTTCTTAAACTCCTGCTCTGTGATGATGAGCTCGCCGCTCTTCTCAGCCTCTGCCAGCTTGTCACCACGGATGCTGTCGATGACAGCCTCATCGGTGAGTCCCAGGGTCTTCCCTCCGGCAACCCACTCTTCTCCATATGCACCAGACTCCTTACCAGAGGCCATGCGGAGCTTGAACGCGTCGGGGTTGGGAACGTAGTACCGATAGAGCACCTTCCGGTCGTTGTTCCAGTCGTCTGGCTTGATCCCCAGTTCCTGCTCGACCGTATTGATTCCCTGACCACCCGGAGCCAGCGCCCGCACAACGAGGGCATCTGCGGTGGCCTTTGGGGCGATGAAATTTCCGTCGCCGTCTTTACCCCACCCTCCCCAGTCTCCATGGATTTTGCTGTGGACATAGGGGGTGATGAACGCGTGTCCGCCCTGGTTCAAGAACCAGCCGACGCGCTTGTTCTTGATGATCGGCCTGAACTTCGACTTGTGCTTTTCTTGCGCGCGCTGCTCCATGTAAGAATCGGGCGCACCGATGCGCTGGCGAAGCGTATCGTCCGCATCCGCGACCCCCTTGTTGAGCTCCGCCCACTGCTCGTCACTGTACGAGTCGGAGTCTGTCGCCCCAGTCGCGCTGAACGTCTTGGTGATCTCACCGCGCCTCTTCTCACCTCGGTTGTGGGCCATGCGACGCACAAGCGTGGCACCCAGTCTCGTCTGGGTGTCCTCTCCATTCTTGACACGCTCCAGCTCCCCGCGAAGACCGAGCCGGTCCCAGGTCGGTGTCGGCTTATCGGCCGAGCCGGGCTCCTGCGAGGGTGAGACCTTCGACTTTGGACCGGTGCTCACCGACGGAGTGTCTTCAGCCTTCTTGGCGACCTTCACCACATTCTTGCGGTTAGATTTCGCCTTGGGGTTGAGCTCGGCGACCAGATGACGTGTGCCGCCAGTCTCCACGACCGTCAGCGACTTGAGTCCAAAGCGGGCCCGCAGCTTCTCGGCCTCAGCCTCGAGCACCGCGGTGGGAATCGTGGCGTCTGCGACCGTCTCAGACAGCGCGTCGATTTCGGGAAGCGCCAGGTTCCAGCGGAGCTGCGTCTCCGGGGTCGCAGCCTCTCCGCTGAGCTCGATGTTCTCGACCCTTGGCTCAGCCATCAGATCGCCGCCGTTCGCCTGCTTGAGTGCTCGGACAGCCCCACTGTCCGCCATCTTCCGGGCATGCCTCTCAGACACCTCGTGGAGCTGGCGGGCGACCGGCCCCGTCTTCTGCTTACGCGCGACGCCGCCTTCCTGAGCACCGCCCTCCTTCATCGCGGGGCTGACCGTCTTCTTGTTCTTGGTGGGCTGAGCATCCTCTCTGGCGAGCACTCCTTGCTCAGGGAGCGCAGCGTCGAGCGGCATGGTCTGCCGGCTGGCAGCGGCTTCTTGCATCGAAGAGTCCGCATCGCCATTAGACGACAGCGCCGTGTCCTGCTGAGTGTCCGCTGGGGCCGCTGAGTCCGATGTGGCCTCGGGAGGAGCATCCTTCGGCTCGGGCGAGCGCTCGAGGGTGGCAGGGGCCGGCTTGCCCTCTGCGACCACAGACGCCAGCGTCTTGAGGAGCTTAAGCTCTGCATCGACCACCTGCTGGGAGGGTTCGATGAGCCGCGTGCGAGCCGATGTGCGCTTGGCTTGCGCCTCCTTCACATGGCGCGCCAGTACCTTTGGATCGGCACCGCCAGCTTGCCTGGCGAAGTCCTCTGCTAGCGTGCCCCGGTAGTGCTCCTCATTGACCTCGGCGCCATTCATATCCAGCTGTTCAGCGAGCCGCTCCAGCACGTCAACGTCATGCCCGAAGCGCTCGTCAGCGCGCTTCTGCTGCTGCTCATTTTCGAGGCGATAGGACTCCGCCTGCTGGTTGAGACGAAGGCTCATCTTCTGGCACGCAGAGAGGCTGCCAGAGAACTCAACCACACTCCGATAGTAATTGAGCTCGCGCATACGAACGCTGCGGAGGTGCCCACCGAGCTTCTTCAGCCATTCTGGATAGTCGCTGGCGTCGATCTGCAGATCGATCTTGGCGGCCTTGCCGGATGCCCCACCCGCGAGGCCACCGTCGATGTCGTTCTTGAGTTGCTCAAAGGGACGGAAGGCGGCCTGGACCTTCTCATTCGCCAGGCGACAGTTTTCATCGTGCTGCTTCTTCGCCGCTGACCCAGCGGAGTCCTCCGAGTCGGACGCCGCAACGGTAAAGCTCGAGATCTTCGATATCGCACTCGAGAGGATGGTGTGCTTTTCGTTGAACGTCTCTTTGAACGCATCGAGCGCGGCAACTGAGCCCGAAAACTGCGCCTTGCCATACTGAGTCAGGAGTGCGGGGTAGAGACCCTCCAGGACCTCGACCATTCCGCTGGCCCAGCCCAGGACATCTGATGCGCCCTCACCGGTGCTCATCTTCTCCAGGTCTCCAGCGCTGAACAGATCCTCTTTGCTGGCGGTGGACACCGACTTGCCTGAAGAGAACGACTCCTTGAGCTTGTTGAGCTTCTCAAGCTTCTTCTTCAGGTCCTCACCGACGGAGCCCTCGACGAGGGTCTTTCGCTTATCGAACTGATCAAGACTGCCCCTGATCTCGATTTTCGAAGAATCGTAGGGGCTCGTGAGCACAAGCTCGGCGGACTTACCGCTTCCTTTGATGTCTTTAAGGCTACGCTCTCCGTCCTTACACCGCTTATCATGGAGATCGCTGTACGCTTTCTCTCCACGCTTATGGCCCTTCTCCAGGCCGGCAATGGTCTGTCCCAGCCGCTGAGAGAGCTTGGTCAGGGCTGTGGCCGACCCGGAGTAGCGACTGCGCTGGTAAGACTCCTCAGAGGTCTTGATGAGGTCGTCAACATCACGAATAAACGCACGGGCCCAGTCTCTGTAGGACTCCGTCTCGGGACTGGCTGCAGGCCCCATTGCCCTGGTGCCTGCTGTTGGCCCATCGCCGCTCTCAACGGCGCTCGCGAGGGCTCTCAGATCTCCGAAGGCATCCTCGAGCTCCTCGGTGTAGTCGGAGAGCTGCCCGCCGAGCGCTTTGAGCTCCGCTTTCGGCTCCGCGGTCTCTGAGTCCTGAAGAGCAAGCAGCTCCTCTTCTTGCGTCAGCACAGACGTAAAGTGTTTTTCAGTCTTATCTTTTTCAAGCTCGAGGCGCGCAGTGGACTGCTTGAGGCTCTGGGCAAGCTTGAGGGCCGCCTGAGCAGAGCCAGAGAACTTTGTTGCCTGGTAGCTCTTCTCCCCATCCTTCCAGGCAGCCTGGACTCGGCTGAGCAGCGTGTTGCTCTTCAGCCATTTTTTGAGCGCAGCTGAGGAGTCACCGAGGTCGAGCGCCACCGACTCGGTGCGCCCGGCGACATCCCCCGTCTCGATGGCAGCCTTGAGGTCATTGAGCTGGGTGAACTCAAATGCAAGTTCGGGCCCCGCGCGCTCAAGAAGCACGATGGTGTCCTGCTTCACCGTCAGGATCTCACGTTGAATCTCGGTGGCCAAGGAAGCGTTCGCCTTCTTCGCTTTTTCGTTCGCCGCCTTCGTGGCTTCGTCATCAGACGACTCGGTGATGTCACTGTACTGCTCAATCCAGAACTTGCAGCGGTCGCTGGAGCTGTACAGGTTCTTGGCGAGGAGCACCTGCTTGTCCAGCTCGGATTTCCTGATGTCACCGCTCAACGCTCTGAGCGATGTATCGACCTCATCCTCGAACTCTTTTTGAAACTTGTCCTTGACCCGTTCTTGCTCTTGTTTGTACAGAGCAACTTCCTTTTCGAGCTCCTTGCCCAGCTTGCCCAGCGCAGCGGTGGCCCCAGAGAATCGCACCGTCGCATAGCGGGTGTTGAAGCGCTCCCAGAGCTTTCTGAGGGTCGTCGTGAAGGATGGGATCCAGGCTGCAACCGTGGTTTCGTCACTGCTGACGACGGCACTCGCACCACCAGGGGATGTGAGGTCCGCAGGGTCGCCGCCGCCCTCGATGATGCCCTTGAGAACACCGAGCGTCTCGAGCTCCGCCGCTTGCTTCTGCTTAAAAGCCGCCATGGTGTCGGTGTGAGCTTTCTCGGCCTCGGCATACGCACGGTCGTATCGAGTAAAGTCGCGGAGAGACTGCTCGCTCTTGTCCTTCTGCGCCAGGCTCTCAGCATCGTCCCGCTGCGTCTCCAGCTCGGCAATGCGCGGCTCGTACTCGGTGTTGGCTTCACCTATGGCGACATCGCATTCCTTCCTGAGGGCCTCCGTGTCCGCATCCAGCTGCTCACCGAGCGCGGTGAGGGCCGGCACTGAGCCAGAAAAGCGGACGAAGTTGTAGCGCTCCAGGTAGCTCTCGCGTGTGGAAACGACTCGCTGAAGAAGCTTGTCGAAGGTGGGGTTACCGGTTCCCTCCTCCGGAGGGGACTCCGACACCACGGCGCCATCGGTCGTGACAGCGCCATCCTCAGCCTCTTCAGCACCGTCTACAGATGGCTCTTCGAGCGTCTGCTGTGCGGTGCCATTCTCTGTCCCGGTGGTGACCTCGGACTCGCTCTGCGCGATGAGGGCCTCATGCTGGTCGTCCAGCTCCTGCCGCTCCTGCAAGAGCGCCTGAGCCTGCTCGACCTCGGATGCATCGATGACCGCGCTGACCGCATCGGCCTCCTCCGCTCGCTCGATCTGCTGCTCGACTGCGTGCTGCTCAGAGACCGCCTCGGCATCCTCGGAGATGGACTGCTCCTCCGCATCCGCTGGCTCCAGCGCGACCGGAGTCGACGTGACCGCCTCGGGAGGCTCTGCGGCGGGGGCAGCCTCGGCGGGGCTCTCCGCCAGGACCGTCACCTCACGCCAGAGGATCTCCTCGTACTCCTCAAGCTCTTCGACCTCGTAGCTCTCTTCTTCTTCGTACTCCTCGGTGGACTCTTCGTAGTAGGTCTCTTCGTACTCGTACTCCGTGATCTCTGGAACGTCCTCGAACACCGGCACCGTGTAGGGGTAGCGGGTGATGCTGAATTCACCGGTGTTGATGATCTGGGTGCTGTAGCCAGCGATGTAGTCTTCTTCGACCTCAAGGCCGCCCTCTCCAGCGTCCACGACCCGTCCCTTGAGGGCCTGCTGGGGGTGGCTCTCGTCTTCGAAATGCTCGATGAGTTCGTCTTCGATGTCCCAGTACTCCGAGGTATCGGTGTAGACGTGGGGCTCCAGCGGACCGGGCTGCGGCACGGTCTCGTAGCGGGTCTCTGACCGCTCAACCGGCTCCACGAGCTTGACCCAGTACGACTCCCACTGCTCACCGTCGACCGGATCCGAGTCCATGGAGATGCCACCGCGGGTGTCCTGGGCTGCACTGGTTGCCCCCTCTGCCCCCTCAGGAACTCCGCCCTCGCCGCTGACTTCGAGGTGCTTCTCCAGCGCCTCGGGGGCCATCGGCTCATCGGGAAGCGCGCTGGGCTCGATCTCACCGGCCCCCTCGCTGTTGGACTGGGAGTCGACTGCATCGGTGGCTTCGGCATCTTGAGCCGCGCCCCCTTTCTCAACCCAGCGCTTCTCGTAGCGCACGACGTCTTCGATCCAGGTGTGGAGGTATGGCGTCCGAACCGGTACGGGCTCTCCAGGCTCCATCTCCGTGCGGCTGACCACGCTGATGCGCTTGACTTTCATCTGCCGCACCTCGGTCCAGCGGCGCTTGCAGATCCCGATCTCAGTGGTGGCTTCTGCGACAGCCGCAGATCGCATCGGCGGGATGATCTTCTTGCGCTTCTCGATGATCGGCGTCGACTCGGTCCGGTAGACCGGGGTGGAGACCTCGGTGAATTTCTCCTCTACGCCGACCTGCTTGGAGACCATGTTGACCTCCCGATGCTTTGCCTTGCGGGTCTTGGTCAGCGTGATTGGGCGGGTCTTCTTGACGGTGCGGGTCTTGGTGACGGTGACGGGCTGGGTGTGCTTGACGGTGTAGGGGACCTGGATGATCGTCTCAGCCGGCTCCTCGACGCTGCCGCTGCCAGCCTGCGGCTGGGTGCCGGCTTCTGTCTCGCCGTCCGTTCCGGGCTCGGCATCCTCGCAGACGCACTCCTCTCCGAGATCCGCCGCAGCGGCATCCTCGACCTCCTGCTCCGCATCCTCCAGCTCTGAGTTCTCTTCGGTCTCTGGCTGGCTCTCCATCGGAGGCAGGGTCAAGATCTGACCGGGGTAGATCCAGTTGAAGCTCTTGTCGGTGCCGCCACGACGCTTGAGGTTGTCGCCGTCAATGACGGCCTTGTTCAGCGCATACAGCTCACGCCAGCGGCCGACGTCACCGAGCTTTTCCTTGGCGATCTTGGAGAGCCAGTCGCCCTTGACGACGACGTAGGTCTCGAGCTGCGGCTTGACCGGGAGGGCCTTCTCGGTCTCCGTGGGCTCGGGGGGACAAGCGCAGGGATCAACCTGCTCGGCACAGCCACCGGTCGCGCCGCCGCCTGCGCCGCCGCCTGCACAGCCTTCGCCCTCAGCCGTACCGGCATCTGCGGCCTTGGCCTTGGCCGTGGCATCGGCCTTGAGGAGCGCATCCTTGGGATTCTCGCCGCTGATCTTGGCGTCCATCTCGATGTCGTCATGCAGGAGGGCCTGCTCAGCCTCCTCGGCGGTCTTGTCTCCGGGGACACAGGCAGCGATCTCAGTGTCGGTCTGACCGGTAGAAGCCTCGCTCTCAGCCTCGACCTTCTCCACCTCGTCGACGAGCTCCTCTTGCTCTTTTGCTTTCCGCGCCGCCAGCTCCTTTGCCTTGATGCGGGACTCTCCCTTGAGCTTCTGCGCCAGCTTGTCGGTGTTCAGCCAGCTTGGAATCTTGACCTGTTGGCTGCGGAGGCTCTTCGTGAGGACCTTCAGCTGAGCGATCTGGCGGGTGGTGCGCTGCTCCAGCTTCTTGAGCTGGGTGGTCTCGGTCTTGGCCTGGAAGCCTTTGATCTTGCCCTGCACAGCCGACCTTCGCTCGGCGCTGCGCTCATGCATCGGGCGCCGGGACGGGTACAGGTAGCTGAGCACCCGCTCGACAAACACAGCGGTCTCGGTCCAGTCGCCATCGTGAACGTTCAGCACGTCCATGGAGCCGATAGACCCGCTCGCCCCTCCGGAATGTTCCCCCCCTTGGAGGTATGCGAATACCTCCGATAGAGGGTCTTGTAAGGGGTCCCTCATCCACTGATCCAGCGCCTCCAGGCGATCGCGAATGATGCTCTCGGCGCTGGTTTCGGCGTTGATGATCTCAGTGAAGAGAGGGTCCATGATGACCTCAGGTGGATGTGGGTTTGGGGCGCCGCGGTGTGTTGGGTGCCAGCTCATAAAATCCACACAGACAATAGCAGGTTCCAGCCCCTCCCGGAAGCATTGATCTGAGCCTTGATTGCCGACCTTTACATTAGGCTTTCACTGCCACCAGACCGAAACAGAGCATGTCCGATCCGCGCGCGCGATATATAGCGCCAAAAAAACCCGGCATTAAGCCGGGTTTTCAGAGAGGCTCTGCGAGCGCTTCGCAGCGGTCGCTCTATCGAACGAAGTGGATGCTCTGGCTGCCCGCCAGCTCCCACTTGACCATGAACTCGACGACCGGCGTGGTGTATTCCTCATCGAGGTCATCCCAGGGGTAGGGATCCATGCAGGTGACCACGTCGGTGAGCTGCTCGATCATGACCCAGTGCGGACCGACAGTGCCGTCGGGAAAGCGGTCGATGATGCAGGCCATCCACGGCAGGGAATTCTTGAACATGTAGGCACGTGCACCCCGGACACGACTGACGCGATCTGCACCGAATTCGGTTCCGATGTGGTCGGCGCCGAGCTGTGTGCTCAGCCAAGCGGTGACCGCTGCCGGATCGGTGGCGCCCCCGAGCGCGGCCGTGATTGCGCTGACAAGAGCCTCTCCGAGCGCCGCAACGTCATCGTCTTCGCCAGCACCCGACAGCGCGTCACACGCAGCTCGAATGTCTGCATCGGAGACGCGGAGGCCGGAGCTGTCGAGGATGAACAGCCAGGTTGCAAGGGTAATGGGCAGGTTGCCGGACTTCGCTTCGGTATCAGACATCATTGACTCCGTAGTGGGGACAGGTAGGCGCAGGACAACCGTAATCCCTGAAGCGTACCGCGACGAGGGAGGCCGGATAGGGTGGATGGTGATGCTCCTCGCCCTGATCGCCTGCCTGCCTGCCGATGAAGCCGTGGTCGCGACCACCTCGCTGGTGGTTCCGCTTCGCTGGACGGCATCGCCTGGTGGGATCAGCTGGGAGCAGGCTGAGGCTGGGTTGGCATGGTCGCTGACCAACCTCGGCGCCCTCCCGCCACCGGATGGCTGGCTCTCAACACACGAGAGCGATGGTGACACGGTATTTTTTGAGCTCAACATTGCCCAGGCGGGCTTCAATGCCCAGGCCGAGTCAGCCCTCCGGGCCGCGATCTCGCCGCTCCAGACCAGCGACGAGCTGGCGGTGCTGGGCTCGGTGGATGTCGGTCGGTTCTTGATGCGCACGGTGTATGCGCCCTGGCGGTACTACAGCATCACCGGTGCCTGCGCAGACCTGAGCGACTGGGAGTCCCTCGCAGCGTCGGAGGCGGTCGAGCAGTACGGAGTGACCCGCTCGCTGCTGACCACCGACGAGCGGCTGATCACCCTCAACGCTGGCCCCTGGCAGGACATCAGCGAGATCGCCTTCTCCACCCGCAGCGGTCCCGGAGTGCTGCGGGATCCGTCGGTCAGCGAGGAGGTCGAGGTCATCGATTTGATGGGCAACGGCCAGCAGCGCTACGCGGTGTTCGATGCTCAGGGTCAGCTCTCACCAGCCGCCGATCCCGCAGTGATCCTGGCCGGGCAGCCGGGGAAGTGCATGTGGTGCCACGAGGGCGCGCTGATGACCGGCACCCCCGCCAATCCCACCACGCGCCCCCACCTGTCGTACCCAGAGTGGGGCGCGCGGATGTCGCAGATGCAGGCGCTCCAGGATGCTCACCGACAGGCGCTGGTGACCGCTGCGGACTTCACCGATCGACAGGCCCACACCGACGGAGAGCTGCTGGTCCGTGAGTTCCTCCTACCGACCCCCGCCCGGATACAGCGTGAGTGGGATGTTACGGCTGCGGAGCTCTCAGAAATTCTGAGCAATTATTCCGTAGAAGAAACGTTAGACAATGAATACCCAAGCCGAGGTTCTGTCCTGTCTCGCTCAGCACTGGACGGTGTGTATGCCGCTGAGTTGGCCCCATCAGGGTACGAAGCGCTGGTGATTCTGCCTGATGATCGCGCGGCTCCAGAGGAGCTTGAGGGACTGGAGGGCGAGGCCGACTTTGCTGCCCTTCCCCGCTGCTGGCGTCCGTGATGGCGTGGCTGCTCCTCTCGGCAGTGGCGATGATGCTGATCGTGGGCGCTGCACGGGCGAAGCGAGGGGCTCCATTTGCGCTGTTCGCTGGCGCGATGCTGTCGTTACATACGGTTACGTCTTCAGTCCTCGCTCCGCACTACCCCGCTCCGAGCGGGCTGTGGATCTGGATGCAGGTGGCGGTGTTTGTCCACTTCTTCTCCCTTGTTCGCGCACGGATGCGCTCCCTTCCCTGGCGGATCCTGGTGAGCATGCCGGGGCACTGGTTTTGGGCGGGCACCGCGCTGTCCCTTCCCTGGGCGGTCGCGTCGGTGGCGGGACTGGCGCCGCGTGCCCTGTGGCTGCCGTACCTCCTCGCAGGCCTCGGGCTGGTGCAGTCGCTGCGAACAAAGCGCCGGGATGTCGACCTGACCCTGGACGGAAAGCACACCAAAACAATCTGCCGTTACCCACATGGAACGACCCGCAACAGCCGACCGCTCCGGATGGTCCAGATCACAGACCCGCACCTCGGTCCCTGTATGTCGGTGGCCCGCCTGCGTCAGATCTGTCAGCGGGCGGTGGATGCCGATCCAGACCTGATCCTGCTGACTGGTGACTACCTGACGATGGACGGACAGGGCTCGCCGGGTGCACTCGCGGAGGCGCTGGAGCCGCTTCAAGGAGCCTCGGGGCGAGTGTTCGCCTGCCTGGGGAACCACGACCATGAGGCCCCCGAGGAGGTCGCCAGCGCGATGGCTGCGGCTGGCGTAACGCTGCTGGTGGATGCTGCGGTGACCATAGAGACACCGTGTGGGCGGGTGCAGGTTGTTGGGGCAGACTTCACCTGGAAGAAGCGCGCGGAGAAGCTGACGGCGCTCTGCGCAAAGCACCCTCGAGAAGACAACTCGTTACGGCTGTTACTGCTGCATGATCCATCCATGATCCATGGCCTTCCGCCCGGCTCGGCGGACCTGATTCTGTCTGGTCATACCCACGGCGGGCAGGTGGGCCTGGTGAGCCTGGGCCTGCGCTGGACGATGATCTCCGCGCTGCTTGACGGGGTGCCTGACCACGGCTTCTGGGCGCGGGGATCAGAGCGAATGTACGTCCACCGCGCGACTGGGCACTATGGCTTCCTGATCCGGCTGGGCGTGCCCGCCGAGGAGGGGGTGATCCGGGTGCATCGCCCCTGACCAGCGACCGGGCGCAGGCTTGAGACGGGAGCCCCGCCACCATCAGCTGACGCCTCGGCTCACGGCGTATACACGCCATCTGGGGCGACAGTCGGCAGGGGAACGGCGCCGCCCTCAAGGAGCGCAGTGATGGCCGTGTCTGTGCCCCGAACATCGTCGGCGGTGCACAGCTCCCACTCGTCGTCAATCTCTCCACAGCGCCCTGCCTGGACACCGAGAAGGCTCGTCATTGCCCAGTAGAAGTACTCCGTCGCCATGCACTCGTAGTCACAGGTTGTGTCGTCATAATGGTACCAAGCCGCTGAGGGGTATGGCTCGGGAATCGACTCAAAGTGCCCCCCGCGCGCGATGTCCATCGCCTCCGCCAGCTCGGTGCCTTCCTCGGTCCCCACCTCAGCGTAGACTTGTGCCCACCCGGCGGTCTGGATCAGGTGCAGGACCTCCTCGTATGAGGCATCGAACTCGCCCTCGGGAGCCGTCTCATCGGCGGCCAGATCCTGAGCGAAGACGTCGTTCATCCAGCCCTGCCAGAACAGACCGCTGCCCTCCATCGCATCGGCATTGGCAAACATCAGGATGACCGCACGCTCCTCAGAGAGGGCGGTCACGACCGGCGGGTCATCGGCGATGCCGTCCTCGTCGTTGTCCAGATACTCGGCAGTGATCGTGGCGGCGTGTGTGATCTTGTCGTCCGGGACATCCGGGGCGGCGAGGAGCCGCACTCCGAAGACGTCGATGTAGCGGTCAAAGTGTGAGGTGTAGGGGGAGTCATCGGAGAGCGTCTGCACCTCCAGCGAGGGCTGCCCCGTGTCAGCAGCAGCGCCCTCCGCCGGCGGACGACACCCCAGAAGCAGTGCGATCATGATCATTGTTGTCCTCCTTGCGAGAACGGTAGCGTGTGTCGCACCCGATCGGGATTCCTCAGCGTGCTGCTCCAGTCTCGATGGCCAACACAGGGGGGCTCCGGTCGGCACTCACGGCTGCCAGAGTCCATCGAGCAGTCGGGCGACCTCGGCGTGGAAGTCAGGATCGGTGAGCCAGTCGGCGTGCTGGAGGACGGCCTCGTTGAGGACCCACCGCATGCCAGTGGTGGCGACAAAAACAGCCTGGGTCAGCCGAGCCGGATCGGACAGCTCTGGGCGAAGGTCGGGCTCGTCTCGGAGGCGCTCGTGCAGCCAGCCGGCGATCTCCTGAAAGGCCCGCCGGGCAGCAGCGTCACGCTCGACCTCGGAGAGCATGGGAAGGACCGCCGCCATGAGGGGCCCCTGATCGGCCTGCCGCTGGCACACTGCGGCGATGATGCGGGTGATCTGGGGACGCAGCGCGCGCGCATCGAGCTGGTCGGCGACCCAGGCGAGATCATCGTGCAGCATTCGCTCGACCAGGGCAGCAACCAGGGCCTCCTTTCCGGGGAAGTACTGGTACAGCGAACCAATCGAGACCCCAGCGACCTCCGCGACCCGGTTGGTGGTGAGGGGCTCTCCACGGACGAGGATGCGAGCCGTCGCATCGAGCATCGCGCGCACGGTCTCTCGTGAGCGAGGTTGGCGGGGGATCTTGCGAGGGTCAGTGTCGGGCATTGATGCGAGTAGTCCGGTGAGTCCTGTCCGCCTACCTTCTGGGTGCAGGAGGACAGAATGATTGGCATCATCGGTGCAGGACCGGGCGGACTGACCGCAGCCGTTGCGCTTCGGCGGGTGGGGTGTGCGGTGGAGGTGCTGGAGCAGGCCCCCACAATTCGGGCCGCTGGCGCCGGGCTGACGCTCCAGCTCAACGCCATGCGGATGCTGGAGGCGCTGGAACTGGCGGAGGCCGTGACGCGGGCCGGATACGCGCTGAAGAGCGGGTGCTCGGCGCGGCCAGATGGCAGCGCGCTGATGCGAATGTCGCTGACCGGAGCGGACGGACTGACCGGGGTCGGCATCCTGCGCGGGACGCTGTCGCGGATTCTGCACGAGGCGCTGCCAGCGGACACGGTGCGGTGTGGCGTGCGGGTCGCGTCGGTGTCCCGCGACGGCGTGGTGATCGATTCTCAGGGTGTGGAGCGCGTGTACGACGCGGTGATCGGCGCAGACGGCATCCACAGTGCAGTCCGAGCGGCGGTGTTCGGAGAGAAGCCCCTGCGCGATGCTAACGCCACCTGCTGGCGGGGAATCGCGGACCACGACGGCGTCGACACGCTGTGTGAGCGCATGGGACACGGACTGCGGTTCGGCTCGGTCCCCATGGGCGGCGGGAAGACATACTGGTTTGCAGTGGCGAACGCGGCACCAGGGGGCACGGACGGAGCCGATCCTGTGGCAGAGCTTCGCGACCGGTTCTCTGACTTTGAGCCGCTGGTGGATGCGCTGCTGGTCGCAACGCCGAGGGTGATGCGGCATGACCTGTACGACCTCGCGCCGCTCGATGTCTGGACTGCGGGACGGGTGACGCTGCTGGGAGATGCCGCACATGCGATGACCCCCAACCTCGGCCAGGGCGCATGTCAGGCGATCGAGGATGCGGTGGTGCTGGCAGGTGCGGTGTCGCGGCTCGGCGTGCCCGACGGCCTGAGCCGCTATGAGGAGACACGCAAGGCACGGGCGCGATCGTTTGTTCGCCGCTCGTGGACCCTCGGCGCCGTGGCGCAGTGGGAGAACCCGGTGGCGTGCTGGCTGCGGAACCTGGGAATGTCGTGGACACCGGAGGTGGTGATGCGACGGCAGCTGGCGGCGGTCTACGGAGTGACGGTGCCCCAGCTGGGCTGACAGCCTGCGTGCGGCTCCCGGCTCACCCGCCGGACTTCAGCCACAAGATCTGTCCCGTCGTCGGTCGGGTGTCGTCCTCCAGGGCATTCCAGCCTCGGATGTCTGCGACCGTGCAGCGGTAGCGCCGGGCGAGGGTCGCGAGGGACTCCCCGGGGAGGAGCTGGTGGCTGACCCAGGTGCCGGCAGGCGGAACCGGGGCGGCGGCGGTGGGCTGGCCGTCCTCGAATTGCTTGATGTGGTGAGAGAGGTCAACCTCCGGCTCGGGCTCTACGGCAATGATCTGGCCGTCTGAGGCGCGGCCGAGCGGGCGGTTCTCCAGGGCGGCATAGAACGCACGCAGGCCGCCAGGGGGCAGCCAGATCTGCTGGGTCTCGGGTGCGTCGGGGAGCCGATCGGTGAGGATGTGGGGATTGTAGGTGAGGAAGTCCTCCGCGGAGAGTCCGGCGCTCTGGGCGAGGTGGGCAACCTCAAGCCCGGCATCCACCTCGGCAGCCTCCAGCGGACGGGCCGGACGCCAGGCAATGTCATGGAAGCCAAACAGCTCCGGATTCTTCGCGATGATCAGCGCGGCGAGCATCTTGGGCACGTACTCGCTGGTCTCTTCGGGCAGCGCACCGACCCGGATGAGCGCCCAGTAGTCGATGGTGCCGTAGTCACGGACCACCGAGAAGACGAGCCCCTCTCCTGCGTTGTACGCGGCAAAGGCCATGTACCAGTTCCCGAAGTCATTCTTCAGCTTTCGAAGGTAGCGGATCGCTGCCCCGGTGGAGCGCACCGGATCCCGACGCTCGTCGATCCACTCATCGACCCGCAGATCGTAGCTCACCGCGGTGGACTCAATGAACTGCCAGGGACCGACCGCATCTGCCGTGCTGCGGGCGTGGAGAGAGAAGCCGCTCTCGATCATCGCGAGGTACATCAGGTCCGTCGGCATGCGCGCCTTGATCAGCTCCCCCTGGATGAGGTCCTTGTAGATCGTCGAGCGCGACAGCCATGCGCGCATGGTCGCGCGACCGGGGCCGGTGAAGTGCTCCACCCACAAGATCACCTCTGGGGTGTAGGCGACCGGGATCTCAAACCGACTGGGGTCGACCTGGAGGAGCAGCTCAGCGATGGTCGGAGGGCTGGGCTCGTCGGACTCCGCTTCGTCATCAGACTCCGCCTCTTCGTCCAGCTCCGCTTCGTCATCGGGCTCCGCTTCTTCATCTGGCTCCGCTGCATCGCTGGGCTCTTCGGGCAATTCGAGCACTGGCTGTGCCTCCTCAGGCTCCAGCGGAGTCTTGCCGTCTCCCTCCTCGGACACCTTTCCATTGCCCGCTGCCTGCTCCGATTCCTCAGCCTCCTCCTCGGCAGCCTCGCGAATGCGATCCCAGAGGGTCTCCTCCTGCGCAGCGGCCTGCGGAGTGGTCAGCAGCAGAGATGCGAGCCACATCGTGGTAGAACCCCGGATCATGAGCGAGTCAGGAGGCGACGCCGTCCGGCACCACCTTATCGCGTCGGTAGAGACGCATGGCAGTGCATTGTCGTTCGATCATCGTCGGGTCGCACGCGTGATGTCTGCGCGATTCCCCGATCGCCCCTGGCAAGCCGTGGCAATTCACCTGGTGGCCCGAGAAGGTGCCGCGGCAGATCTCGCCGCAGACGGCTCCGACACCGTGGACGCGATGTCGTTCGAGCGGCTGGTTCGCCGGCTGTTCGATCGCACCGGGCTGTCCACCAGCAGCGCGGCCTGGGCAGTGGCAGCATGGTGCGAGGCGCTGGGGCGGACGCCGCCGGATCACAACCCACGGCTGAGGGGCGCGCCGCGCAAGGTCAAGCTCAACCGACACATGGTCACCCGTCCGCGCGGCGCACCGTGGAACCTGCGCGGACACCGCAAGAGCCTGACCAGCATCGCGTTTCGGTTCGACGGCGCAATGATCGCAACCGCCAGCCTGGATCGAACGGTGCGCCTCTGGGATCCGCGAGCCGGAGAGCAGATTCGCTGCCTGATGGGGGGGCACCGGGACTGGGTGCGGGCGGTGGCGTTCTCTCCGGATGGAAAGCTGCTGGCCAGCGCCGGAGACGACGGGGGGATCCGACTGTGGGACCCGGAGAGCGGCGAGCGGAAGTACCGCATGATCGGCCACGATGGCTGGGTCCGCGGGCTGGCATGGAGTCCCGATGGTCGAATCGTGGTCTCTGGCGGACGCGACGGGATGGTCTGCCTGTGGGAAGCCTCCTCGCTGCAGCTGCTCGCCCGCCTGGGTCCGTTCCAGGGCGGGGTCAGCCGGCTGGCGTTTGATCCGCTGGGGCAGTGGCTGGCTGTGGGTCGGTCAGGCGCGGTGGAGATCTGGGATCTGGAGCGGGCGAGCCGCGCACAGCTGGTGGAGGTCTCTGGGGCACGACCCGTGGTCTCTGCAGGGCCGAGCAACCAGCTCTTCATCGGTGATGACAACGGCGCAGGGGCGTTCAGCGTCAGCACGGGCCGCTTCACCCAGCACTACACCGCGCACGGCAGCCCGATCCGGGCCATCGCAATTCACGGCAACGGCAAGGCCCTGGTCACGGCTGGGGCCGACCGCACCGTTCGCCTGTGGCATGCGGTGGAGGGCTGGGAGGCACACTGCTTTCAATTCCGACAGGTCCGGATCACCGGGCTCGCGTTTCATCCCGGCGGCCACATCGGCATTGCGTTCTCCGATGGAAACGCGCAGATGCGGGAGATGACCCGCGGGGGAGGCACATGAGCGATGAGATCCTCACCACCCTGACCACGCTGCTCTCCGTTCATGGTGCGGTGCTGCTCGATGAGCACCGCCGCCTGGAGGGACTCCTCCGCGACCTTCACCCCGACGAGCCGCTGGCTTGCTCGGTGCTGATCGAGTCGCTGGAGCGCGGCGTGGTGGCGATGCTGCGCCAGGACCCGCGCAGCCCGCAGCAGCCGCTGGTCGCGATGATGACTGAGGGCTCTGGGCTCGCGCTTCGTCCGGCGACCTGGGCGGTGAACGCCTGGCGGGCGCTGCTGGGCGATCGCTTAAAATCAGAAGACGGTGACCGGGGTGCAGCCACCTCGCAGATCACCCATCGACCAGGCTCGCTTGAGGCAGTCCTGGCTGGAAAACTGGAGAAATGATGAGCATCTTTAACGCGCTTGCGCCCTACCCTGCCGGACCCGGCGGCGGCGCCGTCTTTACCTTTTTCTGGTTCTTGTTTGTCATCGGAGCCCTCGCCGGGTTCCAGGAGCTGCTGATCGCCGTGCGCGCTGTGAGCCTGCTGGTGGCGGTCCGTCGCCAGGAGTCTGAGCGCATCCGGAGCACTCGCCAGCTCAAGGAGCTCGCGGCGAAGCTCGGGGAGACCCACCCGGACCTTGCGCCAGGCATGGCGATGCTGGGTGAGGTCATCTACGAGCAGCAGGGCGTCGTCCGGCTCGCCGCACCACCGGCAGAGCTGCTGGCGTCGCTCTCCATCCACCGCGGCCCGATGCCGCGCGCGCTGCTTCAGGCCGTCCCGACGCTGATGCTGGTCCTGGGAGTCTGCGGAACCCTGGTCGGCGTCTCGGTGGGGTTCAGCGAGGCAGAGCAGACCGGCACGGTCATGATCAATGCGCTGCGCTCGACAATCTGGGGAATGCTTGGGGCCTGCGTGCTGTACGGCATCAGCCGATGGTCCTCAGGCACCACGGCACAGGCACGAGACCGGCTGGTGAGCTGGCTGGAGAGCCAGGCCGGCGCCGGGAGCAGCGCCAGCGGACTGATCCGCCTGTCCCGCAGCCAGGACCAGCTCCGCACGATGATGGAGCAGACCACCGGGGCCATCCAGGACCTGCTGAAGATCCAGGAAGCCGTCCTGAGCAGTGGTCCTGAAGACGAGCGTCGCACACAGCAAAACGCCGAGCTGATCGCAGCCTTGACCAGCGCACTGGAGGCCGCACAGCAGGAGCCCGACAATGCTGAGGTGCTCTCCCGACTGGATCGGATCGCCGACAAGCTGGGAGAGCCCGTAGACAACACCCTGCTAGAGTCGACCCTGGCCACGCTCTCCGGGCAGTGGGTGGCAAGCGCAGCTCAGATCGAGACGGCAGTGGTGGCCGCAGTCCGCCAGGACAACACGATGGAGTGGTCGGTGCTGGGGGAGAAGCTCGATCGGATGGTCACGCAGCTTCAGTCGATGGGCACCCCGCTTACCGCTGCTGCAGCCTCGCTGGAGGCTGCGACGGGACAGCTCCTTGAGGGCAGCGAGAGCAGCCAGATTCGAACCTCTCAGGCACTGGATCGCTCCGCAGAGGCCCTCCTGGCAGGGACCGAGGGCTACCTCAAGGCCAACGACACCCTCTCTACGCTCCTCCAGGAGCACCACTCCGCTCAGCGCGGCCTCACCGTGACGATGGATGGGGTGGGCAAGCTGATGGGAGAGCTGAGGGCGGTCACCGACGACGTCCGAGCCGGTGCGTCGAGCATGTCGAGCGTGCTGGGTCCGGTCTCGGAGTCGGTCCAGGGCTTCCGCTCGGCCTCCGACACCCTCGCGGCGGTCCTGCCGGGCATCGCAGATGCAGCGGGCAGCTACGAGCGCTCGAAGTCCGCGCTGGATCAGTCGGCAGCGGCCCTTCAGACCGGCACCGAGGGCTACCTCAAGGCCGGCGAG
>JAQXDW010000001.1 GCA_029251165.1 Myxococcota bacterium
CACCCTCACCGCCAGGACCACCGGGCTGACCGCCCTCACCGCCAGGACCACCGGGCTGACCGCCCTCACCGCCAGGACCACCGGGCTGACCACCCTCGCCGCCGGGACCACCAGGACCGCCCCCCTCACCCGGGGGCTGGCCGGGCGGGCCGTTGGCTCCGGGAGTGCCTCCGGGAGCACCGCCGCCAGGAACAGCACCCTGACCTTCAGCGGGGATATCAGTGGGCTCGACCGGACAGCCGGTGAGCAACGCGAGCAGTGGAAGTGTAAATCGAAGCATTGGAGAGCAATAATAGATCAATCCGAGCGATCTCGGTTGGGACGCTCTCCCGGCGGCATGCCAGAGGGACGACTGCTGCCCCCCTTGCCGCTCCTGCCGTTGGGGGTGCGCTGGGGCTCGCTGCCCGCCGGCGGCTCACGAAAGTCTGCCGCGACCAGCCCGAGCAGCTCAGGATGCGCGGCGATGTGGCCCGCGACCGCGTCGGCCATCAAGGCCGTCCCGCGAGAGCTTGGGTGCATGTTGTCGACAAACAACGGCTGCCTCCCTGTCGCGTTCTGCGCGAACACCTCCGGGAAGTACACCCGCCCGACCCCGTGCTCCTCTGCCCACTGCTGCTGAGCGTCTCGATAGGGGTACCAGGGCAGGACCTGATCGTCGGTCGGTGGCGGCATCGGGACATTCCAGACGCCGATGTCCCACTCCTGGGCCAGCGGCGCGAGCAGCATGGTCGCTCCCCTCGCCTCAGCCGCGGCCTGGATGCGATCGAGGTTCTCGAGGTAGTCCGGCAGCGGCACCCGAGACAGGTCGAGGATGGTGTCGAGCTTCTCCAGGGAGACCGCCGCATTGGCCCCGGTGGGGATGCCGGGCATCAGGATGCTGTTCGTCGCCTGGTTCAGGCCGGACTGGTAGCGGAGCCAGGGCATGTACGCCGCGCAGTACAGCCGAGAATTCCACATCACCGAGCCCTCGCCGGAGGTCATCCGCAGCGCCGCGCGGTCCTGAAAGGCGTCGATGTTGCAGTCCGAGAAGATGTTGCTGACCACGACCAGATCCGGCGCATAGGACCACCCCACCGCCTCCAGCAGCCGGAGGGTCTGCTCGGTGGAGTAGCCAGGCACTCCGAGGTTGATGACCTCGATGCGCCGGTCGGGCAGCCGACTCTTCAGCTCACGCTCCAGGTAGACGGGGTAGGTCTCGTGATCTCGAACTCCCCAGCCATAGATGCTGGAGTCTCCGGTGACCAGGATGCGAAGCTCTCCCGGCTGCTTCTCCTGGCTCGGCTCCAGCGTCTCGCGAAGCCCGACGCTGTTGATCTTCGTCTGACCTGCTGGGGAGTCGAACAGGGTGTCCGGCTCCAGACGCCACAGCAGATCGGGATCGCCGACCATCGTCTTCCAGTTTCCCGAGCGCGGCTCGATGGCCTCACACGTCTCGGTCGAGACCAGCCGCGCCCCGCCCTCTCCGAGCACCAGCAGCGTCGCCACCGGAACCAGCGAGAACAAGACCTTGCGTGCGGTGCTCACGGACTGCCCTGCTGGCCAGGCGGGCGACCAGGAGCCTTCCCGGGTGCGGTGCCGGGCGGAAGGCCGGGGGGCCGGCCCTGCATGCCACCAGGCGGACGACCGGGAGCCCCCTGCAGGGTAGGCGCACCGGAGGGCGGACGCTGGAGCTGAATGGACAGCCCGTCGGTGTCCGCAGTGGCCTTGACTGGCTCGGCGGCCTTTCCGAAGCCGCCGCTGCCGCTGGCTGAGATGTAGTCGTCCTTGTCTGCGCCGGTTCCGTCATCGAGGGCCGCAGACAGCAGGTAGGTCTGGTCCGCCGGCACCCGGAGCGCGAACGACTGGCTCGCCTTGCCGCTGGGAGTCAGCCGGACCTCTGCCACCGGAGAGCGCCCAGGCGCGAGCATCCCGTCCTGGGTGTCTCGGATGTCAAAAACCGTCACGTACAGCGCGCGGCCCTCCAGGATGCCGTCTTCCTCGCCAGCAGCCGGGGCGCGGGTCAGCTCTCCCTCCAGGGTGACCATCGACAGCGCCGAGACCGGATCGGGCTGGCTGACCGCCTCGGGGCGCACACAGCGGAAGCCGGTGGCCGATCCCATGACGAGGTCATGGAACCGATTGGCGGCGCGCATGTTGGTGGAGAAGGTGTTCCAGCTCCCGCCGCGCAGCACGTGGAATTCTCCCGACGCTGGCCCCGACGGATCGACCCGCTCTCGCTCCGTAGAGTAGACGCCGGGGTGCCAGGCATCGAGCACGTACTCCCAGACGTTGCCGGACATGTCCAGGACGCCGTAGGGGCTCGCGCCGTCGGGCAGGCTGCCGACGGGGTGAGTGTCCGAGGTGCACAGGGTCGGCATGCCGCCGGCGGTGGACTGGTGGTTGGCCAGCGCACAGCTCGGCGCGTCGGCTCCCCATGGATAGGCGCGCAGGTCGCTGGGGTCGCAGCGTCCGGGGTCTTTCCCAAGCTCGCAGCCGCCACGGGCCGCTTTCTCCCACTGCGCCTCGGTCGGCAGCTGCTTGCCCTGGCTCTGGCAGTAGCCCCTCGCCTCCGACCAGGTGACGCCCTCGGCGGGATGGTCCGCGCGCCCATCCTCAAGCTGCCCTCGCGCGTCCATGTTGCGGATGTCTGACCCCTTTGCCCGACGCCCCTTGCTGCGAAGCCAGGCTGCAAAGTCACCGGCGGTGACCTCGTGCCGATCGATGCAGAAGCCCGACAGGGTCACCACATGGACGGGCTGCTCGTCGACACCAGCGTGGTCAGAGGCAGAGCCCATGATGAACGGACCGGGACGCACCCAGCGCTCGCTGTCTGGAGTGACGGATGGATCGGCGTCGTCGCAGTCCAAGCGGCTCGGAGCAGCGCCCGGGCAGCTCAAGGCGTTGAAGTAGCCGTCGTCGTCGGTGTCCGCACAGGCATCGCCCTCAAACCGCTCGACCGTGACCGCGAGGACGTCGGACCAGGACCCTGTGAGGTCCTCAGCGCTGGAGACACCCGCCAGCTCCGGTGCGCCTCCGATGCCGCCCGGACCGCCTGGACCGCCTGGACCGCCCGGACTGCTTGGAGCCTGAGGTTGCATTGTCGGCGCCGCAGCGGGCGCATCTGCGGGGGCTGGCTTGCCGTCGTCACATGCCAGCAGCGTCATCATCGTGATCGTGAGCACAGGGCGACGGTAGCACAGAGGCCTCAGCCGCTGAACACAGACGAGAGGCGCTCGAGCTCCGCCGCTGTCAGCGCGATGCGACCCGCGGCCGCGTTCTCGATGGCCTGCTGGGGGCTGCGGGCACCGACGATGGCTGCGGTCACGCCGGGCTGATGAACACACCAGGCGATGGCAACCTGGGCCGGAGTCGCGCTGTGGGCTGCGGCGATGTCAGCGGTATCTTCCAGCGCAGCAAGGACCCGGGCCCGGCTCTCTGGCGTGAACTTCGGGCTGCGACTCCGCCCGTCGTCGTCAGGAAAGGTCCGCTCCATCGTGACCCGGCCTGACAGCAGTCCCTGCTCGATGGGGGAGTAGACGATTGCCCCGACGCCAGCCCCGATGCACCACGGCAGCACGGCAGCCTCGATGGCGCGATCCATGAGCGAGTAGCGGGGCTGGGTGGAGGCCAGGGGCACACTGCCCAGCGCAGCCTTCGCCTGAGAGAGCAGCTCCGGGCTGAAGTTAGACACCCCCACCGCGCGGACCTTGCCCTCGGCCACCAGCGCAGCGAGCCCCGCCATCGTCTCCTCGACGGGAGTGCTCGGGTCGGGCCAGTGGCACTGGAGCAGGTCGATCTCGTCGATCCCCAGGCGGCGCAGGGAGCCCTCGACCTCCGCACGAATCGCGGCCGGGCGGAGGTTGCGATAGACACGCCGGCCGTCGGAGTCGAAGAAGTGAGCCCCTTCGGTGAGATCCCAGCGCAGGCCGACCTTGGTGAGCACCTGGACGGCGCCTCGCCGATCCGCGATCGCCCGGCCGACCACCGACTCGGAGTGGCCAAAGCCATAGACCGGGGCGGTGTCGATTGCGGTCGTGCCAGCGTCGATGCTGGCGTGGATGGCCCGGATCGCCGCAGCGTCATCGGTGCCGCCCCAGCGCCAGCCGCCGATGGCCCAGGCACCGAAGATGACCGGAGGAACGGAGAGGGTGCTGTTGCCGAGAGAGCGCAGTTTCATGGAGCCTCCCTATCTCTGCGGCCAGCGCTGGTGAAGGGTATCGGCACGCGCCAGGTTCGATCACAGCGACGACCGACGTCGGCACGGGGTTCGCCTCGGCGCTGACGGAGCCCGCTGCGCGCACCCACACTCCAGCGCTCCTCAGGCCCCCTCACCGTGGACCAACGCGATACTCCAGTCCCCATGAAGCCCCTCCCGCTCGGCGAGCTCCTCCACGCGCTGTCCCCCCGCTTCCCTTCTGAGGTCGCATCCGACGCGATCATTCAGAGCATCCGCATCGACTCCAGGCGGTGCGGCATCGGAGACCTGTTCTTCGCCCTGAGCGGCACGCAGACTGACGGACACCGGTTCGTCCAGCAGGCCCTCGATGCCGGGGCCTCCGCAGCAGTGGTCTCACAGGATCCCGGGCCGGGTCGGATCCTGGTCGATGACCCCCTCGCCGCGCTCCAGCGCCTCGCCAGCTGGTACCGACGCCACCACCTCGGCACCGTGCTCGCGATCACCGGTAGCAACGGCAAGACCATCGTAAAGGATGCTCTCGCCGGAATCCTGGCGGGTCACCCTGGCCTCTACATCAGCCCCGGAAGCCACAACAGCCAGCTCGGCGTTCCCCTCTCGGTGCTGGCTGCGCCGGGCGGCACGGCCCTGGGAGTCTTCGAGGCCGGAGTGAGCGCACCGGGTGAGATGGCGCGTCTGGCACGGATCCTCAGCCCCGAGTGCGGACTGCTCACCAACATCGGCCTCGCCCACATCGCCGGCTTCGGCAGCCGCAGCGTCACAGCCTCCGAGAAGCTCACGCTGTTCACACAGGACACCCTGTCCTGGCTCATCCTGCCCCCCGATGAGCCCCTGCTCGATGCCCACCGCTCCCGGCTCTCCGGCCGCCTGCTGGAGTACGGACGCGCCCCGCTCCCCCGGGTCGTCCAGCAGCAGGATCGCCCAGACGGGGCCTTCATCACTGTAGAATTCCCCGACGGCAGCCAGCACGGCGTGAACATCGGGGTGCGCGCGCCGCCGCTGATCGCAGACCTGGAGGCGGCGATGGGCGCGGCCTGGCAGCTGAGGGGCGAGGGCATGGTCTCGCTGACCGCCGCAGACATCATCGCCCGCATCGAGGGCTTCTCGCCTGGCCCGACCCGGATGGAGGTCTGGCGCGCCCCCGACGGGGTGACCATCATCAACGACGCCCACAGCTCCGATCCAATCTCCGTTCAGGCCGCCCTCCGCGCCGCCCGGGGCAGCGGACGCCGCATCTTCGTGTTCGGCGGGATGCGCGAGCTGGGCAGCCGCTCTGCCAGCGAGCATGCCCTGGTCGGACAGATCGCTGCGGAGCAGGGATTCTCTCACCTCATCCTGCTGCCCGAAGACGACCTCAAGCACACCGCAGGGGCCTTCCTCGATGCCAGCAACGGCGGCAGCGTGGCCTGGGCGGACAGCGCCGATGACATCCGGGCGGCGGTCCACGCGGAGGCGCGCTCCGGCGATGTGGTGCTGGTCAAGGGACCGCGAGGAGAGGGGCTGGTGAGGACCGCCCGAGCGATCTGGGAGTCCATGGCCCCCCGCCGGCTCATCGTCGACCTCGGCGCGATCGGCGAGAACATCGACTGCTTCCGTCAGATGGTTGGTCCATCAGTGAAGATCCTGGCGATGCTGAAGGCCTGGGCCTACGGCACCGAGCTGGCCCGGGTCGCCGTCGATCTCCAGCGGCGCGGGGTGGACTGGATCGGGGTCGCGGCAGCAGACGAGGGCGCGATGGCCCGACGCGCCGGGGTCCACCTGCCGATCCTCGTCACCCTTCTCGATGTCAGCGAGATCGACAAGGTCATCCGCTACCGGCTGACCCCAGCGCTCTACTCGATGCCGCTGGCCGAGGCGCTCATCGAGGCGGCTCAGCGTGCCGACGTCGTCATCGATGTCCACCTCCAGGTCGACACCGGCATGGGCCGGCTCGGCATGCAGACCGAAGAGATCGGCGTGCTGGCCCGCCGGGTGATGGCCTCTGGGGTGCTGCGACCGACCGGACTGATGACCCACTTCTCCAGCGCAGACAACCCAGACGCCGACCCCTACTCCACCGAGCAGCTCGACCGGTTCGAGGCAGCCTCCGCCGAGCTGGCTGCGCTGGGCCTCACCGACCTGCTGGAGCACACCGCCGCCTCTGCTGCTGCGGTGCGCTTCCCGCGAGCCCGACGCGGGATGATTCGGATCGGCCTCGCCCTGTACGGCGTGCACCCCTCCCCGGCTCCCGATGCCGCGCTGCCCCTCCGTCCAGCCATCGCCCTGCTCGGTCGGGTCGCGCACACGCTGGTGCTCCGGCGCGGCCAGAAGGTCGGCTACTCCGGCACCTACACTGTCACCGACGAGCACCGCCGGCTCGGCATCGTCGGCATGGGCTACAACGACGGCATCCCCTGGCGCCTCTCTGGCCGGGGGCATGCGCTGATCAACGGCAAGAAGGCCCCGTTCATCGGTCGGGTCTCGATGGACTCCCTCGCAGTCGACCTCACAGACCTCCCCGACGTCGACGTCGGCGCAGAGGTGCTGTTCTTCGGCTCCCACGAGGGGCACACCCTCTCGCCAGAGGACGTCGCCGAGCTGGCCGGCACGATCCCCTATGAGCTGCTGGTCCGGGTGGACAGCCGACGGGTCCAGCGGCTGTTTGTCGGAGACTGAGGGGCGCGGACTACCAGAGGCTGTCCGTGCGGATCAGCGCCTGGATCTTCTCTCGTGGGATCGACGCCGAGGGCGCCCCCATGACGTAGGGGCCGATCTCGTAAGGGTCATAGTGGAAGACCAGCGCCTCGCCGTTGACCTCCCAGTCCCCTGCCAGCGGGACGTCTTCGGCGGTGTGGTAGAGGTCGGCGTCGCCGAGCGAGGCCTCGAGGGCGACCTCCAGCCCGACGACGATGTGGGGACGCAGCTTGTCTTCGTAGCCATCGACTAAGATGTCGCTCAGGGAGAGCGGCTCACCGGTCTGCCGGACAAAAGTGGCATAGGTCGATCCGTAGTTGCCGTGCGCACCGCCGGTGTAGCTGGACTCTCCGACGCCGACGACGACGAGGGCGCGGCTCTCGAAGACCACGCTGACGGTGCGGTTCATCTCCCAGCCCAGCGCATCGGCAGACTCCGCCCGGTAGCCGACCCAGTCCGCGATGAACACATCGGCAGCCGCTTCCGGTGACAGAGGCTCATCCGTCATCCCAGCGCTTGAGATTGCCTTCACGATCCAGGCGTTGATCGCATCGGAGCCGCCCCCCTCAAAGACGGGCCAGGTCGCCTCGAAGGAGGCGCACTCAGCAGCGCAGTCTCCAGAGGCCTTCTGGAGAGACGTCATGGTGAAGCGCAGGGGGATCGGAGCCTCAGCGATGGCGGCGACCGGAGCGACCGGAGCGACCTCGGGGGCCGAGGTGGTGTCGAAGCAAGCCATCAGCAGAGACGAGAGCAGCACGGAAGGACTCCAGGTATGGGCGGGCGTTCACATAAACCTGCGGTGCGCAGTCGAACAGCTGTGACGAAAGAATCCTGACGAGGAGAAGCGGGGTTCCATGGCCAGTGCGCCGCCAGGAGAGATCAGCGACCGGTTCAAGCGGCGTTGACAGAACCCTCGTGCGCTGTTTAAATAACAATCGTTCAGAAAAGGAGTGAGCAATGCATCCAGCGATCTATGCCACCACCCTCAGCCTACTCTTTGGCTCCTCGGCCGCCCTCCTGGCCGGCGGCTGGTGGACAGTCGCGCTGCCCCTGTTCACCTTCGGCGCGATCCCGCTGGGCGAGCTGGTGCTGTCGGGCAGCACCGAGAACCTCGCCGTCGATGCTGAGCCCGCTGCGAGAGATCACCGCATCTATGACTGGCTGCTGTATGCAGTGGTCCCCGGTCAGGTCGGACTCGTCGTGCTGATGATGTGGCTGATCAGCACCGGCGCGCTGTCCGGCCTGGAGATCCTCGGCGCGATGCTGACCGTCGGGGTGAGCTGCTCGGCCTTCGGCATCAACGTCGCCCATGAGCTGGGCCACCACCGCAGCCGGTTTGACCAGGCGATGTCGAAGATCCTGCTGACCACCTCGCTGTACTCCCACTTCTTCGTCGAGCACAATCGGGGACACCATGCGCGGGTCGCCACCCCCGAGGACCCGGCCAGCGCCGCGCGCGGGATGGTCGTCTACAGCTTCTGGTTCCGCTCGGTGATCGGCGGCTATCGCAGCGCCTGGGCCATCGAAGACCACCGGCTTCGCAAGCTCGCGCACCCCCGGCTGACCTGGCAGAACGAGATGGTGCGGCTCACCGTGCTGCAGCTCGGCGCGATCGGGCTGGCGGCGCTCGCGTTCGGACCAGCGGTGCTGGCGTGGATGGTCTCAGGGGTGATCGGCTTCCTGCTGCTGGAGACGGTCAACTACATGGAGCACTACGGTCTCTCGAGAGAGAAGAAGCCCAACGGGCGCTATGAGCGCACCCGCCCAGAGCACTCCTGGAATTCCAACCACCCGCTGGGCCGCGCCCTGCTGTTTGACCTCACCCGACACTCCGACCACCACGCCAACCCTGGTCGAAAGTATTCGGTGCTCCGTCACTTTGACAACAGCCCACAGCTCCCGACCGGGTATCCGGGCATGATCCTGCTCACCCTCATCCCGCCGCTGTGGTTCTCGGTCATGCACCCCCACATCGACCGAGAAGTCGCCCGACTTCAAGACGCTGCATAGCAGAACCAAAAACGGTCATATTTTGTCTTACTGGACACTTATTGACCTGAACAGGCGTGTCGTAATTTTCCCAGACCGTTAGGATTGGGGTGTGGTTGAGCACAGCAGTTGTGCTCGATGAAACTCCATTCTAACACCCAGGAGGGGTGCGATGAGCATGGCAAACGGGATCATCCGTCTTCACGGCCGTCAGTACAAAACCGTGGCGCTGCGCGTCCAGGAATTCCGAGAGAAGCATCCCATCGATGAGGGCTGGGGGCTGACCACCAAGATCGTCCACGTTGACGGAGAGACCGTTCTCTTCCGCGCTGCCATCGTCGATCCTCAGGGTCGCGAGATCGCGATCGGCTTTGCCGAAGAGAAGCGCACCAACCGTGGCATCAACGCCACCTCCGCGCTGGAGAACTGCGAGACCTCCGCGCTCGGTCGCGCCCTCGCGGCTGCTGGCTATGGTGGCAGCGAGTACGCCAGCGCCGATGAGCTCGTCAGCGCGCTCAACCAGCAGCGAAGCATGGGAAATGGCCGGGGCGGTGAGCGGCGGACTCAGGCCCCTGAGCGCAGCCACCACCCCTCCTGGACCAACCACCACAAGACCTTCCTCGCCGAGCTGAAGAGCCGCAGCCTTCAGTACGAAGCGGTCGCAGGCTACTGCGAGAGCCGCAAGTGGGGCCGTCCGGCAAGCTGGACGACCGAGGAGCGTGGCCGGTTCCTTGAAGATCTCGATCGCGGTGCGTTCAAGGATCTCTTCGATCCCGAGAGCCGCAGCCCCGAGCAGCTCACCACCATTCCCGATGACAGTGCCGACAGCAGCGATCTGGTGAACGTCGCCTGATCAGAGCTCGAGGAGCGCCGAGAGGCCGATGAGGTGGGCTCCGATGTCGATGGCGTCGGGGTCCAGTCGTCTGTGGACCAGCATTCCCAGCAGCAGGCTCAGCGCGACAGTGGCCTCGCGCCCGCTGGTAAGGCCCATCTGCTCCGCGATCGTCTCGCGATAGACGGTCAGCACTCCCCGCAGCACCGCGTCAGCCTCTGGACCGGTCTGCTGACGGCGGTACTCCAGGGCGACCGCGATGGCCTGCTCCAGGGCATCCGCCTCGCTCATCAAGAAGCGGCCGAGGTTGACGATGCGGTCCTGCGGGGTGGCATCCTCAGGCAGCTCCGCGAGCACCGCCTGGACATTGCGGGTCGCCAGCCGACGAAACATTGCCTCGAAGATGGCTTCCTTGCTGGTGAAGTAGTAGTACAACGCCCCCGTGGAGACGCCGAGAGACCGGGCGATGCCCCGCATACTCAGCGCAGCATAGCCCTGGCTGGCGAAGAGCGAGAAGCACTGCTCCAGGATCTCCTCGCGGCGTTGCTCATGATCGACGATCCGCGGCATACGGGAGGACGTAACGTGCCAGACAGACTGCGCGTTGGGATCCAGGTAGACTCCAGGCATGTCCTCAGCGCTCAGCAGACAGGTCGCATCCATGCTTGGAGTCGCAGTGGTCGGCCCGATGACCCCAGTGGGGCGGGGCTACACTCCGGCGCTCCGGCGCATCGCCCTCCTCGCCGACGGCCGCACCGTGTTCGTCAAGGCTGCCACCAACGCCTACACGACCGCCGCGCTGCGCGACGAGCAGCGCATCTACGACCAGCTCGACGCCCCATTCATCGCATATCGACTTGCGTTTGAGGATGGCGCGCTGCCGGTGATGATCCTGGAGGACCTCTCGGATGCCCACTGGCCGCCGGCATGGCGAGACGGAGACGTCGCGGCGGTCCGGGCGACGATGGCGGCTGTCGCCGCCGCGCCGGTCTCTGGTGTCCCCGACATCAACCGCGATGAATTCATCGGCTGGCGAGACGTGGCTGCGGATCCTGCAGCCTTCCTCCAGCTCGGCCTCGTCTCCGCACGCTGGCTCGCCGCGACCCTGCCGGCCCTCATCGCCGCCGAGGACGCCGCCGAGCTCTCTGGCACTGCGCTGCTGCACGCCGACCTCCGCTCCGACAACCTCTGCCTGCGTGGCGGACAGGTCACCCTCATCGACTGGAACTTTGCCTGTCGCGGGAACCCTGAAATCGACCTCGCGTTCTGGTCGGCCAGTCTCGCCGCCGAGGGCGGCGGAGTGCCCGAGGATCTCCTGCCGAGCGCCCCGCAGCTCGCGGCCCTGGTCAGCGGCTTCTTCGCAGCTCGTGCCGGCCTCCCCGTCATCCCCCAGGCCCCACGAGTGCGGCACATCCAGCAGGTGCAGCTCGCGACCGCCTTGCCCTGGGCCGTCCGTGCCCTCAAGCTGACGAGCCCATGAGCACCGTCTACCAGATCCAGCCGCCCGTTCCGCTCCAGGAGTCGCTCCTCTGGCGGATCCAGCAGCTCAGCTACGACGCACAGGGAATGGAGGCCTGGGCCGCGGACAAGACCCCCTCCTACATCACCTCCAACCCTCACTTCGCGGCATCCACCGCCCGGGTGATCCTCGGGATGCTCGTCGACATCGGCGAGCCGGTGACCATCGTCGAGCTGGGGGCGGGCACCGGTCGGTTCTCCTGGCTGCTGCTCAACGCACTGGTCGAGGCCGTCGCAGCCTGTCCGGTGCCGGTGCCCGACTGGATGCTGGTGATGACCGACTCTGCGGCTTCCCTGGTCTCCGCATGGCAGCAGCACCCGCAGCTCCGCGCCCATGTCGGCGTCGGTCGGCTGGACTTCGCCCGGTTCGACGCCACCGCACCCCGGGCGATTCGGCTTCGCGAGCACCGGCGGCTGCTCGCGCCCGGCCCCCGCATTGTGCTGGCGAACTACCTGTGGGACTCGCTGCCTCAGGATGCCTACGAGGTCGGCAGCGGCAGCGTCGAGGCGCTGCACATCGGGCTGGCCTGCGACGCGGACCCCTCGGACCTCGATGCTCCGACCCTGATGAGCCAGCTGCGGCTGGTCCAGTCCCGCGCCGAGCCCCCGGCCCTCACTGGCCCCGTCGCCGAGAAGCTGACGGCCTATGCCGGGCGCCTCACTCGACCCACCGCCGCCCTGGTGCCCGCCGCCGCGATGTCCTGCATTGACTGGCTCGCCCGGCAGGGCCCCGTCGCGGTCCTCTCCGCAGACAAGGGGGTCGCGGCACCTGAGCACATCACCGACGGCGAGCCCCTGCCGGTGGTCATCCACGGCGGCAGCACCTCGATGTCGGTCGACTTCACGATGCTCGATGACGCCACCAAAGCGGCCGGGGGCTGGTCGCTGACGGGCAGCACTGATGAGCCGCTGTTCCTCCACCACCTCACCGTGCATGGCTTCTCCCCCGATCAGCTCTCCCGTGGCGCGATGGCCTTCCAGCAGGCCTTCAGCCCCGGCGGAGGCTACGCCCGCTATACGCTGTGCCGAGCGACCGTCGCCGAGGAAGAGCCCCCTTCTCTCGACCGCTTGCTCGCGCTGCTGTCCTTGACCCGCTGGGATCCAGACATCCTCTACACCCTCTCCGGCGCAATTCATGCGCACTCCGAGGCGCTGACACCAGCACACCGCGCGGCCCTGCTGTCGGCGCTCCGCCGGGTCGGAAGGAACACCTTTGCGGCGGCCGGAGACGACGACGTCGACCGACTCATCGCCCGGCTGTGCGACGCACTCTCCGACCCCGCAGGGGCCGAGGGGGCCTGGGAGCGTCACATCCTGCACCGCGGCGAGAGCGTCGAGGCCCTGCACGGGCGCGCCCTCGCCCTGAGCATGCTCGCCCGCCCCGAGGAGGCCCTCGCCTGCATCCAGCAGGCGATCCCCCTCGCCAGCCACGCCCAGCGGGCCAACCTCAAGCAGTGGGCGACCGCGCTCTCTGCATGGAGCAAGGAGACCTGACATGGGTGTACTGCTGCTGCGACCGGGCCGACGGCCGATGTTCCCTCCCCTCGATCAGCTGCGTCCGGGAGACAATGGACTGGTCGGGCTCGGCGGTGATCTTCGACCCGAGACGGTCATCGAGGCCTACTCCAAGGGCATCTTTCCCTGGGATGGTCGCCAGCCGATTCCCTGGTACTCCCCGGATCCCCGGATGGTCCTGCCGCCGTCCAAGCTCAAGGTCAGCCGCTCGCTGGGCAAGCTCGCTCGCCAGGGACACCTGCGCGTCACGCTCGACACCGCGTTCACGCAGGTCATGCAGTGCTGCGCGGCGACTCCCCGACCCGGCCAGCCCGGCACCTGGATCACTCCCAGCATGATCGCCACCTACACCGCCCTCCATGAGCGCGGCATCGCCCACAGCGTCGAGGTCTGGGAGGCCGGGGCGCTGGTCGGCGGGCTGTACGGGCTGGCGATGGGCGCGACCTTCTTCGGTGAGTCGATGTTCCACACCCGCCGCGATGCCTCCAAGCTCGCCCTGCTCCACCTCTGCCGACGGCTGGAGGGCTGGGGCTTCGAGCTGATCGACTGCCAGCAAGAGACCCCGCACCTCGCCAGCCTCGGCGCCGCGCCGATCTCTCGGGCACAGTTCACCGCTCGGCTGCGTGCAAGCCTCGCCGGACCAGGACGATGGGGAGGATGCTGAGGTGCTTTTTGGTGCACCGCGAGCTGGACGGAGCATGCGAGCAATACCCCACCATCCAGATGCTGCCCGAT
>JAQXDW010000004.1 GCA_029251165.1 Myxococcota bacterium
TCGGCCTGGAAGTCTCGGCTGGTGTACTGGCTGCCGTGATCGTGCCGCAAAGACAGGCCCAATGCCACGTTCTGATCGTAGCCACCGAAGTGTTCGCGGATCCCCTGACGAAGCGGTTCCAGTGCCTCGAACCGATCACCCACCGCGGCGGCGTGGAGTCCGATGCACTCGCTCGTGCAGTGATCCACCGCCAGGAAGATCGTGGCGTTCCCCTCTGCCCGGGTCATCGTGCTCGTTGCGTCCGTTCCCCACATCTCATCCGGAACATCCGTCGTAATCCGCCCATCGTGTGCCTTGTTGCCGTGGATACGGACGGGATGGTGTGGCGCGAGAAGCCCTTCCTCACGCATCAGACGAAGAACGCGATCCTTACGGATTCGAATCCCCCGAGCCCTCAGTTTTGCCCATACCTTTCGATGTCCCTCTCCCGTAAAGGCGGAGGCATTGATGACCTCGCGGATGATGGTCTTCAGCTCGTCGTCGAGGTGTGCGGGTGCGGGACCTCTCCGCCTCGCTTCGACCACCCCCGCTTTCCGCTGAGCCCGAATGAAGTAGACCGAAGAACGAGCGATCTCCCAGGTTCGGCAAACCATAGAAAGGGAGTAGATTTTCTTTGTAGCGATCGAAGTCTGTTGAATCATTTCTTCGACCGCCTTCGGTCCAAAGGGAGTCCTTCCTCCATCTTGTGGATCTTCTCGTATAGAAGGTCGTTCTCCATAGTGATGGCACCGATCTTTCGCTGAAGGTTGGCGATCTGGTCATCGCGTTGGTCCGTCTGCTTGGTTTTCAGTCCAGCCAGGCCGCTTTCGAGGAAGGCTTCTCGCCATCGAGCGAGGGTGCTGGCGTTGACGCCCAGCTCGCGGGACAGCTCATCAAGCGCCTCGCCACGAAGAAGCCTCAGAACGGTCTCACGTTTGCGCTTCGCCGAGAAACGGCCGCGTTCGGATCGGGATTTTGGGGGCATCTCTTCTCTCCTGGATCAATCTAATCGACTGTCCAGTTTTTCTCGGGTGCACCCCAGTTGTCGCTGCGAAGAACCGGACGTTCCTCGCCCTTGGGAAACACCATCCCCCGATGACAATGGCAACAGGTCAACGCAACACCTGACCCCGCCCCTCCACCACCCAACTCCCTCTACCTGCATGTTGCAGCAATCGACCCTTGCCGGGTGATGATCGGCTCGATGTTGGACCAGAACCAGGCTGCGAGCTAGCGAAAACCAAACTTGGTAGCCCTTGGTACAATCAATGGGGCTGGTCAGTTGCGAATCGCGTCGACGAACCTGTCGTGCACCGAGGACTCCGCTCTTGAGCGTCGCCGACGAGCCAAATCGTTGATCTTCCACGCAAGTGAGTCAACTCCACCTTAAGAGAGTCAGATGTCTCAGAACCCACCCCCCAAGCCAGGTGGAATCCTGCGCTGTCGCATCCATCAACGCCAGGACATCGGTGGATTGCAGCTGACACTCCCTGCTGAACACCTCAGTATCCGGCTGTGGCTGTGGATTTTTCTGCTGCTGTCCTGTGGTCTCCTCTTCCTCCCCCAAGGACTGGCTGTATTTGGGGTGGCGCTGCTGTTGCTGATGCCGGTTGGTGTCGTCTTGGAGCGTCTCTTGCTCTGGGGAGTGGACGCATGTTCTCGAGGTGTTTTGCTGGCGCGCTGTGCCTTGATTGGAGCCTGGATCGCGTGGATGGGCTGCCCCGCGGTATTTCCAAATAGTGAGCTCGCATTTGTGATTTGGAACGGGTTGGTCGTCTTTTTCCTACCGGTTGGACTGATGATGGAGCGGACACTGACACTCCGCCTCAACGACCATGCCCTGATACTGACCCGTTCTTCTCTGCTCTCTGTCTTCAGCAGGAGGCGAGGAGGTGCCACGCGGTGGTCTGGTCGATGCCAGAAGTCCGTACTTGCCTGGGAGGAGATCGCGTCGGTATCTTCTCGGCCCCACCACTCGCTCAACCCAATGTCAGAAAGGATTGTATTGAAGCTTGTTAATGGTGAGGAGGTGCTCTTGTCTAGTGCGGCATCATCCGAGCGCGAGCGGACCTGGTTGCTGACGATGCTTCAGGAGCGAGTGGCCTCTCACAGGCGACAGCTCGATACGAATCACGACTTGACCGAAGCTGCACCGGTTCCACTGGCGCTTCAGACACTACGCGACCGAGCCTGATGCCAGTAATGCCGGCTTGAGCAGTGGTGATATCAACAGAATCAGCTTCTACAATGACAGTCTCAGCGGAGACTGCCTCAGGAACCGTTCGTGACGCCGAGCCTCGCGGCGTCAACCATGACCACGAAAACCAGTGGCGCGTTGGCTTCGGCAGTAGTCGATTTGGATGAACTCCGGAGGGGCCTTGGCTGCGCGATACGCCTTCAACTCACCAGGTGAGTCACCGACTCGCCCTTCATCACCTTTCCCGGTTCTTCGCTCGCTCCAACACGTGTTGCCGATCGTCGATATATGGGTTCACCAAACCAGATCGTTGTCTCACAGGTCGCTTCTAAAGACTCCTCGTCTCGCTGTGCATACGAGGCTGTTCAGGGTGCCCGAGCCCAAGGCGGACCGGCTCGTTTCCTCAAGGCGGTAGAATCCGCTGGTGACACACCATCCTGAGACCATGCCCTTCTGGCAGCTGCTGCCGCCCGCCCCTGACCCTTCCAGTGCTGGGGGTGAGCGGTCCCATCGCTGGTCAGAGTCCTTCGTTGCGCTGGATGATCTAATTGCCCGCATCCTTCGCCTGACCTGGGGGGCGTCGAGGGATGGCCCTGCCCACATTTCGGCGGACGAACTGCCCGGTTGCCTGCGGGTCGCAGGTCAGGGTGACAAGGAGCTGGAGCTCGGCGAGCGAGATGCGCTGCTCGAGAAGGTTCGGAATGGCAGCGCCACTGTGCAGGACCTGGGCACGCTCCGCGCCGATGAGCTGCTCCGTCCTCATGCGCTGCGCGTTCGTCTGGTCCGTAGCCTCAACGATCACACCCCGCCGGTGCCTTGCGCGCAGCATCCAGAGGTCCTGCGTGCCTGGGCGGAGGCGACACCACGGTCGGAGTCCGTTCAGCTCCCTTCACCTCAGCCGGCTAAGGTGGACACCGACAACCCCATCCTGGTGCGGGAGAAGGTGGTTCGCGCCGTCATCAGCGCGATGAAGCGTCGGCCGCTGGTTCTGCTCTCCGGAGTCAGCGGCAGCGGCAAGACCCAGCTCGCGCGCCGGCTTGGCAAGGCATGGGCGGCTGGATGGCTCCAGGGGGACACCGCCAAGGAGGTCTTCACAGGACTCCTGAAGACCACGCAGGGAGACGCAACATTCATCGAACGCCATGAAGGAGAATGGCTGCTGGTCCACGACCTCACGGAAGGTGCTTGGCAGAGCTGCTATGGCTTCACGTCAGTCCAGTCTGACTGGACCGATGCCAGCCACCTGTGGGGCTACCACGTCCCGCTGCCAGCAGAAGCTGAAGGGTTCTACGGCACCGAGGCGCTCCGGGTCTTCCTTCACGCCGCCCAGAGTGAGCCGAGCACTCCACACTTCCTGCTGCTCGATGAGATGAACCTCAGCCGTCCGGAGCACTACGCCAGCGACCTCCTCAGCGCGATGGAGGTACGCGGAGAGGCGGTCATCCAGCTCCACCGTGCGGGGGGCTCCGTCTTGCTGCGCGGAGACGATGGCGCCACCGACGTGACGGTGCCCGCGCGGATGCCCTGGTCGAAGAAACTGGTGGTCATCGGGACCGTCAATGTCGACGAGACCACGTTCTCCTTTGCGCCAAAGGTGCTCGACCGGGCTGCGCTGCTGGAGTTTGTCGATGTTAATTTAGAGGTGGTCTTCGGGAGTGAACTCTACAAGCCAGACTCTGGCGTACCGTGGAAAGACCTTTACGACGATCACAGAGATTGGCTAACCAAGCTCAACAAGATCTTGAAGCCGTACAACCTGCACATCGCCTACCGCGCCGCAGAAGAAATCCTCCTGGCGCTGCATCATGCGGAGAAGAAGGAGAAGGAGAAGGACGCGCAGCTCTGCAACAAGATCCTCCCACGCATTCGGGGGCCTCGGGCGAGCACCGTCCCCATCCTGATGAAGCTGCGACAGGACATGTGTGATCTGAAAGAGACAGAGTCAAAGCTGCGTGAGGATTGGAGAAACGGGTTCTCGGAGCTCAGCGACACCCCTGCCACGCCCTGCAGCAACCCTGCCAAGCCCAGCAACCCTGCCAGTCTCAAGAAGATCGATCAGATGCTCTACCGTGCCTTCACCACGGGCTTCACTTCCTACTTCGGCTGAGCGGTGATGACGTTGCGCAGCACGGGGCTGGAGCTCGACTTCGGCGGCGTTGATTCCATACGGATTGCGCCGCCTGGACACAGTGCATCGATGCCGACTGTGCAGCTGCAGCTCATCGATGGCCTCTGGCGGGTCAAGTCGGTGAGCGGCAGCAGCTCCAGCGCGGACGGCACGCTGATGGTCCTGCGTCAGGCCGGAGCCGCCAGCCGCCATCCCGCACTCAATGCGGAGATCTTCGCCGTTGAGGGCAAGGGGCACAGCGGCGCGGCGCTGAAGATAGAGGGCCTGCCAGCGGTTCGGGCGGAGGGCATGCTCGGGCAGGACCGTGACCAGATCAACCACGGTCAGATCGGCACCATGTGGCTTCGGGTTGGCGGCGGCGCCCTGCCCATCACCGTTCTGCCGCGACACTTTATCGCAGAAGATGGATCCCTTGAGGATGCGGTCACCGCTGCCATGCAGCGCCTACGGGGAATGGTGGAGGACCTGTGGCGAGAAGCCGCCAAGGGGGTGCGGCTGCATCGTGCGGCAGGGAAGGAGCAGGGTGGGCAGGCAGTAAAAGATGGCGGCCAAGAGGCATCCTGGTGGCAGCGACTGGCCCGCCTCGAGGATCTCCTCTACCACCAGGGCGTGATCGAGGCCTGGCAGGCACTGCTGGCCGATCCAGTCGTTCACCTTGAGGTTCACCGTCCGGTGGTGCCCATCTACAAGGCGGCCCGCGCGGAGCTGGGCGGCTCACGTGGGCCGTGGAGTCTGCCGCAGGGGTGGAGCCCATATCGGCCCGCGGGGAACGTCCGGGATCGACGGGTGGTGCGCACGGTCGACACGCCGCCCAATCGACTGGCGGTTGCCCTCGCAGAGCTGGTCTGTCGAGAGCTCGATGAGATCGAGCGCAGCATGAAGACCGCCTCTGCTCCGGCTCTGGAGCGTCTCTGCGCGCGCCTGCGACGTGCCAGCGAGGAGGTCCTCAGCGCACCACGGCTTTCCGAGGTCCGGCGTGGTGTCCTGCCGACCTTAGGCTCGCCCAGTCTCCAGCTCAACACCCGCTGTCGCGCCCTCTTGCAGGCCTGGGACCGCATCCACACCGATGCGTCGCTGGAGGTCGACCTGCGGCTGGAGCACGCGATGCAGGAGCCGCTCGCCCGCGCAGAGCTGCTCTATGAGCGGTGGTGCTTTGTGCGGCTGTGCCACCTGCTGAGAGAGAAGGTGGGGATGATGGGCCAGTATGCGGCTCAGGGACCGCTGCTCAGCTACGCGGTGGAGCGGGGAGCTGCGCGTGTGGCCGTGGTCTACAGCGCCGACAACACCGTGAAGGATGAAGACGCCCGCCTTCAGCGCTTCAGCCAGGACGGTGAGACCAGGATCGAGAGCTTCTCGCTGGTCTCCAAGCCGGATGGGCTGCTGCTGATTCAGCAAGCGGGGGAGACAGCGGCCCACGTCTGGGACGCCAAGTACCGACGCCTGAAGGTCAAACGCTTTGGCTCCAGCGACCTGTACCAGGCGCACGCGTTTCGCGATGCGCTCTGGGTTGATGGTCACAAGCCGAAGTGGAGCCTTGTGCTTCATCCGTGGGATGGAAGCCAAGGCATCAAAGCCCACCGGTACCCGGTCAGCGGGCGGAAGAACGGAGCGGCCACGCCGAGCGACTCTTCACCCGTCATTGATGGTGGTGTCGGCATCTTCTTGGCGTCACCGAGCGGTAAGAGTCCAGGCCTTTCCAAGCTCTTGGACGATCTGCTCCGTTCATCGTGTCCTGAAATTCTACCTTCCAGCCACAGGTCCAGTGCATGACCCTTCCAAAGACAATGCCCAAGCCCGGTGGGCGGTATCTGGCCCGTCTCGGCGATGTGATCTACCCGCTCGAATCACAGCGCATCATGTCGGTGCTGGGGGCGAATCCAGCGCTGAAGGTACGCCTTGTCGGTGTGACGAACTGGACGGGTGAGAAGGATGAGCTCTTAGGGTGGCAGGTCCGTCGTTCGGGTGCGTCTGGTGGCGGGGAGTGGTTCGCTGCTGCTGCTGTACGGGAGCAGGACGGTCCTCTAGAGATCTGGAGCGTCTACAGCAGGGGC
>JAQXDW010000012.1 GCA_029251165.1 Myxococcota bacterium
CCGTCTTCGCTGTCCTTGGATGCAGCGACGACACCAAGACCACCACGCCCACTGAAGAGGCCGACGCAGACACCGACGCGGACACCGACGCGGACACCGACGCAGACACCGACGCAGACACCGACGCAGACACCGACGCAGACACCGACGCGGACACCGACGCAGACACCGACACCGACATCACGATTGTCGACCGAGGTGCAGACCTCCCGCTCGGTGACGAGTACGCCAAGCTGTCTCATGAATCAGACCGGTTCGGCGTCGACACCTACGGGTACAGTGCGGACTCGTTCACCCTCAGCGAGCGCACAACTCTGGTCTCAGCGGACTTCTTTGGTGAGGTAATCCTCTCCTTCTACCGAGAGTTGCCCGCATTCAGCGTGTACATCCTTGAGAATTCTGGTGACAACCTGCCGGATGGAAATCCAGCGCTCGAGGATGCGCTCGTTCACCTTGAGCAGATCCAGCCCGGAAGCGGTGCGGAGGTCATCTTCGAGTCAGATGATGACGATTATGATGTTCGCGTTGACTTCACGGATGCCAACCAGGGAACCGAGATCTCCTTGCCTGCAGGAGACTACTGGCTGGTTGCAGCAGCGTATGGTCCCGATGCCGGCGCGGGTGATCCGACGCTCTCCTGGACATGGCGCTTCTCCTCAAGCGCCTCCGATGAGGCCCCCAGGTACATCACCAACAACTTCTCAGACACCCCAGACTGGGAGCCGGTCGAGAACAACACGTCAGAGGCGACCGCTTCCGCCATGGCGTGGACGATGCTCGGAAGAACAGGAGCGGAGTGAGTCCACAGCGCGGCGTCTGAGCACCCGATGACGCCGCGCTGTGTCCACAGAAGAACCCGACCGGGTCGGAGGGCACACCGCTCAAGGCAGACGGCGGTGCCAGACCTGCCACGCATCCGACCGCGAGGAGAGCCCGCTCACGTGGCCCCCGTCGACACGCGTCTGGCGGCCGCACGGTGCTCTCCCTCGTCATGCCGCGCTTAGTCGGCTTCGCCGGGCCGGTCTCTTCTCCGGTGCCTCTAAGGGAAGGAGAAGAAGCAGGGACCGCTCCTCCAGCACCCTCGCCTCTCGGACTGCTCTCCACGCTCGCTGGAGGCACCGTGCTCGCTGGCATGGGTGGACCGTACACCAGTGACAAGCGATCGTGAGAGGCCATCAGGACCCAGGGGAGTCCAACCCAAGAACCAACCAGCCACGTTTATTTTATTCGAGTAGAGTCCGCTCTTGGTGTCTGATGTGTCGATAAGAATGCTCCTGACGACCCACCACAGCGACGAAGCATGCTGCTCCCTGAGCACACACGGAACCCACACAGTCCGGCACCGCTACACCTGAATCCAGAGGATGCGGGGCTGCGCGACGGTGGCATATTGCTCCAGCGGGATGGGAGTGGGACCGGCCTGCACGGAGCCATCCATCAAGAACGCGGCCCCGTGGCAGGGGCAGATGACACGACTGCCGCCCGAGTACTCGATGGTGCACCCCTCATGAGTACAGACCGCGGACAGGGCCGAGAAGCACCCCTCTTCATAGTGAACGACCAGGATAGACTCACCAGAGATGGTGACCAGCGCCGAGCCACCGACTGCGGCGAGCGCGGGATAGTCTGCCAGCGACAGAGGGACCCACCCCTGGCCGTCAGTCACCTCTGACGGTGGACACGCTGCGATGGTCTCGTCAGGGGCAGTGCTGGTGTCGTCTTCATCCTGAGGAGAGGTGTCAGGCTCCTCGGAAGGGACGCTGGGAGTACACCCGATGCCGAGCAGGGACAGCATCGTGGCACCACGGGCCAGCAGCCACCGACGCGAGCTGAATCGAGTATCGGAATTTTTCATCGCTGCCGCTCTCCCGAGAGGTTCGGACGCAGCCAGGCCGTCCGCAGTGCTCCACAGCATACCGCGGCCCAGTCTCTGAGACTCGACCCCGGAGGCAGCACCACGGCGGTCGAAGACATGAGCGGCGCTGCGACTCAGCAGCGCACGGAGCCATCGACTGGCTGAATACATGGTCAGGCCCGGTCACGTACCCTGGCGTCGTACCGGCCCCCTATGGAGCACCGAGACGGCCCGCCAGAAGAGGGCAGAGCACTCCTCAGAGTCACGGAGAAGACGCCACACGGCAGCACTGCGCTACAGAACCATTTCAGCGCCTTTCAACGACGTACAGTGCCACTCACCATTTTACAATCAACCCATACACTATTCATGGAGGATTTCGGACCCGAGAAAGTCGTTCCGATTAATGATCCTCGTGCTCGGATGTGGAGGCAAGAGCACTGGCAGCGGCGCTATCGGAGACACCGATGCAGACACCGACTACTCCCCGCTATAGAGCCAGGACATGGTATATACGGACTGTGTATTTGCCCTTTACCCAGGCAATATGGTCTTCATCCTTGAGCTGTTGACCGCGCGCTCTGACGGCACCTGTCCAGCCATTAAGGAGAACGACGCGATGCGTCACGGGAGGCTGAGCTGACAGCGCACAACCTGGAAAGGATCGCTTGTCAGCACTGCGTCCGGAGAGGATGGATCCAGCTTCGCCTACAGTGATCTCGGCTACACCACGGCTGCTGGCGGACTGGCCCTCAGCGACTCGATCACGGCCGAGTCGCTTGGGACCAAGGGCTCAAGAAGCGAGCGGCTCCAGACCGACGACTGGATGCTTAGCGACCTCGACGCAACGGAAGCCGGTGTCCTCTCGACCTCGTTCTCAGGGCGCTCCGTCGAGGGTGACTTTTTCTACATGCTGCTTGGTGAAGCAGGAAGCTTCACCCTCACGGGCGAGGCCGACATCGAGGGCATGGAGCAGCAGGGACGTCGCCTCCGAGCAGCTCTGCGACTCTGAGCGCGACAGCGGATCGATCGTGATGGAGGAAGCCGACACCGTCACGCTCGCCTTCGCCGGCGACACGGTCTGTGATGGATGCACGCCATGGAGCAGAAACGGCGGGCCCTCTGGAGAGAGCTGCGAAGAACAAGAGTAGCTCAGTAGCGTGCCCGGCCACGTCAACCAAGCATCAGCAATGACGTGTCGTGCACTACCGATCCCCACTCCAGTAAGTATGAAGGTATATCTCGTCCCACCTCACGATACTGCTGGAAGTTGGCGAACAGTACAGTTCATGCGGTGCAGAACCCATATGGTTCTTACGAAGAATATACTTCAATTCGCCTCGTAGAGAAATTTCACGTTATAAGTTTACGGTGACAAAGAAAGCAAGCATTATTTGTGACGTGGGACGAAGCATCTGTGCATGGTGTGGACGCATCACCGCCACCGGTGACACAAACCTACCCGAGACACATGGAATCTGCGCATCCTGCGCTGTCCATAATGGTTTTATGGAAGTCTATTCTCTTCCAGATGCAAACAACGCACAGCTCGATACGCTACCATTCGGCATTATCCGACTCGGCCATGATAACCGCATCATCGCATACAACCGATGGGAGTCAGACTTTGCACAACGAGACCCAGATAAAGTTATCGGTAAGTGTTTTTTCACTGAAGTCGCCCCATGCACCAATGTTCGATCCTTCCATGGCGTAGTCCGCCGACTCCAGGACGCCGGGGTCTCTAATGCGTGTGAATTCGACTTTGTGTTTGAATTCGACCATGGATACGTCATGGTCTTTATACAAGCCATCTACAATGCGACCAACAACACCACCCTCCTGTTGGTCCAGCAGAAGCAGTGACCCAGCCCAGCTGCGCACCGACGCAGCAGCGTGATGGTCTTCCGCTCCCACAGCGTACAGGACATGCCATTGTCCATGAGACCTCAGCGGCGGAGGTAACTCGCGATGCTTCTTGAGAAGAAGGGCCGGATGGTCGAAGAGACCGACGTCTTAACCGAGCGGCGGTCTCACCGCTAAAGCCTCACGGAGCAGCTTCAGTGGGCCAAGATAGAGAATCGACCCCATGGGAAGGCGCGGGGAGATGCATGAGGCGCCGCTGTCACAGCAATTTTTGCCACTAGCATACGGACAACAGAATTCGAACCGTAGATATCCTGGTCACAAACAAGTCAAGACATTGTATTTTCCATGTAATACACTTAACCATCGCCAATACGATAATTATCTCCTAATAAGCTTAGATAATAAGCGATCAATGCCGTTCATCTTCGTAAAGTTCATACTGTCCATGTTTAAGCTCATCCATAAGGCTAAGCATTTGCGGTGTGACTTCCGATAACAGCATCGACTGATATGAAATCTGTTCTCGGCTCAGCAGGAGCTTTCAGAACATCTCCAATCTGCTCCTATGGTTCATGATGATACCCACTCTATCCATCGTCGAAGATCAGAGCTTCCGGCTCGCACTAGAGGTCTGCCCGATTCCGTTGCTGCTTGTCTCGGGTGATGGAACGATTCTCTACGCCAACAATCTCGCCAGTCTCTTGTTTGAATCCTCAGAGATGGTTGGGACCACTGTGGACAACCTGCTCCCAGAGAGCCTGCGTGACAAGCACAAGTCTTATCGCCATTCTTATATGAAGGAACCAACCCAGCGAGAGATGGGAGGGAAGAGAGCTCTCTTTGCTCGACGATTCTCTGGAGAGACATTCCCCGTCGAGGTAGGTCTCAACCCTGTTCAGGGCGGAGAGCACAGCATGGTCCTGTGCTCGGTTATCGATATCTCAGAGCGAAAGCGCATGGAGAGAGAACGCGAAGAGCTGCTTGCACACACCATGGAAGAGCAGCGTCTAAAGAGCCTGGGCGTGCTCGCGGGGGGAATTGCACACGACTTCAACAACCTGCTGGTGGGAATTATGGGGAACGCCTCATTCGCCTCTGCCCTCCTGGACTCAGACCACCCCGCTAGAGAGTGCCTCGATGATGTCCAGCTCGCCTCACAGAAGGCGGCTGATCTTGCTCAGCAGATGCTGGCCTACTCAGGAAAGGGCCGCTTTGTCATCGAGCCGCTCAACCTCTCAGACACTGTACGAGAGATGAGCGGCCTGCTGCGCTCCTCGATGCCCGGACACGTATCGCTGAAGCTTTCTCTGTCCTCACAGCTTCCGATGTTTGAGGCCGATATCAACCAGATCAGACAGGTGGTCATGAACCTGATCACCAATGCGATCGAGTCGATCGAGCCTCCGTCTGGAACGGTACGCATCCGAACCGACACAGTGTGGGTCGACCGCGACTACCTCCGACAGATGGACTTCACCACCCTCACCGAGGGGCGCTACATCTTGTTTGAGATCAGCGACACCGGCTGTGGAATGAGCTCCGAGACGAAACAGAAGATGTTCGAGCCCTTCTTTACAACCAAGAACACCGGGCACGGCCTGGGACTGGCTGCAACCCTCGGTATTGTCAGAGGACACAAGGGGGCCCTCCAGGTTTACTCCGAGCCTGAGCAGGGAACCGCCATCAAGCTGCTCTTCCCCACCATCAAGAACGACGCTTCAGAAGAGAAAACTATCCAAAAAGGCGGTTACTTGCTTATCGCTGAGGACAACCTGATTGTACAGCGTCTGCTCAATCGGATCCTTCGCTGGGCCGGGTACGAGATACTGATGGCCAATGATGGATTGGAAGCAATCGAATTGTTTAAGAATCATGGCTCGATGATTCGTCTGGTGTTGCTGGACATGTCCATGCCACGTATGGACGGCAAGGAAGCCTTTCAGCACATCCGGTCCATCAATCCGAGCATCCCGATCCTGCTCAGCAGTGGCTTCAACGAGCAAGAAGCCACCACCCACTTGTCTGGACAAAACCTGACGGGATTTATCCAGAAGCCATATCGAAAGGATACTCTTCTCAAGATCATCCAGCAAACGCTCGACGAGATGTGAGGCACGGTGGCAGGAGCTTGATGGCCGAAGCACCGCAACAAAGACGCCATCGTTCCAAGAGATAAAGACCTGCAGCCACCGATGAGTCCGGTATGAGCATCCTGTAGCAAGGACAGTCCATACCCGCCCTTGGTGGCTACAGCTCTGCTGGCGTCAGGCTGTGCTCGTCTCGAAGGGAGATCTGGTCGAGCCTCGCACGTGTCGTCACCTGCTGCCGGAGAGGCTCCGAGGCGGCCTTCGGCAGCAGGCCAATCGACATCAAGAACCAGCGGTTTCCGTCCGCGTCCACGTGCAGCCCCCACTCCGAGGACCACTCGACGCGAGCCTGTCCCCACTGACTGTAGAGGTCATTGCGGATCTGGACCGCCTCCAAGAACGCATCCTCATCCGAGTCCGGCATCGGCACCGCGAAGGTTGCCAGGCACGGGAACCCCTCACAGTCCACTCTGCGGGGAGAGGCTCCGATGGCCGCCGTGAAGTCCTCCAGCAGCCCCGCCTGAAAACGGTCCGGCTGCAGCTCTGGAGGGATGTCCTCAGGCCACGGCTCAGGCTCTCCCATCAGCGCATCGAGCTGTCTACGGAGGGCCGCCTCCTCCACCATCAGCTGTTCCCCCCAGGAGCTTCTCTCGGAACGGCCAGCGGAGCGAAGCGCGCTGTGGGTCTCCGTAGAGAGCATGCCGGTACGCTCAGGGGCGATGACCGGCAGCGGTGCTGGCGGGCCCCCCAGGCTCCACCCCAGCCCAAGGGCGACCGCAGCCAGGACGACTCGAATCAGAGCGCGGCGTTGGCCCATGCCGTCTCCAGTCGCTGAGTGAGGCGCGGGCCGCTGATATCGTCGGAGTGAGCACCGAGGGTAATCCAGCTGCCGTGGGGGCTGGTGTTGATGTGCGCATCGATGGGCAGGCCCATGCGCTCCTCCAGCGCAGCGCGGATGTCCATCAGATCCATCAGGTCCTGCGAATCCGCTGAGATGACCTCGTCGTCATACGCTGCCAGCGTAGCAACACATGGGTACTCGGAGCAGTCAAGCTCCTCCAGCTCTCCGATGCCCATCTCTTCGATGACTTCAGCAAGAAGAGTCTCGAACACCTCCGGCTGGAGCGCAGCAGGGATCTCATCAGGCCAGGGCTCTTCTGCAGGACTCAGCTCGTCCAGCGTCGCGCGCAGGGCAGCGATTCGCCCCGATACACCTAAAAGCTGCCGCAGCGTCACAGGCTCCGCTGCGGATGCCGGTGCGAGAACAGCCTGAGGAGGACGCTCTCGCACCGGCATGGAAGCGGCGCCTGAAGCCTCCCGCTCTGGAGGGTGCTCAGACCTCGGCCTGGGCACCGCTGATGTCGCGGCTCCCGTGCTGGCGAGCAGCCATCCACAGCCAAAAGAGAGAAGGACTATCAGGACTGTGATGATGTTTTGCATAGTGGGCTGTGGTGAGGTGAGCCCTCTCTACCTACCACAATGTCTCTGCACTTCATCAAGCCCACCACCTTCGACCCCAATGACCTTGACACCGCTCAGTCTCAGGTCTTCTTCTCCAGCAACGGCGACTCGTGGAATGTCGACGTGGGATGGATCGCCATGAACCTGGACGGGGTACCCGAAGGGCAGGATGCCTACCAGGAGCTCGAGTCGCTCATGGGGGGCTCTGCAGGTGGCCGAGTGATGGCATGCCGGGCGGCGACTCCCCTCCCCTGAGGCTGTTTTCCCCGGGGAGGCGTCACTGCCCAGCGCATCCGCTCAGCGAACGAGCCGGTACTCTGTGGCCTCGATGTTGTGGAGGTTGAAGACCAGATCGAAGGATCCAGCAGCCGTGTTGTCGTAGGCCTGCCAGTAGTCGTTGCCCTCAACGGACTGATCAACGCGCTCCCAGCTGCCCTTGACCAGCTGCTCCAGCTTCCAGCCGTCCGGACGAGTCAGGCCATGGATGGTCACCGGGGTGTAGCCCAGTCCGCCGGTCAGAGAGAACTGCACGGCAGTCTCCCCGACGGCAGCCTCAAGCTCTACGGGCGAGGTTCGGGACAAGGAGCCCACCGTGGCGGTGACCTCGAGGTGGTTTCCTGTGGCCAAGGCCTGGAGCATGTCCGTGGTGTTGAAGCGATCGGAGGCCATCGCGGTGAGGTGATCGCTCTCGCCGTAGTAGGCGTCCTTGTCAGAAGGCGGCACCAAGTACTCCACCGTGGCATGGACCACGCTGCCGGCGGGAACAACCGGGGAGCTTGCGTCATAGGGCACCCCCAGCTCGAAGGACATCTGGGAGTAGCCTATGTTGTAGGTCTGCATGATGTTGATGTGCGGCGTGGTCGTCTTGACCCCACCGATGGTGGCCTCGTAGTTGCGGATGACGAAGCCGATGTTGCCGAGGTTCTCGTACAGCGAGCCGGAGTCGTTGCGGTCGCTGGCATAGAGCATCACCCAGGGAGACTCTCCGGTCAGCGCGATGCCGCGATCAGACTCTGCAGCGTAGCCGGTGGTGGCGTGGCTGTTGATGTCTGCGTCGAAGAGCGTGCCGGTGGCGTCGCCGTAGGCGTAGCGGGTGAAGCCATTGTCACTGTAGCGATCGGCCGCCACCTGGAAGAGCGCGAGGCGGTCATAGGTGACATCCTCCAGGAAGGTGTACTCCATGTGGTAGTAGACCCGAATCAGATCATCGGTACGCCCCAGCTGGGTTGTCAGCCGGGCCTCAATCTTTCCGTCTCGGCTGACCCCGGCGTAGGTGACGTTGGTCAGGTTGGGGCCGTTGTAGGCATAGTGGGTGCGCAGGCGACCGAGCTGGTGATCGATGAGCGAGGTGTAGCCCTCGGCAGGAGAGTAGACGAGGAAGTTGGCCCCGCCGACGTTGCCGGTCCAGCCCCACTCTCCGCTGGCGTCGACCTGGAAGGGACGAATATCATCGACCATCGAGCGGCTCAGGGTCAGGTCTGGATCATAGGTCACGCTCTCGCCAAAGGCTCCCAGCGAGGACTCATCCCACTGCTGATCTCCGTGAGTGGCGGTTCCCCATCCAATGAGGCTGAGCTGTGCATGAGCCGCAGCATAGGCATCGCCCCACTTAGAGTGGGCGAAGGTGTGCTCGAACTCATGGCTGCCCGGCTCCAGCTCCATGGTGCTGTAGAGGTGGTACCAGAACGGGCTCTCGTGCCAGTTCTTGGAGATCTGAACCGGGACCCCGGTCGGCTCACCGCTGGTGTCTCGCAGCATGGGGCTGCCGCCGACGATGTAGAACGCGGCGTTGTTGCCGCCGTCAAACACCAGCGGCACGGAGAGGGTCTCTGTGCTGTTGTTCTCGATGACCAGGCGGTGGCGGTTGTACCAGTTGTGGTTGTTGGGGTCAGTCCAGTCGGCAGACCCGGGCGCACCGACTGCAGAGAGATCGCGCAGCGAGATCAGGTAGACCCCGCGCTCTGGATCGAACTCCGCCGAGACAAGATCCTCGGCAGCCGAGCCATCCCGCATCTTCTGGGCATACTGAACCGTGACCTGATCGGCGGGGTTGAGCCAGACCGAGCGCTGGGTATCGGTCACCGCATGAGACGGAAGGGCAATGACCGAGAGCGACACCTGACTCAAGACGTCACCGGACTGCGTGCTGGTGAAGGACAGGGCGCCGTCGGCGGCACGGCTGATGGTGCCGGAGAGTCCGTCCTGCTCTGGGATGATGAAGGACCATCCGTTGCCGTCGTCATCTGTGATCGACACTGCGCGGGTGCCGTCCAGCCAGTCCGTGTTGGCGTAGCGCGACACCGCATCGCCCGACAGCTCGATGTTCACATCCAGGTTCGAGAGCCCGTCGAGGTTGTCGACGCGGTGGGTGAGCACGAGGTGACGGGGCATCGACGCCACCTGCAGGCTGCCGCTGAGGCTGCTCCCGATGTAGCCCACCTGAGGAATCTCAGTGCGCTGCATGAAGCGCCCCATGTCGATGATCTGAGAGGGGTTGGTGCTGCTGCCGTCGGGGTTGTAGAAGCCATCGGCGACATGCGAGAAGCCATTGTTGGTGATGCTGTAGCTCAGGCTGGCCGTCGGCAGGTCAGTGATGAGGCTGTTGTCTTGCTGCAGGGCATCATCGACCGCGATCTCTGCATCGATGATTCCAAAGTGGTCAAAGCTCCACGACGCGATGTCCAGCGCCAGGCCGTAGTAGCCCGTCTGGATGTACTGCATGTCGTCATAGGAGCCCCAGTTGGTCCAGTGGTTGCCCGGCCAGAAGGCAAAGCCGTAGTCCCGGACACCCAGTCGCGATGGAATGCCCTCGACCGGCACGACACCCTTTCCGGTGTCGCCCGCCGTGTCTGCGGTGTCCTCGGGAGGCTGTGAGGTGTCAGCAGTGTCCTCGGGGGGCTTTGAGGTATCCACCGGAAGAGAGGTGTCCACCGGCGGCGTGGTCTCGCTGTCTTCGTCTTCGAGATGACACAGCCCATCTGCTCCCTCATAGGAGCCCTCTGGACAGTCTGCGGAGCAGGCCATCAGGGTCATCAAGAGTGAGGAGAGGCCGATAAGACGAGCCCGATCATGCATTGATTACTCCGCTCTCGGGGTGAAGAGCCCCGGTCTATTGCCGCTGCTGAGCACTGCACGGCTCCATGTGAGCCTCAGTATATGTGCATCCAGATCTATCCTCTCGACAATTGGTGTCAGTTTTTCCGTTGCTCAAACCAGCGCATCATTTATCAGCATTAACCAGTAATAAAGAATCAAAAAACGCTAATCCTAACGTCACAATATGATGCACTCAGGCTCACGGGGGACACCGACAGGTCACGGAGGCGACGCTGACACCTGAGCAGCGGTCGCCGATGGAATGAAGCCCCCTGGAGCCGCGGCTCCGCTGGACTCACAGCATCAAGGAGCCCCAGGTCATGTTCGCTCTGTCTGCCGCTCTTGCCAGCTCTCAAGCCGCCTCGCGCAGGGTGCCGAGACCGCGCCCGTGGAGGCGACTCCAGGAGTCACCGCGAGCCTCATCAGCCCGAAGGAGAGCGCTGAGCATGCGGTCGGACAGGCCTTCGGGGTTGGGCTGTTGCTCCAGAACCAGACCGATGCTGTGGTGATCCAGCCCATCAATGCAGAGACCGTCCAGATGACAGCCACGCTCGCCGGCAGAGAGCCTGTGAGGGTACCGATTCAGTGGTCGGTGACCGAGGTCGCGCTCTCGCCTGGGATGCTGAGCGCCGCGCTCGGCTCCATCGGCCTCGATTCGACCGGGTCGTGGGTCCTCTCGCTGCCCGTCCTTCCCGTCTCAGCAGCCGAGGCTGGTGCGCCTGAGGTGTCTGAGGTCACGACCGTGGTGAAGTGACACGGCCTGTGGGCGTGGCTGTCATCTGGACTGCCGCGTTCCCCTGGTCAGCCGGTCAGCCGGTCAGCACCGCCTCCAGCTCAGTACCCGCCGCCGAAGTAGACCTGGAACGAGCACTCCGTGTCGGGAAACAAGGACACCCCGATGTCATCGCCCATGTTTCCGTCGGCGTCTCCCAGGTAGTTGACGTGAGTCCCAAAGCCCTGGTCTTCGGTGGAGGAGTAGATGAGCGCGGTGTCTTTTGCCGACTGAACCGAGTCGGTGAGCAGGATGTCCGAGCGCGGATCCCCCTTGTCATCCCACCACTCCGTCAGGCCGCCGATGCCAAAGTACATGATGTAGACCGCGCCAGCATTCTCTTCGACCAGGCTGTGGCCTGGGGCACCGATCAGCAGGTCGTTGAAGCCATCGGAGTTGTGATCTCCGTCGATGGAGAGCGCCTGAAGTCCGTCTCCGGCCGCACCGACGATGCGAACCGCCTGGTTGGCGTTGAGTGAGGAGACATCGGAGATCGGCTCGTTGAGCTCAAACATGCCGCTGACCGCGTAGAACCCAGGCACAACGTAGACGACTCCAGCGCCATCCTCCTCACCGGGTGCAGAGATGGCGTACTCCTCATCGCCGTCGCCGTCGAGGTCTGAAAGGCCGACGATGTCTGCACCCGCGTCGGCGCCTTTCCCGCCCTTCCACTGGATGCCCGCGACCGAGATGAGGTTCTCATGTGCGGCCGTGGCTGGGATGTCTCGCCCGAAGACAACGAAGATCGTTCCGTCGGTGTCAGAGGCCGATGTGAGCAGCAGGTCGCTGTACCCGTCGCCGTCCACGTCGCTGGCTGCCATGGCAGTCCCAAGGTACTCATCCGACTCCAGCTTCCAGTGGTAGCTGTCGCTGATGGAGCTGCCGTAGCTCAGCATGTCCAGGTCATCCGAGCGCACCAGGTAGACATCGCCGCTGCCCGGCGCGGAGAACACCATGTCCGCCACGCCATCTCCAGTCATGTCCTCCGCGAGCAGGACCTCCGCGCCAAACTCAGACTCCTCTTCTGCGCCGACGAATGTCCAGATGCCGAAGCCGTTGTTGTCCTCTGGAACGTACTCTTCCTCAAAAGAGGTCGTGGTCAGCGTCAGCAGCGAGACCGGCTGCTCTTTGGTGTGTCCGCTGAACAGAAAGGCGGCACCGTATGCTTCGGAGAAGGTGTAAAGCTCCGGCGCGATGAGCGCGTCCTGTCCACCGATCAAGAAGTCTTCGACCCCGTCTCCGGTGAGGTCGAAATTCCCATCGATGGTGGCGCCAAATTCGTTGCTCGTGTTGTAGTGGGTGTCGCAGCACCCCATCTTGAGGGCGTAGTCCTCCTCGCCCTCAATGTTGCCGGTAATGGGACCAAAAAAGAGCGCTGAGTCTGAATTGAAGCTGGTGATGTAGCTGTTGGACCGAAACGAGTTCGAGCCGATGACGAAGTCATCGTAGCCATCGCTGTTGAAGTCTCCGACACCCTTGATCTGTCGCGCAGCGCGCGAGAGGTTGGCGTTTGGATTGTCCCAGGTGATGTACGCGTCGTACCGCTCAGCGCTCACATCCCCCATGGGAAAGCAGCCAGAGGGCGAGCTTGGAGAGCAGTCTGAGTCCACGCCGTCGCCGCAGTAGTCTGGGCGGGTGGGGTGGATCTCTGCGTCAGCGTCGTTGCAGTCCTCCAGGCCGTCCTCTCGCGCCATGACGGTGCCCGAGGGCTCCTCACAGCCGAGGATGACATCGGTGCTGGATCCCCAGCCGTCGCCGTCTGCATCCACCCACCACTGGTATTCCAACAGCTCATCTTCGCTGGCCCAGATGATCAGCTCTCCGGTGTCGCTGTCTGATTCCCCAATCCCGTCGGTCACTGTGACCTCAATGGTGTGGCAGCCAGGCTCCAGATCGCTGGCAACAAACTCGACCAGACCGCTGAATTCCGGATGCTCTGGACCGCTGTACGGGAGACCGTCGAGGGTCCAGCTCAGCACCAGCGACTCGAGGTCTTCTTGCTCGTCAGTGATGAGCGCCTGGATGGTCTCAGGGGTCTTCAGCGAGAACGACGCGCCTTCGTCAGGGGGGTTGAGGAAGGTGACCGTCGGGACAACGTTGTCCGTGATGACCACGACGACCTCATCAGAGCCACTGTTTCCGGTCTCACCGATGGCCTTGAGGGTGAAGACGTGGGTGCCCGGGGTGAGGCTCTCCAGCGTGATCAGCTGAAGCTCAGAGTCGACGGACTCGCTGCGGGTGATGATGTCACCCTGCAGATCCGAGCTGAGGACAAAGGTGGCATCTTCCAGGTCGCGACCGCATGGGTCGTTGACCATGGCTGAGAACGTGATGGCCTGCCCCTCCGAGAATTGGTCGTTACCGGCAGGCTCGAAGAGGCCGACGTCAATGTTGCTCATACAGGGAACCAGACCGTTATCCGAGCACCCTGTGCTGAGGAAAAGGAGAACCAAAGACGGTGCTGTGGTCATGAGAGGCTTCCTGTCGAGGATGAGAGCGCATCATATCAATTCGAGGGTTGCTCTCTCGATGTTTTACCCGCGCGCCTCTCCAGGGCAGGACCATCCCCCAGGGAGCGGGCAGTGCCCGGTGACACCCCGCAGCAGCGCGATCCGGCACGAAGAATGGCGCTTCCCAGCTCAAGCGGGACTCAAGCGTAGACGTGGACAGTTGTGTAATGCACTGGCTCTGCTGTCCGAGGCGTTGATGCTCTGGATGTGTGCCTGCAGCACAGGCTTATTGTGTCCTCACGGTGCCCGAGGAGCGGTCAGACACCAGGTGCTCGCGCGTTGGGGCTCGCCTGCTCCAGTGTTGCGCACCCGATGAGACAGCACGAGAGGAGCGTGCTGTCCCATCGGGTGCGCGCTCGGCAACGCTTGGGACCACTTGCTGCCGTCGTCCAGGGAGATCAGTGTGATCGACCACCGGACCCTCAGGTGGCCTGCTGGGAGCGGTCACCTCCCGCTGTCACGCACTGCTCAAGCTGGCTACTCGCAGTCGCCAGGATCGAGCGTCTCGATCTCAATCTTGAGCATCGGCCATGAGCAGTCCTGGCCGGAGTTCTGGACGTATCCGCCACCACCGTAGTCGGTCCAATTCTGAGCACAGTTCAGCTCAAAGTTTGAATATCCAACATTTGGATACCCCATATTGTCCCACTCCAGAGAGACGAAGTAGTCGGTAATTTCGTACCCCTCTTCTGGAGCCAGATCGCGGAGGTCAAAGTCCAGCCATGCGGAGACCTGATCGCGATCGTTGCCAGACCAGTCCGCATCTGCCGGGAGCAACAATTCTGACCACTCCAGCTCGTCCTTGCGGATGCGGATGGTCTGAGAGATCGGCTGCGCCTCCAGGGGGTTTCGGGCGGGGTGAAAGTGGACCGTCAGCGCGTTGGAGTCGTCGTAGCTGTCAAAGAACCACTTCGGATACATGACCAGAACCTGGACTGTGACCGGACGCCAGCTGACGCCACCGTCGAGGGTGCCCGGCTCCAGCTGGAGGGTGAGTCCGTCGCTCACCCGAGGCAGCCCGAAGGCATCCTGGAGCGCAGAGACCTCCTCGATGTCAAATGCAGTGCTGCTCTCCACACAGTCATCTTCCTCAAAGGGCTCATCGCCCATGGGAGCAGCCGTGTCGTCACCAGCGAAGGCATCTGGTGCCAGCTCACTGACGGTGTAGTCAGAGCAAGCAAGGCTCAGGGGAAGGAAGACAAGCGCAGTACATCGCATCGGAGGCTCCGGATTACAGGCAACGTACGAGAACCGTCGCATCAAAAAAAGCGATTTGTTTTGTCATCCAGCATCAGATTATTTGAACAAGCCTATACTTCTTCATCGAGGACTAGAACAAGCCGCGCGCTTCATGCGATAGGCTCATCCAAAGTTCGCTCCTGGAGCCTCAATGCGCACCAAGCTGCTCATTGAGGCTGCGATAAATCCGGGGGCGTCGCTGAGCCCGCCGCTGATACAGGCGTGAAGGTCTACGACTTTCCTCGCGCACTGACGCCTGCTGACCTCACCGCAGCGGCTCTACAGGATGACCCACGAGCAGTGATGTTCCTCCATGAGCCGGTCACCGATCCACTGCTGGCGATGCAGTGGATGGCTGCCAACGCTGAGGTCTACAGCTACCTGCCTGGGTCCTTGCAGGAAGACGCCGCGGTGCAGGCACGCGCGCTCGAGCTGGGCCGAGGGCAAAGATCACCGATTCTGTCACCGCTCGGAGCGCACCACGCACCGGTCGCGCTGTATTCCAGCGACACCACCAACGGCTACCTCTCCGAGAAGCGCCAGGCGCAGCACCGGTCGAACGTCATCTTGCCGATCATAGACGAGAAGACTGTGGACGGCGGGCGCTGGTATCAGCTCGTGGCAGCCAGTGTCATGACCCGCGAGGAAGACCGAGAGGGCTTTCGACAACGTCTCCAATGTCGGCGATATCCGCTTTGAGGACTTCTCCTTCAGCAACGATGCCGGCCGGGTGCCAGCCTCCGAGACCACTCCTGGCGTGATCACACCGCGCTGCGGCGTGGGACTGTACACCTTCGAGAGTGTCGAGCACGGCGACATGGGGGTCTACGTCAGCTTTGACGGCATCTGGTTCGATGACTTTGATTCTCCCAACTACGCCATTCTTGAGGCTGCCACGAGCGGGCTGCTCACCGAGGGAGACCAGGTTCGCCTGCTCTGGTGTAATGGAAGCATCGAGTGGCTGCCGGCCTTCTGAGTAGGGATTCGGCACCACAGCCGCGCCATGAGGCGTCTCATGCGTCTGCTTCAGCGGCCTTCGCTGAGGTCGGCTTTGGCAATGCTCCTTCACACCCACGACATCCTCTCACGAGAACGTCCCTGACTCGTTCACCAGCCGTCTTCACCGCTCGTGCGCACCACGCTTTCGTGGTCCCGAGTCTTGAGTATGGCGTAAAAGCGCCACCTCCAGATGACCACACTGGCAGCCTGAGACTGCTTACCGATGAATGCGCGTTGTGTCCTCTCAGTCCAATCTTCGTCCGTCACTCGGGACATCCGTGAGCGGGCCTCACGGACTACACGCACGATTCTTTGCACCGATTGCCCTCCTTTATTCAGAAGTCGAATGCGATTCTGGTCCATACTCAGGCATGGATCGGCTCCGCTTTCGATACACCCGACCGCCGCTGACGCAGGGGATCACCTCGCTGGCGCAGGTCGGGGTGGCGATCGCGATCGGCGCTCACCCTGCGGCGGGGGTGCTGTGGGCTGAAGTGGTCGCGCGTGTACCAGAATCGGTCCTGCTCATCGGTGTTCCGTGGCTGGTTCATCTGATGCTGTTCTGGTTGTTCTCACTGGCTTTTGGCTATGTCAACCGCTACAACGCCCCGGAGTTCATCGCCCGGTATCGAATTCAGTCGGGGCCGCCACGACGCCCCCCCATTCGGGTGGTCCTGCACAACCTTGCCGTCAACCAGCTCGTGCTCTCCCCGCTCCTGCTGGCGGGAATGTGGGGCCTGCTGCACCTGCGCGGCTGGACTCCTGAGGCCGAGCTGCCTGGCCTTCTCGCGCTGCTCATGGATCTGGCGGGGATGTCTGTGGCCTCCATCCTCTGGTTCTATGTCAGCCACCGCTTCTTGCACCGGCCGTGGTGGATGAAGAACGTGCACCGGGTCCACCACGAGTTCCGAACGTCTACCGCGATGGCGAGCGAGTACGCCCACCCTGTCGAGTTCATCTTCGGCAGCTTCGGGACCCTCAGCATCGGCGTCGTGCTGATGACCCCCTCGCTGCCGGCACTCTACCTGTATGCCGTCCTCGCCCTGACCACGGTCTTGGCTCACCACAGCGGCTATGCGCTGCCCTGGATGAGCTGGTCGGTCCACCACGACTGGCACCACTTTCGCTTCAAGGAGTGCTTTGGAACCCTCGGCATACTCGATCGGGTGCTGGGAACCGACGCAGAGCTGAAGGCGCTCACGGACGGCGAGACCGTGTAGTTGACGGTCAGCCAGCCCGCGTCAGCCCTGCCGCATTCGGATGAGCGCGTCGGAGAGGTCTCCGTATGCCAGCGCGGCTTCCCAGCCGGCTCCCCCCTGAAACGAGCTTGCTCCTGGCTGACTGGACAGCTGGGGCAGGACTGACTCGCGCTGACGTGGCCCTGGGGCTGCCACCTGGGGCTCGCGGACAGCAGGACCTTGACGCACCGACTGCGACGCTCGGTACAAGCTCTGAGAGCGAGCGACCACCTCAGGGGCGATCCACCGCGGAGCGCCGCCGAGCTCTTCGCGGTCATCGTCACTTCGAACACCATGTCCGTCTTGCCACGGCGCGTCGATGGCCCGAGCGGGGAGAATCCGACCGATTCGTCGAAATGGAATGCTACCTGAGATTCGCTGAATGGGTTGAATGGAAGTGACCTCCGAGCGGTGTACCGATTCAGCAGGTACTTTATTGCGCCGAAACCGCAGCGGTGCCGAGCCTTCGGCGCCGCTGCGCGACGTGGCGCCGGCGGAGGGCAAGCGCGCCGACCAGCGGCTCCAGGTGCGCAACAGTCCAAGTCACGATGGCCCGCTGCAGCTGGAGGCTGCGACCCAACACCTGGGCAGCGCGCAGGACGCGGAGGGGGTGCTGGCCGATGAAGCATCGACCGGCTGCGCCGAGGAGCCTTGACCACCCTGATGCGGCCAGGTGATCGCTCGAGACACGCTCCCCAGGGAGAACACGATCGTGGACGTGCTCGGCTCGGGTGAGCGTGAAGCGGTGGAGGGCTCGTGCGCGACTCTGTACAGCCGTCTCGATCAGACTGGGCGAAGGCCTCTGCTTCTGCGCCCAGCCCAGACCGGCCTACTTGCTGCAGCAGCTCGGCGCGATGCTGTCCTGGGCGCAGAAGCATGTCTTGGCCGGGACGATGTCCGCACGCGCGCTGCGCTCCTTGAAGAGCGCGGTCACCTCGGCAAGCTCTTCAGGGGCATCGCCGCGGGCCTCAAGGCAGAGCTTGAGCCCAAGCAGTCCCCACATGTTGTCCTTCCACAGCTTGATGTCGGCCCGATAGACCGCCTCAGCCTCAGCAAACTCACCCTGCTCGTGGAGCAGCGCACCGAGGATGTGGCGCACGGGCTGCATCTGTCCCCATGGCTCGTTGTAGGCGAGGTTGAGTGAGAGCTCCACACCACGGCGCAGGTGATCAAAGGCGACCGTAAAGTCCGCCGCCTCTCCCCGAGCCTTGGCCTGGAACTGCTTGCGGTACTCGATCTCGCCGTCAAGGACAGCCGCGTTGACCAGCAGGATGCACGGACCGTCCTCGGGAGACTGGTACATCAGGTTGTTGTGCAAGACGCGACCGGCGAGCGCAGGATTCTGGAGCGCCGCTTCGAACAGCACCTGCTCTGCCTCCGCCTCCGCGACCATGCCCTTGGAGGCATAGGCCACCCCGCGCGCGTAGTGCTGGGTCGCGATGGCAGCGGGGAAGACGTCCTTGTCAGTCTGGAGGGGCTCCTGGATGATCTCGTCCCACTTGCCGAAGCGCACCATGACGTGCCACGGCATGGTGACGTAGGACTCAAGAAAGATGGCTCCCATGGGGATGATGCCAGCGAGCATGAACTGCACACCCGAGTCTTTGTCGCCAGCAGGGAGCGTCGCCACGGCCTTGCGCGCATACTTAAGCGCGGTCGCATACTGCCCATCGAACATGGCACACCAGACCACAAAGTGGTGGTTGTGCATGCGGTAGAACTTGTAGAACTGAGACTCGTTGCCGCTCTGCTCGACATAGGCGTCATCCGCAGCCACGGCTGCAATGTTGCACTCGATCGCCTCTTTCCACTGCCCGACCCAGGCATCAATGTGAGAGGGCATGTGCACGAGGTGACCGTAGCCAGGCATGAGGGTCCGCAGCACGTCTGCTGCTGGCAGCGCCCGCTCCGGGAACGGCGAGAGCTCCAAGGCGTGACAGTAGAGGTGGCACAGCGCCGGATGCGCCTTGGCACCCTCGACCGTCTCGAAGGCATCCTCCATCACCTGAACACAGCGCAGCGTGTTGTCATCGACCGGAGTGATCTCGCCGGTTGCAGTGTCCTTCTGCCAGAGCTGCCACGGGTTGAGGTTCATGAGGGCCTCGACGTAGATGGCCGCCACATCGAGGTTTGACGCGTACTTCTCATAGAGCGGAGCCATGGCAGCAGCGAAGGCAGCGTTGAGCTCTGGCTGGTTGCCCATGTTGAGCTCTGCGGGGTTGGCGGCATCGCGCGCGGCTGCGGAGTGACGCTGAGCCAGGGCACCGATCAGATCTTGCTCCAGCTCCGAGACCCCCGCCTGCAGGGCGACCGCCTGCTGAATCGCGTCATAGCCAGAGGCAAAACCGGGAGACCAGTTGTAGTTGGAGGAGACACAGTAAGCGATTCCCCACCAAGCCATCGCACAGCTCGGATCGAGCTCTGTGCACTTGGAGAAGCACGCGATGGCCTGCTCGTGGTTGTAGTTCAGCATGTGCCCGAACGCGCGAACAAACATCCTCCGAGCGGCCCCCGCTTCACATGTAACCATTGTTGCAAAGTGGTAATTTGATGAATCACCAAAGTCGTAGTCAGCAGGTGCGAGAGACATGGTTGTTGCGACGTCCTTGAACGAAGGGGGAGCCAGAAGAGCCCCCCTCATATGAGAGAGGAGACCTTCCGCTTGGGGGCAGAGGGATGATGTTCGCACAGCACTCGGCAAACAACACCAATCGATGGCGAGTCAATGTCACCCTCAGCGCTGACCCCAAGCTGCGTATACACAGTGTCGCGTCGGACTTAAGGTTGCACACCGAGTAGTCCAGACGAGCCACTCACGCTGAGGTGCGTTGTTGTGCCAGCAGCGGACACAAATCGGCGCGCTGAGGAACAAGCGCCATCAGGGAGAGCGCTCCAAAGAGCACACTCCCCAAGTCACTCCTCCTGTGATGCCCACCCTCCTCACAACACCATCCACGACTGCACCCAAGGCAAGCACCTCCAGCCACGCCGGCAAGCCCCCCCGCTCCGGTCAGAGGAGAGGAAACGACAGCAGAGGAACCACCTGCTCTTGCTCAAAAGGGGTCCAGGCAGAGAGCACGTGGCCCGCCCAGCAGGGAGCAAGCGCCACGGATGAGCAGCGGCCGGATGTGGCATCTCTACAGCCGAGCCTTCGAGGTCAGGAGGCCCGAGACAGAGCCGCCGTGATGCCGGCAGGCTCGGACCATCCAGCAGACCGGTGGCCTCGGTATACAGCGACCATCGGGGGCCGTCAGACGCCGAGTCGGTACCGGGCAGCAGAGGCAGAGCAGTACTCGCACCCGTCGCTGTGGAGGTGCTCGGCGGGCCCAAAGGCAGTCGCCCCGCCCATCCGAGCCGGCTCGATCAGGGTCGGCTCAAGAGCAGCGGTCCCTTCGGAGTCCGACGTATCCTGCGTGTCATCATCTTTTGTGGCAGCAGCCTCTCGCACCGACTCCTCTTCACTGGCGATGGCCACGCGTGCGCGAGCCGCTGTCGAGGCCGCACGAGCTGCAACGGCACGGTCCTGACCAGAGGGATTGGCGGGCGCCAGAGCGGCAGCCTGCATGCGCTGGGCATTCCGCAGGGCCTGCTTTGGATCGCTGGTGGGGAGGCTGCTGATGCTGACCTCTCCGCCGATGGCATAGCGCTTCCCGTCTGGCCCTGTCGCGTAGGTGTAGCTCGCGCCACCAGCCATCCCGCCGCTGGCCATAATGTGGGCGGTTTCGTGGGCGCGAACCTCAGCATCTCGTGCCTGTAGGCGGACAACCTGGGTCTTTTCTTCCGCAGTCAGCTCATCTGATTCTTCAGAGGATTCGGCTTCAGTGCTACCAGAAGCCCCGGCATCGTCCGCCTCGTCAACGGTCCCGTTGAGGTCGAGGCTTTCGTCTTCGAGGCCCTGGAGAGAGCTCACGGTGCTCTCTCCCAGCAGAAACAAGTCGACCATCTCAGCCGCCTCGCCTTCTGCTATCGGGGACACACCAACGGCGTAGCGCCTCGCTTCTGGCGACAGCGTCACCTGATCGCTGTCGCTGGTAACGACCTGAGGATCAGAGGCCTGCTGGATGGTCCGAGCCTGGTACTGCAGCAGGGGTTCTGCTGCTTGGACGTAGATCGGATCCATGGTGGCGTGTCCTTTGTCTGTGGGCCAGTGACAGACAATGTGCGTCCTGAATTAGGCGCGTGTAATTATGTAACCACAAAAAGGGGGGGTGCGGTAGTTCCGAAAACTGGAGATTGACCACCTTGGCCAGATCATTTTGAGGAGTTGGCCGAAGACAACGGCGAAAGAACACATACGAGCACCGTGTGGATCAGCAAATGTAAGGCCGGTGACAGGTAATGTGCCCCGTGGCGATCGAAAGCAGAGGAAGAAACTAAAAAAAAGCGTGAGTTCAGACCCCTCCGCTCTCCTAAAAGCCTGTCGAAGTGCAGCAGGCCCCATCCACCCAGCCTGCACGCATGCCCTCAGCCAGCATCGCCGAGTCGTCAGCGCTGCGCGACACGCAGGATCTCATCGCGAGGGATCACCCAGCCTTCACAGCACCAGGCCCAGATCTCACCCGCAATGAGCAGCTCGCTGAGCTGCGCAGGAGCAAGGCCGTGCATCGCTCGGCGGAGCTGTCTCGGACGATGGTGGCGAGCAGCGCGGAGTGCCCAGCGCTCCTGGGCGAGCAGACCGGCCCAGAGCGGTGCACGGCGAGCAGCCACCAGCGGGCGGGGATCCCCCTCTCCCGGCTCAGGGTAGCGACCGACTCGAAAGCCTTCATCGACGATCGTTCGGCGCTGGACCGCGCTCAGCAGCGGCCAGGCTGGCGGCGACGACAGCAGCATGTTCTCACACCACAGCGCCCGGTAGTGGCGCCACTGCGGAGTGTACTTTTCCTCCGGTCTCGGCATGGCCGCGAAGGCCGCTCCGATGGCCTGGCGCGCCTCCTCGAAGGTCACGACAGCTCAGTCAGCCCCAGCGCAGTCGTGACCTTGAGGGTCCAGCCCGTCAGCTCGGCATCGCTGAGCTGGAGGATTTGACCAACCGTCAGGTTGATCTCGGCGGAGAGATCGAGGTACTTGCGCTTGTGGTCGTAGCTGCCTGAGCGGGTGTCCATCATCAACATCGAGGGATGATCCCAGGTATCGTCGAAGTCGATCGCGGCAGCCATCTCTCGATCGACGCGCACGGAGAAGCGGTCAGAGCGCACGGTCTCGCCGTCTTCCTCGAAGTCGTCTTCGTCCAGATCTGACATCGACAGCGGCGTCGCGAGGGGATCGCCGACCGGAATGTAGACCGTGAATTCCTCCTCATCGTAGTCCTCGCGAAGCTTGTCGATGACTGGGTTGCTTCCTTCGAGGAGGACCGGATGGAGCATCAGGTCGAGGACCTTCTTCAGCATTCCAGAAGCCTCGATGGCATCGCTCTCCCCAATGCCGAAGAACTCTGAGAAGTCTTCGGAGCACTCACAGGAAAGAACAGCCTGAGCATCTTCAGGTAAGGAAGCATTCTTCAAGGATAGAATTCGGGACATCACAGACCTCGATAAGAAGCGGGGGCTACACGCGAAGTATTATATCATAGTTATACTTACAATCATAGTTATACTTACACCTGTCCTTAAGGACGCATCACCATGTCTCTTCGCACCATCACTGAAGCCCTCGGCGTTACCGAGTCAGCGCTCTCTTTTCTCTCTGTGCACACAGACGAACAGTTAGGGACACTTGCAGCGGCCATCACCGGGGCCCTGCACACCTCCGAGGCTCCCGACGCCTTGTCGCTGGCGGCGATGCTGACCGGGTCGGATCCGAGCACCTGGGCCTCCGCCATTGCCCTGCTGCATGCCGCAGCCGACCCCGAGCTGTGGGAGCAGATCACCGGCGAGTGTGGCCTGACCGAGCGCGGCGCGTTTGTCAGCGAGCGCTACCAGGTGACCTATGGACTGTTCCAGGCGTGGTGTGAGAACCCATTCTCACCACCGCAGGCGGTCTACTTTGATCTGAGCACCACCAACCAGGAGCTGCTCGCCCACCTGCCGCCGGCTGATCGCCTCGCCGCCCTCGCGCCCCTGGCCAGTGCAGCCTCGCTTCGGCTGAGCATCTGGTGCAGAGACATCACCGACATCGCCGCCCTCACCGCGCTGACCAACCTCACCAGCCTCAACCTGTACGGCAGCGAGACGATCACCGACCTCAGCCCGCTGGCCCGGCTGCCGCAGCTGGAGTGTCTGGATCTGGGCAGCCTGACGGGCATCCAAGCGTTCGACTTTCTGCGTGCGCTGACCAACCTGAAGCTGCTGAAGCTGCACAAGGCCGCCCACCTGACCAGCCTCGACTGCCTCTCCGCTCACCCCGCGCTGCAGGTGCTCTCCCTGAGCTACTGCGCGGCCCTGGAGGATCTCGACGGACTCGACGCCTGCGTCGGACTTCAGACTCTGTCGCTGAGCGAGTGCAAGGCGCTTTCGGGGCTGTCCGGGCTGATACACTGTGCTGATCTGCGCGCAGTCAACATCAAGAACTGCCAGAAGATCACCAGCCTCTCCAGCCTCACCGGCTGCGCGGAGCTGGAGAAGCTCCACACCAACGGCCTGAACCTGACCAGCCTGGATGGCCTCCAGAACAAGCCCCGGCTCACGACGGCTCGGCTGAGCTACTCCTGCGCTCGACTGACCAGCATCGACGGGCTGGCGGGCTGCACTGGACTGGAGACCCTCTACATCAACGGGCTGAGTCGCGCCTCCGTCTCCGATCTCTCCGCTCTCTCGGGAGCCACCGCGCTGACCGCGCTGACCATCAGCAGCGCCCAGTCTCTTCAGGACATCTCCGGGCTGGCGGGCTGCACCGCGCTGACGGAGCTCGATCTGGCTGAGTCAGGGATCTCTGATGTCGATGCCCTGACCCGCTGCACCGCGCTGACCCGGCTCAACCTCGAGCGCGCCTCCCAGCTGAAGAGCATCACCGGACTGGTCAGCTGCACAGCACTGACCAGCCTGCGTCTTCGTGGCTGCAGGATGCTCTCTCAGGTCGATGGACTGGAGGCCCTCTCCAGCCTGGAGCGTCTGGATCTGCGTAACTGGGGGGGGCGCGATTCTGCACTCTATGGGCTCGCGATTCCTCCGGATGACAGCCACCTACAGGACCGCTCAGCGGTGAAGACTTACCAGGACAAGATCGCCCTGGTGCTCGCGATTCAGCACGGCGACCAGGCCGTCGTCCTGCGCCATCGCGAGCTCACGACGCTCAACCTCGCGGGCTGCCGGATGCTGACCAACCCGCGCCTCCTGCAGCTCCTGACCAACCTCACCGTGCTCGATCTGCGCAGGTGTGATGGGCTGCACTACAAGATCTGGCGAAAGAACTTTGACACACCGGAGAAGATCGCGGGCTTCTACCGACGCCTGAGCAAGCGGCTCCCGCTGGAGGACTAATCAGCGCCCCTCGGCCAGCAGGCTCTCCGCGCCTGAGCAGACTCAGACCACCCCCTCCCCTCAACAGGAGGCCGTGATGCCTATCTCCGCACACTGCCTGTTCCTCGCGCTCATCGGAGGCTGTGGCTCGGAGGACGAGCAGCCTGCACCGCCCTCACCGGTGCAGGCTCCTGCGTCCCCTGTCGTGCATGCCTGGGTGCAAGCCAGCACACTTCGGCTCCGCGCAGAGCCCGAGCCGGACGCCACCTTCACCACCCTCACCATCAACACCCAGCTGGAGGTCCTCTCGAAGCAGGGAGACTGGCTCCAGGTCCTCACACCCGATGAGCAGCGCGGCTGGGTTCATGGGGACTTTGTTGGAGCCGCGCGCGTCACGATTGAGGGGCTCAAGGAGGCCGCGGAGGCTGCCACAACGGACGCGGAGCGGCTCTCAATCTGGCAGCGGGCCGCAGCCATCAGCCCCTCAGATGTCGCGATCCTCCGTAGCCTCGCGGAGGCGTACCGGGCCTCCGGAGATGCGAGCACTGCTGAGCAGATCGAGCAGAGCATCTCAGCGAGTCCGGGCCGATTCGGGGAGTGGTTTTCAGACCCGGTGGTGCGAGAGGCCGATGCCGTCACGGCCAGCCTGAGTGAAGCCCAGACTGCTGCAGCCCTCATCAGCCTGTGGAAGCGCGCGGTGTCTGTGACCGACGAGATGACCGGCCCACTCGAGGCCCTGTTCGATAGCGGAGGCGGGAGTGGTGAGGGCCACTTTGTCGATCCCGCGACGGAGCAGACGCTTCAGAAGCGACTCCCATGGGCTCATGTGTCGATTGTCGCAGAAGGCACCATGGCGACACTCCTTCTCAGCAGTCGCTTCTGGTCAGAAGCAGCCGCAGAGACACCAGAGACCTGGGACGACGTGTTCTTCGCGCTCCAGCGAGACGCCTACGGGGTCGCATGCGGACGATCATGGGCCACATGGCAGCACCTCGACTCAGGCTACGAGGGCTTCAGCTCGTTTGGAAATGGAGACAACCTCCACCTGAGCCTGCTGAAGAAGGTGAGCGCGCTCCAGGGACACGCGTCCATCCAGGAGCCCGTGGGACGGATCCGAGAGGCTCTCCTCAACGACATCCTCCAGCCCAGCGGTCCTCAAGGCTTCGACTACTTTCCCGCGACTCCCACAGCAGGCCTGCGCGCAGAGGCCAACGCGATCCTGGCTGAGGTGACCATGAGCGAGGAGGAGCGCACGAAGCTGAAGGCACGAGTCGCCCAGAACTTCGGCCGCTGAAGCGGGACACGCGCGCAGCACATTCGCGCGTCCCTGGGCAGAGGCTTCGCTCAGCGCCGGGGTTGGTGATCAGGGTACCGAGCGGATGATCGATCAGAGCAAGCGGCTCAAGGGGACGGAGAGAAACAACCCGAGCGCGTGTGAGCCTGAGCCTCACGATGTTGACGCGGCTCAGCTCCGGAGAATATTCTGCCCGTCTCCTGGCACAGAATAGGGGGCCTTCATGCGGACCGTTGTGTTCTCTGTCTTCATCTCAGCCAATGAGATGCTTCGATATTACCGGGGAACCACCAAGACAGTCATCGTCCGCACTGAGGACGGTCTCCGGGTGGGGTTTCCAGCTTACCTGCTGCGGCCTCATATGACCCACAGCGGCGTTCGTGGGCGCTTCGCCCTCCAGTTTGATCAGCACAACCGCTCGACTGGACTCTGGCGACTCGACTGAGTGGTGCTGTCGGTGCTCAGAGGTGCTGTCGGTGCTCAGAGGTGATGGCGAAGGCGGATGGTTGCCCTGCCCCTCTGTCCTCAGCAACAATGTCTCCTCAGCAACAATGTCCTTCGAACAAGCCATGAGGCCCCAATGCGTCTTTTTATCTTCGCCGTCTCTACCCTGTGGCTGGGCTGCACACCCGAGGTCAGCGTCATCGAGAACGAAGCCGAAGGCGATGAGCCTGGAGAGTGCAGCGATGGTGCGGACAATGACGAAGACGGCGACTTCGACTGCGACGACACAGACTGCATTGGAGCACCAGACTGTGACGACAACGGCAGCAATGACAGCGGCGGCGACAACAGCGACAGCGACAGCGACAGCGACAGCGGTGGCGACAACAACACGCCTCCCAGCACACCAGGGGTGGCCACCGCGCCGAGCTGCGCCGACTCGGACGAGGACGTCACCTGCGTCCTGAGCACAGCCTCGACGGATCCGGACGGTGACCCGGTGAGCTACGACTACGCCTGGTCAGCAGACAGCGGCGCCAGCGCGACCGGCATCACCCTCTCCAGCAGCCAGACCACCGGCGGAGAAGCGTGGACCTGCACGGTCACGCCCAGCGATGGCTTCGCCGACGGCCCCCCCGGAGCCGCCAGCCTTCCCGTCTACGGTCCCTGCCAGAGCCGACAGAGCACATCCTTCTCGAGCGGACTGGGCTCCGGCTGGTCGTCGCTGGGGGGAGAGGTCTCCATCGGCTCAGGCTACGTCGAGCTGGTGCGCACGCGCGAAGCGTGGGCTGCGGCCCAGTGGAGCGATGATGCTGCAGTCGAGGGCGGGCTCACCCTCGAGGCGACGCTCTCAGTCCATGCCGATCAGGGCCTGGTCGGTGCCTGCATCACCAACGGCGACACCAGCACCGGGATCTCCATCCCAGGCATCGATGGTCTGCATGGGCGCGGCTACTGCCTGCTGCTGAGCACAGAGACGCAGAACGGCTCCGAGCAAGGGGCCTTCCTGATGGCCGGAGACGTCACCGGAAACCTCACCATCCTGGCGGAGAAGCGCTTCTCCCCCAGCCTCGGTCAGCAGTACACGCTCGCCCTCGACCGCACCTGTGCTGGGGAGCTGGCCCTGTGGGTCGATGGCGAAGAGGTGGGCACGAACAGCAACACCGATGCGGTGTCGTTCCAGCGGCTCCTGCTGGTGGGAGGAGAAGACGACTACACCTCAGACTTTCCCGGCGGACGGATCCACAGCCTGACCTATGAGGGCTGCCAGTAGGACGCCGCATGGGGCACCCACAGCCCCCTCGCCGCACACACGCTCGATTATTCGGTCAAAAAAAGACCTGGATGTGCGGCAGAACATTCTGTTACGTCTTGGGCGTTCCGCAGAGATGCGCTTTCGGGAGTCTCATGTCTTAGCAATCCTCAATGCCCCACTTGGCTTGCCCCTTCAGCACACCGCTGAAGCGTGGTCACAGAACTGCTGCGTCTGCAGTCAGCCAAGAGGTTCATTATGCTTCGACAAGACATCGCTGCCGTCCTTCCCCGCGGGAGCTCCCGTGCACTCTACGCACGCCTGCTGGGTGTCCGACGAGAGAGCCACTGGGTGAGGGCCGGGGATCTCCGCCACACCGCCGACGGCTTCGTGCTCACCCCCACCTGGGACAGCCCGGGATTCGAGATCCTCTGGGAGGCCGCCTCGGCACAGGACACCACCGTCACGGACGGCTCGCGCGTCATCTTCGCCGTCCACGATGACGGCGGCCTGCTCCAGGTGGGGGCAGTCGCCCTGACCTCCGGCCTGACCGGACACGTCCAGGCGTATGCACCGGAGCGCGGCCGCTGAGGCGGCTCAGCCGGAGGGTGGCCGGGGGTAGATGATGCCCACGGCCACCAGAATTCGCGCGGCGCGAAGGATCATCGGTCCAGACGCCGCGCGGACGCTCACCGCGACCCCATCCCCGTCGCGCTGCCACCGCTCCGCCTGCCCCCCGAGGAGCAGGCGCACCCCGGCTTCCTCCAGTCGCTGACGAACCTCAGCCACCGCTCTATCCGGGTAGCCCACGAGCAGCGCGGGGCGGCTGTCGAGCACCGTCACCGTGCTGCCCGCGCGGGCCCAGGCCAGGGCCAGCTCGACGCCGACATACCCCGCTCCGATGACCACAGCGCTCTGCGGGAACTCTCGCAGAGCCGCCCGATAGTCCAGAATGTACGTACAGAACCCAAACCCGTTCAGCGGGACTGCGCGCCCGTACAGGAGCCGCCCGTCTTGCCCGAGCAGCCGAGCGACCACAGGCGGAAAGGAGGCCGCCGCACCAAAAGGGTGGACCGGCGTGCTGGCCTCCAGGCTCGGCTGCGCCGAGGGGTGCTCAGTGAGAACAGCCAGCAGCGCGCTCAGGTGATGGTTGAGGGCTGGATCGGCGAACACCCGCCGCAGGACGGCATGCCTGCGACGACCAAATTGCGGGAGCCGTCGAAGCTGACGGAAGCGACGGATGCGTCCGCGAGCGCACAGCGCTGCCGCGAGCGACGGCGGCGGCGGCGACTGTGCGAGGGCCTCGTGCAGGGACCGCAGCAGCCACGCGCGCTGCTCTGCGGGGAGCGGCAGCGCGATGATGGCGTTGTAGGCATGCAGCGCGGTGGCTGTGGTGTGGTGATCGATGCGGCCTCCGGTCTCTCTCCGCTCCCCTCACCCTGGGCAGCCCCGCTCCTGAGACAGACTACTGGTACACCCGCACCCAGTCGATCCGGTACTCCTGCGGCAGCGCGCCGATGTCCACGCCACACCAGCCTCCCCAGTCACCGCCGAAGGCGAGGTTGAGCAGGATGTGGAAGGTCTGATCGAACGGCCAGGTGTCCGAGTCTCCGACTCCGTCGTTGTCAAAGGTGAAGATCAGCTCGCCGTCGACGAAGAAGCGCTGGGTCTCCGGTGTCCAGTCCACCGAGTAGAGGTGAAAGGCGCTGGTGGCATCGCGCGTGGTCTCTCCGCCAAGCTGGGTGCCGAGGGTGTGGTTGTAGGCGCCGGTGTGAACGGTGGCGAAGATGGCATCGCGCTGACAGCCGACGTGCTCCATGATGTCGATCTCACCGCTGTACGGCCAGCTGCCATACACCGACGCGCTCGGCAGCATCCAGAACGCCGGCCACGTCCCGACGCCGTCTGGGACCATCAGCATGGCCTCGATGCGGCCATAGGTCCACTCGGCAGCATCAGCGGTGATCAGGCGGGCGGAGGAGATCGAGCCGTTCCCCTCCTGGCGGGCTGTGATGACGAGCTGTCCGTCGGAGACATCGGCATTGTCGATGCTGTCGGTGTAGGCCTGCTGCTCGTTGTTGAAGGTGTAGGCAGCCAGCTCCAGCCGGGTCCAGACAGACTCATCCAGCGCATCGCCGCTGAATTCATCGTTCCAGATCAGGAGCCGCTCGCCGTCGACCTCCCCGGTGCCTGTCGAGGTCCATGCGACCTCGTCGAGGTAGACCGCACCGCCCGCGCTCCAGTCCGCCAGCGTGAAGCGGAGGCCGAGCGCTCCGCTGACCGCCGTCTCAGGCACCGCAGCCTCGACCCGCAGTTCCTGCCAGAGCCCAGCCTCAAAGTTCGCATCCACGGATGCGCTGGTGTGCTCCTCGACAAGGGCACCGCTGGCATCGAGGTAGCGGAGGAACAGCACCGCGCTGCTGCCGCCCCCGACCGCGTCGGCAGGGTGGGTGAAGGCCTGAGCGGTCAGGACATGGGCATCGCCTGGGGTGAGCCCGATGAGGGTCAGGCCGTGCTCGGCGTCGTTGGGGACCGAGCCGGTGTAGAGCCCCCAGATCTTCTCCGCATGCTCGCCAGCGAGGGCGGTGAATGTGTCGTCGCTGCCGTAGATCGCGTCGCCGGTGGTGGCCCAGTCATGGTTGGCGTAGCCGGACGGTCGCCACCACGTCTCGCCCGACTCGAAGCCGCCGTTGGCCAGTCGGTTGACCAGGGTGTCGGTGCCGGTGTCGGTGTCGGTGTCGATGTCGGGCTCGGAGGCCACCGACCCGTCTCCCTCACTTGAGCACCCCAGCCAGAGCAGAACACAGAGCAACACACGCACCTCCACGTCGTGGCTATCGCACCGAAACAGCCCATGCCCGCCGATGCCCTGGGGCATGGACGCGCACGAGGCGGACGCTCGAGGGTGCGTCATGCGGGTGGTGTCGGATGGCTCGCGCTCGGCCTCTCCGACCCACACGCTGCGCGCGAACACATGGACACGGGGCATCGAAGACGGCACCATACGCTCACAGGCCCCCGGCACGGCTGCGGGACAGACGGAGGACCTCGAAGATGGCTGCCAGAGCGGACAGCACCCGCGTCAAGATCCTCGCAGGACGGGTCGGCTACATCATCCAGGGCACGATCGGCATCGGGCTCGGCTCCTGGTCTCGCGCAGCCCGGATCCGCGATCAGCTCGGCCTGAGCGACCTCCCGCGATCCGTCCCTGAGGCTGACTGGGATGCCCTGTCCGGGGAGGTCGTTGTCGTCTCCACCCCCGCCCGGGTCCCAGTGGACAGCACCGACGCCGACTGAGCCCCGCTCAGCGAACCGATGCCCGTGGAGACCTGAACGTCGAGAGGCGCTCACGGGCCGCGCGCCAGCCGCGCTGGAGAGCGGAGCGAGAGAGGAGCGTCGTCGGCGTGAGGGCATGGCGACACTCAGGACAGCGACGGGCCTCGGGACGCACGCTGTGGCTGCACTGCGGACAGGGAACGCGACAGGCTCGATCTGAGGCCACCTGGACGGCCTTGATGAGCAGGGCCACAGCAACCAGCAGCCCCGACGCCAGCAGCAGAAAGGCCGCCGCCAGATAGGGCGCCAGCAGCAGGGCCAGGAGCACCGCAGCGACGCCGCCGGTCTCCAGCCGCGCCCAGAGCGACTCCAGCTCGAACTCCGCCAGGAACGCCATGAGCTGGCTGCGCGCCCAGGTCATCGCGGAGTGAATCCCCACCGCACCAGCCACCGCTCCGGCCTTGACCGCGACCGGCTGGTCAGCCCCCGCCGCCATGGAGACCGCCAGCGCCAGGCCGCCGCCGTCCGGGCTGACGTCCTGGGCCACCAAGGCGGTTGCTTCGGCTTCTGGGAGGCCCAGCGAGGCGAACAAGAGGGCGCAGCTGAACACCCCGAACGAGCCGAGCAGGTGATCGATCTTCAGCTCACGGAGCAGCTCGGCGGCGTCGGCGTCGTGGCGGGTCCAGGTCTCCAGCCCCGCAAGCAGTCCCGCAATGAGCAGGGCCGGCAGGGAGATGAGCCAGCCCAGGGCCGGGGCCAGGGTGAGCTGATCCATGCGAACCAGCACGCCGATGGTCCACTGGATGGCCACAAAGGTCAGCCCGGGACGGGCGCTGGAGACAATGGCCGCGTTGAAGGTCTGGGCCAGGAAGCGGGCGAGGGTCGGATCAAGCATCGAGCATCCACTCCGCCAGGGCGCTGACGCCGGGAAGGTCGGTGGTGGCCAGCAGGTGGAGGCCGCCCACTGCCGCGCCGATGCTGCCGCCCACCGCCACAAGCAGGGCGCCACACAGCCCCGCCGGCAGCAGCCACTCCCACGTCTGCAGCGGCAGCGCCTCGGTCTCCCAAGCGATGCGTCGGCGGATCAGCCACAGCGCCGACTCGACATAGACCACCGAGAGCAGGAAGCCCACCGCCGCGAGGATCAGCGCCGAGACCCCCAGCAGGGGCGCGACCGCGACGTTGATGATGAACGCGAGCGCGGTCAGCAGGGCACCGACCAGCTTGATGGTGAAGCGGCCGGTGATGCGGCGCGCCGGCGGCAGCCAGCCCAGCGCGCTGCGAATCAGCAGCACATGCAGCACCAGCAGGCCCACCGCAAGGACCACCGTCTGGAGCATCGGCACCGCACCAGAGACAAAGCTGGCCGCCGCAACGAGTCCGTAGCCCACCAGCCGCCGTCCCCACCAGCGACCCGCCAGCGCATCGGTGAGCCCATCGGTGCCGCCGAGGCGCCGGAGATCGGCATCGCAGCGCGGACACTGCTGCCCACGGAGCAGAGCACGGAGGGGGACCGGCTCGGCACACCAGCCGCAGCGCCGGCGCATCAGCAGGGCGTTGTGGTGCTCGTGGAGGTCAGACATGTCTCTGCCCAGGCCGAAATTGCCGAAGGGTGTAGTGGTAGCTGTAGTGGGAGTCTCCGGCCTCCTCGTACGTCCACCAGCGCGCGCAGACGCGGCACCAAGCGACCGTGGCGCTGTGATCGATGGGCGCATGCGGGTGCTGACGACGGACCAAGCTGACGAGCGCGTCGTGCTCGTGGAGGCGCTGGCAGCCCGTTCCACACAGGCACGGCAAGGGCGCGAGCAGCTGGGCAGCCTGCTCGACCGCATCGGCCAGCTCAGGACTCAGCGTCGCGCGCAGCGTCCCCAGTCCAGCGCGGGCCACCGCTCCCAGCGGCAGCTTGACGCGCGGATGCCCCCTCGCATCGACCGCGAGGGTGCGCCCGAAGAACCACACCATCCCCGAGGCATCCGAGAACGCCTCATCGCGCACAAACCAAGGCCGACCACGCAGCGCGGTGGTCTCTGCCGGCGGCGGGCGCTGCTCAGCGGGCAGGCGCGCCTCGGTCAGCAGCGCCAGGGCCTCGGTGAGGACCATCAGATTAAAGGTGCTCAGGACACGCTCGTTGAGCGCCCCCTCGAGGAAGGCATCGCCGCTGCAGGTCTCCTTTGATGGCAACAACAAGACGGTATCTGCCTCGATGGAGAGGCGATGACCGCTGTAGTCTTCCCAGGTGGTCGTCATGAGCTGATTCTACTCTCCTCACCTCACGTCAGCTGAGCGCTGCGTGAATCCGCTCGACCAGGGGCATCAATGGGGATCTCATCGGCGTCGAGATCGGTCACCAGGCGCGCCGGCCCATCGTCCCAGCGCAGCGCCGCCAGTCGGCTCTGCGCAAGCTCGCCGAAGCCAGACCGGGCCTGAAAGCGGATGCCGGCCGAGAAGTCCACGCAGTAGACGTTGCCGCGCGCTCCCAGCCAGCGCGTGCGATGATCCTTGTGGAAGTCTCCGCGATCTTCCTTGCCATGCGGCGGGTTTTCCTGGTCCCAGATCCGCCAGTAGTGACCCATGATCACAGCGACGTCCCCGTCGTAGTCTTCCCACCAGCGGTACCGCCTCGCCATGCGCCACTTGCCGCCAGCGGGAAAGGGAGACTCGTCTGCACGGAGGGCGCGCTCGATGCCGGAGGTGAGGAGCTTGTGCGGCTGTCGCTGCTCCGTCTCCGCCCAGTACCCATGGCGCGGGAGCAAGGGGGGCGCGGCCTTGCCCACCACCGTCTTCAGCGTCTCAAACTGCGACTTCTCAGCCTGAAAGGCCATGTCGGCCTTCTTCTCCGACTTCAGCATTCCCACCTGCGCCTCGTGGAAGGCCCTCAGCTCAGCGGCGCTGCCCATCTCAGAGAGCTGCGCGATGGCGTCGGCGCTCCAGGCGGCGTGGACGATGCGGACATCGGGGCGCTCGAGCACCAGCGGCAGCGACCTGAAGAACGCCATGGCCCGCTGCCGGAGGTCGGCGGTGGCCAGCACGCTGCTGTAGCGACCAGAGGCTCCGTGACCTTCCCAGCCCTCGTCGACGCCATACCACCACATGTTGCCGCTCTTCTCCAGGTCCAGCAGCAGGTTGAGCTCGTGGTTGCCGAGGACGCAGAACGCCGAGCCCGCCTCGACCCACCTCATGACCCGCTCCAGCACGCCGACGCTGTCCGGCCCCCGGTCCACCAGATCGCCGACGAACACCAGGTGCCGACCGTCAGGATGCACCCCGTCGACATACCCCATGCGCGCCAGGAGTCGGTCTAGCGCCGCGCACTCCCCGTGGACATCGCCGACCACATCGAGGGGCCCCTCAGGCAGGGACTGGACGGGAAAGTTTGTCATGGTGAGACTCCATCAAGCAGGAGAGCAGTCTAACAGCGCACCTCAGAGACACAGGACACCGAGCGCTCAAGCCGTGTACAGTCATCGGACTGCGGGCACCCATCCAGGGAATAGAGAGGTCAAAATCATTCTGATAAGCATGGTTTCATCTGCAATGGCGCTGAGTCTCTCCGTCGACACCTCGATCCTGGGGACAGCGGCATCCTGGAACCTCCAGGACATCGAGTATGGCGACTTAGAGCCGCTGGTTGTCGCGGTCGACAAGAAGAGCGCGTACCGTCTTGAGGTGACGCTGGAGGAGCATGCCTCGGGCGTGTCGGTCGACATGACCATCGTGTCGATGAAGACCTCCTGGCGAGGCAAGAGCACAGAGCAGATCCTCTCTCACCCACGGATGATCTCACCGCTCGGAGAAGAGGCGAGCATTCAGCAGGGCTACAAGACCGCACTTCGCGCGGAGAAGATGCTCTTCGAGGTAACGCTGACGGCACAGGACTGAGCCTCCCGCTCCTGGTAGGCTCACGGTCAGTCCGCTGCTCGGACAAGGTCATGTACCAAGGAACAAACTGGAGCATCCCCATGAAATCATCCGTGTCCTCCCGACTCGTTCTCATCACGGGGCTCGCCTCCGTCGCCCTGTCTGCCGCCAGCTGCACGCTGAAGCCTCAGCCTGAGGTCAGCACGAACCCACCAGCGCCGCCACTGGAAGACACCGGAGACACCGGAGACACCGGAGACACCGGAGACACCGGGGCGGAAGACGGAGACGCTGCCGCCGGCTGAGCCGCACCCATGGGCCATGCCGTGCCCCTCGATGTTCCCGAGAGCGGCGGGTGCTGTGATCCCCGTGTGCTGTGATCCTCGTGTGCTGTGATCCCCGTGTGCATCCCATCTGCCGCTCGGGGTCGTCGAGCAGACTCGGAGCGGCTCCGGTGCACGACCGTCCCTCACCGGCCCCTTCGACACGCCTCGCGCGGCTGCGGACCGGTCGCAGTATCTACCGAGGGTCCCGAGACGTCATGCCTACCAGGCGCACCACATACCGCTGCCGTAGGCAAAGTGCTGGCGCCCCTGCTGGAGCTGGCCGTTCATCCACTGGGTGGCCACGTCCGCGCTGGTCTGCGGGACCCCAGGCATGGGAGGCAGCAGCTTCTCGCAGTGGGCCGTGGTGCTGACCTGGGCCTGGGCGGGCGGCACCTGGAAGTGAGCAAGCAGGGCGAGGAAGACGGCGAGGGAGAGCAGGAAAGACTGCCAAGATCGGCTCATGGTTGACCTCGTGGGGCGTTCAGGGCTGGCGCACCAGAGGACACGCCACAGGAACAATACCGGCGCGCCTCAGGGGACCGAATCCCGACCCCACCAGTCCCACTCAGGCGAGACCAGGCGGCGCTCAACGGCCTCCACACAGGCGGGAGATGTCGCCTCAGCCGTCAGTGTCCACAGACGCCAGATCATGAACATGCCATCCGGCAGCCGCGCGGACACCTGCATGACACCCCGGCTGTACCTGGGGGTCCGACCAGGAGGACAGCCCTGGGCCAGGACACGCAGCGTCAGCTGTGCGATCCTGCCGGGCTTGAGACGGACGTCGAGGACCGCCACCACAGCGCGCAGGCCGCCCTCTCGGTACAGCCCGAGGCCCCCGGGCTCCAGCGCGAGCGGATCGGTACAGAGGACGCCGCGCGAGCGCAGCCGGTGTGGTCCGATCGGCGGAGGAAGACACCGCCACGACACGCGGTCTGAGGGAGCCTGGTGTGGAGGACTCACGGGCGACGCAACGGAGGCTGTGGGTGGTCGCTCGCCGCCGGCTCGCCCGGGCTCGGCTCGGAACCGCCTGAGGGATGGGCGGCTGCACGCGGCAGGCAGAAGGTCTCCACTGGTGCCTGGATTCCCTTGAGCTGGTGGCTGCCGGCCGGCTCAAGCTCAGGAATGTACGCTGCGATCGCGCTGGAGAAGACGGCGTCGGTTTTCAGGTCTCGGGTCAGGCCCTCCAGCCGACTGGTGAGGTTCACAGCCGGACCCATGACCGTGAAGTCGAGCCGGTCTGGAGTCCCGATGTTGCCGTAGACCACCGAGCCGATGTGCGCGCCAAATCCCACCCCGAGCCCGAGCGAGCGGACCTCGCTGAGGCGGACCAGCTCCCGCCTGGACTCCTCGATCGTCTCGACCATTGCCCGGGCGATCTCCGCCCGGGGGTGATCGTCGAGGCGGAAGATGATCAGCATGGCATCCCCGATGAACTTGAGGATCTCGCCGCCCCGCTCCTGAGAGGCGTGACCGATGATGGCAAAGATCTCGTTCATCAGCGGGATCATCTCGTGTGCTGGCAGAGCCTCAGAGAGGGCCGTGAACCCTCGAACATCGCAGAACATGATCCCCGAATCGATCGCCAGCGTCTGCCCCCGGACGATGTCTCCGTTCAGGACGCGCTCTCCGGTCTGCCGGCCCAGGTAGGTGCGCGAGACCTGAACCGCCTGTGAGGTTCGATAGACCCCGCAGAAGCTCAACGCAAAGACCCCCCGCAGGGACTCAATCAGCGACGCGATGTGCTCGGGAAAGGGCTGCTTTGCGGCGAGGCTGATGTTCTGGGTGACCCCGACGCCCGGCACAGTGATGTTGAAGACGATGTAGTCCACCAGTCCCGCATCTCGGAACGTCTCGAGGATGGGAAACGGCAGCGCGTCTTCCTGAAGCTTGACATGGAGCATGCCGCTCGGCTCACCGAAGATGGCGCCATAGGGTGTCCCTGCTCCGGCACGGCCCGCTTGCCTCTGGGCCTCGCGCGCCCTCATCTCGTCATGGTGGATCACGAAAGAGTCCGCGAAGCCATGGTCGCGCGTCCAGGTCACGATGACAGCCCAGTAGAGCGGGTGGCGAAACCCAGCGTTCTTGGTCATCGGCATCTGGATGCGATCCAGAGAGACGCCGTTGTCCTCAAAGACCTGGCGAATGCCTTCGAGCAGCGGGTAAAATCGCACGGTCTTCACCGACTCATCGACCTGCCGCAGCAAGACATCAATGGCAGCCTGTAGCATCTCATGTGCTCCTGCTTTTCTGGGGGGCGAGGCGGTGCGGGTCACGTCCGAGGGGCACCTCCGATACGTGAAGGACGCAGCCGACCGCATCATCCACCGGCCGCCAGCGCGCGATGTGGCTCTCGACGGAGACGACGCCCAAGACGTCATGCTCAAGCACGGTGAAGATCGCGCAGCGCTCTCCTCCCCAGACGAATGCCAAGAAGTGAGTCCTGAGCAGGGAGGCTCACCAAGACCGGCGAGGACATCGACCGGCTTCTCTTCTGGGCCACACCGCAGCATGGCTCGCGCCATAACGCACGGATTCATTGCGTCCAAGTCTCTCATGAGCGCCAGCTTTGTTCCATCGGCCTGTGGTCTTTGGTCCGCTCGCGGACGTCGAGACCATGCGGCATGGCCAGCACCAGAGACGACGCGACCGCGCGTCGGCGGCACGAAACAGAGCGGCTGCAGACTTGTTCGTCCACGTCAGCGAGGCGTATTACACAGTCCAGTCAATCCACGGTAGGGTTCATACATGCTGGCACTCCTACTCCTTGGCTGTACCACCGACGCACAGCCGACGTCCGACACCTCCTCCGGGGATGTGGAAGTCCTCGATGACTCTGGCTCCTCCGAGGTCGAGGGCGTCGAGTCCGTTCCGGACGGAGAGGAGCCCCCGGTGACCGAAGAGAGCATCGGAGATCACGTCCTTGAGGATGACTGGATCTTTGCCGACGACGTCATCCACGAGATCGAGATCACGCTCCCGGAGGCCTCCATCGCCGCACTGGGCGAGGCCCCATACAGCTACGCGGAGGGCAGCGTCACCTTCGATGGTGAGGTGGTGCCGGGCATCGGTGTGCGGCTGCGAGGCAAGATCGGATCGTTTCGCGAGCTGAGCGGGAAGCCAAAGTTCAAGCTGGACTTCAACCAGTACATCGAGGACCAGCGGTTCTATGGGCTGGAGACCCTCTCCCTGAACAATTCTATTGTGGACTGCTCGTACATCAAGGAGCACATCGGCTATGCGCTGTTCGAGGCGGTGGGTGTTCCAGCGTCGCGGACCGGCATCGCCCAGGTGCAGGTCAACGGCGCGCCGTATGGCCTCTATGCGATCATCGAGGTCCCCGATGATCGCTTCGTTCAGCGCCACTATGCCGAGCCGGACGGCAACCTCTACGACGGCAAGTACGTCTGGTATGGCGGCTACAGCCACACCCTCCTCGACTTCGCCGAGGGCAACGACACCCTCTTCCAGCTCGAAGAAGGCACAGACATCGGCCACGCCGACATCACTGCGGTCTCTACTGCGATGTACGAGACCGCGGGCACCGCCAAGTTCTACGACGCGACCTCCGAGGTGGTCGACTGGCCGCTCCTGCATCGGCTGTGGGCAGTCGAACAATACCTCGGTCAGAACGACGGCTATGGGCTGAACACCAACAACTATCGGGTCTACTTCGACCCGACCGATGGCCGCGCAGATCTCATCCCCTGGGACCTCGACTACACCTTCCTCTACGACTGGGAGTGGAGCCTGTCGTGGAGGTCTCCATCCGGGCGGCTGCTGCAGGGCTGCTTCTACGACACGGCCTGCATGCTGGCTCAGCAGGCGGCGGTCGCGGAGGTCCTTGAGGTGGCACAGGAGCTCGACCTCGTCGATCAGCTCAATGCGCTGTCGGTGCTCATCGATGACGCCGCCCGCAACGATCCCCGTCGCGAGTGTGCCGAGAGCAGCATCGAGAGCGAGCAGACAGAGGTCCGGGCCTGGCTGACGACACAGGATGCAACCATGCGCGAATTCTGGCAGCTGAAATGATGCTGGGACTCCTCCTGGCCTGCACGCAGCAGACCAACGCGCCGACTCCCGGCGACACGGCTCCCGGCGACACGGCTCTCGGGCAAGACTCCGGCGACACGCAAGACGCCGCGCCGCTGAGCGACGCGCTGTGCATCAACGAGCTGATGGCCGACAACGAGGCCGCGCTGATCGACGCCGAGGGGAACACCCCAGACTGGATCGAGCTGCACAATCCCACCGCTGAGTCCGTCTCGCTGGCCGGCTGGCGGATCACCGACGACACCGACGAGCCCAACAAGCACCGCCTCTCCGAAGACCTGCTCATCGCGCCGGGTGCGTTCCTGCTGCTGTACGCAGACGACGCCCCGGACGCCGGCGCGGCGCACCTCGGGTTCGCGCTGTCGGCAGCGGGGGGCTCGGTCGCACTGTTTGCACCGGACAACAGCGGACAGGTTCTCTCCTACGGCAGCATCACCGAGGACTTCGCGGTCGCACGCTACGACGACTGCTGCACAGGCATCGACTGCCTCGTGTTCGACTACCGAGGCACCCCCGGCGCAGCCAACAACCCACCAGAGCCGGTCACCGAGGGCGTCTTTCCGCTGGGCAGCGACTGGCGCTACCTGGACACCGACGTCGCGCTGGAGGCCGACTGGACGCGCAGCGACTTCGACGACAGCAGCTGGCTGACGGGCGCAGGACCGCTGGGATTTGGCGACCACCATCAGGTGACGCCGGTAGAGAGTGGTCCCGATGACGCCCGAACCCCCACCTTCTACTTCCGCAAGTCCTTCATCCTCCCTGAGGGCGCGCTCGTGCTGAACCTGGACCTGATGCGCGACGACGGCGCGCTGGTCTGGCTCAACGGTGAGGAGGTCCTGCGCTCCAACCTTCCCGAAGGCGACGTCGGACATGAGACCCTGGCCAGCGTCGCGATCGGCCCGCCAGACGAAGACACCACGGCCCGCTACAGCATCGAGACCGGCCTGATCGCGGGGCCCAATGTCCTCGCTGTCGAGGTCCACCAGGCCACCGCCACCAGCAGCGACCTCACCTTCGATCTTGGGGTGAGCGTCGAGCGCCTCAAGATGCGCTGAGGCGCACACCGCAGCGTGCACCAGACGGGCCGCTTCCCACACTGGGCTGCTCCGTCTGCATGCCCCCTGCGCTGCTCCGGAGGTCGTGCGGTGCTCGGCGTCGAGGCCATGCGGCGCGTGGGTGCTTGTTCGGACATGACCTGTGGCAGTCCAGAGGCGATGGAGTGCCCGGATCCGCGAGGCGGAGCGCCCTGAGGGTCGCTGGCGGGCAGCGCCAAGGTCGACTCCAGCCGACCCGCGCACGTCACGGTGCCCTACGATGAGCCACATGCGCACACGACCATCCCGCCCCCTGTGGCTCATGGCCCCCCTGGCAGCGGCCCTGCTCATCGGTGCGGGCAGCGCCCACTCCAGGAGCGGTGCTGCGACCTCCTCCGACTACGAGGCGGTCATCGCCGCGCTGGAGTCCCTCCCGGCGACCTGCAGCGCGACAAGCCACCGCAGCCACGGTGCCCACAAGAAGTGCTGCTTCCGCACCTGGCCGGCGGATGAAGCGGCGGCCGCAGCGCTGGGGATGATGATCATCTACCCGACCCCGGAGAGCGGCGAAGAAGCGGCGGTCACCTTCTCCGATGCTCAGGGGCTGTACCGGCTGGACGACAGCGGACACTGGAGGGCGCTCCTCCGCCCAGAAGACACCCAGTTCATCCGGTACGGCCGGAACGGAGCGGCGGATGTGCACATCCAGTATGACGGCCCCCCGCACGCCGTCACCGTCACGCATGCAGAGCGCTCCGGTCCCGATGCTCCGGCGAAGACGGTGCGGTCGTATGTCGGCAGCTGCGCGGCACATGGCCCCTGGTGGTGGGGAAGTCAGTCGATGGAGGCGGTCCTCAGTCGGCTCGCCCGGGACGGCGAGCTTCCCGTCGACTGCCCTGAGGTCGAGGGCCCCTATGGCGAGCGAATCCGCGACGTCGGCTTCCAGACCGGGTTCCGGCGTGCGGACGGTGCCACGGTGTTCTGCGAGGCGCCAGGCGCGACGATCACCGAGCAGCAGCTGACGATCGCGGTCCAGGGCGATCTCAGCAGGATGATTCCTGCGCCGCTGGTGCTCCCGCGGGCCTGGGGCTGCACGCGCTCCGACACCCCGTACGGTGACTTCCTCGTGCCGGGCGGAGAGCAGTCCTACACCCTCTCCCAGGCGCTGCCGGTCGGAACCATTCAGACCACAGACGGGGTGCAGATCCAGTGGCCCGAGCGCTGGGAGCGCCCCCCGCCTGATGGCAGCCAGAAGCGCGCGCCGTTCCAGGGACAGGGCACCGTCACGATCACCGACGCAGAGGGTCAGACAGCGGTCGACGTTCGGATCGGGGTCCACGAAGACGGCCTCCTGAAGCTCCAGGGACACGGACGCTATCGGCGTGACCGCCTGTCGGGCGCGCCGGAGGCTGCTGGGTTCCTCTTCGACGGCTTCCGCGACGGCGCATGGACGCGGACCGCAGCGGACGGGAGCACCTCGTCTGCGGTCTACGAGAGCGCCTCAAAGCCGGAGGGAATGTGGTCCTACCTCTACGCTGCGCACCCGATCGGCTGCGCTGAGGCACAGCGCCAGATGCAGCAGGCGACAGACCGGGTCTCCTCGCCAGCCTACGCAGACCGGCTGCTTGCCCGCATCGACGTCGCCAAGGCAAGCCTCCCGGGAGAGCTGAACCGCATCGAGCGGGGCGGCGTGAATGCAGCAGAGCAGCGCTTCATCGGGTGCGTCAGACAGACCATCTCGCAGCTGACGGCGTTCCACAACGACCTCAACATGGCCAACCAGAGCGCCCCGACGCCGACCGGCGCATGCCGCAGCGGGCTCGACCTCGCGATGGTCGCAATCGACGCGCCGGGAGCGGACTGTGTCGACTGGGCCGCGCGTGCGCTCGGGTCGTCCCTGAGCAGCAGCGCCCAGACCTACCTCCGCATGCAGGCTCGCTACCAGGAGCTCGCCTGCCGGTGCGATCGAATTGGCGACGCGGGCGATGCCGAGCAGTGGCTCCAGGAGATCGCCGACCGCGCGGCGGACCGGTGGCCGGTGCCGACAGGGGCATCGCAGTAGCTCCCGCCCCCTCCCCGCTGTCGCCCTCACCCTCGACATGCGGCGGCAACCGGCAGTCCTGCCCGCGCCCCGACCGGCTCGCCTCGTGGGTTACTGGCCGCACACGGTGGCGTCAGCCAGGGGGCGCTGTCGCTGATGGACCGGCGGGCACACGAGCAAGGGGGAGCGATGGGTTGTCAGCACTGGATGCTCGGGGTGGGGGCGCTGCTCGGGATGGGGTGCCGGGCTGATGCGCTGCTGGAGCCCTGTCGTGGTGCCACCCAGGCCCGGTATGACCTCAGCGGCGACGAGCTGCTGGCCTTTCCCGACGATGCCTTGACCCAGGCCGATCCGAGCAGCCCCACGGGGCTTCGGGTCGATCTCTCCGCCTCGCAGGCCCCCTGGACGACCACGCTCTCGCCCGCGTTCCAGCCCATCATCGACGATGCCGCAAGCCGATCGGGGTTTGCCCGCCTGGGCAGCGTGGTGATGCGCTTCAGCGATGCCGTCTCTCCTGGCCCCCAGACTGCAGACGACTCGCTCGTCGATGAGGGGCTGATGTGGCTTGATCTCTCGGTGGATCCGGCCCAGCGGGTGCCCTACACCACCACGCTGGGAGAGGCGGCAGACCAGCTCATCCTCACTCCCCTCGCGCCGCTTCGGGCCGGCGCCCTGCATGCCGTGCTGATGACCCGCGCGCACTCCGATGCAGCCGGCGACTGCATCGCGCCAGCCCCCGACATCGCCGCGCGCATCGCGGGTGAAGACACCGTGGTCACCGACAAGGTGCAGGCAGCCATCGCAGCAGCCTCGGTCGATCCGGCTGACCTCAGCCACGTCCTGGTGTTCACCACGCAGGATGATCTCGGGGTGATGACTGCGGTCGCGGCAGACATCGCGAAGCAAGAGCACGGCTGGCTGGAGGCGCCGCAGTGCGAGACGTCCGATGGCCTGCGCTCCTGCACCGGGCGCTTTGAGGCGTCAGACTACCGAACCGGTGACGCCATCACCGACGCCACGCCCCAGGATGCCTGGACCCTACAGGGCCACATCTGGCTGCCGGTCGACGCCGCTCCGCCATACCCGACGGTGGTCTACGGCCACGGGATCAACGGGAACGCCAGCCAGGGCCAGCGCCTGGCGGAAGACCTGGCGGCGCTTGGGGTGGCGGTGGTCGCGGTGGATGCCCTCCACCACGGACAGCACCCCACCGCCGATCCCGACAACCAGCTCCCGGCCTTGATCTTCCTCGGCATCAACCTCTCCGCGTTCACCTTTGACACCCAGAGCCTTCGCGGCAGCTTCGATCAGAGCACCGCCGATCGGCTTCAGCTGCTCGCGCTCCTGGAGGCAGAGCCCGACATCGACGGAGACGGAACGGATGACCTGGACCTGGAGCAGGTGATGTACTTCGGCGTCAGCCTGGGCGGGCTGATGGGTCCGCAGCTGATGGCCAGCCATGCCCCGATGCAGGCCGGTGTGCTCGCAGTGGCCGGGGGCAACCTCCCGCTGTTCTCCACCGACACCGCCGTGATGGATGAGCTGTCCTCGCTCCTGGAGTACCTGGTCGGACCGCCGGACGTCTTTGATCGGCTGCTGCCGGTCATGCAGATGGGCGTGGATGCCGCCGATCCTGCGGTGTGGGGTGCGCACGTGGTGGGCGATCGGCTCGATGGTGGTCCGCCCGCCGATGTGCTCTTCCCGGTCGCGGTGATCGACGACACCGTCCCGCCGGCCACGGCAAAGTCGCTGGCCCGTGGCCTGGGGCTGCCCCACCTCGCTCCGATCCTCGATCCGGTCGCCGGCCTGGAGGACGTGAGCGGCCCGCTGCACGCCAACCTCACCGACGGAGCCACCGGAGCCTACTTCCAGCTGGATCGCGTCAGCGAGGACGACGCCGTGGTCCCCGCCACCCACAGCAACGTGCCCCACTCTCCGGAGGTGTGGTGGATGACCGCGCACTTCTTCGCCACCCACCTGGCCGGAGAGACCGAGATCGTGGAGCCATACGCGGTGCTGGGCACCCCGCCGCTGGTCGAGAGCGACTGAGCGAGAGGACGGCATGCGCGATGCTCAGTCGGCGGGGGATGCCCCGCGCTCCGGAGCGTCATCGAGCGCCTGCTGGATGGCGACGGTGTAGCAGGAGTGCATGCCGTCGAGGTGGCGGTAGACCGTCTGAACGACCTGCTGGACACGCCCCACATCTCGCTCAGACCAGTCGACGCCAGCGAGCGGATCGTCGAGGTCGTGGAGGGTGTGGCTGGCCTCCGCGTGGTCGTGGACGGCACCGAGGTAGCGCAGCTGATGGTACTGACCGGCGGCGCGGATGACCGGGCGCATGCAGCTCATGAAGGCCTCAAAGGCATCCTCGCAGGCCTCCAGGATGGCCAGCCGGATGACGGGGTCGGTGTGGGCTCGCAGCAGGTGGTGCACCACCCAGGCACACGCTCGGACCGGCGCCGTGGCGGCCCCCCACTGCCGCAGCAGGGCCGCTCCGACCGAAGGGGCACCGATGCCCTGAGCAGCGAGGACCTCCAGATCGGAGACAAACCACCGCCAGTGCTCCGCATCCTCCTCGGCGTGCTGCCGCAAGACCGCATCGAGCGGATGGCTCCCCGCCGTCTGCCGGATCAAGGCCATGGCGTCGCCGAAGGCCAGCACCCAGAACGACATCGTCGGGACCACCGCGAGCTTGGCGGTGACGGGAATGTCAGGATCCGCGAGCATCGCCACGGAGGAATTGGCCGCCAGGAGTCGCTGGCCATCTCTGAAGGTCGACATCAACGGGTGCATACAGCCTCCTATCGCTCGTGAGCGGCGCGAGCCGCTGTGCCGCGCGGCGACCTATCGCCACTGCGGCGCCTCCGCCCAGGTCAAGAAGGCGGCACGGTGCGGGGCATCCCAGATGCACTGCAGCGCCTGCATCAGATCAACCCCACCGCACCGCCAGGCGCGATCGGCGTCCCACAGGTGCAGCAGAAACCGCGCAGTGGTCAGCCCGACCATGATCGGGGGCAGGCTGGACATGCCCAGGGCCTCAGCCTCTTCAGCGAAGACGGGGTCAACGCTCTCGGACAGGTCTCGCCACAAGGTGACCGCCCAGGCATCCAGCGCCTCCGGCCGCCAGGGCGGGGTGCCGAAGTGCGCGGTCGACGGGAAGCGACCAGCGAGCACGCAGATGTCGCTCGCGCTGATCGCGACACGCGCGGAGTCCGCCGCCGGCGCTCCCGCTACGGTCAGGCGCGGACGGGCGGGAGAGACAGGTGTGGTCATGAAGACTCCAGCCCAGCAGGACGAGTGAAGCGAACGGTCCCGGGGATCGCTCCAGAGTGTATGTCGTGCCGGCACCGCTCGACGACATACACTCCAGAAGCGCGGGTCGCGTGCAGCCCAGCGTCGGACGTGACGACACGGGCCACCCTGGGATGCTTGAGGGAGAGTGATGGTTCTGGTTCTGCTGAGCTGCGGCTCCCCGCTCCTGTCTCGCTGTCCCAGCGGCATGACAGCGATCGCAGGGGGCGGATACTGCATTCACCGCTACGAGGTCTGCGGCGAGATGAAGACGTTTACCCTTGAGCAGGGCGCACGCCTCCTCGACGAGCCGGAGCGCGTTGCGTTTGCTGTGGAGGCCGGGTGTACACCGATCCAGGCGACCTGGTCCCAGGCTCAGGCAGTGTGCGCGCACCTCGGCCATCGGCTGTGCTCCTCTCAGGAGTGGGAGGACGCCTGTGATGGCCATGTCGGGCCTGGCGGGGCCCAGTATCCGACCGCGACCGGTGCATACACAACGGGAGACTGTGCGTTTACAGAGCCACGCCACGCCCCGCGCGAGCCCCTCTCTCTGACCGGTGCGCACCCGGCCTGCACCACCCCTACGGGGATCGCAGATCTCGCGGGGAACCTCTGGGAGTGGACCGATCCGGGCATGCAGGATGCAAGCGGCGCACCGCTCGTCGACAAGCGCGGCGGTGCACACTACGGGCGCGACCCCGTGGGCTGCGCCTACCGCTCAGTGGGATCCCATGCGCCGAGCTTCTATGCCTCGACAGGCTTTCGCTGCTGCGCCAGCCTCAGCACATGGTGAGCGTCGGCTCGGGTGGTTGAGATTGTGTCTCCGAGGTCCGCTTCCTAAGCTTACGAATCACATCATGGAGCGCGAATGCACCCACGCCACACGCCGCTGCTGGTCCTCCTCACGCTGCTCTCTGCATGCACCCAGAGCGCCGACGAAGACATCGGTCATTCACCCGAGACTGAGCGCGAAGACTCGGGAGAAGATCGCACCGAAGACACCAGCGCCGAAGACACCAGCACTCCCCCAGCCCCCACCTACGACTGCGGCGACACCGCTCGCTACACGCCGTCTCCCATCGGCCGCTGGAGGGTGTGTGTCGCGCTGGATCTGCAAGACACCGACCCCTCGCTGAGCGCTGAGGCGAGTGCCTTGCTGGAGCGGGATCTTCAGCACATCGAGGGGCTCTTGGATGCGTCCATTGTTCTGCGGCTTCAGGACGTGCACCTCTGGCTGGAGCGTGACATCGCGGCGTTCCCAGGCGGCGTCTACCACCCCTCCGCGAGCTGGCTCGCCGCCAACGGATACCCCGAGTACTGGGCTGAAGGCATCCTGCTGGGCAATGCCGCCAACTATCTGAGCTGGACCAGTGTTCAGCCGGCGATGGTCCTCCACGAGCTCACGCATGCATGGCACCATCAGATCTTGGGGCTTGACCAGGACGAGATTCAGGCGGCCTACGACGCCGCGATGGCGAGCGGCATCTACGACGCGGTGGCCTATGCCGGGGGCGGCACCCTGGAGGCCTATGCCACCACCAACGAGAACGAGTACTTCGCCGAGCTCACGGAGGCCTACTTCTGGGAGAACGACTTCTACCCCTTCAACCAGTCCGAGCTCGCCGCCTTTGACCCGCTGGGCCATCAGGCCATCGAGAATGCCTGGCAGCCCGTCGACTGAGCGCCCGCTCCGCGCCCCGTGTCAGCGTGCCGGACCGCGAGTCGATGCGGCACACCAAGGCTCCCGGTGCGGCTCACTGTCGCCAGGGCACCGGAGCAACCGAGCCGAACACCACGGCCAGATCGATCCCCAGGATGCCCTCGAATTGTCCCGCTGGTGGTGCGCCGCGCTGGCTGATGATCACCGGAACGATGACGTGGGCAGAGGGGCCCATCTCGACAGCGAGCATGGGACCGAGCTGGACCCCCACCGCAGCCCGGGGCCGCAGCCAGAACCCGAGCTCCCCGTAGCTGCGTCCAGCGAGGCGGTGCTCATAGAACCCCAGCCCGCCGAGCATGTGTGCGGTGGTGTAGACCGTCCGCCCTCCCCACTGTCCGCCCGGCCCCGCGCCGACCCCGGCGTAGGTGGTCTCTTCTGGCGAGCGGCACGCCAGGAGACCTGCCACGAGGCGACTGTGGCTGGGTCGGGAGCCGGTGGGATCCGATGAGTCCGCTTGCAGCAGGGACACGTCAACCCCGCCACACTGCAGCCCCAGCGGCCCCGGATCTCCGGAGACAAAGTCTGGTGCGGCGGTCTGCACTCCGAGGCTGCCCACCACGGCAACGCCGCCCCGCTGAGCGGCCAGCACGACACCCGACAACATCATCCAGATCAGTCCCACGTGGTCAACTCCAGGCAGCAGCAGACGGCTTGCCTGCCGATGTATTCACCAGACCAAGAGACGCTGCAACGAAATCTCGATCGCCGTCGGCACCAGACCCCAGAACATTGTGTACAGGCGTACTTTCACGAGTCGACTTCTCAGGCCGGATAGAGCCAGCCATGCCCAGCACCGCGCGCGTCAAGCAGTGGTGACAGGCCGCCGCAGCCACCGCATGCGGCGATGGGCATCGCGACCGCACTTGCCCTGCGCGCTGACGGTCTTCCGCTCCCAACGTCTTCCGCTCCCAACAAGGGACCGCTGGGGCAGCAGGACGTCAGGGGGCAATGGCTCCCTTCCAGGCCCAACGTCCGCAGCCAGAGTCGCCCACACACGGGAACGGATGGTTGAAGATCTCAAGCCATCGTCCTACCATATGAAGAATGCACATTCCCCTTCCGGTGCTGCTGGTGCTCGTCGTCGTCGGCATGGGCCTGATTGTGGGACTCACTCACCTGCTGGGCGGCTCGGTCGGCGCCACGCTCACCGAGGCCGCCATCCGTGCCCAGCTGGCCCACGACCTGCCCGGCCGCACAGCGACCGACATCGGGCTGTCATCGGATCGACGCTCCGCCCTGGTCGCGCTTGCGGACGGCACGGTCGCGGTGGTGTTTGTCCTCGGGGATGCGCTGGTGAGCCGTCGACTCCCCGCTCGACCCCTGCTCACCGAGACTGCTGCGGGACTCCGCCTGCGGCTGCGCGATCCAGGCTGTCCGCGCATCACCCTTGCCCTGCCCGTCAGCGCCCATCAGCGCTGGCTGTCGCGGCTACAGTAGGAATCCGCAGTGGAGATCCCAGCGCTGCCGGATGTGGTCAACCTCGCCGTCCCCGGCTTCATCGTCGCCATGCTGCTCGAGCTCATCGTCGGCAAGCTCACGGGCCGCGCAAAATACGAGACCCGAGACACCCTGACCAGCCTGCTGATGGGTGCGGGCAACCTGGCTGAAGGCATCGTGCTCGGGGGGCTCGGCTTTGCGGTCCTCAGCGCCGCCCACACCCTCGCTCCATTCCCCATCGCTGAGCGGTCGTGGGGCTGGGCGCCGTGGGTGTTCGTGCTGTGCTTCATCATCGATGATCTTCGGTACTACTGGTTCCATCGAATGTCACACGAGGTCCGGTGGCTCTGGTCCAGCCACGTCACCCACCACTCCTCGCAGCACTACAACCTCTCGACCGCGCTCCGACAGACCTGGAGCGCCACCATCGCCCTGGGCTTCCTGTTCAGGCTTCCGCTGGTGATGCTGGGGTTTCATCCGGTGATGCTCGCCTTCATCGGTGGCTTCAACCTCATCTACCAGTTCTGGATTCACACCGAGGCCATTCGTCGGCTGCCAGCTCCCCTTGAGGCGGTGCTCAACACCCCCTCTCACCACCGGGTCCACCACGCCACCAATCCCCGCTACCTCGACGCAAACTACGCCGGGACCTTGATCCTCTGGGATCGCATCTTTGGGACGTTCGTGCCCGAGCTGGAGGAAGCGGATCCCCCGCAGTACGGGCTGGTGAAGAACCTGGGGACATTTGCGGTGCTGCGGGTCGCCTTCCATGAGTGGATCGCCATGCTCACCGATGCCACGGCAGCCGGCCTTCCCCTCCGCGCACGGCTGGGCTATCTGCTCGGCCCGCCCGGCTGGAGCCACGATGGAAGCCGAAAGACCTCTCATCAGCTCAAGGCGGACTACCTGACTCGACACCCCGATCAGGCTGGCCGTCCAGGCCTCAAGCGAGCCTGACAGCAGCCCGTGAATGGCTCACGCTCATCCTTCAGGTGGGCTCAGGACACCGGTGGGTTCAGGACACCAGTTGCAGCATCCGTGCAACCTGCTGGAGGAGCTCCGACGGAGAGAACGGCTTGGGAATGAAGGCCGCGAAGGGGTCGTCGCAGACGCCGCGCTGCCCCATCTCCCCGTGGGTACTCATCAGCAGCACCGGCAGCGTCTCGTACGTGCCTCGAAGCTCCCGGAGCACGTCCAGTCCGTTCATGGAGGGAATCATGATGTCCATCAGCACAAGGTCTGGGAGGGGCTGAGCACACTCCAGGTGCTTCCAGGCCTGGGCACCGTCTTCTTCCTCAGCCACGGTGATGTTCATGTGCTCCAGCAGCGCGCGCAGCGAGCCCCGAAGGTAAGGAGAGTTGTCCACGAGCAGCACATGAGCGCTCGCTGGAAGGCTGACGGGCAGCTCCGCAGGCTTCTGTGCTGCCTGCTCATGCTGCGAGAGCGGCAGGACCACCTGAAAAGAGGTCCCGACCTCAGGGGTACTCTGCACAGAGACGCCGCCCCCGTGGTTCCAGATGATGCCAAGGGCAGAGGCCAGGCCGAGGCCGTGCCCCGTGGACTTGGTCGTGAAGTACGGCTCAAAGATGTGGCGGCGGACATCCGAGGGCATGCCGCAGCCGTTGTCCTGGACCTCCAGCAGGTTCCAGCGTCCCGGACCAGCCGGCCCAGAGAACTGAAAGGCCTCCAGCGTCGTGTCGTCCAGGACCACCTGCCTCAGCGTGACACGGACGCTTCCAGCGTTCTTCGGGAGCGCCTCCATGGCATTGGTCAGGAAATTCATGACCACCTGCTTGTACTGGCCCGCGTCGACCTCGGCGAGCATATCGTCACCTGACATCTCAAGCTGAAGCTCACCAAACTGAAGGAGCGTCTGCTGAAAGATCTGCACGACGTCGCGAGTCAGCACCGCCAGATCAAGCGTTTCCACCATCCGAAGGTTCATCCCAGCATAAGAGAGAAGCTTCCGATTGAGGAGGGTGGCTTGCTCCGACGCAGAGTAGATGTCAGCGCTGAGCGAGCGGACCTCGTCCTCTGTGGATATCTCCTGAATCAGCTCATTGTTGGTTATAATTGCGGTAAGCAAGTTGTTGTAGTCGTGCGCAATTCCCGCTGCAATCAGCTCAATACCGTCTCGTCGCGATGCCAACTGGAGCGTCTTGGCCGCCTTTCGGGCCGCTGTGGTCTCACACATAATCACCAACACAGACTCGACAGAACCATCCAGGGCAAAGAGTGGAATCAGGCTCATTCGGAACCAGATCTGACCGGACTGAGTTCCCCAGTCTTCTGCGGCGCGTCCCATCTCAATGGTGAATTCATCGGTGTGAACCGTCTCACCGCGGTAGGCGCGCTCGTAGATGGGCTTGAGACCAGTATCTATCGAGAATTTATCTTTCAAGATATTAAACTTTCCAACCGCAACATCAGCAGAGGGTAGAGAGGTCACCTTCACCATTGCCGGGTTCAAATATGTGGCAAGGCCGGTCTGGTCGTAGATCTCGACCCCAGAGGGCAGGTGCTCCATCGCCCGAAGGAGCTCGCTGTTTCTGTGTTCACTTTCCTTCAGAGACTGCTCTAAGAGCCTGACTCTCTCCAATAGTTTCTCTTTACTCATTCAATCCCACTCTTGTTCTGAGCATACGATGTCATACCAGAGAATATTAAGACAGACTTAACACCACGCCCGTCTATATCTCTTCTTAGACAAACCAAGGCTCTTCTCTGAGACAGGATGTATTCAACGTCAGCATGAAAGTACCTGCCACAGGTCCGCATCGGCAGCCGGCGCTCAGCGTATCGGTGCGGACCTGTTCAGCCTCCCGTGCCCCTGTACGGTGAGGTCACCGACATCAAACAGCGCCGTCGTCCGAGCGACGCGCCGCGCCGCACGAACCCCACACCTCATTGGTTGATGCTGACGCCCGACCCAGCGGCATCGGAGGAACCGGTGTTCCGCTGATGGCCCCCGCGACTGTCAGCCAGAGATGTCGAGCGGCAGTGAAGAGACCGATGACAGCAGAGATGGGCGGCAGGGTGACAAGAGCAGGCGCGGACTTGAGGCGCCTGCCGTGGCGTCTTTGGAGGTGACACACACCGTCCGAAGCGAAGGTGCTGCTTGAGTGCCGTGGCCATTTCCGGTACGAACACAGCTCGGAGATACCCAATGCCCAGCGACCTGATCCAATTCGGCTCCAAGCTCGATGCCCAGCAAATCGCCAGCACCCTGGCGTTCTTGTTCGAGTCCAACCTCAAGAACGAGCTGAAGACGGGGGAGCGCCCCACGCCCATCTGCATCTGGGGAACCCACGGCCTGGGCAAGACCCAGATGGTGCTGGAGTACGCCCGCGAGCAGAACTGGAAGATGGCCTACTGTGCGCCGGCGCAGTTTGAGGAGATGGGAGACCTCCACGGCCTCCCCACCAAGATGGATCCCGACCCGACCCGGTTTGGCGATGAGTACACCATGTACCTGCCGCCGGACTGGGTCCCGACCGAAGAGGGTCCAGGCATCTTGCTTCTGGACGACTTCAACCGGGCTGACGACCGCATTCTCCGCGGCCTGATGCAGCTCCTCCAGAACTTCGAGATGTTCTCCTGGTCGCTGCCTCCGAAGTGGCAGATCGTGTGCACCGCCAACCCAGAGGGCGGCGACTACTCGGTCACCCCCATGGACGATGCGATGCTCACCCGCCTGCTGCACCTGACCATGGTCTTTGACGTCAAGGCGTGGGCCTCGTGGGCCGTGCAGAACGACATCGATCCGCGTGGTGTGGCGTTCGTGCTGACCTATCCAGAGGTCATCACCGGCAAGCGGAGCACACCGCGCTCCATCACCCAGTTCTTCCAGCAGCTCCGCCACATCCCCGATCTCCAAGCCAACCTCGACCGGGTCCTCATCCTGGCCAACTCCTCGCTCGACGAGGTGACGGTCTCGACCTTCCTCTCCTTCATCAACGACAACCTCTCCACCCTCATCCACCCCGAGGAGATCCTGAGCGCGACGGACTTCTCGGAGATCAAGAAGCGAATCGAGGCGCTGAGCAAGGGCACACACGGGGCCCGCCGGATCGATCGGCTGGCGACCATCTGCACCCGGCTGTACCTGCACATGGCCCAGCCTCAGTACACCCCCGCTGAGCTCGAAGCCCGCAACCTGGTGTTGTTCCTGCTGCTGGACGTCCTGCCCAACGATCTGCGCTTCAGCCTGCATCGGGATCTGGTGGCCCTGGGCCCCACGGTCATCGAGATGCTGAAGGATCCCAAGCTCTCCAGGCTGATCCTGGCGGGGATGTAGCGTGGCCCGCAAGGGCACATCGGCACGGGTGAGCGCGAAGGCACGCGATGAGCTGTCCCGCTCGGTGATCGCGCTGCTGATGAAGGAGCCCTTCTTCGGACACCTCCTGGGCGGCGTGGTCCGCAGCGTGACCGACAGCACACCGACCGCTGCGGTGGCGTTGACCAAAGACAGCATCGAGCTGCGCGTGAACCCCACCTTCTTTGTGAAGACGATTCGCCGGAAGAACGAGCGGGTCGCCATCATCAAGCACGAGGCGCTTCACCTCGTCTTCAAGCACCTGTTTCGATGGAAGAGCCACCACAACCCGCGCCTCTACAACATCGCCGCAGATCTGGTGGTCAACCAGCTTGTCCACCCCTGGCCGCTGCCAGAGGGCGCCATCATCCTGGCGATGTTTCCGGACATGGGGATCAAGCCCAATCAGACGGTGGACTGGTACTACAAGAAGCTCATGAATCTCCAGAGCCAGCGAGGCCGAAAGAGCGCCCCCAAGAGCGCGGACGCCCTGGGAGAGCTGATGGATGGCACCCGGCACAGCGACCACCAATTCTGGGCTGACAGCCACAGCAACAGCTCCAGCGACAAGACGGGCGAGAGCACACGCCGAGCACTTGAGTCTGAGCTGGAGCGTCAGATCATCCAGGCGCGAGATCGCGGCGGTGCCCGAAGCTGGGGGCTGCTGCCCGGCGCTGTCCAGGCTGCAATCTCGACGATGATTGAACAGCGAAAGCCCGCAATCGACTGGCGGCGGTCTCTCCGCCTGTTCAGCAACAGCAGCCGACGCACCCGGATCACCATCAACCAGCAGCGAGAGAGCAAGCGCTTCGAGAGCCTCCCCGGACTTCGGCGGTATCCCGGGCTCAAGGTCAAGCGCCTCCAGCACATGCTGGTCGCCATCGACACCTCCGGCTCCGTGTCAGACTCAGATCTTGCGCTGTTCTTTGCCGAGGTTCATGGCATCTGGCGGCAGGGCGCGCAGGTGGACGTCATCGAGTGTGATGCGGCGGTTCAGCGGGTCTACCCGTACAAAGGTCGTCCTCCCAGCGGCATCATGGGGCGCGGCGGCACCGTCTTTGATCCCGTCTTTCAGTGGCTCAGGGACAACCGCAGGGCCCGCTACGATGGCTGCATCTACATCACCGATGGGTATGCCGCCGCGCCGCAGATCAAGCCGCCCTGTCGGCTGCTGTGGGTGGTGACCTCCGGGGGCTCCGTTGGCTCCCACCTTCGCTTTGGACGGGCCATCACGCTTCCAGCGTCTTGAGCCATGCCGCTTGCTGGTCGGTGGGGTTCTTGTTCCGCTTGAGGGCCCTCGCGAGCTTGAGGCGGTACTCTGCGGTGTCCTGGGGGTTGTCGAGGACGACCTTGCTGGGGCGGACGCTCACGCTGGAGCCGCCGGAGAGGTCGAGGTGCTCCAGCTTCGCGAGCGGGATGAGGCAGGAGAGGTCTGCATGGGTGCAGCCCGACAGGTCGAGCCGCTTCAGCGACCGCAGCGTGGAGAGCGTGTCGGCGTTGATGAGCTGAACATCGCTGAGATCGAGAGACTCCAGGTGCGCACACTTCGTGAGGATCGCGAGGTCTGCCTGGGGGGCACCGGCGAGCTTGAGGAGGCGCACTCCAGAGAGGTCTGCGTCTGCCATGCTCCACAGCCACAGGCAGGCATTGAGACCCTGAAGACGGACCGCGCCGTCGGCATCGGGGGCAGCCATCGCGCGAAGACCGTGGAGTCCCCGCAGCACCGAGAAGTCCCACTCCACGCCCCGAGAGGACGGCTCGCAGGACTGCATCCTCAGCTCGGTCAGCCCGGTGAGCCTGGCGAGAAAGGAGAGACTCGGGAGGCTCGCCTCGGTCACGGTCAGGGACGTGAGGTGCGTGAGCTGCTGGAGGACGGCGAGGTTGGCGGTGGAGAGCTCGATCTTCTTCAGCGTCAGGCTTCGAAGCTGGGGAAGCGACAGCAATCCCTTGAGGCTGCTGATGGTGCTCTTTCGGTATCCACCGGAGAGGGTGAGCGCCTGGAGGGGCAGCCCGCCCAGGGAGTCCAGGTCGGTCGTGTCTTCAGCGACGGATGCGTGGAGGGAGATGAGGGCGGGGAGGTGCCGGAGCGGCGCGAAGGAGGGCGGGTGTGCGGTCTGAGAGGAGTAGCGACCGCTCACGAGGTCGAGATGGGTGAGCGTGGCGAAGCGCTCGGGTGCGACCACCAGGGAGGTCCACCGGCTGCTCGGATCCTCCGACGTGGTGGCGAGCCCGGTGAGCCCCCGCAGCGGCGCCTGATCGACGCCGTCGCCGTCTCCGGGGAGGGTGAACGACGTGAGGTTCGTCAGCCCGGAGAGTGGCGAGAGGTCGGTGACCTCGCAGTAGCGGAGGCTGAGCTCTTTGAGAGACTTGAGGGCCCTGAGGGGGAGGAGGCTGCGGATGCTCGAGCTGCTGAGGTCGAGGTCCTCCAGCGCTGAGAGGCTGGCGAGGGTGCCGGGGTTGACGATGTTGCAGCGGTAGAGCGAGAGGGTCTTGAGCGCGGTGCAGCCCTTGAGGGGTGCGAGGTCGAGGGCGCAGTCATTTCCGCTGAGCTTGAGGGTGGTGAGGCTCGTGGCGCCGCTGAGCGGCTGGAGGAAGGCTGCCCCGTCCTTTGCGTCGTCGGAGAGCAGGGAGGCTCGGGAGAGGTCGACGGTGGTGAAGGTGAGCCCGGTGAGGGCCGAGAGGTCGATGATGTCGTTGCTGTTCTCGCCCCGGATGACGAGCACCCGGACGCTGCTGAGCAGCCCGAAGCGGGCAGCGATGTCGAGGGCAGCCTGCGCACGCCACTTGCTGGGCACCCGCTTGACCACCTCGCTGGCGCGGGCCCACTCAACGCTCCCCGCGTCGCTCACAGAGATCCCGCTGGTCAGGACGGACGTCACCTCCGGCATCCCCATCCCCGCTGCCAGGATGATCCCCTGCTGGATCGCCGGCCAGTCGCTGCTGGAGAGGAGCTTCCGGATCTGAGAGAGGAGCTTTCGAGTACTCATTTGTCTTCAACCATGTTGAATTGATTTCATGTGGGCGGACCTGCCAGGCCCGCACGCGGCCGGCGGAACATGGTCCCTCGTACCGACAACCCACCTGCGTCGTAATTCAGAAATTCCACCGGACAAGCCGCAGCCCGAAGGAAGGCTCCGGCACTCCGATTCCTTCCGACGCTCCCAGGGCTCGACTCAGCAGACCGGAGCGTCCTCAGGGCACCACGATGGTGTAGGTGCCTGGGCTCCAGCTCAGCTCCTCGGCCACGCCCTGGATGCAGGCCGCAGCGCCCCCTTGAGCCGTGATGGTGTCACCGACGGCCACTGTGAGGGTGGTGGTCCCGCTGCCACACGCCTGGACGGTGGAGTAGTGCGGGAGCCAGTCGTTGAGGTTGGGCAGTGAGTTCCGGTTGGCCATCACGAAGGCCCTGCGCGCGGGATCCGGGGCACCGCCCTCCGCCTTGCTTCGGGGCTGACGGCTCGGCACCTGCCGGCTCCCGACCGTGCGGTCCGCTCGCTGAGGCGCGGTCGCAGCGGCAGGACGCCCGCCCTGTGCAGCAGCAGGTGCCGCACGGGTG
>JAQXDW010000046.1 GCA_029251165.1 Myxococcota bacterium
GGTACTTTACCGCAATCGCGGCTCGGTTCCGATTTTAGCCCCCGGTATTTATGTTACTACCGGGATGGTGTCAAGAACTTTTCTAAGGAGTTCTTGCTGAATCGGTTGAGTTATTGAGGCGCTCATTGCAGCTCATTCAACTGATTCGCCGCCGGCATTTATGTGTCTTGCCGGTAGCTGTCAAGGGACTCTTTTGAAGTCTCTCAGTGCGGCTGAGGTTTCCCCCCGCAGCCCACAGCATTTATGGCACGCCCATGCCGTCGTCAAGATCACCACGACAAGTTTTTCCAGGCTCTCGTTGGCTCTCGTTGGCTCTCGTTGGAGGCTAAACCCTCCTACCAGAACGGAAATCCCTTCACCATGACGACTTTGTAGAGCCATCCCAACCCCATTCCCACCAACAGAAATACGGCCACGGCGGTCTCTCGACGTTCGATCCAGCCCAAGACTGTGCGCCATCGAGCTGCCGGCATGAGGACATCAAGGAGTCCAACGCCTGCGGCCAGCACCGTCCCGAGAAACAGAAACAGCCCAAATGGCTGGTTGAGTGTTCCGTCGATGAGGTGAAAGTGTGCGAGATGAGTGAAGGTCGTGGTCATCCCACACATCGGGCACGGCAAGCCCGTTGCAGTCAAGATCGCACAGCCGCCCAGGCCGAGCTGACGGTGGGTTCCCATTCCAGCGGGATCAGGTGTGAGAGACATCGCGATGCCCAGCACCGTGCCTGAAGGCAGAAACAGAGACAAGCCAACGAGCCGGTCTTGTGTTGCGCTGGAGAGGCGAGAAAACCACCTGCCGGGCGCTGCGAGGAGCGCCCGAAGCGCGTCACTCACTTCTCTTCCTTTCTTGGCGCGTCCTTCTTTGTGGACTTGCCTTTCTTCGCGCTGTCCGCGCCACTTGGGAGCATTGCCTCCAGCATCGCAGCAATGGAGGCGACCTCACGATCGAACCCCTCCAGCTGAGCAGAGACCTGACTTCGCAGCTGCGCGAGCTCGCTGGCGAGGTTGAGAGCTGTCAGCATTGCGACGGTGTACTCATCGAATGAGCGGGTCCGATTGGCGACCTCGTTCATCCGGGAGTCGACCTCGGCAGCAAGCTGCTTGATGTCTTCGCCAGTCTCGTCTCCGCGGACTGTGTACTGACGACCGCGTATGTTGATCTTGACCTGCACAAGGCAAGGCTAACCCGGATCCTCCGACACGCCGATCAAGGCATCGACGAAAGCATCGGGGTCAAAGTCGCGGAGATCGTCGATGCCCTCGCCAAGACCGACGAGCTTGACAGGCACACCAATCTCATCGCGAACCGCCACAACCACTCCCCCCTTCGCGGTGCCATCGAGCTTTGTCAGCACAACGCCGGTCACGCCAACAGCCTCCTTGAACGCCCTCGCCTGAGACAGCGCGTTCTGTCCGATGGTTGCATCGAGCACAATGAGGACCTCATGAGGCGCCCCGGGAACGACCTTGCCAATGGAGCGATTGACCTTCTCAAGCTCCTCCATCAGCTCCCGATGAGCCTGGAGGCGACCGGCAGTGTCACAGATCACCACATCGGCGCCGCGCGCAACACCCGCCTTGAGGGCATCAAAGACAACGCCGGACGGGCTGGAGCCGTCTTGGTGCGCAATGACCGGAACGCCTGCCCGCTCTCCCCACACCTTGAGCTGCTCGATGGCACCCGCTCGGAAGGTGTCGCCGGCTGCAAGGATGACCGAGCGGCCCTGCTGCTTGTAGAGATTGGCGAGCTTGCCGATGGAGGTGGTCTTGCCGCTGCCGTTGATTCCGACGACGAGGATCACGAGCGGTCCATCTGTCGGCTTCTCAGCGATACCCTGTGCATCTCCGATGCGGCTGCGAAGCTCAGAGCGGAGGAGCGCATGCAGGGCGGCTGGGTCCGCACCGCGCTCAGCCTGTTTGCGGAGGGTCTCGGTGAGTGCCATGGCCGTCTTGACACCGACGTCAGCGCTGATGAGCGCATCCTCGAGGGCCTCCAAGGCTTCTTCGTCGATGGTCTCCCCACCAAACGCACGCGCCAGCCCGTCAGACAGCGCGGCCCGGCTGCGGCTAAGCCCGGTGAAGAAGCGAGCAGCAAGACTGACCTGATCTGTGCTGCTGTCCGGCGGCGGCTCTGGAAGACGAGCCGGCTCGTCCACCTCAAGCGCGGGACGCTGTCGGGAGCGATAGACCCCGAAGCCGATTCCCGCGACAGTGATGACGCCGGCAGCAATGCCGATCAGAACCTCAAGCGGTAGATCGCCCATCTCGACCCCTGTGATGAGAAGGGGCTTCCCATATCACCATCAGTCCATCTGCACAGAGACGACCGTGGAGACCCCGGGGTTGACCATGGTCACGCCGTAGAGGGTGTCGGCACACTCCATGGTCTTTTTGTTGTGCGTGATCACAATGAACTGTGACCGCTGCGCCATCTCTCTCAGCATGCGATTGAACCGGGCGCCGTTTCCTTCATCAAGCGGCGCATCCACCTCATCGAGCAAGCAGAACGGTGAGGGTTTGACCCGAAACAAGGAGAATATCAGCGCGATGGCGACCATCGCAGTCTCTCCACCGGACAGCAGGCTGAGGCTCTGGAGTCGCTTTCCAGGTGGCTGGGCGAAGATCTCGACGCCGGTCTCGAGCAGGTCATCCGGATCGGTCAGCGACAGCCGCGCCCGTCCTCCACCAACCAGTCGGGGATAGATCTCCTGGAAGTGCTCGTTGACCTTCTCAAAGGTCTCCCAGAACCGCTCCCGACACAGCTTGTTGAGGCGGGCGATGGTCTGCTGGATCGAGCGCATGGAGGTCTCCAGGTCCTCCCGCTGCGTGGACTGATGCTCCAGACGCGCGGCGACCTCTCGGTGCTCCTGGATGGCGAGGAGGTTGACCTCTCCCAGCTTCGCGAGCGCAGCACGGTCGTCCCTCAGCTGCTCGATCCACGTCTCGATGGCGGTCTTGTCGTCCATCATCTCATCGGTGATGCGAAGATCTCGTAGGGCCTCAGGCCGCTCCTCGGTTCCCTTCGGGAGCGCAGCGAGGGCTGCAGCGTCTGCCGGGATCGTGACATGGCCATCCCGCTCCACCCGATCGAGCATGGCAGAGACGGATATTTCCTGTCTTTCCTGGAGGTTTTCCCGAATGCGGCCGATCTCTCCCTTGGCAACCTGCAGCTTCTGCTCGATGTCGATCCGAAGCTCTCGGGCGCTGCTGAGTCGGGTGCGATTTCCCTTGATGTACTCCTCGAGCTCCGAGAGCTGCTCACGCTCCAGCCGGACACGCTCCAGGGCTTGTTCGAGGCGCTGTCGGAGATCAGCCTGGCGCTCGCCGATGTCATGGAGGGTCTCAGCGAGAAGCTCGTTGTCCTCGACCAGCTCCTCGATGCGTGCGATGCCCTCGGTCTGCTCTTGCTTGCCGCGCTCGATCTGACGACTGGCCGTCTCTGCGGCAGCCCGCGCAGCGGTCTCAGCACGGCGGAGTCCGGTGAGACGCTCCCGAAGACCAGCCGTCTCAGTGGTGAGCTGGTTCATGCGCTCGCGCGCAGTGTTGGCGTTGTGGGATTCTTCGACCAGAGCGGCCTGGTTGCTGGTGAGGTCTTCCTCCACGCAGGCTTGCTCCTCGATGTCCTCAGCGATGGACTCGCGACGACGCATGACCTGATCGTCGTGGGCCGTCAGGGACTGCTCAATCTCAGCGAGATCGGCCGTGACCCGTCGCGTCGAGGATGACTGCCGCTGGACTTCCTGCTCCGCGCTGCGCTTTTGCTGAACGGCGGTCCGAAGCTTCAGCTCACCATCTGCTGCAGCCTCTCGAGCGCGTGAGACCCCTTCGCGGGCTTCCTCGACAGCCTCTCGGGCTTCCTCGACAGCCTCTCGGGCGACGTCGACAGCCTCCAGGGCCTCCTCGACGATCTCCCGTGCAGCCTCGACCTTCTCGTGGAGGGCCACGCTCTCCACGCGGAGAGCGGCCAGCTTGCGGCGACGGGCAAGGATCGCGACACCTGCAGTCCGTGGCTCTCCGACCATTAGGCGTCCAGCAGAATCGATGAAGGCATGTCCACCGCCGGTCACGACCACCGCAGCTCCGGTCTTGCGGTGCAGGGCAAGGGCCTCGGCGACATCGTCGGCCTCCCGACAGCTCGGCAGCACCACTGCCAGAGCCTTCATGCCCGTCGGCGTTCCACCAAGCCGAGCGGCAAAGCCGGTCGGGGTTCCGCTGGCATGCTCCAGAGAGACCACGACGCTGCGTCCTTTCACTTTCTGAATCGCCGCCAGGGCGGCCGCATCGGTCTGGGTGAGGATGGCATCAAGGGAAGCACCGAGTGCTGCGGTCAGGGGAGCGATGCGCTGCTCAGGGACGTCGAGATGCTCCGCGAGAGTGCCGAGGACATCGGGGAGCGACAGTGCGGCGCGGATGTCGTCCTCGACGCCCTCATGAGAGGCCTGGAGTAACTCCATCGACTCCACACGGGCCCGCATCTTGGCCTCGTCACGCTCCACCGCAGAGAGCATGCCCTCGGTCGTGCGATGCGCTCGCGTGGCCTGTGACAGCGCGGCCTGGCTTGTGCTCATCGCGGACTGACGCTCCGAGAGGACCGTCCGTGCGAGCGCGATGGCCTCGGCAAAGACAGACTGCCCTTGTCGAGCCTCTTCGACAGCAAGCGCGGCTTCCTCAAGCTGCTCAGCGAGGGTCTCGTGATCCGCAAGCAGCTCATCACGGCGTGCCGTGAGCCGCACCTGCCGAGACTCCAGATCGCGCCGCCTCACCCCAGAGGATTCCAGTGCTGCCCGGTGTGCAGCGATCCGACTGACCAGCTTGAGCTGCTCAGACTTTCCCCGCTCGATGAGGATCGTTCGGCGCCGGATGTCCTTCTCCAGCACAATCAGCTCGTCCTTCGCGCGGCCGAGCGTGCTCTCGATGGCGGTCAGTCGCGTCTCAACCCGCTCCCGATCCGAGCTGGTGGTCTCCAGCTCCGTGGTGGCATCCTCCAGCTCTTCATTGGACTGGGACAGCTGGCTGGAGAGGACCTCCAGGCGACGGCGAAGGTTCTCCTGCTCGCGGGCCTGATACAGCCGAGCAGACTCTTTCTCCCGACGGGTTGCCTCCAGGTCTGCGAGCTCATCCCGCAGGAGGCCAACGCCGGCCTCCTGAACGCTCACACCATCGCGGCGCTCCTTCAGCTCTCGCTCTCGGCGGGTCAGGGCACGCTGAAGCTGCTCCTCGTCGTTCTTCGCCGCACGGAGCTGCTCACCGAGCGCGCGTCGATCACCGATGAGGGCACTGTAGCGCGCGAGCCCAAGGAACAGCTCCGCCTGACGCTCCCGAGAGCGGTACTGCCGATAGCGGCTGGCGCGCTCGACCTGTCGGCTGAGGCTCCTCAGCCGCTTCTGGAGGCCGTCGACGACATCCGTCGCGCGCTCCAGGTTCGCAGCGGTCTCTTCCAAGCGGGACTCGGTGTCTTGCTTGCGAGACTTGTACCGAGAGATCCCGGCAGCCTCCTCAAACAGGGCGCGGCGGTTCTCTGGGCGGGCGTTGACGATCTGACCAATGCGACCCTGCTCGATGAACGAGTACATCCGGTTGGTCACGCCGGTATCGAGGAACAGATCCTGGATGTCCCGCAGCCGGGCACGCTCCTGGTTGATTCGATACTCGCTGCCGCCATCCCGGAACATGCGTCGGGAGATCATCACCTCCTCATAGCGGGCGAACTCTCCCGGGAAAGGCTCATCTGCAGCGACGAAGGTGATGGAGACCTCCGCGCTACCCGATGGGTTGCGGTCCTGAGCACCAGCGAAGATGACATCGCCCATCGACTTCCCGCGCAGGCTCTTGGCTGACTGCTCACCGAGACACCACTTGACCGCGTCAACGACGTTGGACTTCCCACACCCGTTGCTGCCGACAACGCCAGAGATTCCGTCCCCGAAGTGCATCGTGGTCCGATCAGGGAACGACTTGAAGCCGTGAAGTTCGAGCTTGCTTATCCGCACCTACAGAGTCACCCAGGAGAGCACCACGAGGAGACCGATGAGGGGCAACGCAGTCAAGAAGCAGCCGGGTCTCGTGTTTCGCTCGCTCATGTCTGCTCCGTGTTCTGCTGGCTAAGGTACTCCTCAGCAAGCCGAAGGTACTCCTGGTGACCATGAGAGACCATGGCTGCAGAGGCTTCAGGGGTCAAGGTCTTGACCACCCGACCAGGGCTCCCAAGGACCAGAGAATACGGAGGGATGATCTTATCCTTTGTGACCATTGCACCGGCGCCGACGACAGAGCCCATGCCGATGCGACAGTTGTCCATGAGGATCGCGCCCATGCCGATCAGGCAGTCGTCCTCGACAATGCAGCCGTGGAGGAGGACACGATGACCGACCGTGACCCGGGCTCCAACGACCGTACGAGACATCCCCCCGGTGGCATGCGCGATGGTGCCATCCTGGAGGTTGCTCTCCTCGCCGATGATCACCGCGCCCTGGTCTCCACGAAGGATGACGCCAGGCCAGATGCTCACCCTCGCCGCGACTGAGACCTCACCGATAAGGACCGCATTCGAGTGAACGAAGGCAGCGGGATCGACCTGCGGTGTGAAGTCTCGATAGCGCTGGATGTGAGGAGTGGTCATGCAGAGAGCATTATCGCATCGCAGCGAAATAGACCGGAACAACAGCCGTACATTGCGATGGAGGTAAGAGGCTCATGAGCACCGCTCTCGTACCAAAGAAGAACAGCACCATCGCATACCTGATGTGGCTCGCTGGATTCGTCGGCATATCAGGCCTCCACCGAATCTACATGGGACGGTGGATCTCCGGGCTGCTCTGGCTGTTCACCGGTGGATTCTGTATGGTCGGCAACCTCATCGACGGCGTGATGATGCCGAAGATGCTGGAGGCATCCGAGGAGGGCAAGGGCTGGTAGGTCTTCCCGCCGCTCGAAAAAGGCCCCCAGCGATGCGTGCGCTCATGAGCGCCGGCTGTCCGATCTGCACGCGGTCTGCCATGCAATCCAGTGTCGCGGCGAAAAGGGGCAACGTGTGCAACCGGAAGCCGCATCGTCGTGGCGGGGCATCACATCACTGCCGCTCTGACATCACTGCCGCTCTGACATCAGCTTCGCGATTGCTCCGCTCAGCTCTTGTGTGGTGAACGGCTTGGTCAGGATGTTGCGCCCGAGCAGGCGCTCCTCGATCAGAGAGCCTGAGATAAACAGCACCGACAGATCAGCGCGAATCTTGAGAATCTCTTGAATCAAGACATCACCGCGCATCTGCGGCAGGTGGACATCGGTGATCACCAGATCGAACCGATCGGCATCGGCCCGGATCAGCGCGAGGGCCTCAAGGGGCGTCGCAGCCGTCTGCACCGAGTAGCCCTGTCTCGTCAGCATGCGCGCGGTGGTGTATCGGATCCGCTCTTCGTCCTCGACGAGGAGAAGTCGGCCGCTGACGTCAGGCACGGAGCCAGGCCGGTCACTCGGGGGCGGAGCGTCGGCGCGGGGAAGCGCGATCCGGAAACTCGCACCATGGCCAGGGGTGCTGTCGACCGAGAGGAAGCCCCCGCTCTGGCGGATGACGCCATAGACCATTGACAGCCCCAGCCCGGTCCCCAGGCCCTCAGGCTTGGTCGTAAAGAACGGCTCAAAGATGCGATCCAGCACCTCTGACGGAATGCCGATGCCGTTGTCGGCAAAGACAGCCATGACGTATGCGCCAGGCTGGACATCAACGAGCGCCGCGGCGGCCTCAGCATCGAGGACAACATTCTCAAGAGATATCCGCAGCCGCGCCCCGGAGGCATTGGCCATGGCATCACGCGCATTGAGGGCGAGGTTGATGATGACCCGCTCCAGCAGTCCAGAGTCAGCCATCACCGGCCAGACCCCACGGCCAAGATCAATCTCAAGGGAGACCTGCTCTCCCAGCAGCCGACGAATCAGCCGCTCCAGCCGCTCCAGTATTCCGACGAACGAGAGCTGATTCACGCTCATCGGCTGGCGTCGGCTGATGGTGAGGAGCTGACGGGTGAGCGTGGCTGCCTGGTGGGTGACCTGGATGACCTCTTCGACATCGCTGCGCGCAGGGTGGTCGAGCGTCAGAGCACCAAGGGTCAGCTGGCTGTAGGAGCTGATTGCGGTGAGGAAGTTGTTGAAGTCATGGGCCAGCTCACCGGCAAGCTGACCTGCGGCTTCCATCCGCTGCACCCGCTGGAGACGGTTCTGAAGCTCCTGGCGGTCGTTGATGTCCTTGATGATGGTGATGGCGTAGATGATCTCGCCGCTGAGTCCAACCACCGGGGCACTGGAGATCTCCAGGGAGCTCCAGCGGCCGTCGAGGAACATCTCAACATCGTCGACGCTGCACCGCTCGCCGACTTGCGCACGGAACATGGGAAGCTGCTCGTGCGGGTAAGGAGTTCCCTCACCCACAACACGCATCTGGGCGGCTTCCATGATCGCCTTGAGGGGGGTGCCTTGGTGGAGCGAGTTGCCACCGAGCAGGGTGTCGGCCAGGACATTGGCGTAGGCCGAGCAGCCATCCGTGTCGCTGATGAGCAGCGCAACCGGGATTCCCTCGATGAGCCGCAAGAAGCGCCGCTCTCCTTCCCGCAGCATGTTCTGAAGGCTCCGCTCCAGGGTACGATCCGACCCGATGAGGGTCCAGCCCCCCAGCTCGGGCACGTGCTCGATCTCGCAGTCCAGCGTCTGAGACGAGAGCACCAACTCCAGCCGCCCGCCGCCCGCCTTTAGCACAGCCGTGAGGTCTTCTTGGTCCGCCTCGTCGAGGACATCCACCAGAGGAGTACCCGTCGTAACCAGCTCCCTCAGGAGCCCCTCAGAGCGAAGAATCTGAGTGGTCGTGGACATGACTATGGCGAGATCGGTGCGCGCGGGGAGCGGCGCAGATTCCATGGTGACAAGTCGATTCTCGCCGACAGACTGGACACAGATCCGCAGGGCGGCAGCATGCAGAAGCCCACCACCTTCCAGAGCCAATGTCCGGGCATCTGGGTACTCATCAAAGACCTGACGGGCTGTCGGGTTGATGTGTAGAGTCACACCATCCGCAGAGATTAGGACGACTCCGCCCGGGATCAACTCGAGCAGCGGTGACCATGCCATCGTGTCAGACTGTACATCCAAGCTCATCAAGTCATTGTATTCCGTAGTCTGGTTTTAACTTTTTCTACCATCTGATGAAACTCATCGGGATGAAAGCATGCTGGGTAAAGAGATAGTATTGCCCATGGAAAAATACCAAGCTGCAGTGTCAGTGAGGTTCCGATATGAAAAGATGCGCCGATTATAAGGTAAATCGTACGAAAAGAGAGCCGATTCATCAGCGCACGCAGCCGGCCGGCTCGATTGCGGGTGTCGCGATAATACAGCGCCAGCAGCAGCAGCGGAGCGCTCCACTCCCAGCACCAGGTGCTCGCGGTGAAGAACTGGGTGGCTGGGTATAGGCCATCAAGACTCGGGAGCGTTCCCATCGCAAACGCTGGATCCCGCATGGCGATATACAGCGCGCTCCAACCTCCGAATGGAGTCCATGAGCTCGAGACCTTCTGTATTCCAGCCGTGAAGTACAATATAACAAGCTGAATGACAACGAGATAGCGGGGCCAGGCCGGTATCCGCTGCCCATCACCACGCCAGGAGCCCGTTCGGATCCACGCATCGATGGACCAGACCCGCCCAGCGCTGGAGAACGCGAGCAAGAGGACGACGTTGCGGATGAGCATGTCGATGCCGCGATCAGAGGCCGGCAGGCCGAGCGCGAGCTGAGTCCAGACCAGGACCAGCGCGAGCGCTGAGAGCCGGGTAAACAGGCCGAGGCCGAGCATTACAGTCAGCGCAACCACGAGTCCAAAGCCCATCCATGCTGCATCCGCCCCGGTGGTGAAGGTCGCATACAGCCAGGGAACAGTCTTGTGCGACATCGGCGTCCCCATGCCACCACCAGCCAAGGGTGCAAACAACGGTACGACAAGTTTTAGCCAGTAGATGCGTATCCAGTCATACAGCACAACTGCCGACAGGAGAATGCGAACCAGGGCGACCATTCGGGGATCCTCTCGTCGATCCCACAGCGCGATCCAGCGGCGCAGCAGGCTCACAGCGACCACCGCTCATGGAGGCGCTTCGTGAGCGGCTCGCGGACCCGCATGCGCGCATGGCGTCGCTTGTCTGGTATCGGCTCCCCTTCTCCGGTACCCGGCGGAATGATCCGCACCAGATCAAGCCGAACCTGAACGGCGTCAAGGTCCGGTCGGCTCTGAAAGAGGTCCCAGGCGACCCAGTCTACGAAGCGATTGTAGAGGCTGCCGGGCTTGGGTCGGTCGCCGTTGTCGTCGTAGATCCCACGGACGCGTCGATAGCGCATCAGGCGGCTGAGGTCATCGCTGCTGCTCCCCGGGGCAGAGAAGAGGACCTGCCACGCTCCATTCTTCTCCCGAGCCTCAATGACCAGCCGGCCAGCGTAGGGATCGGGGTAAGCAAACAGCCCCCAGCTCTGGCCGGTGCCTGTGAGCCTCTTGAGCGGCCGCAGCGGAGCCATGGAGGCCCTGCGGAATCGAGTCGCCCCCTCCCCAACAACCAGGGCACGTGCGACCAGCTCTTCCTCGGTCAGCGACACGCCGAGGTCATTGAGCAGGGTCGTCCAGCGGGTCACCTCGTCCTGGGCAATCGGGTGCTGGAGGTCACGCGCGCGCAGCTCCGGCAGGGGCAGAGCATCGACCCACTGGGCCACCAACACCACGCTGATCAGCAGGGCGCGGACTGCTGGCCAGGTGCGCAGCTCAGCCATCTCCAACCACAACCGCACCCGCGAGCAGCGCACGGGCCGCCTCCAGTCCGTGTCCTGCGTGTGTGATCGTCACCAGCGGCTCGCCGGCCTGGACCACCGCGCCGGTCTTGTGGTGAACCGTCACGCCGACCCCGGGGTGGATGTCCTGCTCTGCCCGCGCTCGGCCAGAGCCAAGGGCGAACGCAGCCTGACCGACCTCGAGGGCATCGCAGCGCGTGATGACGCCCGCGCGTGCCGCACAGAGGGGCTCCGTCTCGCAGCCGGCACCCCGCAAGGGCGCGCGAAGATCGCCGCCCTGAGCGGTGACCATGTGTGCAAAGCGCTCATATGCCGCGCCGCTTGAGAGCACCTCAGCGGCACGGGAGTCCCCGATGAGCGCACAGACCAGCGCAGAAAGATCCGACGGTCCATCGCCCTGCAGGCAGCGGATCGCCTCAGTGACCTCCAGCGCATTGCCGACCGCCTCGCCCAGCGGCTGGTTCATGTCGGAGAGCACCACCCGAGTCGCAACCCCGGCCCCCTCTCCCACCGCCTTGAGGCTCGCTCCGAGAGCCTCAGCGTCTGCGCGCTGCTTCATGAACGCCCCGGTTCCCCACTTCACATCCATCACCAGCTCGTCGATGCCCTCTGCGAGCTTCTTGGAGAGGATGCTGGCGGTGATCAGCGGGATGGAGGGAACGGTACAGGTCTCATTGCGGAGCGCATAGAGGATGCGATCGGCTGGAGCAAGATCGTCGGTCTGGCCGCAGATAAAGCAGCCAACCTCAGCGAGAATCTCTTGGAGACGGGCCGTCGGCAGATCGGTCGAGAAGCCGGGGATCGCCTCCAGTTTGTCGAGGGTTCCGCCGGTGTGACCGAGCCCCCGACCGCTGATCATCGGCACCTTCCGGCCAAGCTCTGCCCACAGCGGAGCGAGCACGAGCGAGACCTTGTCACCGACTCCGCCAGTGGAGTGCTTGTCCACAAACGGACCGGTCAGTCCCGGCCAGGAAAGAACCACACCCGAGTCTCGCATCGCGAGGGTCAAGGCAACGGTCTCTTCGGCGGTCATGCCGTGGATGAACACCGCAGAGAGAAACGCGGCGGCCTGGGGTCGAGAGACGCTTCCAGAGACAACACCGTCGATGAACCGGATGATGTCTGGACCGGCCAGGAGACCACCATCGCGCTTGGCCTCCAGGATCGACCGGATCCAGAGCCCCATCAGTAGCCGCCCTTGCCAGTACCACCCGTGACAATCGCGACGCTGGCGCTGGCACCCAGCCGATCGGCACCGGCTGCGATCATCTTCCGAGCATCTGCAGCAGTGCGCACTCCTCCGCTGGCCTTGACGCCGATGTCTGGGCCAACCACTGCGCGCATCAAGGCGATGTCTTCTGCCGTCGCACCGCCGCCGCCGAAGCCCGTGGAGGTCTTGACGAATGCAGCCCCCGCAGCGCGGGAGATCGCACAGCCCGCGATCTTTTCTTCCCGAGACAGCATGGCAGTCTCCAGGATGACCTTCACCGGCTTGCCGGCCGCAGCCTTCACAACACCAGAGATGTCGTCGTAGACCCGATCGTGCTCTCCGCTCTTGAGCCAGCCGATGTTGATGACCATGTCGATTTCTTCTGCACCATCAGAGATAGCAGTGCGGGTCTCAGCGGCCTTTGCGGTGGAGACCATTGCGCCAAGCGGGAAGCCGACCACTGCGATCGGCTTCGTCGGACAGCCACGGAGCAGGTCCGCGACGAGACGAATCCAGGTGGTGTTCACACACACGCTGGCGAAGGTATGCGCACGTGCTTCCTCGCAGACCTTGACGATCTGGGCGCGGGTCGCGGTGGGCTTGAGGAGGGTGTGGTCGATGTAGCTCGCCAGCCCGGAGGCCCCGTCCGGCACACTCCCCGCAGTCCCGATCCGAGACGCGCCCGCACCGACAAGGCCACGCAGCCCGGTGGAGTCCTGCCAGGTCCCACGGATCACGTCCGCCGGCGGAACCGCCTGAAGCTGAATTTCCCTGCGCACCCGATCAACCAGGCGGTTGACGATCGAATCGATCTGATCTTCGCTGAGGTGACTCCGGTTGTCCTGACTCATCACATCGCTCCTGTGGAAGCATCCAATAACCAAGCAAGCGATGGCCGGCAGTGACGGTTGACACAAGAGATGGGTACATGTCGCACGATAGAGCGGTCTTCAGGGGGGACTGAAGGGAAGAGACGGTGAGACAGAGAGCATGCTACCCTTCCGTTGAAGCCCCCCACCGAGGACCACCATGCGGCGCCAGATCGCCCCATCCGTTCTGCTGCTCCTCCCCCTGTCTGCCTCCGCGATCTCGGGCTCAGACGAGGATTTTTCTTGGCGTGATGCGGGAGCGTCGGTTCCTGCGCCCTTGAGCTGGGTCGACCTCGACAGCTCTGGCGGAACCGATGCCGGACTCACTGCCGGAAGCAGCGTCACCATCGAGCTGCCGTTTTCGTTTCCGTTCTACGGAACCGACTACACCGCCATCACGGTGTTTGAGTACGGCGTCATCGTGCCGGGCTCGGGGCAGAGCGGTCCCGGGGCGCGGACTTCTGGGGCCTGCGTCGCTGACGGCAGCTTCACCGCGCCGATGATCGCCCCAATCTGGACGACATACGACTTCAACGACAGCGGCATCCTCTACACCAAGACCTTTGACAACGCCGTCGTCATCGAGTGGCAGGATGTCCTCGTAGAGGGAACCGACACGGGCAGCCACTATGTCGGAGCGATCCTGTATGAGACCGGCGAGATCGCATTTACTTACCTGAAGACCTCCACAGGAAACACCACCACACGCTCCGGACTCGCCGCCTCCTCAGGCGTCCAGGACGCCAGCGGAGACGGCGTCGAGCTGGGCTGCGAGTCCACCTACCTCACCAGCAGCAACGACAGCATCTACATCACTCCCTGGGGGGTCCGGCACCTCGCCGGAGAGCTCGGTGTGACCGACTACGCTGAGGGCAGCCTGCTGGGCAGCAACAGCAACGACCGCTTCGGCTACAGCCTCGCCTCGGCCGGTGACATCGACGGTGACAGCGCTGCAGAGCTGCTGATCGGCGCGCCCTACAGCGACGATGCCGCCTCCAACGCCGGCGCGGTCTACCTGTTCTCCGGCGCCGACATCTCTGGAGAGATGGTCGGTGAAGCCGCTGCCGCAGCCCTCATCACCGGCGCCTCCTCTGGAGACCGGGCTGGGGAGTCCGTCGCCGGTGGCGGAGACGTCGACGCCGATGGCATGCCGGATGTCCTCATCGGCGCACCCTACGACGACACCGCCGCGACCAACGGCGGTGTCGCTGCGCTGCTGACTGGTGACGGGCTCTCCGGCAGCCTCACCATCTCTGACGCCGACGCCCTGTTCAGCGGCGCAAGCAGCAACGACTACGCGGGCACCTCGGTCGCGTTCGTGGGAGATGTCAACGGCGACGGCTACGACGATGTCCTCATCGGTGTCCCCTACAGCGACGAGGGCGCCTCAAATGGTGGACTCGCGGCACTTGTGCTCGGCGCCGCGACCCTGTCCGACCTCGACTTAACCAGCGCCGATGCCACCTGGAGCGGCATCTCGGCGAGCGACTATGCCGGCCAGACCGTCTCGGGTGTCGGCGACCTCGACAGCGACGGTCTGGCGGACTTCAGCATCGGTGCCTACGGCGAAGACTCCGGCGGCACCAACGCCGGCGCGCTCTATATCGTCTACGGCAGCACCAGCATCTCTGGTGACTCCAGCCTCTCTGGAGAGGTCGATCTGCTCGGAGACAGCGCCGGCGATGCTGCGGGAACCGCGCTCGCAGCGCTGGGAGACATCGACGGCGACGGAAACGACGACATCCTGGTTGGCGCCTACGGCTACGACAGCGGGGCCGGCGCAGGCTTCCTGCTCGGCGGACGGGCTGGGGGCTGGCCGTCTGCAGTGACAGGCTCGGAGGGCTACTTCGCCGGAGAGGGAACCGACCGGGTCGGCTGGGAGCTCGACAGCATGGCGCTGGCTCCGGAGAAGCCGGCTGTGGTGCTGGGCGCCTATGGAAACTCAGACGGCGCGAGCGTGGGCGGAGCCGTCTATATCGCCGAAGTCGACAGCCTCAGCGCTGAGACCATCGGTCCAGAAGACGCCTACGGAGTAATCCTCGGAGAAGACTCTTCGGGCTACCTCGGCTATGCCGTGGCCACTGACGACTTCAACGGAGACGGCTACGACGACGTAGTCGCTGGCGGCTACGGTGCAGACGGAGACGCCTCCGCCTCAGGGGCCGCCTGGCTCGTGACCGGTCAGCCGACCTACCCTGACAGCGACGAGGACGGACACATCGCCACCGCTCTCGGCGGCCTCGACTGCGATGACCTCGACAGCAGCATCGGTCCGAGCAGCCCCGAAGCATGTGACGGACTCGACAACAACTGCGATGGGCAGATCGACGAAGACTACGGCGACACCGACAACGACGGCATCGCAGACTGCATCGACTCAGAAGAGTGCGATGGAGTCGACAACGACGGCGACGGCGACATCGACGAGGGCATGCCCGACGCTGACGGCGACGGGCTCTGCGATGACCTCGACGCCGAGGAGTGCGACGGTGTCGACAACGACGGCGATGGCTTCGCCGATGAAGACTATGACGACACCGACTCTGATGGCATCGCAGACTGCGTGGACGTCGAGGAGTGTGACGGACTCGACAACGACGGCGACGGGACCATCGACGAGGACTACGACGATACCGACGGCGACGGCGTTGCGGACTGCATGGACGGCGAGAGCTGCGACGGACTCGACAACGACGGCGATGGGCAGATCGACGAAGACTTCAGCGACACCGACAACGACGGCATCGCAGACTGCATCGACTCAGAAGAGTGCGATGGAGTCGACAACGACGGCGACGGCGACGTCGACGAGGGGCTGAACGACAACGACGACGATGGACTCTGCGATGAGATCGACGTCGAGGAATGCGACGGGCTCGACAACGACGGCGACGGACTCACTGATGAGGGCTTCGATGACACCGACGGCGACGGCACTGCCGACTGCGCCGACGGAGAAGAGTGCGACGGACTCGACAACGACGGCGACGGACTCACCGACGAGGGCTACCCCGACGCGGACAACGACGGCATCGCAGACTGCATCGACGTCGAGGAGTGCGACGGGCTCGACAACGACGGCGACGGGCTCGCCGACGAGGGCTACCCCGATGCAGACTTCGACACCCTCCCAGACTGCATCGACTCAGAAGAGTGCGACGGACTCGACAACGACGGCGACGGAGACATCGACGAGGGCTTCGTGGACATCGACGACGACGGGGCCGCAGACTGTATCGACGTCGAGGAATGCGACGGACTCGACAACGACGGCGATGGACTCGCCGACGAGGGCTTCGTAGACACGGACGACGACGGTATCGCAGACTGCGTGGATCCCACTCCCGAGGGTGAGGAGAGCATCGAAGAGCCCCCCTCCGGGTGCAGCACTCTGCCAGCCGCACCACGCTCAATTCTCGGTTTCATCGCAATCATCGTCGGAATCCGCCGACGTCGCTGACGACAGTTAGTGAGTCTTCCCCTTGTCAGTGACGGGGGAATATGGCAGTAAGTAGCACTTGCCTGCGCGCCAGTGAGCATGTTGTGCGCGCTCTTATCATCACTTCTACTCTGAGAGCTCACCCATGAAGCGCACCGCTCTGTTCCTGATGGTCCTCACCGGCTGCAGCGACTACGATCTTTACCGTCCCGACGAGACGGAGCCCCCGGGGGACTCGGTGACCGAGCCCTCCGAGCCCGAAGAGGATCCAGACATTGCGGTCTCTCCGGCAAGCCTCGACTTTGGGTCTGTGCTCAAGGACTGCACCAGCGAGCCGCTGACCGTGACGGTCACCAACGAAGGCCTCGGCACCCTCAACGTCGATCTGATCGAGCTGGAGGGCAACGGCACCAGCGCGTTCATCCACACCGGCGGGACGCTGAGCCTGGAGTACCAAGAGAGCACAACCTTCAACGTCTCCTTTCTTCCGACCGCGTGGCTGGACTATGACATCAATGTCGTCGTCCACAGCAACGACCCGGATGAGGCGACGTCGCGTGTCTCCGCGATCGGAACCGGCGCAGCCGGGGCGCTCTACGAAGAGGGCTTCACCCAGGACTACAACGAGCTGGTCGACGTGCTGTGGGTCATCGACAACTCCGGCTCGATGAGCGACGAGGTTGCCAGCATCTCGAGCAACTTCCAGACCTTCATCGATGAGTTCACCGATCTGGAGCTGGACTACCACATCGCTGTGGTCACCACCGACATGTATGAGCCCACGGACTCCGGACGCTTCCAGGGCGACATCATCACCCCGGAGACCACCAACCCGGCCGGAGAGTTCACCGCACAGGCCAACCAGGGAAGCAAGGGAAGCGCCACAGAGCAGGGCTTCGCCGCGGTCCAGGCCGCGCTCTCTGAGCCACTGGTCTCCGGTGTCAACGCCGGCTTCCTTCGTGACGAAGCCACCCTCTCGGTCATTGTGGTCTCCGATGAGGATGACAACTCCCCCATCAACGCCACCAACTTCGTGACCTGGTTCCAGGGTCTCAAGGCCGCTCCAGAGATGGCTCGGTTCAACGGATTCTTCGACGTGATGTTCGAGGAGATCTTCAACTGGGACGGCTACATCGACGCAGTCGAAGCCACCGATGGCTTCTACGACGCGATCAACTCGGGCTCCTTTGCGGTGGCTCTCCAGGAGCTGTCGTTCGCCGCTGCTGGGATGGTCATCACCTTCTACCTGACCGAGGAGCCCGCGACCCTCGCAGACATGACCGTGGTTGTGGACGGCCAGGTGGTTCCGCAGTCGAGCGAAGACGGCTGGACCTACGACTCAGAGACCAACGCCATCACCTTCCACGGTGACTCCATCCCCGGTCCGGGAGAAGATGTCGACATCAGCTACACCCGGACCAGCGAGTGTCCGTGAGTCGCCTGTTGTTCTGCTGAAGTAAGGGGCTGGTCAGAAGTACGTGGTCAGGCCAACACTGGCAGATGGTCGCTGTAGACTTGAGCCATGCACACGCTACTGGTGACGGTGCTGCTCTGCGGTGCCTGCAAGACCCCCGATGAAGCTCCCTGGCTGCTTGATGAAGCGGATCTGGGCGCTGACGTCGCTGCTGCGTCTGGCTATGCCATGACAGATGGCGACGATGCCTGGCTCGCAGCAGCTCACCTTCTTCCTGATCAGATCTGGAAGAATCCCAGCTACGATCTCCCTCTGGCGCTCTGGGAAGAGGTCGTCAACGACGAGAGCATCGCAGACGAAGGCAGCTGCCCATACGTCATCGCCCAGGGCCCGATGCTCTCCTGGATCAGCAATTGCCGCAGCCAGGAAGGCTACGAATGGAGCGGCACCGTCAGCAGAACCAACAGCATGCAAGACGGCCGCGACACGACCCAGTGGGAGCTGGACCTTGAGATCATCGCGGACACGGACTTCCCCCGGTTCTCACGGGTGATGATGTCCGGCGTGGTGCTGATCACAGAAGGCGACCACGATGCCGAAGGGGAGGTCCTCCAGGAAGCGGTGCAGGTCAACCTGACCACTGCAGTCGAGGACTTCGAGGACGTCGCTCAGGGTGACGACGAGCAGAAGGAGATCTGGTCCACAGGCTGGGCCCTGTCCGCACGCCAGGAGCGCCACGTAGACGGAACCTTCCTGCTCGATGGCTCCACCGAGCTGGGCGGACGTGGCGGCATGTCGTTCTCCGGAACCGCTCTGACGCTCGACGACAAGTGCCCTGGTGAGCCTGACGGGATCCTCACCCTCACCGGCAGCGCCGTCGCGGCCCTGGACCTCGATGGGGTCTCTGGGATGTGCGACAGCTGTGCAGAGATGAGCCTGGACGGTGAGAGCATGGGTGAGGTCTGTCGCTACTGAGGAGGCTGGCCGCCGTCTGGGAGCCTGCCAGAAGCAGCGAAGCCCGCCGAGGCGGGCTTCTTCGACGTCCAGAGCAGGCTCAGCTCGTCACGATCGTGATCGACTTGACCTGGATCGGAGTGCGGGGGCGATCCCGACCATCGGTGTTGGTCTTGCCGATCTTCTCGACGATGTCCATTCCCTCGACGACCTTGCCAAACACGGGGTGCTTGGAGGGGGTGCGGGTGTCGAAGTAGTCGAGGTAGGCGTTGTGAACCGTGTTGACGAAGAACTGACTGCCGCCGGAGTTGGGGCGGCCGGTGTTTGCCATCGACAGGGTGCCCGGCTCGTTGGACAGCTTCAGGTCTGCAGGGAACTCATCGGGGATGTTGCCATGCGGGGGACCGCCGGTGCCGCACTGGGAAGAGTTCGGGTCTTTGCTGTGGGGGCAGCCAAACTGCAGCATAAAGTTGGCGATGACCCGGTGAAAGTGCAGGCCGTTGTAGAAGCCTGAGTTCGCCAGGTTGATGAAGTTCTGCGCGGTGATGGGCATCTTGTCGAGGTAGAGCTCGGCAGTGAAGTTGCCCTCAGTGGTCTCAAAGACAGCAGTAGGATTTGCCATGTTGTCACTCCAGATGAAGTTGCGACACCCCCCTATCCCAGGTCGATGCCGTCTGCCGTGATACCAGTGCTGCATGGATGAGACCCGCGCTTACCACCTACTGTTTGTCTGCACCGCGAACATCTGTCGATCGCCGATGGCAGAGGGACTGGCGCTGAACTACGCCCAGCGAAGGGGCTGGGCCGTTCACTGTCAATCCGGTGGCATCATGGGACTGATCGACAAGCACGCTGCCAGCAACGCCGTCCGGGCGCTGGGAGAGATCAACATCGACATCAGCGGTCACCGAAGCCAGGGAATCACACCCGAGATGGTCGAGTGGGCGGATCACATCCTGGTGATGGAGCTGCGACACGCCATCAAGCTCCGCGAGCGCCACGACAACCTGGGCACAAAGGTTCTCCAGCTCGGAAGCTTCGGTGGTCTGGTCGAGGTCGATGATCCGGTCGGCGGCTGGCGGTGGCGGTTCCGGCGCAGCCGCGATGACATCCAGCGCTGCGTGGAGGCGTTCATGGACAACCTCCCTCCCCGGCTGCGCTGAGGGACCTCTTACAGTCTAGCGCAGAGCCAGAGCCGTCGACTCAGTCCTGGACCCAGTCGTTGTCTTCAAACGACCAGATTCGGCGCACCTCCTGATCCTCCAGCACGCCAACAGTGAACGAGGTTCGCTCGCCGGTCTCGGAGATGAGGGTGACCGTGTGAGAGCCAGTGCTGATCTGATACTCAAACAGCGGCGTGTAGCGAATAAAGCTGCCGTCGATGAGGACCTGCGCGCGGGGAATTGCCCCGACAGTCAGCAGGCCACGGGTGGCGACGCTCGAGGTCGAGGTCGGCTGCTCCTCGGGGATGTCCTCGACGACGGGCTCCGCTTCTGAGACCGCCGGGACCTCCTGGATAGGTGATGCCGGGGATGGCGCGGTAGGGGTCTTCGGAGGCGCGGCCTCGACCGGATTCCGGACGACAGGAGGGGGAGCCGAGATGCGCTCAGGAGCGGCCCCCTCAACAGCGGGCTCCGGCGCGAGGTCTGCCGGCTCCTTCGGGGGCTCGATCACGACCGGAAGGGCTGGTGCCTCTGGAGTCGAGGGTCCTCCCGCGATCACCCGCCAGGCCGTGAAGCCAACGATGCCCAGCGCAGCACCAATGAACAGCGCCGCGAGAATGGCCTGGATCTGCTTGACCAGCCCCGTCGAAGAGCGGGTGTGGTAGTCCGGCAGCGGCGCAATGGGTTCCGGGCGGTGGACATCTCCGACCCGCAGCGGAAGACCAGCGGCATCGAGCTCAGAGGCATCAGACTCAGAGACATCGACGCTCGACACAGCGCGCGCGCCAGCGGGACGGTGGCCAGGCTTGCCGAGGACGACGGTGGCCTGCTGGAAGCGGATGACCTGCTCTCGGGCGAGGACCGGGTCGCGCGCGAGGCTGGAGATCGCACGCCCCATCGCCGCTGCGGAAGGGTACCGGGCCTGGGGATCTCGCTGCAGGGCGCGCACGAGGATGCCCGCAAGATCGCCGTGGGGCCCCGACAGCCGACTGGCCCGTCGAGCACCCTCGTCTCGAGCAAGCAGCGCGCGGATCTGGTCGGGCTGCTTCTCTGGAAACAGCGGCTGAAGGGCTGCCATCTCATAGAGCACACAGGCCAGCCCGAAGATGTCTGCTGGGGGGCCGACGTCTGCTCCGGCTGCCTGCTCCGGCGCCATGTAGCCCCAGGTCCCACGGACCGCGCCCGGTCGCTCAGCAGCGATCTGGGCCTTGGAGATGCCGAAGTCCAGCAGCTTGACCACCCCCTGGGGGTTGAGCATGAGGTTGGACGGCTTGAGGTCACGGTGGACGAGGCGGAGGTGACGGCCATCCTCAGAGCGCGTGGAGTGGGCGTGGTGAAGCCCGTCACAGACCTGCCGACCAACCTCAGCGATGATCGTCAGCGGAATCAGGGTTCCGCTCTTGCGGGACCGACGGATTGCCTGCCGCAGGGTCACCCCCTCGACGTACTCCATTACCAGGTAAAACAGGCCCTGATCGGCATCGAAGTCGGTGACCTGGACGATGTTCTGGTGACGCAGCCGCGAGCCGATGTTGGCCTCGTTGATGAACAGCTGTCGGAAGGCATCGTCCCGAGCATGCTCTGGAAGGATGACCTTGATCGCAACCTTGGGCGAGACCCCTGCCATCGACTCCAGGCGCGCCTCATAGACCCGGGCCATGCCGCCCGTTGAGATCGGGCGCACCAGACGGTAGCGGCCCAGCCGCTGCGGAGTCGAGTCCTCTGGTCGGCGCTTGAGCGTCATCTTCCCTGCTGTCCGGCGATTGGGCGCAGAATACCACAGGCTCGGGAGCGCCCCCGGATCCAGGCCCTACATGCGATCGAGCGCCTTGATGCCAAGGATGGACAGTCCACGGCTCAGCACCCGGGCCATCGCCTCGATCAGCGCCAGCCGGCTGAGCTTCTGCGCCTCGGTGTCGGCATCGAGCACGCGGCTGGAGGCATAGAACTTGTTGAGCAATCCAGCGGTCTCGAACAGGTAGTCGCACAGGACGTTGGGCCGCTGAGACTCCATGGCCTTGTTGACCGCTGCGGAGAACTTCAGCAGCTGACGAACCATGGCGGACTCGACGGCCCCCTCGGCCACGATCCCGGACACCCCCGGCTCGGTCACGCCGGCCTTGCGCTGGATGGAGCGGATGCGGGCGATGGCGTAGAGCAGGTAGGGCGCGGTGTTGCCGGTCATCGCCAGCGCCTTGTCCCAGGAAAAGTTCACGTCGCTGGTTGGGTTCTGCGAGAGATCGAAGTACCGAATCGAGGCAACCCCGACGACCTTCGCGATGCGGTCTCGCTCCGCCTCAGGCAGCTGACCGGAGGCCTCATCGACCACCACCCTCGCCCGCCGATACGACTCGTCGAGCAGATCCGAGAGCCGGATGACGTTCCCCTTCCGGGAGCTGAGGATCTCACCGTCGATCTTGAGGGTGCCAAACCAGGTGTGGACAAGAGCCGGACGGGCGATCTCCTCGCTGCGTGCCTTGCGCCACTGGTTCCAGCCGTAGAACACCTGCTTGAAGTGAAGCTGCTGGCGGCCGTCGGTGACGTAGATGATGCGCTCGGGATCCCAGGTGGCGACACGGTGATCGAGGGTAGCGAGGTCGGTGGTGCCGTAGAGCGCTGCGCCGTCGGCCTTCTGAATGACCAGGGCGGTCTTCTTGAGGCCCTTGACCCCGGTGTCGGTGCCGAAGCGGATGACCACCGCGCCCTCAGAGTCCTCCGCGACGCCGGTCTTCTTGACACCAGCGATGACGTCTGCGAGCACGTCGTTGTAGAAGCTCTCGCCGAGGGTGACGTCAAATTTTACGCCGAGCCGGTCGTAGATGCCGTCTCGCTCCACGCGGGAGATCTCCATGAACCGCTCCCACAGGGCGCGGTTGTCAGCGTCGCCGGCCTGCAGCTTCGCGGTCTCCGCGCGGGCCCGATCCATGAGGGCCTGCTGCGCGGCAGTGGGCTCCTCGCCCTTTGCAGTCTTCACCGCATCACCAAACGCGACGTACAGCCGCTCCAGCTCGCCGATTGCGTCTGCGGCGAGGTTCTCCGCATCGAGCCACTCGTGCCAGGCGACGATCATCTTGCCCATCGGGGTGCCCCAGTCGCCGATGTGGTTGTCGGCGACGACCCGCCATCCAGCAGACTCGTAGAGCCGGTGGAGCGTGTTGCCGATGATGGTCGAGCGCATGTGGCCGATGTGCATGCGCTTGGCGACGTTGGGCGAGGAGTAATCGATGACCACGACCTTGCCCGTGCCGGTCTGCTCGATGCCGATGTTCTCATCGCTGACCAGCTCAGCGAGGTGGCGGGCGAGCCAGGCAGCATCAAGGTGGAAGTTGATGAAGCCGTTGCCGGCGATGTCGACCTTCTCGACCGCAGCATGCTCTGGCATTGCTGAGACAATTTGGTCGGCGACGTTCTTCGGCGCGGTTCGCAGCGGGCGGTTGATCCGGAAGGCGTGGTTGGACTGATAGTCCCCAAAACGGGGGTTGCTCGATGGTGAGACGGCTCCCACCGCTCCAAGCTCTGAGAATCCTGCCTTGTCCACAGCACGCACCACAAGCGTGGTCAGCACCTCGGATACCGTCTGCACAGCCATCACATCCTCCATAGGGCCCCCGAAGTACCCCACCGCTACGCCCTTGGCTACCCAGGTGCAGTACGCTATGCCCCCATACGCACCCACCCCCGGAGGATGGTTTGTCCGCACCGGAAGATATGACCCTGCCCGCCAAGAGCTCTCTCCCTGAGCTTGACGGCGCTGGACTTGAGACACTGTACCGAGAGATGCTGCTGATTCGTCGGGTAGAAGAGTTGGCCGCCAAGGCCTATACCCAGCGAAAGATCCTCGGCTTCTGTCACCTCTACATCGGCCAGGAGTCGGTCGCTGTCGGCGCTGCGGCCTCGACAAAAGACGACTACTGGATCGCCGCCTACCGCGAGCACGGCCACGCCATGGCCAAGGGTGTTCCGGCCAACGAGATGATGGCAGAGCTGTTCGGTCGCGCGACCGGGTCGAGCAAGGGCTACGGCGGCTCGATGCACATCTTCGACAAGAAGCATCGCTTCATGGGCGGCTGGGGAATCGTCGGCGGGCACGTTCCGCTGGCGAACGGTGTCGGCTGGGCCATTCGGCAGCGCAAAGAGAACCGCGTCTGCGTCTGCTACTTCGGCGACGGCGCGATGCACCAGGGCGCCTTCTTCGAGGCCCTCTGCCTCGCACAGCTCTACAAGCTGCCGTGCGTGTTCATCTGCGAGAACAATTACTACGCGATGGGCACCCCGCTGCACCGACAGTCTGCAGTCACTGAGCTTGCGGAGCGGGCAAAGGGTGTCGGCATGCTCTCGGAGAGCTTCGAGGGCTTCGATGTCGAGATTGTTCGAGAGCGGGTCGCACGCGCTGCGGACTTCGCTCGGGCCGGAAACGGTCCTGTCCTGCTGGAGATCAAGACCTACCGCCATCGCGGCCACTCCATGTCTGATCCCGCCAAGTACCGCCCGAAGGGTGAGCTTGAGGAGAAGAAGCTGCTGGATCCGCTGCGGATCTCCGCAGCGCGGCTGACCGAAGACTTCGGCTACACCGATGCGCAGATGGAAGCCATCCGTGAGGACATCTACACCGAGGCACAGGCCGCCTGGGACTTCGCCGAGAGCAGCCCCGAGGCAGATGCCAGCAAGCTCTACGAGTACATCTACGCCCCCGACGGAGGCCAGTAACCATGGCACAGCTTCAGATTCGAGAGGCGCTCCGGCGGGCGATGTCCGAGGAGATGCGCCGAGACGAGAGCATCTTCCTGATGGGCGAGGAGGTCGCCTACTACAACGGGGCCTACAAGGTCAGTCAGGGAATGCTGGAGGAATTCGGCGAGGAGCGGGTCATCGACACCCCGATCTCTGAGGGTGGCTTTGCGGGCCTCGGCATCGGCGCTGCGATGGTCGGGATGCGACCGATCATCGAGTTCATGACCTGGAACTTCTCGCTGGTTGCCTACGATCAGATCATCAACACTGCAGCAAAGACCTACGCCATGAGCGGCGGTCAGTACAACATCCCGATGGTCTTTCGTGCCCCCAACGGAACCGCAGAGAACCTCGGTGCCCAGCACTCCACTGCGGTCGACAGCCTGTTCACCCACTTCCCCGGGCTCAAGGTCGTCACCTACGCAGACGCCGAGGACGCCTATGGCCTGCTCAAGTCGGCCATTCGGGATGACAACCCGGTCATCTTTCTCGAGAGCGAGATGACCTATGGCATGCGCGGTGAGGTTCCCGATGAGGAATTCACCATCCCGATTGGCAAGGCCAGGGTTCGCGCAGAGGGCTCCGATGTGACCCTCGTGACCTGGGGCAAGCAGGTGTTCAACTGTCAGGCTGCCGTCGAGGAGCTGAACAAGGCCGGCGTATCGGTCGACTTCATCGACCTCCGCTCGCTGCGTCCGCTGGACGAAGAGACGCTGTATGGCTCCGTCGCAAAGACCGGACGCTGCGTGGTCGTTCATGAGGGCCACCTCTACTCCGGCGTCGGCGCAGAGATCGCGGCACGGGTCCAGGAGGCCTGCTTCGATTGGCTCTCCGCGCCCATCCTCCGGGTGACCAACCGCGAGGTTCCGCAGCCCTATGCGACCAACCTCGAGAAGCTGGTGGTGCCCAACCCCCAGCGCATCGTCGACGCCGTGAACCGCGTCCTCGGGAGATAGATCAATGGCTGAATTTTTCTTGATGCCCCAGGCCTCTCCGACCATGGACGCTGGACGTGTGCTCGCGTGGCGGGTCAGCGAGGGGGACAAGCTCAACCCTCAGGATGTGCTCGCAGAGGTCGAGACCGACAAGGCTGCCATGGAGATCGAGGTGTTCGATCCCTGCGTGGTCTTGAAGATCCTTGTTCCCGCTGGAGACGAGGCGCGGGTCGACAGCCCGATCGCGATCATCGGCGCCAAGGCGAACGAAGACATCTCCGGATTGTTGGCTGAGTTTGAGGCCAGCACCGCTGCCGCTCCCGCGCCGGCTCCCGAGCCTGCTGCTGCGCCAGCACCCGCGACCGAGGCACCCGCTCCTGTGAAGGCCCCTGCAGTCGAGCGCAAGACCGTCGCGCCGGCTCCCGGCAGCACTGGAATCTCCGCATTCACCTGGCAGGGTGCATCGGTTCATGGCTCGATCATGGAGATGCCCACCAACTACACCCCGCCGACGGCGCGGGTCCGCTCTGCACCGGCTGCCCGACGGCTCGCCGCAGAGCTTGGCATCTCGCTCTCCAGCGTCACCGGCAGCGGCCCGCACGGTCGGGTCATGAGCGAGGATGTTCGGGCAGCAGCAGAGTCCCGGACGCGTCCTGTGTCCGCGAGCTCCGTCGCAGCCTCCGTCGCGAGCGAAGAGATCCCGCACAGCAACATGCGGAAGACCATCGCAAAGCGCCTCAAGGCTGTCTACCTCGATGCCCCGACCTTCTTCCTCACCGCGACCCTGAACTGCGACGCGATGGTGGACTTCCGCAGTCAGCTCAAGGCTGCGGGGGTGAAGGTCAGCTACAACGACATCGTCATCAAGGCGGCAGCGCGTGCGCTGCGTGATGTGCCCGCGGTCAACGCTTCCTGGAGCGAGGCGGCGATCACCCGCCACGGCCAGGTCGACATCGGCATGGCGGTGGCCCTTGATGGCGGCCTGATCACGCCGGTCATTCGCAGCGCAGACACCCTCGGCCTCTCCACCATCGCCACCCAGACCAGGGCACTGGCGGGTCGGGCGCGTGACCTCAAGCTGAAGCCAGAGGAGTATCAGAACAGCACGTTCACCATCTCCAACCTCGGCATGATGCAGATCGAGCACTTCACCGCGATCATCAATGCACCCAATGCCGCGATCCTCGCGGTCGGCAGTCTCCAGCAGGAGCCTGTGGTGGTCGATGGAGCGCTGACTGTCGGCTGGCGGATGAAGGTGACCATGACCTGTGACCATCGGGTCATCGACGGCGCGCTCGGCGCGAGCTTCCTCCAGGCGCTGCGCAAGTACATCGAGAACCCGGCGCTGCTCGCAGCCTGACGGGTGCGCATCGCTCACCTCTGCTCTGCGCACGGCTTCGGCCACCTCACCCGGCAGCTCGCCATCGCAGAGCAGCTTCGAGCACACGGAGCAGAGCCGACGCTGTTCACCGCAGCGCCGGCTCCTGTCGTGACGGAGTATCTGCCCGGTGCGGCCGTGGTCCCGTGGCGAATCGACGTCGGAATTCGACAGCCCGACAGCCTCACCGAGGACATCCCGGCCACCCTGACCGCCCTGGCGGAGGTGACCTCCGAGGCACGCATCGATGCGCTTGCTGCGGCGCTGCGCGGCTACGATCGCGCGGTCGTCGACATCGCCCCGCTCGCCATGGAGGCCGCACGCCGTGCCGGTGTGCCGGTCATCGCAGCGGGCAACTTCGACTGGCCGTGGATCTACCGACACTATCCAGCGCTGCATGGCTGGGCGGAGCGTCTGGCGGACCTGCAGGCTCCCCACCGCGCCCTGTTCCTCTCTCCCGGTCCCGGTCTGTTCGGCTTCGAGTCGGTGACAGCAGTGCCGCTGGTCGGCCGTCAGCGCCCGGCGGCTCCCCTGCCCCCGCGCACCGTGCTCGTCTCGTTCGGTGGCTTCGGACTCGACGCCATCCGGGACATGCTGCCACGAATCCCCGGAGTGAGCTGGGCGACCGCTCCGCCGATGCCCGACCTCGGGCGCGACGACAGTATCCATCGCTCCGCGCCCTACCCTGCGCTGGTCGCGGGGGCCGCAGCAGTGCTCACCAAGCCCGGCTACGGCATCCACGCCGAGTGCGCCCTGGCTGGTACGCCGATCGTCTGGGTGGAGCGGGGCAGATTTCCAGAGGCGCCGTACCTCATCGCAGCAATGGCCGAGCGCGGTCTCGCCGTCGGCTGCCGGCCCGAGGCACCCGAGTTCCCCAGCCGCCTCGCAGCAGCGCTGGAGGTGGTGTTCTCTCGTCCTCGCCCCGCGTCGGTATCCTCAGGCGGCGCCGCCATCGCAGCAAGGGCAATCCTGGCGTGACTACTTGGGGCGAACGGCGTTCATCATTCGGCCACTGACCACCGTCTGAAACTCCTCAACCCGCCCAGCGCTGATCAAGGACTCCAGGGCCAGGTGGCGGGGCTCGCCAGGCGCAGGACACGGTCCGTCCGGCTTCCAGCGCTGCTCGAAGTACCACCGAGAGACCTGCCCCTCTCGCTCTGCAAAGTACCGACAGGCGCTGTGCAGCTGCACAAGCAGGGCTTCCTCATCGGGAAGCGGAGCGGGATCGGGGACTGCTTCCGGCTCCACTGCACGCTCTCGATGCCGACCGGTGCTCAGCGCAGCCACCTCTTCGGCGAGGTCGATGTGTCCGAAGCAGCGAACCCGGAGGCTCCGCGACAGCCCGCGCCCTCCCCAGCTCGCCACGTAGACCGACTTGCCCAGGGCACGGACGGCGTCAACAGCGGGCACGAGGTCATCATCCCCCGAGAAGACCACGGCCCGATCGAAGGCCCCGACTGCAGCGAGCTGGATCATCTCAGCGACCAGCCGGGTGTCGACCCGCTTCTCGGTGCGGACCGTCAGGTCACCCTCACAGTGGGGACAGACCGAGTGACGCTCCACGACCGGCTGGCGGCGCACAAAGAAGCCCGTGCACAGCTCCAGCCCCTTTAAGAACCGATCCAGTCCAGTCTGCTCGGCAAACCCCGTGTAGTAGTAGGCCCCAGCCAGCGAGCCTTGCTCCCCGCCGACGCGCTGCACCACCCAGGCAGCGAGGCGGTCGTAGTCCAGCTCCAGCATCGGATCGAAGGCATCCATCGCGCGGTAGAAGTTGTTTCCATCAAAGAACAGGGCAATGCGCATGTCTGAACCATCGCTTGTCGGCAGGGGTCGAGCCCCAGGCTTAATCACCTGAAGACCTCAAGGGCAGTGACGCTCCACCCACTGCTGCTCAGCGGTCTGGGTCAGCGCACCGACCCGCCAGGCTGGCCCGGTGCTCACCATGACCCGCTCTCCGGGCGCTGCGGAACAGAGCGACCCTCGCTCGTGTCGACCGGTGGCCTCCAGCAGCTCATGCAGGGTGCGCCCGACCGCCTCTCGGCAGGCATCGCGGCTGGTCAGCACCTCACAGCTTCGCTCGTCGATCGGCGTGCCCGCTCCCAGCCGTGCCCGCAGCCACAGCTTCCAGAAGTGCAGCGCCGCGTCTGGTGCAATTCGGCTGGTGAGAAAGGGGCGCAGTCGCTCCTCTGCGACCTCCGGCGGCTCTCTCGCTGCGGCCTCGGCCTCGTCCTGGATGAGGTGCCAGGTACATGCCCGGGCGAACCGCGTCTCCTTGCAGGTCGCCAGTCCCTCAGCGTGCGCGCCACTTCGCCACTGTCGCTCCGCAAGCAAGAAGACACACTCATCCCGCCACAGGTGAGACGCGATCGTCGCGCAGTCTCCGGGGGTGAGCTGAGTGAAGCGCTCCATGATGGCGACCTGACAGTCTCCAGCGAGCCCAGTCGCAGTGATCTGCTGACATGCCGCGAGGGCCTGGGAGTGATCCTCCGCTTCCACCAGCGCGCGCTGATACAGCGCCTGATCAGACGGCACCGGGCTGCACGCCAGGAACGAGACAGCGAGAGCAGAGCGGAGCCATGCAACCATGCCCTGATGATAGCAAGTCGACATGGGGCGCCGTGCCTGGATAAGGGTCGAGCATGCTCCTCACCATCCTGATGGCCTGCAGCGTCGGCGGCAGCGCCCCGGCAGCGCCCGGTTCCACCGCCGAGACCGAGCTCGCCGCTGTCCAGCAGATTCAGACCCAGGCTGCCGAGATCAAAGCACTGTCGGGGCACCTTGAGGGCCTCACCGACAGCGCCCGTGCCGCCTCGGAGGGCCCAGAGCGCGAGGCGATCACGGCCGAGATGCGCGCGCTGACCGCACAGCTCAACGAGATGAACGCCACGCTCCAGGAGGATGTCTCCGCGCTGGAGGCACGGCTCCATGTCGCGGCCAACGATCCACTGCTCAGCGCGCCGGCAGAGTAATCGACCGGTCGTAGATCGCCAGGGTCAGGGTGAGGATCTCGCGGTAGTCAATGGCTTCCATGACGTCCGGGCTGGGGATCCCTCCTGCGGTGTACCGCTGCACAGCGGTCTCCCCGAGCAGGACCGTCTCGATCTCAGGCTCCGCAGCAGAGACCGGCCCGATGAGCGAGGCCGACAGCACGCCATCCAGAGGGGTCGGGGGCTGGACGAGGAAGTGCGCCATGGCACCGGGGCCGATGAGGCCGCAGAGCATCGCGGTCTGGTCATGCAGTCCAGGGACATCGAAGCCCTTGGCTGCGGAGATGAGCACCGCCAGCGGGACCGCGCCGGCCGCCGCACCCTGGCCAGGATCTTCGGCGAGCAGAAGCACCGGCGAAGATGACTGTCCCTCTCGCTCCGCGCAGACCACCATGCCGCCCTCAGGCGACTTCGACATGTAGCTGCGGCCAAAGCCGGGGCGGGTGTGCATCTGCTGGAACCGCTGCTGGAGGTGGACCGCAGCCTCCTCAGCACCCACGGCGCGATCCCCGATCTTCTCCAGGCTCCAGACGTCGCGCTGGAGATCCTCCTGGCTGATGTTGTCCCGCCCGCCGCGCGGCAGCTCCACCCCGAGGCGCTCCGCCTTGCAGCCCGCCAGCAGGCTCAGCAGTAGCCATGATCGACGAACCATCGATGGGCCTCCTCGATGGCAGTGATGACTGGCGTCTGCGGCACTCCGAGCTCAGCATGTGCCCGAGCGGCGCTGCGATACCGGGGCTGCTGCATGGAGCGGAGGACGTAGGGGTTGAGCCCGGCGAACCGATGGGCATCGACCCGACTGCCGAGCGATCCGACCCGACCGGCGAGGCCGATGAGGGAATTGGGCAGCGGGATGACCGGCGGACGGGTGCCGACGACCTGACCGACCATGGTCATGAACTCGAGGTAGCTGAGGTTCTCGTTGCCCAGGAGGTAGCGGCGACCGGGCTTGCCGCGCTCCATCGCGAGGATGTGACCATCTGCGCAGTCGTCGACGTGCTGGAAGCACTTCCCGCCTCGGGGATAGACCGGCACAAATCGACGCGCCATGGTGACGATCATCTGCCCGCTCGTCGGCTTGACGTCCCAGGGACCGAGGATGAAGTCCGGATTGACCACGACCGCCTCGACGCCAGGCCAGCTCACCGCGAGCTGCTCTTCCTGGAGCTTGGTGTTGTAGTACTCACGAAGCGCACCGCCCTGGCCGTAGACCGCCGACGGATCGATCGGGGTGTCCTCGTCGGCGAGGGCAGCCTTCTCTCCATAGCCAACGGTGACCGAAGACGAGCAGATCACGATCCGCCGCACCCCAGCTTTCTGCGCTGCCAGCAGCAGCCCCCGGGTGCCGAAGATGTGGACCTGCCGCATGCGCTTCGTTCCGCCGGGAGACGGGTCGAAGATCCCGGCGACGTGGTAGATGCCCTCCACCCCGTCGCATGCGCGGGCGAGCGCCTCCACCGACTCCGGATCGTCGGCCAGCGGGGCCTTGATCAGCGTGACATCCAAGCCCTCCAGCAGCGCATTGGGCTTGCGAATGATGCAGCGAACCTCGTCTCCCCTTGCGAGGAGGCGCCGGACGAGGTTGGCACCGATGAACCCGGTGCCGCCGGTGACAAGGACCCTCACCGGTTGCGGACGAACAGCTCGCGAGAGATGATCAGCCGCTGAATCTGGCTCGTTCCTTCGTAGATCTGGAAGATCTTGGCATCACGCATGAGCTTCTCGACGGGGTACTCGGTGTTGAAGCCGTAGCCGCCGAAGACCTGGACGGCGTCGGTGGCGACCTTCATGGCCATGTCCGCGCAGAAGGCCTTGGCGTGGGAAGCCTCCATGGTGTTGCGGAGGCCGGCGTCCTTCATGGCGGCCGACTTCCAGCACAGCATGCGACCGGCCTCGATGTTCATGGACATCTCCGCGATCATGAACGCGATGGCCTGGTGGGAGAACAGGGGCTTGCCGAACGCCCTCCGCTGGGTGGAGTACCCGATGGCATGCTCCATCGCGGCACGGGCAAGACCGACTGCTGCACAGGCGACCGCCGGGCGGGTGTAGTCGAACGCCGCCATCGCCAGCTTCCAGCCATCTCCGACGCGACCGACCACGTTCTCTTCAGGAATCTCAACATTCTCGAAGGTCACGCCGCGGGTGTCCGAGCAGCGCTGGCCCATGTTGATCTCTTTCTTGCCCACCAGCACGCCGTCCCAGTCCTTCTCGACGACGAAGGCGGTCATGCCGCCGCTGGCTCGCTTGGAGGGATCGGTCAGGGCGACGACGAACATCCAGTCGCAGATCCCGGCGTTGGTGATCCACATCTTGGAGCCGTTGAGGATGTACTTGTCCCCCTGCTTGACGGCGGTGGTCTTCATTCCCTGGACATCAGAGCCAGCGCCGGGCTCGGTGACCGCGTAGGCGCACATCTTCGGCTCCTCGACCATCGGGGCGAGGTACTTGTCCTTGAGGGCCTTGGATCCACCGAGAATGACGGGCTGCTGTGCGAGACCGTTGGCCTCCAGCGCGGTTCCGATGCCGGTGCAGCCCCAGGCGAGCTCCTCCGCGATGAGGAGACCGTCCATCGCAGAGAGGGCCATGCCGCCCTGCTCCTCAGAGACGTGGGTGCTCACCAAGCCCAGCTCATGCGCCTTCTTGATGATCTCCCAGGGGTACTCCATGGAGGTGTCGTAGTGCTCAGCGACCGGGCGGATCTCGTTCTTGGCGAAATCATGTGCCATATCGCGAAGCATCTGCTGTTCTTCGGAGAGGTTGAAGGAGAGCGACATCATGGACCTCGGGGTTGTCATTGAACGATGTCCCCTAACCCACTGACCGGGCCTGGGTTCGTGGTTAAAGGGTGTATCCAGGAGTCATCATGCATCCCTCTCCCGACGTCGGCGCGCTGCCTGTTCGTGCAGTCGAAACGCCCAACCCAAACGCGCGGATGTTCCGGGTCAACGAGACCCTCATCCCCACCGGCACCCACGAGTTCACCTCGCTGGAGGATGCCGAGAATTCCCCCCTCGCGAGCGTCCTGCTCACCATCGACGGGGTAGAGCTGGTCCTGATCGCGCCTCGGTTTGTGACCGTTCGCAAGGGCATCGAGTCCCAGTGGGCCTGGCTCTCCCCGACAATCACAGCCGCCATCGCCAGCTTTCTCCGCTCTGGAGACATCGCAGTGCTGGAGTCCGAGACCGACAAGGCCGGGCTGACCCCCGTAGAGCGCTCGGAGGTCGAGCAGCGGATCATCGCCCTGCTCGATGAAGAGGTCCGGCCTGCGATCGCACAGGATGGTGGCGACTGCTCGTTTGAGGGCTTCAAGGATGGCGTGGTGTACCTGCGCCTGATCGGCTCGTGCGGGACCTGTCCGTCCGCAACAGCAACGCTCAAGTACGGGATCGAGCGCCTGATGCAGGAGGAGATCCCCGAGGTGAAGTCGGTCGAGTCGGTCACCGGCGAGACGCTGTAGGCAGCCGCTCAGAAGATACGCTGCTGATCCGCCCGCGTCCCGATCCGCTCCAGCACCGCTGCTGCGCGGCCGAGGTCCTCGCGGGGAACAAAGATACGGCTGATGCACAGCCGCGTCCGTGCCCCGTGGAAGGATCCAGACACCTCATTGAGGGGCGTGAACCGATCCCGACCGGCGCCTTCATCGGCAACATAGATCAGGGGCTTGCCTGGCTTGCTGGGCTGAAACACCGCACCGACAGCAGAGTCAAGCATCGCATCAATCCCAGCCTTCTCCAGTGCCTGGAGGCGCATCGTCAGGTCCGTCTCTCCGGGCTCTGCGTGCAGCTCGACCGCGACCTTGTAGGGACGCTGCTCCACGAGCCGGCGGGCCCACGGATTGTCTGATCCCCGCAGCCACGACATCATCTGGGCATCGTCCGCCACCAGGTAGCCGTCCATGTCTGCCGGGAGCCGATAGTCGCAGCCTGGCGCCGTCATACACCGACGCAGCAGCAGCTCATGGGCCACGGACTTGGCGTGGAAGTACACCATGAGGAACATGTGGTACCGAGCGACCATGAAGTTGTCGAAGGCGTACAGCGCGCGCCGATCCAGCGCCATGGTCACCCGGCCGTCAGCGTCGACGTGCCGCCCCATGTGGTTGACGAGCCAGGGCACATCGATGCGGCCATAGCTCGCGCCGGTGTAGTACGAGTCGCGGACGAGGTAGTCCAGCCGATCTGCGTCGAGGTTCGAGGAGATGAGCTGGGAGAGGATCCCGCGAAGATCGTAGCCACGCTCAACGAAGAAGTCGTCCTCGATCGACACGTCCGGGGTCATCAGGGCGGCGATGTGTCGAGGGGTAAAGGAGAAGTTCTCGGTGATGACCGTCGCCAGTGAAGATCGGGTCAGGATCGCGACGGTGTAGTCCTCGTGGCTGGCCCTCCGAGCGGTCTCCTTGCGCGGATCGTAGATGGTGATTCCCAGCGCAGACAGCGGGGGCATGGCGAATTCTGCAGCGTGGGAGAACGGACCGTGCCCGAGGTCGTGGCACAGCGCCGCCATGCGCACACAGTGACGAAGCTCCCGCTGCCGGTGCCGACTGGAGAACGGACTGTCCCGAAAGATCGCATCAAACGCACGCCCAGCAAGCTCCATCACGCCGAGCGAGTGGGCATACCGGCTGTGGGTCGCGCCGGGAAAGGGAACCTGGGAGAAGCCGAGCTGGCGAATGCCACGGAGACGCTGCGTGAACGGGTGGTCGATGACCGCGCGCTCCTGAGCATCGATGTGAATTGCACCATGGATGGGATCCCGGATCTCCCGCAGTCGGGTGATCGGCATGTGCACAGGCAGCCTCCAGGCGCAGGGTCCGCTCCTGGCTATATCACGCAAGACTGACCTCAGAGGCGCCCAGCACGTCCTGCGGCCACCTCACCGAGAAAGCGACGGGCCGTCGGGCTCGACCAGTCTCGTGGTCCGCCCATGCGTGCGATGAGGCGGCCGTCTTCGACGAGGAAGGTGTCAGGCAGACCGGAGACCTGCCAGTCCGTGACCGTGCGACCGTCTGGGTCTCGCACGATGGCACCAGGGACCTGCCCACCAAACCAGGACGCGATGTCCGGCCAGGGCTCACTGGTGACCGCCAGCAGGGGAACGCCTTCGTCCTCACAGGCCTCCAGCAGCTCGGGCAGCTCCGTCAGACAGGGGCCACACCAGGTCGCCCAGAAGTGGACGAGGTGTGTCTCCGGCGGGACCGGATGAGGCAGTCCCTGGCGCACCACCACCAGCGCCGGGGCCGGTGCATCGAGGGATTCCCAGGCCAGCGGTGCTTCCGGGGCGCGAGCAGACTCCACGCCACGCCAGAGGAGAGCGAGGCCAAGCTGGAGCGCGACGAGGGCTGCGAGGATCTTCCCGCGCCTCATCGCGCCCGTCCGGTGATGGTGTAGAGCACCGGCAGCACCAGCAGGGTCAGCACTGTGCTGGAGAGCAGGCCGCCGATGACCACTGCGGCCAGGGGACGCTGCACCTCCGCACCGATTCCTGTGTTGAACGCCATCGGAGCGAAGCCCAGCGCCGCGACCAGGCCAGTCATCAAGACCGGTCGGAGGCGTGCGATGGCCGCCTGCTCGACCGCCTCTCGCAGCGGCAGTCCTTCGTCCCGGTTTCGCCGGATCGTGGAGACCAGGAGCATGTCCGCCAGCACCGACACGCCGGAGAGCGCCACGAAGCCGACCGCCGCAGAGACACTGAAGGGCAGCCCGAGGAGCCAGAGCGCGGTGATCCCGCCGATGGCTGCGAAGGGAACCCCGGTGAACACCCGGAGCGCATCCACCGCCCGCCCGTAGGTAGTGTACAGCAGCAGAGCGATGAGCGACAGCGCCATCGGCACGACAATGAGCAAGCGCTTCCGGGCACGCTCATAGTGCTCGAACTGACCGCCATATCGAACGAACCAGCCATCCGGCAAGATCAACTCTGCGGAGATACGCGCCTGAACCTCCGCCACAAAGCTGCCCAGATCCCGCCCCCGGACATTGGACTGGACCACCAGCCGACGGCGTCCCCACTCTCGCTGGATGGCACCCGGGCCATCGGTTCGCTCGATCCGCGCCAGGGTTCCCAGCGGCAGGCGGGTCCCGTCTGCACCCGTGACCAGCAGGGTGCTGATCTGTTCGGGATCGCGCCGGCTGTCCTCGGAGAGCCGCACGGCGATGGGAAACCGACGCTCTCCCTCCAGCAGCTCACCGACCTCGACGCCGCCAATAGACTCCACGAACTGGAGCACCCCAGCCGCGGAGAGTCCGTGGCGGGCGGTGACGCTGCGATCCACCGTCGCGCGAAGAACGGGGAGGCCGGTGACCTGCTCCACGCTCACGTCCGCAGCTCCCGCAACCGAGCCGATGATGTCCTCGATCTGGAGGGCGAGCGTGCGCATCTGGGTCAGGTCATCGCCGAACACCTTCACGCCCAGATCCGAGCGCACTCCGGCAACCATCTCATTGACCCGCATCTCGATGGGCTGGGTGAACACCATGTTCATCCCCGGCAGCGCCGACAGCTCCTGCTCCATCGCTGCAACCAGCTCCGCCTGACTGTCCGCTCGCTTCCACAGCTCTCGCGGCGTGAGAGAGATGAAGACATCCGACAGCTCGATCCCCATCGGATCCGTCGCCAGGGCCGCGCTGCCGGTTCGGGTCCAGATGTCTGCAACCTCATCGGGAAACGTGGACAGGATCACCCGCTCGATCTGGGTCCCGTAGCGAACGGACTCATCGAGGGAGACGCTGGCGAGGCGCACAGTGTTGATGACGACCGCGCCCTCAGAGAGGCGGGGAATGAACGCCGTGCCGAGGCGCGTGGCGAGGAACCCGGCGTTGAGCATGAGCAGCAGGGCGACAGCGAGCACGATGCCCGGCGCATCCAGCGCGAAGCGAAGCAGCGGACGGTACAGCCGGGTCGACAGCCGGACGAGGGCGACCTCCCGGTGACCACGGCTTCGGATCAGGAGGCTGGTAAGGACCGGGACGAGGGTCAGCGAGGCGAGCATTGAGCCGATCAGGGCGAAGATGACCGTCAGCGCCATCGGCCGGAACAGCTGCCCCTCGGTGCCCTCCAGCGCGAGCACAGGCAGGTACACCACGAGAATGATCAGCTCGCCGAACATGGTCGGCTTTCGAACCTCAAGGGCCGCATCACCGACCACCGTCAGTCGATCATCGTCGGGGCGCTCCCCCAGGCGTCGGATCGCGTTCTCGACCTGAACAATCGAGCTGTCCACCACGAGTCCGAAGTCGATGGCGCCGAGGCTCATGAGGCTACCGGCGATCCCAAACTGCAGCATAAAGCTCGACGCGAACGCCATCGAAAGCGGGATCGTCGTGGCGACGACCAGCCCTGCACGCCAGCTCCCGAGAAACGCGAACAGGACCGCGATGACCAGCAGCGCCCCCTCAAAGAGGTTCTCGCGAACGGTGTCGAGGACCTGCTCGATCAGCCAGGTCCGCTGGTAGACCGGGGTCGCAGTGATTCCATCCGGGAGCGCGGCGGCAGCCTCGTTCAGCCGCAGCTCGAGACGCTCGGTGACCACCGCGCTGTTCTCACCCAGCAGCATGAAGCCGAGCCCCAAGACGGTCTCTCCCTCTCCACCAGCAGTCACCGCGCCGCGGCGTATCTCTCGCCCACGCTGGACCTCGGCGAGATCGCCGATGACGACCGGCACCCCCTCCCGAGCGGTCACGACCACCTGCCGGACATCGTCGAGGGTCGCGAACCGCCCGACGCCCTGAACCAGGGTGCTCTCTCCGGCCCGATCGATGCTTCCCCCTCCAACATTGCGGTTGTCTGTAGAGAGCGCACTCACGAGATCGTCCAGCGTGAGTCCATAGCGGACGAGGGTCTCCGGAGAGACGAGCACCTCGATCCGGCGCTCATCGCCACCCCAGGAATTCACCTCCGCAACACCTGGGACCGCCCGAAGCTGAGGGGCCAAGATCCAGTCCTGAGCCGCCCGAAGCGCGTCGAGGCTGTGCCCCTCCCCCTGGACCAAGTAGTGAAAGACCTCTCCCAGTCCGGTCGCGAGCGGTCCAAGCTGAGGTCGCTCGACTCCCTCTGGGAGCGCGACGGTGCTCAGCCGCTCAGCGACCACCTGGCGTGACCGCCAGATGCTGGCGTCGTCGTCGAAGACCAGCGTGACCTGAGAGATTCCGAAGCGCGACAGGGAGCGCACCTCTGCAAGCTCGGGAAGACCAGAGAGCGCCTGCTCGACTGGCCAGGTGATCTGCCGCTCGATCTCTTCGGGAGAGAGCGCGGCTGCGGTGGTGTTGATCTGGACCTGTACCGGCGTGGTGTCGGGAAAGGCATCGAGGGGCAGGCGCAGAAATGAGATGATGCCGATGACCGCCAGGACGAGCCAGGCGACGCAGACGACGCCACGGTGCGCCAGCGACCAGCGGATGGTGCGATCAAAGAGCATGGCTACTCCACATCACAGCAGCCAGCCCCAATGCTGTCCTTGAGGGTCTCCGTCTTGAGGAGGAAGCTGCCAGTGGTCACCACCTGATCACCGGCAGAGACACCTCCGACGATCCGCACCTTCTCTCCCTGGCGAGCAAGCACACGCACACGCCGAGCGACGAAGGTGTCGACCTGCTGCTGAACAAAGACGAGGTGTACAGCTCCGGCGCGCTGGATCGCGGCACCAGGAACCACCACCGCAGCGGTCGAGGAGGCCCCGAGTATGGTTGCTGTGCCGTAGAGGTTGGCGCGAAGCAGTCCCGCCGTGTTGTCGAGCTCGACACGCGCCAGTACCGTCCGGGTCTCTGGGGCGACCATCGGCGAGAGGGCTGAGATGTGACCGGTGAGCAGGGCATCGGGAAGGGCGTCGAGCTGAATCCGCACCTCCTGTCCCAGCGCCACCCCGACAAGGTCTCGCTCTGAGATGTCCAGCTCTGCCCACATTACCTGGGGATCGACGACCTCGAACAGGGGCTGAAGGCCGTCAACGGCCTGTCCGACGCGCACATGTCGTGCGATGACCGTCCCAGCAAGCGGGGTGGTCAGCTGGGTGCGGTCTCCGCTCCCGGCACCAACCAGCGCCACCTCTGCCGCCACAGCCACCAGCACCGCCTCAGCGGAGGAGAGCGCCTGCTCCGACGCGAGCAGCTCACGCTGAGAGGAGACTCCACCGGCAAGCAGCGTTCGCTGGCGCTCGACCTCAGCGGCAGCGACGTCTCGGATCTGGGTGGCTGCGATGAGCCGAGAGCGATCTCCGGCGACATGTGCGCTGCGCACCTCCGCGAGAACCTGGCCGCGTCCTACCGAGTCACCGACCTCAGCTCGGATGGCGCTGACCACCCCCGGTGCTCGGGCGCTTACTGCAGCCACACGGGTAGCATCCCAGGTAATGCGCGCGACAGCATGGGTTCCATCAACCCAGTCGGTCTCTTCAGCGATGGCGACCGCCAGTCCAGCCTGCTCCGCAGTCTTCCGGGTCCGAAAGCGAACCCGGGTACCGTCCGCTGGAGCGCCGTCGGTTGCTGTGGGCTGAATGATCGGTCTACCGCCCTGCTCTGGAGCACAGCTGGGGCAGAACGACTCCGGAAACCCGTGCTCATCACACCAGTCTCCGCTCGACTGAAAAACGGGAACCAGGCGGGGATTGCACTGAGGGCAGACCGCCTCAAGGACACCATGCTCGTCGCACAGGTCGGGATCGTCCGCAGCAGCACGCACGGGCCGATCTGCTCCGGAGGGAGAAGACACGTCCACGCAGCCGGTCAGCAGTCCGATCCCCAGGAAGCAGAGCCTCTGGAGAGTCCGACGCACGTCAGCTTTCCTTCGGGGGCCGCTCGATCTTCAGCTCTGGGCTGCACTGGAGGCACTGCGACTCCGGAACAGCATGCTCACCGCACCAATCGCCAGTGACCTGAAAGGCCGGCACCAGTGAAGAATCACATCGGGTGCACCGCGACTCTGGGACGGCGTGCTCGCCGCACCAGTCCGCATGGGATCCCGAGACAACCCCAGCGACAGCATGCACGCTCGGGAGAGCGACCTCAGGGGCTGGCTCGGGGGTGCTGTTGTTGCACGCAACAACGCATAGAATGAGTGAAACAAACGCAGACATCGGGATCTCCTGACATGGGACGCAGACTAGCAGACTAGACGACACCTCACAGTGAGGTGTGACGGTATGGCGGTCAGGAGATGGGGGGCCGAAACAGCGGCGGTCCGTTTGCCCGGGGATGGAGCAGTTCGAGGGGAAGGAGCTTCTCTTCAGCGAGGACGACGACGCGAACTTCCTGAACGAGCAGCAACACGGGAGGCAAAATCGCCACGCCGCCGATGCTGCACATCCCGAAGTCATCATCGCAGCAGTCTTCCGCATCTTCCGCGTCTTCAGCTTGCGCGGCTGAGGCGGGACAGCAGTCGCCTCCGGAAGCCTCGCTCCACTGCGCGACCCGCTCGACCAGAGCCACGCCCACATCACGGTCTGCTTTGGTGAGCAGCACGCTGGACAGGAGCAGAAGGAGAAAGCGGATCACATACCAGATGTATCTGATCGCAACGGAAAGGGAAACCGAAGCGGAAGCAGAGGCCCCACCTCATGCGGTGCAGCGCCGTCGAACCCAACTCACTTCTGGCAGGAATTCATGGTAGGGATGTCAGCCGGATTGCGACCGGAGCGATGGGTCCCCCAAAGCTGGGTACCCCACAGTTAAGGAGCCGGACATGGATGAGCAGTCTCTCTGGGCACGCCCGCTGTCGTCAGCAGAGCTGATCCCGCTGGGCATCGTCCTCGCTCGTCTCCTCGCACCGCGCCATGCGCGTAGACAATTCGGCGGCCTCGACGGGCTGTTCCGAGATGACACTGGCGCGCTGTGCCTCGGTCCAGTCAACCCACATGGCTCGGCTCTGGAGGACGTCCGTGCCGTCGGACGCCTGCTGCTAGAGGCTCCGCTCCGCCAGCTCCCGGGCGGGCCAAGGGTCCTGACAGACGAGCAGCTCCTCAGCCACATCAGCCTCGTCTGTCCAGACTTTCCGCCAGACCTTGCCGCCGTCCTCTCCGACGCCATCGCACCAGCCCTGAAGCACCGTCCGAGCAACGCCACTGCCCTATGGCTACAGCTGGTCCGCGCAGAGGCGAGCCACACCGTGCGTGCGTCTGCACCCGCTGCGGAGCACACCCGCTGGAGCCTGGGACACGACACCCACATCGGACTGTACAAGTCTCGGCTGGGTCAGACCAACCAGGATCACCTGTTCTACCAGTCCGCCGGAGCGGTCTCTCTCCTGCTGGTCGCAGATGGCATCTCGGTCTCCACGGCCGGCAGCGGAAACCTCGCCAGCGCCCTCCTCGTTCAGGTCATCGCCTCGCTGTGGGAGCGTGAGAAGGAAGCACTGCAGACCGCCTCAGGCAGCCAAATTCAGTCCTTCATCCGCGAGGCCCTCGCGGTCGCAAACAACACCATCTGCAGCGGAACCCTTCGGCTGACAGAGGGAAGCCTCGGCCAGCACATTCCGATGGGAACCACAGCGGTGCTCGCGGTGCTCGCGGGCAACGATGTCCACCTCGCGACGCTCGGAGACTCTCGGGCTTACCTCATCTGCGACAGCGGTGTCGGCCTGCTGACAGGCGATCAGAACCTCCGTGGAGAGTGGCTGCGATCCTGGCAAACCGATGCTCCCATTGCGCTGCAAAGCGAGGGACATGCCCTGGTTGGATATGCCGGCCACTTTGACATCTATGGAGAGCCCGCTCCGATTCCTGCGGTGCTCCGAACAGTCCGGATGCTACCTGGAGAGAGCCTTCTGCTCTGCTCTGACGGCCTCAATGACTATGCCGCAGACTCGCATGCGTCCCTGGCGCGCCTCATCGAGGCTGCGGTATCCGAGAGCGGTCCCGATGCAGCCGCCAGAGTGCTTGTTGGATGTGCAAACTCTGGCGGTGGTGGCGACAACATCACCGTGCTTGTTGCCACTTGTGGCGCCGGCTGAGATTCTTGGTCGCGCTCCGTGAACAATTCTGGAGCGTTGTAGGATTGGTGAAGGTTGTCGAGGGAAGAAGACGACGGTAAGTGGGGTTAGCCGAACCGGACGAGACAATCGAAAAGGCTTGACTCAATGAGCACTTCGGTCTATCACTCCCCGTCCCCTGTCACTTCCAATGAATCATGGAGATTCCAATGAACCTTCGTAACGCCTCCGCGTTCCTCCTTTCCGCAGCACTCATCTTCACCGTTGGCACCTCCGATGCCGAGGCCGGCAAGAAGAAGAAGAAGAGCGACTCCAGCGAAGACGCTGCTGCTGAGATGGTCGAGATCGGCGAGACCGGTGTCTCTGCTTTCGACGACGTCTTCAGCCAGGTCAAGGACATCCACACCACCCTGGATGAGGCCGACGCCACCATCCTCTCCGCCGAGACCAACCTCCTCACCGCTCTGGGCGCTGCTGAGGGCACCCCCCTTGCTGACGCACTCTCCGAGTTCACGGCCAGCGCTGGCGACATGGTCACCTTCGAGATGGACGGAACCACTCCGAACTTCTCCGTGAACCCCGAGGCTCCCGAGAACGTCACCGCCGGTGTCGACGGCATCAAGAGCGCCATGGCTGACATCCAGACCGTCGTTGATGGTCTCACCGAGCTGCCCGCCAAGGTCACTGCCCTCATCGACGCTTCCAAGTCGATGCCTGGTGAGGCCCCCGCAGCACTCAAGGATGCAGGTCTCTCCGCCAAGGAGATCATGCCGGCCGTCAAGACCGTCAAGAACAACGTCAAGGCCACTGGCCAGACCCCCGACCGCGTGACCAACACCACTGCGACCGCGACCGGATTCCTGAGCACCATCACCGGCGCCTTCACCAGCGGCGAGTAAGCTGACTGGCGAACGCCAACACCATCAGGACGCGGCCAATTGGCCGCGTCCTTTTGTTTTGCCCCGACGCGCGCTCCTCCTGGTGCTTCCTGCCGGCGCCCTCGGGCTGCTCCTTCCCCGCCTCACTCCCGAGGCGGTCCTGCTCGCGGCGCTGTGTCAGGGACTGTTCTTTCTGAACGACGAGACCATCGTCGACACACTCCAGCTTGGACAGGCCGCCGAGGCCCGGCTCGACGCACTCCCGCTTGGCCGCCGTCTCCAGCTGAGGGGTGACCTGCGCGCACTGGATCTGGGTGTCGCGCTGCTCATCGGTGCCCGCCTCTCCTCCGGAGCGCGCGCAGAGGTGCGGCTTGCGCTCCAGCACCTACGGAGCACCGCGCGTGCTCCTGCCCTGGCTCGCCTCCAGGAGCTGTGTGCGCTGGCCTGCTACGGCCACCCCAACCTGCTCGCAGAGCTCGGCTATGCGGGGCCGACGCCGTGAGACCGCCCGTCCGGGCAGAAGTCGTCATCGTCGGCGCAGGCCCCTCAGGCTCGACCGCGGCCTGGCGACTGTCACGAGCCGGTGCAGGAGTCGTCATCCTGGAGCGTGGACACGCACCACACGCGCTGACCGACCGAGAGGCAGAGATGCTGCCGCAGCTCAGGCTCGGCGGCACGACCGCGACCATCGCCCCCGGCCTGATGCTGGAGTCCGGCACAGGACCAGGCGGCGGCAGCACGATGTCGCTGGGCGTCTGCCAGCGAATCCCTGAGGCCACCCTGAGGCGCTGGGGAAGCAGCGCGCTGATCAAGGCTTATGACGACGTCGAGGCTCTCCTCTCCGTGCGAGACATTCCGCGGTCCGACCTCAGCCGCCTCAACACCCTCTTTCTTCAAGGCGGCCGGGCGCTCTCCTACCGAATGCGTCGACTTCGGGACAACCGTGACTCCTGCGTCGGGGCTGGCTTCTGCGCACTGGGCTGTGCACGGCAGGCCCGAGTCGATGCCGGTCGCCTGCTCCACGAGGCACAGCAGCACGGTGCCCACCTCATCCAGGGCGCGAAGGTCACCGGTCTGCAGGTCCGAAAGCGTCGAATTCAGGGCGTCGAGGGGATCGCCGATGGGCGTCAATTCTCCATCAAGGCTGATCGAGTCATCCTCGCAGCCGGTGCGGTGATGTCGTCCATGCTGGCCACCGGGGTGAGCCGTGGGGCTGGACACGGGCTGTTCTTCCACCCCACAGCACGTGTCCTCGGCCTGTTTCCAGCACCGGTCGTCGGCTGGGAGGGGATTCCCCGGAGCGTGGCATGTGTGCAGTTTGTAGACGACGGCATCTGGCTGAGTCCGTCCTCCACTCACCCCGCGACTCTCGCCGGATGGCTGCCCGGCAGCACCGAGGCGCGTGCTCACCTGCTGGGACGCATGCGGTCCCTGGCGCTGTGTGAGGTCGCGGTCGCAGACAGCGCTGTCGGGCGGGTCCGAAGCCATCGAGGACGCCCGCAGGTGGACTACGCGGTCTCGGCATCCGCGAGAGCTGCGCTTGCGAAAGGCGTGACCGAGGCCGCCCGACTGTGGCTCGCAGCGGGAGCCCGGCGGGTGGTCATTCCCTGGGCAGAGCCGGCCATCCTCAACACCCTGGCAGACGCCGAGCTGCTCCGTACGGCCCTACCCAGTCCGGAGGATCCGCTCATCTCTCGCTGGCCCGGCGGTGGGCTCGCGGCAGTGTCGGATGAGCATGGTGAGATCGACGGCATCACCGGACTGCACGCCGCAGACACCGCGCTGCTCCCAGAGGCCACTGCGGTGCCACCGATCCTGACCGCCTATGCGCTGGGCTGGCGCGTCGCCGGGGCACTGACCGGGCAATAAGCCGCTTCCGCTGCGATGTGGAGCAAGACATCCTCCTCCAGCAGATAGCCCGTCAGCTGACCACCATACACGCAGCCGGTGTCCAGCCCCAGGGAGTGCGGCCGCCGGTCGACCAGTCCCCGCCGGGCATCGTGGCCGTAGATCACCATCGGCGCGCCGGTGTAGTCCTCCCACCAGAACGGGTTGTCGGAGTGGCTGTCATCCGGCCAGCGTCGGACGGTGAGCGCAGTATGCCGGGTCGTCTCCGCGAGTCCGCCGGTCGGATGGATTCCCGCGTGGACACACAGCCAGCCCGGCCCGGCCAGAGACAGCGGACACCTCTCAAGCCACTCGACTGCGGCTTCCGGTGCCAGCAGCTTTCGATGCCGGTGCCACCGACGGAGCACGAGGTCGTCGTGGTTGCCCAGCACCGCCTCAGCGCCGTGCTGCACGATGAGCTTCCAGACCCCATCGGGATCTGGTCCCTTGGTGAACAGATCGCCGACGAGCACAACCCGAGAGGGGCGAGCCAGCGCCAGCAGAGACGCCAGCTCCGCGGAGCAGCCGTGGACATCACCGACGAACAGGGTACGGACAGTCATCGTTTGGGGGTATATCCTGAGTCAAGGGAGGTCCTGCGCGATGGAAAGAATGGTGCTGCTGGCATGGCTCATGCTGACCGGATGCTCTGCAAGCGTTGCTGGTGACTGGGTCGGGGTCTGCTCCTTCTCTCCGGCCGGCGGCTACCCCGCAGAGATGGAGGTCTCCGCTGAGATCTGGACCGACAATGGTCGCAACGTCGAGGGGCGAATGACCATCGCGGACTGGACGGGGGCCGGGCGCACCAGCGATCTCATCGGCAGCCACACCGGCCGCTACGTCTTCCTCCAGAGCAGCTTCCTCAGCGAGCGTGGGGACTACGTCCTGGAGATCGATGCCGAGAAGTCGGGTCGTCAGATGGACGGTGAGTGTGCGTTCATGGTCCCCGAGGGTGAGGGTGCGCTGATCGGAGACGCCGAGCTGGCCCGATGAGGCATTGATTTCACGGACGGATCTGGATACCAACGGTCAGGTCTGATCGATCGGAGGACGTCATGAGCGCCATGAAGGACAACCACCACCGCTCTTAGAGCGGTCGCTCATTCGATTCCCCAGCTCAGTCCCCCCTCCCGCAGCATCCGGTCCCGCGAGGATCGTGTCGACGCTGCACCAGAGACTTCACCCACGCCCCCCATGGAGGCACGCGTGTCTAAATTTAACCTTGATGTTGTCCGCAACATCGGCATCGCTGCACACATCGACGCCGGCAAGACCACCCTCACCGAGCGCATCCTGTTCTACACCGGCGCCAACCACCGCATCGGAGAGGTCCACGACGGCTCCGCGCACATGGACTGGCAGCCTGAAGAGCAGGAGCACGGGATCACCATCACCACCGCAGTCACCCGCTGTCCGTGGCGTGACCACCTCATCCAGGTCGTCGATACTCCCGGACACGTCGACTTCACCATCGAGGTCGAGCGCGCGATGCGTGTCCTCGACGGCGCAGTCATCGTGATGGACGGCGTGCGTGGTGTCGAGCCGCAGACCGAGACGGTCTGGCGCCAGGCCAACAAGTTCGACATCCCCCGGCTCATCTTCATCAACAAGATGGATCGTCCTGGTGCGAGCCTGGAGCGCTGCATGGACAGCCTCAGCCGCAAGCTCAAGGGCAACCCGATCCCGGTCTGTGTTCCGGTCGCCGACGGCAACGTGGTGCTCGATCTGATCAACGAGAAGCTGATCCGATTCTCTGGGGACAACGGCGAGGTCGTCTCCGTCGAGGAGATTCCGGCATCGCACATGGACGAGTTCACCACCTACCGCGAGACCATGCTGCTCGCGGCCGCCGAGGCGAATCCCGACCTCGAGGATGCGGTGATGGAGGAGGAACACATTGCCCCGGATGCGCTCTGGGCTGCGCTGAAGAAGGCCACGCTGGAGGGAAATATCAACCCAGTGTTCGGCGGAAGTGCACTGCGGAACTGGGGCGTCCAGCCCCTCCTTGACGGCGTGCTCAAGCTGCTGCCGGCGCCCCTGGAGCGTCCGGCGACCATCGCCACCGACCTGAACGGCGAGGAGACCTTCGTCGAGATGGAGAAGGACGAGCCCCTGGTCGCCCTGGCGTTCAAGGTCCAGATGTTCGACGGGCGCCGCCACGTCTTCGTACGCGTCTACCGAGGCACCCTGAAGCCGAGCATGAAGGTCTCCCTTGCCGGCAAGGACAAGGAGGAGCGTGTCGCGCGGGTCTTCGACATCAACTCCAGCAGCAAGAAGCGCATCGACGCCGCAGTCGCTGGACAGATCGTCGTGCTCGCCGGCCTGCGTCACGCCACCACTGGCGACACCCTCTGCGCGGTCGGCGAGGAGCTCTTCCTGGAGTCCATCGACGCCAGAGAGCCGGTCCTGGGGCTGGCGATCGAGCCGGAGTCCTCTCGGGATGAAGCAAAGATGCTGGAGGCGCTGCGCAAGGTCTGCGAGGAGGACCCCACGCTTCGCTTCGAAGAGGACCCCGAGACCGGACAGCGAATCCTGTCGGGAATGGGTGAGCTTCACCTTCAGATCATCTTCGAGCGCCTGGTCCGCGAGAACAACCTCAAGCTGCGCGCCGGCAAGCCTCGGGTGGTCTCTCGCGAGACCATCGCTGGAGACGGTCGCGGAGAGGTGCGTCTGGACCGTCTGCTCAAGCTCGGCGAGAAGGAGGTCACCCTCAAGGCCCGCGCCGTGGTCACCGCCAGCCCCCTCCCCCGAGACACCGGGATCACGTTCACTGCGGATCCAGTCATCCTGCCGGAGGGGGTCAGCGTCAACGATGCACAGCGCGAGGCGATGCGACTGGGGGTCTCAGACTCCCTGGTCGGTGGCCCCAGCGAGGGTGCGCCGCTGCAGGATGTCGAGGTCCACCTCACCGAGGTCGAGATCTTCGAGGATGCATCCAGCCCGCAGGCCCTCCGAATCGCGGTCTCTCAGGCGGTCCATCGTGCCCTCGTCGATGCCGGCGGCCGCATGCTCCGTCCGCTGATGCGGGTCGAGGTCGTGGTCCCCGATGAGTCGATGGGTTCTGTGCTGGGCGATCTTCAGTCCCGCGGGGCAAGCATCACCGGCCAGGAATCCGAGATGGAGGTCTCGACCATTCACGCAGAGTGCCCGCTCAACGAGCTGCTCGGCTACACCACCAAGCTTCGCTCGATGACCCGGGGCCGCGGTCAGTTCACCATGGAATTCGCCCGCTTCGACATCGCCTGATCGGAAGCGGACTGGGGCCTCCGCTGACACGGGGGCTCCAGCATGCTGGAGAAGCCTCAGCGACAGCGAACCCGAGACTCGACCAGGCAGCGGGAGCGGCAAGAGAGCTGCTCCGCCTGAGAGAGCTCGGCAGCCTCAAGGGCATCGTCGACGTCTTCACAGAGCTGCTGCCGCGACTTCTCCATGACCTTGAAGCCGATGCCCTCCAGGACCACCGCCGGAACGGCCGGACACTCCTCGACGGGAAGATCAGCAAAGCAGGTCTTGGGCTCTGTCAGTTCCTGGCTGGGGAAGCAGCTGATCCGGGCCTGCTCCACCACAGCGGCGGGACAGATCGCGCGCTGCTGCTCCACCACTGCAGCGGCGAGGGTGCCCGCGAGCTGGATCGAGCGGGCCTGGAGCGCCAGCTCAATGCCCTCCGAGAGCCGACTGCGCGAACGCTTTTGGGCCTCCGCCTCGCTCGATGCGGTGCCCGAGGCCATCCACAGCCCCTCAAGGGTGCACTCTCCAGACGTCCCAATAAACACGGCCTCACAGGTCATGGGGATTGTACTTTTTGCAGCCGCCATCGACACCAGCACACTGAACACCATCCCCGCTCCTCCAGCCACCATCACAGCGGACACGCACTGCTCTACGTTTAGAGTCGGACAAACGACACCAAGTGGACAGTATCGGGTTCTTCATTCCGCTCAAGCCCGCACCGGTTCTTCTTTCTAGGCTCCTCACCAGAGCAGCGAGCGTACACACCAAGAATCACCGACCGCGCGGGCACACGCATGCCTGACAACACGCCACATACGCAGCGTGTGCAGCATTACGGCCTTCAGGACGGCCGACTGTCGGGTGAGACCTTCTGACGCCAGTGATCCATCCGCCACGTGTGAGACGGTGTCCATCGTGCGGGATGAGGGGCAGCACTCCGGGCGGGCCTGATAGAGTGTGTCACCCCAAAAACCAGAGGTGATCATGATCCCTGCACCCCCCGATGTTGCCGCCCCGCCGGCAGATGCGAAGAAGACGTCCAGTGGACTGGCGTACCGAGTCCTCAGCGGCGAGACCGGCGGCAAGATGCCGGGCCCGACCGACCGGGTGACCGTCCACTACAGCGGCTGGACCACCGACGGAAAGATGTTCGACAGCTCCAAGGTCCGTGGCCAGCCCGCCTCGTTTCCGCTCAATGGCGTCATCGCAGGCTGGACAGAGGGCCTACAGCTCATCGGTGAGGGACAGACCGCACGGTTCTGGATCCCGATGAGCCTCGCCTACCGCGGCCAGCCCGGTCGCCCCCACGGGATGCTGGTCTTTGATGTCGAGCTGATCGCAGTCGCTGAGGTTCGCGTTCCGCCTCCGGCTCCGTCCAATGTCAAGAGCCCGCCCCCCGAAGCCCGCAAGACCGCTACAGGTCTTCGATACCTCGTAATCGAGGAGGGTAAGGGGAGCAGAAACCCCACCGCCCGCAGCGCAGTCACGGTCCACTACACCGGCTGGACCACCGACGGCGAGTGCTTCGACAGCTCCATCCCCCGAGGCGCGCCGTCCTCCTTTCCGCTCAACCGGGTCATCCCCGGCTGGACCGAGGGTCTACAGCTGATGACCCAGGGTGCAAAGTATCGGTTCTGGATCCCAAAGGAGCTGGCCTACAACAACATGCCCGGTCGCCCACAGGGGACGCTGGTCTTTGACGTCGAGATGCTGAGCTTCCGCTAAGGCACCGCGCCCTCGACGCTCACCGCGACAGGATGGTGAGCGTCATGCCTTGGAGACTCGGGTCGAAGCTGCCGTCGGTGGCGGGGTAGACTGCGGTCTCGTTGGGAAGGGTCCAGGTCTGACCGGTCGAGAGCACAACAGTGACCTCCCAGGCGCCGGTCGGGACATCCGGGGCATAGACCGTCTCGACGGTTCCGTCCGGGGAGTAGTGCCCCACCGCACCGGGGAACAGCAGGTCGAGCGTCTCGACCGGTGTGGGGAGCCCTGGCGTGAGGGATCCGCCGAGGGTCGAGGACATGAACGGCGAGACCAGGACCTCGCCAGCGTAGTACTCCCCGTCCTCCAGCGTCACTCCGTTGAGGGCCTCAGAGTAGCGAATGTAGACCTTCGGCCAGGCATCAAACGCAAGGTCGGACAGCCCACCATAGATCGGATGGGGATCGGGCACGCCGTCGCCGTCGGCATCGACAAGCTCCGTGATCAGCATCACCCCACACTCCTCCCCCGGATCGGCCAGCTGGACCAGCTCAGAGTGAATGCCTGCGGGGGCGATCGAGAAGGTCGCCGCCGGGTTGGTCTGGTCGAGATAATCCGCGCCCTCGACGAACGTAAATGCAGGGCGTTCGGTGGGATACTCTGCGGCGACCACGACCGACACCCCCTCGATGAGCTGCCCACCAGCAACGCTGACGGTGGCGCTGGACAGCGCTGTGGCAGAGACCGGGTAGGTCCCTGCAAGATCGCCGCAGGTGCCGCCAGCGTTGGAGGACAGGAGCGGGTGAAAGTCAGCATCGACATCCATCAATCCGAGCAGCAGCCACTCGCCGTCCGGGATCTCAGTCATGACATACGGAGCCGACAGCAGGCCGCTTCCGCCAGAGAAGTCCTCCGCAGGGATCGTGGAGAAGCTGACTGGAGAGCCCGTACCAACCGGCGGACCGGGATCACTGGCATCAAACAGCAGGATGATCATGTCCGAGGCCGCGTCTGCACCAGAGACCACAACCGTCCCGGTGATCGCGTTGAGGACCGCCGGCGCATCTGGGTCGACTGGTGCCTCGTAGGCACACCCAGCGAAGATCAGAGAGAGCATCATGGGTGCTCCTAAAAGCGGTAGGTGAGAGAGCCATAGAGACGGCCGCCGACGAGCTGTCCCTTGGGGTGCTCGCGGAAGCGACCATCCTCGGTGAGCCCGGCTGGGTTCCAGATGGTCGCAGAGGCTTCAAGGGAGTCGTCTTGTAGTGGACGGACTGCGATCCGCGCGGTCGGAATGAATCGCGCGGGAACGCCGGTGGTCTGGATCTGCACGAGACCATTCTCATCGAATTCGCGAAGGCGCCACTCCTGCGCGGAGAGGTAGTGAAAGCCGCCGGAGATGTCGAGCCGCCAGGGACTGGCGTAGGCAACGTCCATGTTGACCTTCACCGCAGAGGCGTCCTCGTTATTGATCCGCACAGTGCCGGTGTCCTCGATGACGCTCTGGAGGTGGAGGTTGGCGTGGACGTCGAGGCCGTTGACTGGGAACAGGTGGGCATCCATCTCCAGGCCGTAGCCGTAGTAGACCGAGTCGAGGTTGATGAAGCCTGACGTCCCGACCCGGAAGCCGTTGACCTCATCGTTGTAGAACTCCAGCGACGGCTGGACATCGCTGAGACCGATGATGTCTGTGACCCGGTTGACGTAGGCCGTGACATCGGCCGTGTGGATGTTCGAGGACTCATCCCGGACCCCAACCTCACCGGTCAAGATGCGCTCTGGGACGAGATCCTCGTTGCCGTAGGTGGTCAAGAAGATGCCGTCGGCCTCGTTGGCATTGGGCTGGTTGAGCTGGGTGTAGCTCTCGATGAGCGCCGGGCTGCGGAAGGATGTTCCACCGGTCAGCCGAACGCTGGTGGTGTCTGTGGCTCGGAAGACCGCAGCAGCACGCGGAGAGATCGTCTTGGCGAGGTCGACGAGGGGGTGACGGTCGACCCGGAATGCACCGACGAGGCTCAGCCGATCGATGCGCGCATCTTCCTGAAGGAAGGCGCTGTAGTGATCCTCGGTGATCGGGATCTCCTCAGAGCCAAGGTAATTCCAGTAGACCTGCTTGAACCGATGGCCGAGCCCGTAGCTGATCTTGTGCTTGACCGAGCCAGTCTCAAGCTCCTGCAGTCCAGTGAATTCAAGATCGACGGTGTTGGAGTCGGGCTGGGTATCGAGCTGCTTGTCCTCGGAGTAGCTGTTCCAGTCCGCAGAGTCTCCGCCCAGCTTGTTGTAGAACACCCTGAGCTGGAAGCGATCATAGGCGAGGTCGACCCGACCATAGCCACTCTGGACGTTCTTGATGAGGTAGTTGCCCAGCGCACCGAACGGGTAGAACTCGGTCATCCCGGTGAGGTAGCCGCCAGAGAGGGAGATGAGTCCCTTGTCTAAAAAGGCGCGATCGAGCCGGGCGTTGGCACGGAGGATGTTGAGAGACTCGTTGTCGTCGTCTGCAAACACGATGGTGGAGCTGTGAAGCTCCGGATCAACGATTGTGGACCAGCGACCGGTCTGGTGCCAGCCAGCAGCGACCCGATAGGACGACTTCTCCTTGCGGCCGGTGGTCATGATGGTGCCCTGGCCGTAGCCGGGCTGCCCGCCGGCGATCTCCAGAAGATTCTCTCCTTCGCCAGGCAGCTTGGTGATGATGTTGACGACACCAGTCACCGCGTTGGCACCATAGACCGCAGAGCCTGGACCGCGGGTGATCTCGATGCGGTCAATCTCCACCAGTGAGATCGGCAGGGTGCCCCACAGCGGCGTGGCGAGGATGTCCCAGTAGACGCTGCGGCCATCAATGAGGATGAGGACTTTATTCGAGATCTCTTGGTTAAACCCTCGAATGGAGACGTCTGACTGACCACCGGAGAGGCTCATCACCTCGACACCCACCGCGCGCCGGAGGAGGTCAGGAATGTTGGTGGCGCCGGACATTCGAATGTCTTGGCCGGAGACGACTGAGATGGTCGAGGGCGAGTCGAGGGGAGACTGGCCATACCGAGAGGCCGTGACGATGACCCGCTCGTAGGCATCAGAGAGGAAGTCGCCGCCGATGTCTGAGACATCGGAACCTGTCGTGACCTCATCGGGCTCAGTAGACCTCGCCGCCACGGCCTCTCGCTCAGACACCGCCTCGACGAGGGTGTTGAACTGGCTCGCCAGCCTCCTCAGCTCCGCGATGTCGCGGTTGGTGATGGTGCTGACAGCGCTGCCCTCACCGCCCCCGGAAGCTCCGGTGCTGCCCGGAGCTGCGACGCCCATCTGTGCACGAAGTACATCGATGACCGGCTGAACCTCTGCGGCCTTCTCTGGACCTGCGGAGGCACCATACAGCTCATAGTAGTAGATCGCCTGCTCGTAGTCCTTCAGATCGGTGTAGGCCCGGGCGATGTTGTAGAGCGTCGCTGGGTGGGGGTAGGCATTCTGAGCGGCGAGAAAGTGATCCAGAGCCTCCGCGTAGCGAGCCTCCTGGGCCGCCTGAAGCCCCGCAATAAAGTGCCGCTTGGCATCATCTCGTGGCGCAGCAGCGGCGAGACCACTCAGCCCCAGGAGCCCCAGGAGAGCAAGCACCTGACCGCAATGAAACCTCATACAAGCTCCACTCCCTGCGCGTCAGACCACGTGGTCCTGTGCTGGGGTGAGGTCAGGGTACTACGGCAGGCGCCGAGACCGGCGCCTCAGAAGTCAAAGTCGTCCGGCAACCCCATGTATCCATCTGGAATGCTGTCATCCTCTTCGGGCTTTTCTGAGGGCGTATTCACGGAATCAGAGCCTGAACCCTGCTCATTGGGTGTGCTTGGCTCAGGCGTGGGTTTCGCGATCGTGGGCGGGCGCGCCGTCGTCACAACCGGCGATGCGGGCTCCTTGACCGGCTCCTCCGCGATCCGCTCTTCTGGAGGCCCCCCCAGGACAGCCCCCTCATCGATTACAGGAGCAACCTTGGGTATTGGTGCCTGTGGCATCGCCGTGGTGGCGTCGGCATCTGGCAGCATTATCTGACGGATTCCCCAACCACCAAAGCCGAACAGCATGATCAGCACCAGCATGCCAAGAATCAGCATCGGTCGGCTGCTGCGACCTTGCCGACCCTCCACAGGGCTTGGGGCGGCGTGCGGGCTGTGGAGTGAGGCCGCAGAGAGCTGAGTGGTGGAGTGGTACTCTTCAGAGGAGATGCCGAGACAGAGCTGTAGCGCTTGCATCAACGCGCCGACCTCTGGGTACCGATTCTCTGGCTCCTTTTCCAGACAGCGGTGGACGACCGCCTCCAGCCCAGGCGGAACCATCAGCTCATCAGCGGCTGCCGCAAAGCGTGGAATCGGCTCGTTGATGTGGGCGATCATCGTCGCGGTGCTGTTCTCGCCGTGGAACGGCCAGGAGCCCGTCACCGCACGGAAGAGGAGGACACCGATGGCGTAGATGTCGGTGCGCTCATCGACGGAGAGGCCCTTGACCTGCTCGGGTGACATGCAGTGTGGGGAGCCAAGGATGAGCCCCGCCTGGGTGAGCGACTGATCGTCCTCCAGCACCTTGACCAGCCCAAAGTCCACGACCTTGACGTTCTCTCGACCCTCATCGTCGGTCTGAATGAGGAGGTTGCTGGGCTTGAGGTCACGGTGGATCACGCCACGACGGTGAGAGTAGCGCAGGGCACGACAGACCTGAAGCAGCAGCCGAACCGCGCGCTCCGGGGCCAGGAAGCGCTCGCGAATGATGTCGGTAAAGCGGGGGCCGTCGATGAACTCCAGCGCCAGAAAGTACCGGCTGTCCTCGGTGCGCCCATAGTCGAACAGGGTGACGATGTTGGGGTGGTCGAGGCTGCCGAGGGTGCGGGCTTCGAGCGTAAACCGCTCCTGGAAGGCGCCGGTGTTGTCGGGATCGTGCTGGGGCTTGAGGATCTTCAGCGCGACCAGCCGCCCAAGCTCAATGTGCTCAGCGAGGTAGACCACGCCCATTCCGCCGCGCGCAATCATTCGCATGATGCGGTACCGACCGGCGATGACGCTTCCTGTGCCGATGGGGCTGCGGAACGAATCTGGACGGGGCAACTTCCCGCTCACAGCCCCCCCACAGAGTCCCCCCGAGTCCACACTTCTGACGTCGTCGTTGTCATTCTTGAGTGTGGCTCCGGGATGGCCGGCGGTCTGACCAGCAGATGGGAGTGGTGTACTCCATGTTCGCAGGCCGGAGCGTAGCTCCTCTGGCATGGTATACCATTCGACAACGGGCGTACTATATCCATACGGTCAAACCACCGATGAGCCTCCATCGCAGATGCTCCGCTCGGACTCAGAGGTCCGCAACACAGCCGCTGCAGCGCCCGCTGAGATCGATGTGAGCACCACCAGCGGGCATGCTCCCGCTACCGGCCGCCGCTCCGACGGCGAATCCACCACGCACCAGTGGCCAGCAGTCCGAACAGCAGCGCAACCAGCGGAGCACTGGCGAGGACCAGCTCCTGCCGATCAGGCACCAGGCGCTCCGCCCCCTCATCGAGCAGGGGCTCTCCAGCACGGGTGGCATGAAAGCGTCCGCGCTCGCCATAGGCTCCAGCGAGCGTGGAGAGGAAGGTGCTGTCGGGAACGATCTGGAGAAGCTCGGGATCTCGCGAGCTGACCGCAAACACCGTCTCGCCTTGATCGGCAGCAGCGCTCCCCGCCTGTACCAGCACCCGGTGTGCACCCTGGATGGTGGGGGTGAAAGAGGTCGAGGCCTCTCCGGTGGGTCCGGTGACCAGTGAGATGGACGTGGCGCTGCCGTCAGGAGCGGTGAGCAGCCCGGTGATGGTTGCCCCCTCGACCGGACCGTAGCCAGAATTCCGGACCTTGGCGGTCAGCCGGACCTCATCACCCAGCAGGACATTTTCTCGGGAGGGAACCACGACCACCCGGCGGTCTTCTGGATCGGCGACCAGCCAGCGCAGGGCGTTCTTCCAGAACCGCAGGTAGACCTGGTTGCCGCGCCCAGAGCCCGCCTCAGAGAACGACCACCGCCAGGAGGAGTCCACGCCCAGCGTCATGACCCGGCCCTGCTCGACCTCACGGACTGCCATGATCGGAACCCGAGTCCCGTCCGCTTCTGTGCGGGTGGGGTGCTGGAGCAGGACCGCAGCCCCCGGGACCAGCCCTCCGGTGAAGTTGAAGCCGTCCATTTCGGGCATCCGCTCCCAGGCAGCCTGAGACTCCTCGATGGTCGAGGCTACGCGGGTGATCGGGTGGTTGGCACCAGCCGTGGTGAGTCCGGGGCGGAACGGCGTCTCGTCGACCCGAGCGCCCGCGACGTCGAGCTTGACCGGCAGGATAGAGGCAATCGGGGTGTTGCCGTACTCGCCGAGATCGAAGCTGCGGTCACCACCCGTCATGACCAGGGCACCGCCGTCTCGGACGTACCCGGCGATGTTCTCCAGCAGCGTCTGTGAGTCCCAGTCAAAGTACGGCTTGTAGTTGAAGTTCTGGAGGATCACCAGGTCGAAGGTGCCGAGGTCCTCGGAGAACAGGCGCTGGTAGGGGAAGGTGATGAGGGACAGCTCATCGGAGGCCCAGCCAGCGCCGAAGTCCTCGTGGGTCCGCAGGATGAAGAAGCTGACCAGATCGACCGACGGATCTTCCTTGAGAAACAGGCGCAGGAACTTCTGATCGTAGGACGGGCTTCCCGAGACCTGTAGGACCCGGGTGCGGTCGCGGACGACCCGAACAACCACGGGGTAGGTGTTGTTTCCTGGGACAGCGTCTTCGGAATCGATTGGAACCGAGAGTTCCCAAGCAAAGCGACCAACCGAGGTTGGAGTGACCTTAAAGTCGAGGGAACCGGCACCCTGCTCATCGAGGATGACCTCCTGGCTGGAGACCAGGCGCCCCTCTCGGTTGAGGGTCACCGGCAGGGTCGCGCCGGGGGGGCCCTGGAGCTTCGCGGTGAGGGTGAACGGTGTGCGCAGGAAGGCAAAGCCGCCCGTGATGACTTCGGTGATCGCGACATCGTGAAGCTTGTCGGCGGAGCCAACCTGGTAGACCGTCAGCGGTCCGGGAAGGGTCGGAACGATCCGCACAGCGTCCTCAGGATCAACCTCGCTCAGCTCGCGACGGAGGAGGCCGCGATCGAGACCGTCGGAGATCAGCACCACGCCTCGGAGCTGCTGGCCGAGGTGCCGGTCGGCGATCGCAGAGAGGGCAACCCCGATGTCAGTGCCGCGCCCAGTGTAGCTCGCCGGAGGACCAGCCTGAACGTCCTCGTGGAAGGTGAACACCTCCACGTCACCACCCGCTTCTGCGCGCACCGCCTCTAAGGCACGCGCGACACCATCGCTGCGGGGGGTGCCGCCCTCACGGACATCCATCGAGGCGCTGCCGTCGATGAGAACGACCACGCGGCCGGCCTCAGCGCGACCAGACTCCTCGATCCAGACCGGCTCTGCGACCGCCGCAGCGAGGACCGCCAGCGCAGCGGCCCACAGGCTCAGCTCACCGAGGCGCTGCTGGAGAGTCCCGGTGCCGGTGATCAGCGCCGCTGTCCAGGCGAGCACAGCAACGACCACACCAGCGGCGATCTGCCCCGTCGATGCGCTCCAGATGAGGTGTCCGCCGTCAGACAGCACGCCGCCAAGGAGGAATTCCATTACTCCAGCCTCCCCTCACGCATCAGCTCAACGACGTGTGCCTGATCGTGCTTGTAGTTGGAGGTCAGGGAGTAGAGCACGAGGTTGATCGCAAGCTTGAGGGCCTCTCGCCGCTGCCACTCCCCGCTGGGCACGACCGGATAGCGGTCCATGCCGTCTGGCCCACGGTCCAGTGCACCGGAGAGGTCGTTTCCACAGTAGACCAGCGGGGTGATCGGGCCGACAGTGATGCCCTCCAGAAAGTCCTGCGATGCGGTTCGACCGTACGGTACATCCAGCAGAAAGAAGCTTCGGAAGATCGAGTGCTGGTTGGGGAGCGGCGAGAGCGGACGGGTCGGGAACAGCCGGGCACAGAGGCGCCGGACCGACTGCTCAAACTCTCCCCCTGGCGTCGCGGTGGCATCATCGATGAGCAGGAAGCCGCCGTAGGAGAGGTAGCGATGGATCTGCGCGGCTGCGGCATCAGAGAGCTCCGGCAGTGCGCCGTTGCCGATGAGCACGCAGAACGGGTGCTCGAACAGCTCCGGATCCTCCGGGGAGAGCTGCACAGCTCGAGGATTGGCCTCGATGCTGGTGGACTGGATGACCTCAAACAGCACGCGCTGCCACGCACCGGGACGCGAGAGGGTGCCACCAGAGAGCATCAGCTCAGCGACATCGATCTGGCTCGGCGCTCCAAGTGCGTGACCGAGGCCGGGAGTGGCCAGGGCGGCCAGGGCACTGCTGAGGAGCGCGCGACGGGACCAGCCCATCATCACGAGGTCACTGGACATCTTCTGCCTCTGCCTTCCGGCGTCGAACGGCGAGGACCGCCTGCAAGAGGGCCAGCCCGAGGGCGGCCAGGATCAGCCCGGGAGAGAGCGCCTTTCGGTGCAAGAAGCGCTCCGGAGCCACGTCCGCAGCGGTCTCAATGAGAGAGGGACCCCGGCGGACGTCGGACTCCACAGGATCGACGTTGACCGCCACCCAAGCCAGGGGCGGAGCGCCCGGCGTCTGAACCGAGTAGGCCCCGATGCGATCCGGGGTGAAGCTCACGCCGCTGCTGGAGACGTGAGCGGCGACCGGACCGGCTGGGCCGATGATGTCGAGATCGATGGAGGTGTCTGGCACCGGGATGACCACCGGGTCACCGACCACACCGCTCAGCCGCTCCCCTCCTCCGCCGGTCTCTCCGCCGAGGTAGCCGACCAGGCGCTGGATGAGGGGCATGTAGACCGCCTGGAGCGGGAGGTTTCCCCAGCCCAGATCGAAGGTTCCGGTCATCAGCAGCACCCGCCCACGCCCGACCTTGCGCTCCACCAGCAGCGGCACGCCGCCCTCCAGGCTCATCAGGGTCGAGACGGTGTCGGTCTCGTTGTAGGGCTCCAGGGTGAAGATGCGCTGCCAGCGCGCACGGGAGAACGCCGAGAGCCCGCCGCGTGAGAATGGTCGAAACAGCTCGGTCCCCGTGTCAGGGAGCGCTGTCGGGATGCCCGGCTCGCCGTAGTTGGCCAGCGCACGAGGCCGACGCAGCGGCGCGGGCAGCAGATCGGCGAACGCGGCGTTGTATCGATCGACGGTGACGTTGTCGCCCATCGAGATGACCAGTCCTCCCCCTCGGCGCACAAAGTCCACGACCCGTCCAGCAATGGCAGCCGGATCGTCGAGGTTGGAGAGAAACACCACCCGGTGCTCTTCGGGATCGAGGGTGGTGATGCCGGCGGAGGAGGTCACGTCAGGCAGGACGCCGCCCCGAGCAGCGCTGGCGGTTCCCCAGGGTGCCAGGGCACGCTCCAAGAAGTAGACCTCTGAGTCGGTCGGGGTCAGCCCGGGATCGCCGTCGACGACGAGCACCCGGCTGGCCCCGATCCGGGGGAGATGAAAGGCAAACGCATCGTCGACAGCGACGCTGCCGTCATCGATCTCCACGATGCCGACGCCGCCGTCTGCGACCCGGGGCACAGTGACAGTGGCCTCAGCAGTCGCAGCGGCATCGATCTCGACGAAGGTGGTGATCTCCGCGCCGTCTGGCAGCCGCACTGTGCAGGATACCTCGACAACAGACTCACCGAAGTTCATCAGCTCGATGGTGACGCTTCCCCCCTCGGGACCATTCCCGTAGACCGCAGAGAGGACGCTGACGTTGGCGGGACGAGCGATGGAGAGCGGGCGGGGCCGAAGCGCACCGCCCTGGGCGGTCAGCAGTGCAATCTCTTCGCGAGCAGCGGGGACCGCGACTGGTCCCGCTTCGTCGTTGAGCACGATGACCTCGCCGCCCTTTCCTGCGAGCATGCGCCGAGCCAGCCGAAGCCCACCGCTGAGATCCGTGCGCCCCTGGCTCTGCCGAACCTCGACGAGCGCGGCAGAGACGGTTCCGTGGTCTGCGGTGAGGGTAGAGACGAGCCCCTCGGCGCTGCCGCCGATGGTCACTGCACCGACGAGGACCCCATCGGGGAGGCCCTTGACCAGCTCGATGGCGCTGCTTCGGGCCTCGGTGAACAGGGTACGGCGCTGGTTGTCGATGGCACCGTCGGTGAGCGCCCAGTCGATCTCCTGATCCATGGAGAGGCTGTCGTCGAGAATGATCACGACCGCACCCGCCTGCCCCAGCTCCTCCGGCTCTCCCGGCCAGCGAAGCTCTGGCCCGGCTGCCGCGAGCACGACCAGCAGGACCGCCAGCAGGCGAAGGAGCAGCAGCAGGAGATCCTGAAGCTTCCGTCGACGGCGCAGCTTCCGCTCCAGCCGCCGCAGCAGGAGCATCGCGCCGAAGGCGTGCTGGTTGTTCGGTCGCTGGCGAACGAGGTGGACCAGCAGCGGTCCGACCAGGAGCGCCAGCAGTCCGAGCGCGAGCGGGGTGAGCAGCGCCAGTGACACCTCAGGATCCTCCGCTCAGGACGCCGGACAGCAGCCGCCCGATGGGAACCTCGAGAGGCTCATCAGACGCCGCAAGGACGTGCAGAGCCCGACTGCGACCGAGCCACTGCCGAACCTCCGCGAGGTACTCCTGGACGATCTCGGAGAACGCCTCGCGCACCGTGTCCGGATCGATCGGCATCGGAGAGCCGCCCTCGGGAGAAAAGAACCGAGCAGAAGAACGGAAGTCCATCTCCCACTCCTTGCGGTCATAGACATGGGCAATGCGGAGATCAGCCTGGCGGCGGAGCATCGCAGAGAGCGGCGGCCCCCAGGACTCCGGCTCCTCCATCAGATCTGAGACGACCACCACCGCTGCACGTCGCGGCACCCGAGTGCCAATCTGGCTGAAGCCTTCCGCGAGAACCTCCGCGCCGCCAGGCTTGACGGAGGCGAGGCTGGCGAAGATCTGGGCGAGGTGGTTGGCGCCACGTCGGGGTGGGATCCACGGCTGAAGGACTCCCTCTCCGCCCAGGACCGCGAGGCCGATCGGCTCTCCCCGGTGCTGAAGGTAGTAGGCCATGGTCGCGATCATCGTGATCGCAGTGCCGAGCTTGGTGCCCGACAGTGCAGGATGCTGGCCCGTTTCTCCAGTAGACATGTCCGCCGAGGCATCCAGGATGAACACCACGCTCAGCTCATCCTCCGACTGCTGACGACGAACCACCATGCGGTCATTGCGGCTGTAGACCTTCCAGTCCAGATCCCGCAGGTCGTCTCCAGGGGTGTACTCCTTGTAGTCGGCAAACTCGACATTTCGGGAGACTCGGAGGCTCTTGTGGTGTCCATGGGTCAGCCCGGACACCAGCCCGCGCGCGCGCAGGTGGAGCTGCCCGAGGCGGGCGAGGACCGCCGGATCCCACTGCGGCGTGCTGCTCACTTCGTCGAGACCTGACCCAGCAGCCGCTCGACGATGTCCAGCGCGCGGATTCCCTCGGCCTCAGCCTGAAAGTTGCGGACCATCCGGTGGCTGAGCACTCCGCGCGCGACCGCCTGGACATCCTTGATGTCGGTGGTGTCCTGGCCATGCAGCGCCGCGCGAACCCGAGCACCGAGGAACAGGTACTGGCTGGCACGGGGCCCTGCTCCCCACTGCAGATAGCGGTTGATGAAGTCCGGCGCATCGGGGCCGGGTCGGCTGGCGCGGGCAAGCCGCACCGCGTACCGCTTGACATCATCGGGATACGGCATCCGTCGAACGGCGTCCTGGAGCGCGAGGAGCTTCTCCCGGCTGAGGACTGCCGTGATCTCTTCCTGTCGCCCCACCGTGGTGCGCTCGACGACCTCGATCTCCTCTTCCTCCGTTGGATAGTCAACGTGGATGGAGAACATGAACCGGTCCAGCTCCGCCTCGGGCAGCGGGTAGGTTCCCTCCTGCTCGATGGGGTTCTGGGTGGCGAACACCTGGAAGGGGGCATCGAGGTCCCAGGTCTTGCCCGCTGCGGTGACCTGACGCTCCTGCATCGCCTGGAGCAAGGCCGCCTGGGTCTTGGGCGGGGTCCGGTTGATCTCGTCTGCCAGCAGGAGGTTGGTGAACACCGGACCGCGAATGAACCGCATGGTGCGGAGACCTGTGGCGCGATCTTCTTCGAGGACCTCGGTGCCGGTGATGTCCGCCGGCATGAGGTCTGGAGTGAACTGAACGCGGCCCGAGTCCAGGCCCAGCGCAGAGGCTGTCGAGCTGACCAGGAGGGTCTTGGCGAGGCCGGGGACACCAATGAACAGGCAGTGACCGCGTGCGAACAGCGCGATGAGCATCTGCTCGATCACGTCGACCTGTCCAACGATTCGCAGGCCGATGGCGGCCATGAGTTGCTCGCGGATGACCGGCAGCTCGTCAAAGAGCGCGGCGTCGTCTTGCACGGCGTTGTCTTGCAAAGGGGCTCCAGAGACCGGGGGTGAAGGTCTGGGGGACGTGTGTTGCTAATCCAGCGCACCGCCGGTGGACAGGATCCGGGCGTAGCGGGCGTGCCGGGCGGCGAGATCGGTCTTGCCGACGGACTCGTACCCCTCCAGCAGCGCACGCTGGACAGTCGGGTTGAACGGGTTGAGATCGTGGGCAGCCTTCCAGGCCTCGATTGCAGCGGGCTTCTGGCCGCTGGTGTCCCGAAGCTGAGCGACGGTGACCTGAAGGAGCGGAAACTCAGGGTACAGCGTGACGCCTTCTTCTGCGACCGCCAGCGCGGCAGACACATCCCCCATCATCTCAAGGCAGACCGCCTTGCGGGCGAGCAGCATCGGAGAGGGGGGGGCATCGGGATCGACGGCCTTGTCGTACTCAATGATGGCAGCCTCTGGGCGGCCAGCGTCTCGGAGCAGATCGCCGATTCGAGCAAACTTCGCGAGGTCTGCCCGGGCGGAGAGCAGCGGATCGCTGGAGAAGTCGCTGCCGCTGCCGTCGAGCACCACCGGGAGGGTCGCCAGCTGCTCCTCGATGAGCGGGAGCTGTGCGATGAAGTCCTTCCAGCCCTCTCGGAAGGCCTCAAAGTCCTCAAACCCAGCGAGGTCGGCGACCACATCCTCGGAGGCCTCTCCCGATCGGATGCGGTCCATCAGGTCGACCAGAACGGCGTCTGTGCCACGCTCCAGGAGGAAGTGGACCATGGTCGCGACCTGGGCAAACGCCAGGGCGGCCTCCTCTCCGCTGTCGAGGTAGGCCATCGACTGCCGAAACTTCTCGAAGGGCACAAACTGCTCGGTGCCCAGCGCCTCCGCGAGCAGGGACTGCTGATGGACCGAGAGGTAGCCCGCCCGTCCGCCGCGCCAGTCTCCCTCCAGGTGCTTCGCCAGCCCCTCCTGCAGCCACACCGGCACCCGATCCCCGCTGCGCCAGGAGACGACGAGGTGGATGTACTCGTGGCTGATGGTGTCCTTCCAGTTGTAGCCCCGCGCCAGGGCTCGGGGACTGGTCAGCAGGAGCCGATTCCACTTCGACAGCGCGATGACGCCGGTGTTCTGAACCGCCTCCGGCGGCAGGCCGCTGGCAGCGGTGAACCGACTGGCGGTCGGGAAGATGTCGAGGACGATGTCGTGATCGGGGCCACCACCGAACAGGGCATCGTAGGTCGAGCGCGCCTGAACGAGCGTCTCCAGTCCCTCTTCAGCGAGGATGCGATCGACGCCGGTGTCGTGGCGGAGCAGCACTCCGGTGGTTCGGGCCTCGATGAGCCCCGTAGCAGCAGCCGCAGTGGCGGCGTAGGGGGTGTAGGTCTCCTCAGCGAGACCGCGCTCTTCGAGAACCAGCCATGCCGCCAGGGCCGCCTCATAGTCTCCCTCGTGGAACGCCGTCTGAGCGACGAGGCGCAGGGTGTCGGCCGCATCGGGAGCACGCCGGAGCAGCTCCTCCCGGACATCCTGCGCGCAGGTCAGGTCTGAGGAGCGCAGGCAGGCCTGTCCATCCGATGCACTGCGCGCGGCAGCCGGTGCAGGTGCGAAGAGCACCAGACACAACACACTACTGGCGAACCAGCTCCTCATAATACCTCTTCTTGAGCGCCTCATACTCCTCAGGGACGTCCGCTTCCATGCCCTCAAGCAGGGCGCGTCGGTACTCCTCAGGAGTCTGAAATTCCTCGGGGGACGGGATCTGTATCTCCTGGGTGGAGTATGACTCACCGTCGCGGTTCTCGTCGCTGGACTGCCCCTCACCGTTCTGCATCTGCTGGGTCCGCTGCTGCATCTGCTGGTACTCCTGCATCTGCTGCTGGAGGGACTCGCGGGCGGACTGGAGGCGACCGGCGGCATCGCGCTGGTGCCCCTCACCGGGCATGGAGCGCCCCTCCTCCAGGTTCTCGTCCGCCCGCTCCATGGCCTCTCCGGCGCGCTGCATGGACTGTGAGGCGGTGCCATCCGAGGTGGGCATCGCCTGCTCCATCTGGCCGACCTGCTGCTGGAGCTGCTCCTGACGCTCGCCGAGCTCCTGCTGCTGCTGCTGCATCTGCTGGGCGAGCTGCTGCATCTGCTCGCTCTCGGTCTGCTGCCCCTGCTGGAGCTGCTCAAGCAGCTCGAGGATCTCCAGGAGGAGCCCGATGGAATCAGTGGTCTTCTCATCTGCGACCACCACACCGTCTGGCGTGGACTCACCGCGAGGGCGGCTGCGAGAGAGCTCATGCTCGACAGCGGCGGTGGCGATCTGCCCCTGACGGATGGCGCGGTCCACCCGCTCGATGGCGGCCTCGGCATCTCGCGCACGGACGGCATCCAGGACGCCAGCGGTGCTCTCGGAGAACCGGCCCATCCGGGCGACTGCGGAGCTGCGCCAGCCGGTGCCATCTCCAGAGGCGCTGACGGCCGCTCGGGCCGCGTCGTCAGCAGCCTCGGCCAGCGCGAGCACCTGCGCCCACATCTCAGCCTGCTCAGCGGACTGATCATCCTCCTGCTCGCGAGCCTCGGCGAGCTGCTCGGCGAGCTCCTGCTGCTCCTGCTCAAGCTGCTCCAGATCCTCGACGAGCTGCTTGTAGGCTTCCGCCATGTCATCGTCGCCCTGTTGCTGCTGGGACATCTGGGAGCCCAGCCCCTCAGACATCTGCTGGAGGCTCTCGGCGAGCCGCTCCAGCATCTCCTGGGCCTCCTCCATCTGCCCCTCGGCGATGGCCTTGCGGATCTCGTCCATCAGGCTGTTGGACTCCTCGAGGCGAGCATTGACGAACTCTTGGAGCCGCCCCTCGTCGAGCTTGCTGGCCGCCTGAGCGAGCTGAGACATCAGGCGCTGGAGCTGGTCGAGCCGGGCGAGCAGCTCTCCGGCCTCCGGATCCGTGTCGGCGAACTCCTTCAGCTCTTGAGCCTCCTGAGCGAGGTTGGCGGCCTGCTGCGCGAGCTGCGCGAGACCCGCCTGACGGATCATGCTGTCGAGCAGGTAGACCGCCTTCTCCAGCGAGGCGACCTGGACAGCATGCAGCTCGGCAAAGGTCTCGTCATCGCGGACGGTGGTCTTGCGACCGGAGGAGGGGTCGTAGGTGGTGATGGTGAACCGAATGAGGCGCGCAGCAGACTCCATCACATCCTCGACGACCTTGCCGTCGATCGAGGAGGGAGTGTCATCTCCCCACTGCTTCTTCATCAGCTCGCGGATCGGATCAAAGCGCCCGCGGGCCGACTCCGCCCAGCGCAGCATTCCAGCACCGGAGCTGGAGGGCGGGGCTGCTTCGACGAGGAAGTCTGCCAGCGGGGGGAGCATGGCATCGCGCAGCTCGCGGATGTAGTTCGACAGCCGCGCGCCCTGGGCCTGCGGGCCAAGAACTGCGACCTCCACCTCGACCGACTCACCGCGCTTGCCGCCGGCCATCCAGTCGTTGTCGTAGGCGACGATGCGGAGGGTTGCCTCGCTTCCGGACCCCAGACCGACGTCCTTGGGGGTCATTCGGATGCCGCCGTCGAGCGTAGCGGCACCGTCCAGGGGACGACGCAGCTCATACTCTCGCACCTCGCCGTCCTGCTCAACCTCCAAGACCACCCGCTGCAGCCCGAAGTCGTCCTGAGCATTCCACAGGATGCCGAGGGGCTGGTTTACCGGCACCTGGCGGGCCTGGCTCTGCTCAATGGAGACGACCGGGGCTGCATCTTCGTCGACGACAATGCGGAAGTCTGCGCTGCGGTGGACCTCCTCGCCGCGGACCAGGATGAACCGCCAGACCCCCTCACCGATGATGTCGAGGGTGGCGTCGAGGTCACGACCACCGGCGAGGCCAGCCTCGCTGGGCTCCCCGTCGCCGATCTGAAGGGCGGCAGCCTCAAACGACTCCGCAGTCCGTGCCGTGATCTTGACCCGGGTGCCGGGCGGGGCATGGATGGTGCCGTCAGAATTGGGGACGAGCAGCGGGTCGAGGAGGGTGTAGTCAGGGAAGGTGTAGTGAAGAACGATGTCGCCGATGAGGGCATCGTCCTCTGCCACCACGTCGCCCGCCAGCATGCGCTCAGCAGCCACCGAGGCGCGGCCCTGGAGGAGCACCGCGACGGCATCGATGGGGCCGATCGGCAGCAGCGTTCCCAGCAGCGTGACCAGCCCACCGAGAAGCAGCACGCCGGCCAAGATGCGGCGAACCGGCTGAGCCGGGTGGATGGTGTTGGGCTGTAGCGGTGCAATGAGGGCACCAGCCTTGGCGACAGCGCGGGCAATCAGCGCCTGGGAGACGTGCGGAGAGTCTCGGCGGTCGATCGCTGTGAGCAGCCGGCTGCGCAGCTCTGGGAGCGCATGCTCGACGAGTCGGGCTTGACGAGCCGCATCGCCGGCCTCTCGCCAGCCGATGAGCGGACGCGCCGCGGCCGCGAGGCTCAGCAAGACGAGGGACACCCCCCAGACGACCGCCCAGTGCCGTGCCATACCCAGCGACAGCAGGAGCGAGAGGAGGAGTCCGGTGAGCAGCAGACCGGCAAGCCCAGAGAGCACACCACGCACGAAGAGCAGGCGCCGCTCTCGGCTGGAGAGCCCCTCAAGGAATGCGCGTATCTGCTGAATGTCCTCTGCCATGCCACTCCGCCAACGGCGATGCTCCCGTCGACCGTTCACCGACACGCATCACAAGACACGCATACCCCGAGGTTTGTTCCAATACCACGGCCTCAGCGTGCAGGTCATATAGTCGCGACAGCCGAATCGCCCGATCCCGCACCCCACGGCTAGACCATCGCCAGTCCTGTGCATCCAGGCACCACCGCAGACAGCCATCGGCTCCCCGTAGCCTGTCGGCCTCGCTGGCGCTGAGCAGGTTGAAGTGCGAGCGCACCGGCTCAGCGGCCACACGCTCATCCTCCGCGATCCAGCCACAGTCTTCATCGGGGGGCTCATTCCAGCGGGGAAGCGCAGCCCAGGCAGGCCCATCCAGGAGCGCCATGAATGCCTCTTCTCCACCGTAGAATCGGTCTCGCATCTCGAAGATCCCCGCCACAGAGAGGCCGAGTGCTCCCAGCACCAGGCTGCCCCCGAGGAGCCTCGGCAGGGCCGCTGCTCCGGCGCTGAGCACCCAGGCGATGCCGAGGAGCGACGGCAGGACGTGGCGCGCACCGTAGTCGTCAAAGCCAGCCATCAGCAGGTGATTGACCACCACGAGCGGTGCCAGGGCGAGGGTCACCCGAGGCCAGCAACGGGCGGACGCGATGAGCCCGACCAAGAGCAGCAGTCCCCCGAGCGGCTGGTGGTAGGGAGCATGGTAGTCCAGCAGCATGAGGTTGTTCGAGAAGGACTGCGGACGCTCCTCAGCACCGGGCAGCGGTCCCGCGCCGATCACCGCCAGCAGCCCCGGTGCCGCCAGCAGCCCCCCGACGACGAGGACCGGCAGCCAGCGCCGGAGCCGCTCGACCACGCTTCCCTCCCCGCTCAGCGCCAGCATGCCGCAGGGCAGCGCCGCCACGATCAGTTCCAGACGGCCTGAGATTGCCAGGGCCAGGGACGCGGCGCTCAGAACCAGCGGCCACCGTGACTCCGGCAGCTTCCGTCCGAGGGAAACTCCGAGCAAGCCGACCGCCGCCAGGGTGTTGGGCAAGATCACGTTGTAGGCGCTCGAAGACCACGCGATGTGCTCAGGGTGCAGGCCCACCACCAGCAGCGCCGCTGCCCCAGCGCGGCGCCCAGCGAGCAGACCGATGCTGCCAGCCAGCGCAGCCACCCCGAGGGCACCGATCACCGCAGAGAGAATGATCGGGAGCCGGGGATCGGCGGGAAGCAGGACACCGCAGAGCCACCACCACTCCTGCATCAGCGGGTAGTGAAGGGTGTCTGCCGCAGCGGGTGGGGTCGCCTCGAGGAACCAAGAGAGGTGATCGGCCTCGTGTCCATCGTACTGATGACGCGTGAAGACTGGCAGCGCCCAGAGCCGCACTGCCACCAGACTGACCAGGATCGGCATCGCCCACCACCCCAGCCAGAGGTGCTGGCGTCCGATCAGCAGCGCGCCGAGCAGCAGGAGTGCCGCGAGACCGATCAAGCGGGCTCCGTCGGCAGCCGGACGCGCGCATTCGCGCCGCCCTCCGCTCGGTTCTCCAGGATCAGCACGCCACCAGCAGACTCAATGATCTGCTGACAGGTCGCCAGCCCCAGCCCGATCCCCTGCCCGACCGGCTTGGTGGTGAAGAATGGCTCCAGCGCCCGCTCAAGCGCGACCGCCGAGAAGCCCGGTCCGGTGTCTGCGCAGGTGATCTCGACGCCATCCTCACCCGCAGCAGCAATCAGCTCGACCCGTCGCACGGGCTGATCCTGGACGGCATGGCTGGCGTTGATGAGGAGGTTGACGAGGACCTGGTGGAGCTTGTCTGGCTCGGTGTGCAGCAGCGGAAGTGAGTCGGGTGCCGTCACTCCGAAGGTGACGTCTCGACAGTCCGGTCGCATCTGGACGATCGAGACGGCCTGCTCCAAGAGCGGCACGACCTCTACCGCCACCGCTGCGCCAGGAGCACTCCGGGCATAGTTGAGCAATGCCTTGATGATCCGATGGATGCGATCAAGCTCCCGGCGCGTTCGAGTGACGAGGTCTCGCTCCAGCGCGGGATCCCCGAGCCCCTGCTCCAGCAGCTCGATGTAGCCGACCACTGCCGAGAGCGGGTTGCCGACCTCGTGGGCAAGCCCTGCCGCAAGGCGGCCAACCCCGGCGAGCTTCTCCGAGCGAATCAGCGCGGCCTGGGCACGCTGGAGGTCGGCATTGGCCGCCTCCAGGCGCTCGACCTGCTCGACGGTCTGTGTCTGATAATCCGCCAGAGAAGTTGACATCGCATTGAGCGCCCCGCACAGCTCGTCCAGCTCGCTGGCGGCATCAATCTCCACCCGGTGTCCGAAGTCGCCCCCCGCGATCCGAGCGGTGCCGCCCATCAGCTGTGCGATCGGAGAGAGCAGGCGCCGACGGAACAGGTCAAAGCCAAACAGCGAGATCACTGAGCCACTGAGCACCGTGTAGGCCAGGACAAAGCCTGCCGGTCCGCCGGGAACACCCGGTGCCTTCAGCGGCATCTTCACCCGCAGCGCAGCCACCGGCTGACCGCGCGGTGCAATCGGGGTGGTCACGACGACCCAGCGGAGGCCCCACAGCAGACCCTCGATCTCAGAGTACTGGCTGCGACCATAGAGCGCAGCCCTCAGCCCATTGTCTGGAACAGCGGGTGCGGTCCCCGCGACGGAAGCCAGGGTGTTCATGGCTGGATCGACGACGTACAGCTCGTCGACGTCGAGGCCAGTCGCACGGTAGGCACTGAGGACGCGGCGGACTCCCTTCTCCTGGCTCTCAGAGAAGGCGATCTCAAGCTGGGCAGACAGCGCCTCTGAAAGCGAGAGCACCAGATCTGTTCGACGCTCCTGCTCTGCGTTCTTCAGCAGCAACCAGAACACCCCTGCGTTGAGCAGGACGGTAGAGATGGTAATGATGGAGAGGGCGAGGGCAATCTCCACCCACAGTCCTCGTCGACGTCTGGCCATTTCTTAGTTCTATCGCAGCCGGACCCTCTACCGCTTTCAGAGACACACGCGGTGCCCTCTCGGCACAGCGGGATGCCCTCTCGGCACAGCGGGAGGCCCTCTCAGCACAGCGGGAGGCCCTCTCAGCACAGCGGGAGGCCCTCTCAGCACAGCGGTCTGTGCCATCAGACCGCCGGCCTCAGCTGTACTTGCGGTAGACCCCGATCACGACGCCCTGGATGGCGGTGTCGTTGTCGCTGTTGACGTAGATGGGGGCCATGGTCGGGTGAGCCGGCTGGAGGCGGATGCGCTCGCGCTCTCGGAAGAAGAACTTGACCGTGGCCTCAGCGTCGACCATCGCAACCACGATGTCGCCGTTGCGGGCGGTGTTCTGCTGCCGGACGATGACCATGTCTCCGTCGAGGATTCCCTCATCGATCATGGAGTCACCCCGAACCCGCAGCGCGAAGGTGGTCTGGTTACCGGCCGTCATGGAACGATCGAGATGGAGGGTCTTCTCGTAGTTCTCTTCCGCCAGGATCGGAGCACCGGCAGCGACGGTTCCGATGAGGGGTACGCTGAGGACCGCACCGCGACGACGCGACTGAGACTTGCTGGTCAGCATCAGTCCGCGCGCGACACCGCCCGGGGCACCACGGTTGGCCTTCTTGATGTAGCCCTTGCGGATGAGCGCCTTGACGTGATCAGCGACCCCATTGGTGGAAGAGATCCCCAACGCATCTCCGATCTCTCGGTAGGTGGGCGGGATGTTGCGCTGAGCGATGCTGGACTGGATGTAGTCGAGCACATCGCGCTGACGAGGAGAGAGCTCATCCATGGGAATCCCGGGCTGCGGTTCAGATTGGGGTGCACAGAGTCTGCGGGGTCAGAATCTGCTCAGCTGACTTGTTTTATTACTGAACATCTGTACCACTGTCAAGAAGTTCAGGACGCGGGGCGACCGCTTCGACCGACGACAGCGGCGACTGCTGCCGCAATGAGCAGCCCTGCGAGGAGCACACCAGCGAGCCCGAAGAGGCCCACCACTGCCACCCCGCTGCACAACAGCCCCCCCACGACCAGGGCCGACCGTCGCCGCCCGCCGATCCCACCGAGGACGACCGAGAGGACCAGCAGCACGACCACCCAGGTCACCGGCAGCCGGCCAGAGCGCAGAGACGCCGCGGCCTCGACCGGTATGCCAGAGAGCACCTCAGCGGATGGCCGAAAGCCCGGCTCCTGTCCCCCCAGGGCCGACAGCTGGGCCCAGAGCGCAGCCCCGTCGCGGCGACGGAACGACAGCCGCAGCTCACGGTTGCTCTCCTCTGGTCGCCACAGCCCATCGCGGCTGCCGGTGAGCCGTCCGTCGAGGACCGTCAGCTGGCTGGAGGCATCGAGGATGAGGGAGCCATCGAGCAAGACTGAGGTCTGAAAGATGGAGGGCTCGTCGGGGTAGTTGCCGTCGATGAGCTGGAGGGTGCGCGCACCAGACGGCAGGGCAGCCTTCAGCGCCAGGCGGTAGACGATGAATTTGACGTCTCCCCGGCCGCTGTCCTCCGCGGGCTCGGCCTGCTCCCAGACAACAGCCTCACCGTCGACCAGCAGCCGCAGGGCATCTCGGAGAGTTCGGTGAAGCTGACTGTTGAAGGCGTCTTGAGCAGCCTGGGTCGGCGCACCAGAGAGGGAGGCGCGGATCTCCGCGAGCAGGTTGGCGGTCGGGACCTCCACAGCGTACTCGACCGTCGCAGAGTCTGCGGTCAGCCAGAGGGTGGTCTGGTGCCCGTACAGCTTGGACTCAAACGGGTGCGCCAGGGCAGCAGAGATCAGGAACAGCCACATGGGCTCTCTCTATCCAGTCGGGACGATGGCGTGTGGGTTACTCCTTAGACCTGTAAGAGGAGACACGACCTTGGCCCGAAGCTCAGGCACCGCCTTCATGGCCCCCCGCATGACACCAGGCGTCAAGCGGCTGATGATCATCAACTTCGTCGCCTACGTCATCTACCTCCTGATGCTCCGCAGCGGCAGCCTCACGTTTATCGCTGAAGAGCTGGCGCTGACCCCAGCGGACATGCTCTTCCACGGTCGGCTCTGGCAGCCCGTGACCTACATGTTCATCCACAGCCCGCTGAGCGCGGGGCACCTGCTCGGGAACATGCTGATGCTGTACTTCTTCGGCACCAGCCTAGAGCAGATGATAGGAACGAAGCGGTTCTTTCGGGTCTACCTCTACTCCGGGCTCGGCGGGGCTGCGCTCACCTTCCTGCTGCCGGGCATCGCCGCCCTGATCGCGCCGGGCTCAGGTCTCGCGAACCTGTGGTACTCCCCTCACCTCGGTGCGTCCGGCGCGGTGTTCGGGCTGGTGATGTGCTGGGGCGGACGCCAGTGGGGACAGACGGCCAACTTCTTCCTCCTCGGCGCGATGAAGATCCGAACCTTCATCCTCATCATCGTCGGCATCGAGATGCTCCACCTGCTCACGCTCGGCCAGAGCGGCAGCTACACCGCACACTTCGGCGGCATGGCAGTGGGCTTCTTCATCGGGCGTGGCGGCAGCTTCTCCGCGATCAGCCCCAAGAAGGTCGTGGCAAAGCACAGACACCGGCAGACACAGAAGAAGCTCCAGCGCTTCCAGATCATCGAGGGTGGCGGAGAGGGCAGCAGCAACGGTGCCGGCAAGCCGACCTGGCTGCATCGAGACGACGACGACGATCCGGTCATTCACTGATCGGACTTACTCCCGTCGGCGTCTCCACAGCAGCAAGACGCTGATCACCAGCCACCCGCCGCCGCTGCCAGACGCCGCGCACCCGCAGCCACGCTGAGCCGCAGACTGCGTGGGCTCCACGGCCGGTGGCTCCCAGCCGCTGTTGGGATCGTCAGGCTCTGCATCCTCGGGCGGCTCGCCAGTCTCTGTCGGTGAGGTCCCCGTGTCTGCGGGGGAGCCGGTATCGGAGGGCGCTCCGGTGTCTGTCGGCTGCCCCGTGTCTTCCGGCGAGCCGGTGTCCGTGCTGGTCCCCTCGCAGTCCTCATCGAGCACACCATCGCAGTCCTCGTCGCCGCCGCCGCAGTCATCGAGCGCCACTCCCGGGCTGACCGTGGCATCGGCATCGTCGCAGTCGCCTCCGCCCCATGCGGCAGCCTGATGGCCATCGGCATCGGCGTCGTAGTCGTCGCCGCCGTCGCAGTCTGCGTCCACCCCGTCGTACCAGACCTCAGCCGCTGACGGGCTGATCGTGGCGTCGAGATCGTCGCAGTCGTCGCCGCCCCGAGACGCGTCGCTGTGCCCGTCTCGGTCGCAGTCGTCGTCGCTGATGCTGTCGCAGTTGCTGTCGATGCCGTCGTAGCAGATCTCTGAAGCTCCCGGGTAGATGCTGTCGTCGTCATCGTCGCAGTCATCCATCGAGGCGTAGCCGTCGCCGTCGAGATCGACGTCATCCTCGCCGTCACAGTCCTGATCGATGCCGTCGCCGATGATCTCGAAGCCGTAGGGGCTGACCGTGCTGTCGGTGTCGTCGCAGTCGGTCCCGCCGTACACCTCCGAGTCGACCTCGTCGCTGTCGGCGTCGAAGTCGCTGGCGCCGTCGCAGTCGGTGTCCTCGCCGTCATACCAGACGTCTGCGGCGCCCGGGTTGATGGTGGCGTCCTCGTCGTCGCAGTCGTCCCCGCCGTACCAGTCTGACGGATAGCCGTCGCCGTCGTAGTCGAAGTCGCTGGCGCCGTCACAGTCCTGATCGATGTCGTCGTAGTAGTAGTCGACCGCGTCGGGATGGATGGAGTCGTCGGTGTCGTCGCAGTCGGTCCCGCCGTAGTCCTCGTGCTCGAAGCCGTCGTCGTCGGCGTCGTAGTCGCTGCCGCCGTCGCAGTCGGAGTCCACCCCGTCGTACCAGACCTCCTCGGCGTCCGGTGAGATGCTGGCGTCTTCATCATCGCAGTCGTCGCCGCCGTCCTCTTCACCGTCGAAGCCGTCGCCGTCGTCGTCGTACTCTGGTGCGCCGTCGCAGTTGGTGTCGATGCCGTCGCCGAGGGTGTCCTCAGCGTCCGGGTTCACCGCGTCGTCGGTGTCGTCGCAGTCGTCTCCGCCGTAGCTGTCGTGATCGAAGCCGTCGCCGTCGGCGTCGTAGTCGCTGCCGCCGTCGCAGTCGGTGTCGACGCCGTCATACCAGACGTCCCCGCTGGCTTCGGGGTAGACGTCGTCTCGAAAGTCGTTGCAGTCGTCTCCGCCGTACAGCTCAGAGTCGTAGCCGTCGCCGTCGGCATCGTAGTCGCTGGACGCATCGCAGTCCTGATCGGTCCCGTCGTACCAGACCTCCTCGGCATCCGGTCCGATGTCGCTGCTGGTGTCGTCGCAGTCCTCGACCAGCGTTCCGCCGGAGCCGCCGCCGCCGCTGTAGCCGTCGCCGTCGGCGTCGTAGTCGTCGCCGCCGTTGCAGTCGGAGTCCACCCCGTCGTACCAGACCTCCTCGGCGTCCGGGTTGATCTCCCCGTCTCCGTCGTCGCAGTCGCCGCTGCCGGGATCGTCGGGGTCAAAGTCGCTGCCGTCGCCGTCGGCGTCGTAGTCACTCCAGCCGTCACAGTCGGAGTCCACCCCGTCGTACCAGACCTCCTCGGCGTCCGG
>JAQXDW010000048.1 GCA_029251165.1 Myxococcota bacterium
GCGGACGACAGCCCGATCCTGATCATCGACGCAGACACCGGGGAGCGCATCCCGCACTTCGCCGAGCTGGACATGTCTCAGGACGACGACACGCAGCGCATGCTCATGATCTACCCGGCCGCTCCCCTCGACTACGGCACCCGCTACCTCGTCGCGATCCGAAGCCTCACCGACACCGCCGGAGCCCCCATCGACCCATCGGACGCCTTCAAGGCGCTGAGAGACGGGAGCGCGACCGATGACGAGGTCGTGGAGTCCCGCCGGGCGTACATGGACGACGCCGTCCTCGCACCGCTGGAGACCGCCGGGGTGTCGCGCGATGACCTCATCCTCGCCTGGGACTTCGTCACCGGATCAAAGGACGGCATCACCGGACGCGCCCGCTGGATCCGCGACGACCTCACCGACCGCATCGACGCCGGAGAGATGTCCTACACCATCACCGAGATCGAGGAGAACCCCACCGAGTACGTCGGCCGGCGCATCTTCGGTGAGGTCACTGTGCCGCTGTACGCCGAGGAAGACGCCCGCGGCAGCCTGCTGACCCGTGGCGACGACGGCATGCCCTACTACAACGGGACCACCACCGTACCGTTCATCGTCGTCGTGCCCGAGCGCCTCATCCGCGAGGGCACTCCCGGCGCGGTGATCCAGTACGGCCACGGCCTGCTCGGCAGCCACGAGGAGGTCACCTGGGGCGGACACAGCTACCTGCCGCAGCTCGCCAACGAGTACGGCTACGTCCTCATCGCAGCAGACTGGACGGGCATGAGCGAGGACGACGAGCACAGCATCAAGCTGATGCTGGTCGATGAGATTGACCAGTTCGCGATGATTCCAGAGCGGAGCCACCAGGGCTTCGCCGAGTTCCTGGCGACCATGCACCTCATCGGCGGTGCGCTTGCAGAAGACGAGGCGATGCAGGTCACCGATCCGAAGTCCGGCGAGTCTCGCTCGGTGGTCAGCGAGGACGGCCGCTACTACTACGGCAACTCTCAGGGCGGCATCCTCGGCGGCGCCTACGCAGCGATCTCCAGCGAGGTCGAGCGGGCCACCTTCGGGGTCGGCGGCGCTCCCTACAGCCTGCTGCTGTTCCGCTCGGAGGACTTCTCAGCGTTCTTCCAGATCTTCCAGACGATGTACCCCAACCCACTCAATGTCGCGCTGTGGATGGGGTACATGCAGACCCTCTGGGACTCTGGAGAGTCTGCTGGCTACCTGAAGACCTACCAGGAGAGCCCGCTGGAGGGCAACGCACCGAAGGACGTCCTGCTGCAGGTCGCCATCGGCGATGCGCAGGTCACGACGCTGGGGGCGGCGTTCCAGGCGCGCGGAATCGGCGCATCGCTCATCGATCCGCCCGCGCGGGAGCGCTGGGGGATCGACACCGTGAAGAGCGGCAGCACAGGCTCCGGGCTGGTGGAGTGGGACTATGGGGTGGCTGAGCCGTTCGAGAACATCCCGCCAGCAGAAGACACCGACACCCACGAGGGACCGCGCCGAGAGCTCGAAGCGATGGAGCAGCTGCACCTGTTCTTCTCGACCGGTGCGCTGGTAAACACCTGCGACGGTCCCTGCACCGGCACCCTGGACTGACCCTCAGGCAGAGACGCTCGCGAGAGCTGGGCGCCCCCAGGTCGAGAGCACCTCGCTGAGGGTCTCTCGCTGTACTGGCTTGGCAATGTGCGCATTCATCCCCGCCTCCAGGCACTTCCTCTGGTCCTCCTCGAGGACACTGGCCGTCAGCGCGATGATGGGCGTTGTGGACGTCTCCGTCCTCAGCTGTCGGATCCGACGCGTCGTCTCGAACCCATCCATGTCCGGCATCTGACAGTCCATCAGGATCACATCAACGTCTCTGGTCTGGAGCACCTCCAGGGCCTCCGCTCCAGAGGTGGCCTCGATGACCTCGACTCCCAGAATCTCCAGAAGTCGTCGCGCAACCAGCCGGTTGACCGGATGGTCATCCACCAGCAGGACCCGCGCGTCTTGCTGGCTGATCGGTGCTGCAGCACGCTCCAGCGTCAGCGCGATCTCCACAGGCTGGCAGGGAATCGTGAAGGAGAGCTGGGTGCCCTCTCCGGGAATACTCTGCAGGGTCAGCTCGCCGCCCCACAAGCGGACCAGGTGCCGGGAGATCGCCAGACCAAGACCCGTCCCGCCATGCCGGCGGCTGCTGCCGCTGTCAGCCTGGGCAAACCGCTCAAAGATGTGGACCAGCTGGTCAGAGCAGATGCCAATCCCGGTGTCGGTGACCGACACATGGAGCTGCTCTCCACGGTGCTCCATGGACACGGAGACCGATCCAGACTCCGTGAATTTACAGGCGTTCCCGATCAGGTTCACGAGCACCTGCCGCAGCCGCCGCGCGTCCGCCAGGATGCCATCGGGAACAGACGGCGAGATCTGCGCGGAGACCTCCAGGCCGCTGGCATCGGGCATGTGCTTGAGGCTGGAGATGACCTCGCTGACCAGCCTACGGGGAGAAATGGGCGTCAGCTTAAGCGGGAGTGCGCCAGACTCCACGCGTGTGAAGTCGAGGATGTCATCGATGAGCCCGAGCAGGTGCTGAGAGGCCTGAGAGAGGAGGTCGAGGTACCCAGACTGCACCTCTGAGAGCGCCGTAGACTCCAGGATCTGGGCCACACCGATCACCGCATTGAGCGGTGTGCGAAGCTCATGGGACATGTTGGCCAGGAAGCGACTCTTGGAGAGGGCTGCTTCCTCGGCTTTGTTTCGCGCCACGCTCAGCTCAACATTGCGAGACTCCACCTCGCGCGTTCGCTCCTTGACCAGTCGGTCCAGGTGAATGTTCTGCTCAAACAGCCCAAAGTCTGAGCCCGCTGAATTAATCGACCGCTGCACCCGCCGAATCAGCACGCGGTTGACCTTCTCCAGGCGCTCAATTTCCTTGAGCAGCTCCGCGCGGCTTGGATCGCTCATGCTTTCACCCCCAGGGCGACACCCGTGAAGGTCTGGTTGACATGCACCCCACCTCGCTGCTCGCCGTAAGTGTGAAAGCCGATGAGGTTGTGACGCTGGGTGATCACCTTGGCGGCTTCGAACTGGTCGCGCGCCCTCAGCTCCAGCCGTCGCAGGATGCAGTCAAAGCCGATCAGAACAGACGCCCCACCGACCGCCTGCTGTGCATCGGTCAGGCAGCGGTCCCAGTCCGCCAGGAGGTCCTTTCCAGACCCAAGCGACAGGACCAGCCCCTCCTCAATGGCGCAGAAGAAGACGAGGCTCTTGTCGGGCTGAGCCCGCTGAATGGATCGCACAAAGACCTCATCTCCGATGCGAAGAACCATCGGGTACCGAGAGAAGATGTCCGGCCCGAGCGCCTCGATGGGCACCCCGACGCGGGCAGCGTATGCATCTGCGGCTGGCATTCCGTCGATCTCGAAGACGATCCGGCGGTCCGGTGCAGCCTCCGTGATGACCATAATCTGGGGACGCTCGCAGATGTGCTGGGTCTTGATAAGCGACCATGGCAGCGGTGTGTTGATGATCGCAAGGACAGCCGCGTCCGTCTGAAAGCGACCCTCCAGCCAGACTCCGGTCTGCTCAAAGCAGAGATCATCTCCAGCGCTGCCACCGACCAGCGGGATGTCCGGCAGGATGGAGTGCAGCGAGGCCATCAGGCGCTCCTCTGCACCGGAGAGGCCGTCGATGAGCACCACTCCGAAGCTGCTCCAGCCGTCTGGACACGTCTCGGTGTGCTGTCGACACTGCTGCCGCACAGCGGAGAGCGCTCTACTGTCGAGGTTCTGAAGTGATGGAATCGGCACTACAGTAACGTCCAGCTCCCCCTTAAGGGTCACACCAACAACAGTGCCCTGCTGGAAGCCGTCAGGGCCAATCTCTCCCGCAGTGGTGCATCCAAGAACCGGCCCCTGTAGGACGGAGCGTAGTTCCTTTTCGAGTGCCGGCAGATCGCAGTCCCGTGTCGAGAACAAGATCGTCAGATCACTGTCCTCCCCACTGAGCGCCTGAGAGATGACCTCAGCGACCTGTGATGTGTCTGAACCTGAGGCCGTGAATCGGCATGTTTTAAGGGACATACATGACTCTCCACTACGGAGACTCGGCTCCACACCCGTAAACTTTAGCCCTGGGTAAGTGTAGACTCTGTCAACAAAAGCAAGAGGAGCCCTCTCGACTCCACACGCAGCTCAGCTGCGGTGGCGTCTCCGCGTCACCGAAGCCTCCGTCCGATGCTCCCCAGGTGCGTTTGGCTCTCTGCAGATAAGGAACCTGTGTCCTTGCTTTCAGATCCCTCACGCAGAGTCTTCGTGTGCGGACTCAGCCCTCCAGCGGAGGGCGGGCGCTCATCACGCCATCAGCTCCAGGCGTCCCTTCAAGAATTCACGCGCGACGACCATCCAGTGAACCTCGTCCGGTCCGTCCGCGATCCGAGCGGCCCGAGAGTGGCGATACCATCGCTGAAACGGCATGTCGTCGGAGTAGCCCAGTCCACCGTGAAGCTGGATGGCGTCGTCGAGGACCTGGCACAGCGCGCGCGCGACGTGGTTCTTGCACATCGAAGAGTAGGCGCGTGCAGTGCGCTCGTCTCCGCCCTCCGAGAGGATCTGGGCACAGTGGAGGGTCATCAGGTTGCCGGCGTGGATCCGAGAGACGTTCTCGGCGATGGTCTTCTGCACCATCTGGTGGTCTGCCAGCTTGCGTCCGAAGCTGATGCGGGTGTTGAGGTAGTCGCGGCAGAGGTGCATTGTGCGATCGGCGAGCCCAAGCCAGCGCATGCAGTGGGTGAGCCGAGCCGGCACCAGGCGCGTCTGCGCAAGCCGGAAGCCCATGCCCACCCCCCCGAGCACCGCATCGGCGCTGACGCGGACGCTGTGGAACTTCATCTCGCCTTCGAGGTGGTCGAGGACATCGGGTGCCATCACCGGAATGTCGCGAACATGCTCGACGCCCTCGGCGTGCCGATCGACGAGGAACAGGGTCGCACCGGATCGACGGTCCTCAGAGGTTCGGGCCATGACGATGAGGAAGGAGGCCGGACCACCGCCGGTGGAGTACCACTTGTGGCCGTCGATGATCCAGTCGTCGCCGTCGCGAACCGCGGCTGTGCGGAGGTTGGAAGGATCGGCACCGGCGCCGGGAGCGGGCTCGGTCATGCAGAAGGCGCTGGAGATCTCAGCGTTGACCAGCGGGCGCAAGTAGCGCTCCTTCATCGCTGGACTGGCAGTCTTGAGGAGGACATCCATGTTGCCCTGATCGGGGGCATCGCAGTTGAAGACCTTGGCCCCCAGCAGCGAGCGCCCCATCTCCCGGAACAAGGCACACATGCCCATGATGCCGAGGCCGTGTCCGCCGAGGTCTTGTGGGAGGTGCGGCACCCAGAGCCCCTCGGACTTTGCCTGCGCCTGGAGGGCCTTGAGGGTGTCGCGGCGGCCGGCGTTGCTCTCCTCCAGCATGGTGCGCTCAGCGGGAATGACGTGCTCATCCATGAAGGCACGCACGCGGCCTCGGAGCGGGCGGATGGACTCGGGGATGCCGTAGCTGTTCAAGACGTCTGGGTTCATGGTTTCTCGATGTCCAGTGCGGTGTTGAAGCGGGGCTCGCTGACTGCGATCTGCGCAGCGAGTCCCTCCATCAGGGCAGCCCGAATGGCGTCGAGCACATCGGGCGGGGTGGCGGGATCTGCGATGAGGGTGTCCACAGCCTCGCGCAGGCTGTGGACGTCTCCCTCCAGGAGTCCGGTCAGTTGCATGAGCCGGGCCTGCTCTGTGGCGGTGTGCGCATCGGAGAGCTGCAGCTCCCGATAGACCACCTGCAGGAGGTGGGCAGCGATCTTGACCCGAAAGCGCAGGCCGGGGTCATCCACTGCCGGGGCAACCTGGCTGGCGAGAAACACCACCACCGCCTCCATCAGCGTCTGCTTCTGCGGCAGGTACTGCATCGTCGTCTCCCTCAGATTGCAGGCGGACCGACCTCAATGAGTCGGAGCGCCTCGTACTCCATCTCTGCTGACCGCCGAGCGATGGCGAGCAGCTCCAGATCGGCCTCGCCGCCACGGAGGTAGCGCAGCCCCTGGACCACCGCGCCGATGGCCCAGCGGAGGTTGCCGAGCACCTCAAAGTAGTGGACCAGCGCCGGATCGACGCTGCGTCCAGAAGCCTGGGCATAGGACCGGTAGAACCGCGTCCGCTCACACAGCCCGCCGACCGGATTTCCGACACGACCGAACCGCCAGTCCCGCACACACAGCCAGGCGAGGTCCTCCATCGGGTTGCCCCAGTGGGCGAACTCCCAGTCGAGCACCGCGCTCAGCCCGTCGGGCCCGACCAGGAAGTTGCCGATGCGAAAGTCGCCGTGGACCAGGACCACCTCAGAGGCCCTCGGACGGTGCTCTTCGAGCCAGCGCATCGCCAGAGACAGCGCGGGGTGCGCCTCGGGGATGTCCGCCATGCTGGCGCGCTGAAAGGCCAGCATCTCTGCGATGACGTCGCCGTCGGGAGAGATGGTGGGGATGGAGAGATCGGGATTGGTCGCTGGGGTGATCCGATGGATGGCCGCAGCCGCGGCGGCGAGCTGCTCAGGGAGGACCGCCCGGGCGGTCGCGAGGGCCGACGAGCGCACAACCTTTGCGCCGATCGCGACCCCGTCCGCCCAGTCCATGAAGTAGCCCCAGGCGCCGGGGCGAACGAGCCCCTCACGCAGGCCCGTCACGGCGGGCGTCGGGACACCTGCGGCGACCGCAGCCTGGATGATGGCATACTCCTCGCGGCGGGAGAGGCTTCCGGGAAGGGATCCCACAGCATCGCTGCGAAGAACCATCTTCTCGGGCACACCATCGCGCAGGGTCTGGATGACGAAGTTGTCCTGACAGGCACCACCAGCCAGGGGACGAACCCTGGTGACCTGGATCGCACCGCTGCTCTGCTCGCTGAGCCAGGTCCGGATCTGCTCCTCCATCATTCCTCCATCTGCTGCAGTCGCTCCAGAACCGCAGCATAGCTCCATGGCTTCAGATCGAGGGTCTGCTCGGCATGTCGGACGTCGATCTCGAGCGCTTCGCAGAGGTGACGGGCCAGGCGAAGCCGACCGCGACCGACCGGGAAGCGCAGGACGACCGTCGCCCGAAGCTCTGGCGCAATGCCCTCCATCATGCCCAGTGCCGTCGCGCCCTCAGCGTCGGTGATGATGGTCTTCAGGCCAGCATCGGCACGGACACCGATCAGGGCCTGGATCGCAGCAGCCATTCCCGGACGATGGGGAAGGAACGACGGCCCCTCCAAGATCAACGCCGGGAGGGTGTCGAGCTGGTCTGGCCACTGCCGCTGACGAACCTGATGGGAGACCGCATCGAGCAGGGCGCGCTCGTGGAGGTGGAGGGTGCCTGGCTCGACGAGCCGGTGCGCCACGGAGGTCTTGCCGACCCCGCGTGGTCCAAGCAGGAAGACGAGCGGACGCTCCCGCACCGACCGGGGCAGCGGCTTGCCGCCCAGGAACTCTGAGCTGGTGCCGGAGACCAGAGCAGTCGCCGGGCCGCGGCGGCGGCGGCGGCGGCGCCTGGGGACCGGATCCGGCCTGTCGCGCTGGCTGTCGTTCATCCGGCCTCACACGTCGGCGGGAGCGATGCCCACCGTGTCGCAGGAGCCTGACCCTGCAGGGGTCAGGAGAGCAGGCTCTTGGCAATCACGAGACGCTGGATCTCGCTGGTGCCTTCATAGAGGGTGGTGATGCGCGCATCCCGGAACAGACGCTCGACCTCATACTCCTTGCTGTAGCCGTAGCCGCCGTGAATCTGCAGGGCCTTGTCGGCGCAGAAGTTGGCGCACTCGCTGGCGTAGAGCTTCGCCATGGAGCACTCGCGGCTGACCCGCTGTCCGCTGCTCTCGCCACGCATCTCCTGGTCCTTGAGGACCGCAGCACGCCAGACGAGCAGCCGAGCAGCCTCGATGCGCGTCGCCATGTCCGCGATCATCCACTGGATGGCCTGCTTGGTGGCGATGGGCTTGCCGAATGCGGAGCGCTCTTTGCTGTAGGAGATGGCAAGGTCCAGGGAACGCTGCGCGATGCCGAGGGCCTGGGCGGCGATGCCGATGCGGCCGCCGTCGAGGGTGGCCATCGCAACGGTGAAGCCACGGGACTCGTCGTGCAGCAGGTTCTCAGCCGGGACGTGGCAGTCCTCAAAGACCAGCTCGGAGGTTCCAGAGCACGCGATCCCCAGCTTCTCTTCCACCTTACCGACACCGAATCCAGCGTACTCCTTCTCCAGGATGAACGCGCTGATGGTGCGGTGACGCTGGCTGGGATCGGAGGAGGCATAGGCGACGCAGTAGTCCGCCTGGGGCCCGTTGGTGATCCACATCTTGGTGCCGTTGAGGGTGTAGCCCCCCTCCGTCTTCTCGGCGCGGGTCTTCAGGGCTGCGGCGTCGGAGCCTGCGGAGGGCTCGGTGAGGGCATAGCAGCCGAGCTTCGCACCGCTGGCGAGCGGGGTGAGGTACTTCTGCTTCTGCGCCTCGTTTCCGAACTTCAGCAGCGGCCAGCAGACCAGCGAGTTGTTCACGCTCATGATCACACCGACGCCGGCGTCGGCGTAGCAGATCTCCTCCAGCGCGACGACATAGGAGAGGATGTCGAGGCCAGTGCCGCCGTACTCCTCGGGAACGAACATGCCCATGAAGCCCATCTCACCGAGCTGCTTGACCAGCTCAGCGGGGAACTCGTGGCTCTGATCTCGCGCTGCGGCGCCGGGGAGGATCTCGTTGCGGGCAAACTCGCGCGCGAGCTGCTGGATGTCTCGGACGTCTTCGGGAAGCTCAAACATTGTGATCTCCTTTACCTGCCGGTGAAAGCGGCGCGCCGCTTCTCAAGGAATGCGGACATGCCCTCAGACTGATCTTCGGTGGCGAAGCAGAGGGCGAACAGGGAGGCCTCAGCGGCAAGGCCGGCGTCGATGTCGAGGCGATCGGTCTCGTGCACCGCGCGCTTGACCAGCGCGACGGCTGCCGGGCCGTTGCGGGCGATCTTCCCCGCGAGCTTCAGCGCGGCCTCCAGGACGTCGCCGTCCTCAACCCGGAGCGCGAGCCCCAGCTGAGCCGCTTCCTCGGCCAGCACATTGCGGCCCGTCATCATCAGCTCCAGGCCGCGCTGGCGACCGACGCGACGGACGAGGCGCTGGGTACCGCCGAAGCCGGGGATCACGCCGAGCTTGACCTCCGGCTGACCGAACACCGCGCCGCCACGGGGGCGGCCCTTGTCGTCGAGGGTGTTGGCTGCCGCGAGGATGAGGTCGCAGCACATCGCCAGCTCACAGCCACCGCCCAGCGCGAAGCCGTTGACGGCTGCAATGGTCGGTGCCGGGAAGTGCTCCAGCATGCCGAGGGCGCGCTGGCCGATGCGGGCAAAGTGCGCCGCCTTGAGCGCGGTGTAGTCAGACATCTCGCTGATGTCTGCACCGGCAGCGAAGGCTCGACCGTTGCCGGTGAGAACGAGGGCCCTCAGCCCAGCAGACTGCTGAGACTCCAGGAGCTCTCCGAGCTCGCGGACCAGGGTGGAGTTCAGGGCGTTGAGCGCCTCAGGGCGGTTGAGTCGGATGATTCCGATGCCCGCGTCTGTGGTCTCAAACTGGAGGGTTGTGAGCGCCATGGTGGCCTCCTACTTGCTGCTGTAGTCGTAGAAGCCGCGACCGGTCTTGCGGCCCAGCCAGCCCGCCTCGACGTACTTGCGAAGCAGCGGACTGGGCCGGTACTTGCTGTCGGAGAAGCCATCGTGGAGGACCTCCATGATGGCGAGACAGGTGTCCAGACCGATGAAGTCCGCGAGGGTGAGCGGCCCCATCGGGACGTTCGTGCCGAGCTTCATGGCGACGTCGATGTCTTCGACGCTGCCGATGCCTTCGTAGAGGGCCTGCACGGCCTCGTTGATGTAGGGCATCAGGACACGGTTGACGATGAAGCCCGGCATGTCCCGGCCCTCGACGGTGGTCTTGCCCATCTTCTCGGAGACCGCCTTGACCACAGCGTAGGTCTCGTCGGTGGTCGCCATGCCTCGGATCAGCTCAACGAGCTTCATGACTGGCACCGGGTTCATGAAGTGCATGCCCATGGTGCGCTCGGGGCGGTCGGTGTGGGCAGCGATCGCGGTGATGGAGATCGAGGAGGTGTTTGAGGCGAGCAGGGCATCGGGCGAGGCGGCCTTGCAGAGCCCTTCAAAGATCCGGTACTTCAGCTCGACATTCTCTGTGGCAGCCTCGATGAGGAGCTGGGCATCCTTGAGGGGGGCCTGATCGACGGAGAGGGTCAGGCGGTCGAGGGTCGCGCTTGCCTGATCCGCCGTGATGCGCCCCTTCTTGAGCTGCCGAGAGAGGTTCTTCTCGACGGTGGCCTTTGCGCGCTGGAGGGCAGCATCGGAGATGTCATTGAGCACCACCTGATAGCCGGCGAATGCGGCGACATGGGCAATGCCGTTTCCCATCTGACCCGCACCGATGACGCCGATGGTGTCGATATCACTTGCCTGAATAGCCATCTGAGACCCTCCTGAGAGGTGGTGGTGTAACTCCTCCTACCCCGAGGCGGTATGCTGTGCTTCTGGAGCGCGTGCCCCCATGGACCTGCCAGCCTGGATCCCCACCGACCTGCCGGAGGCGTTGGCCTCACGTGTCGATCCACTGGCCGAGGCGCTGGCCCGCGGCGAGGGGCCAATCACCCTGGAAGGGAGCGACCCACACGACCGCCTGGCGCTGGCCGTAGCCATCTCGACGACGCTGGGCTGGCCGACCATCCATGCCCGCCTGGCGGGCTGTCGAAGCAGCGCGGACGGCCTGCTGCTCATCGGGCAGGCTGCGGGTGTGCCGGTTCCTGGGAGCGCAGTGGCGGTGGGGGCTCACCTTCGCCTCCACCCCAAGACCCTCATCATTCTCGACGACGCCGACATCCCTGGCTGCCGTGCGCTCATCGCACAGCTCAACGGCATGGTCAGCGGCCTGGGCTGGGTGTGCTGTGCAGAGCGGGCGATGATCGGGGGAATCACAGAAGCGCTGCCCGAGTCGCCGCTCCCCAACCTCGACGACCTCCCAGAGCGGGCTGGGGCGCTCGCCCTGCTCCCCGCAGGCCTCCCGGGCGATGCGCCGATCTCCGAAGCGCTGCTGCACCCGGTCCGTCCAGGCAGGCAGGCGCTGCGCTGGGATGCCGCCCTCATGCTGCGGCGGAGCACCGAGCCCACCCGGGTCGCAGAGCGGCTGCTGCCCCTGTTCGAGCACATCCTTACCCTTGCGGTGGGGGCCTCGCTCCAGAGCGAAGTGATCGTCGAGGATCTGCTCGCGATCCGCTGGCTGGGCGAGGTCCTGGCAGACCCTGACGATGCCGCACGGGCAACGGCTGCGGCGGGGCGACTGCTGACCATCTGGGGACAGCTCGGCGCCGCACGCACCGTCCTGGAGGGCGGCCTGCGGCGGAACACCCGCGCCACGCCCTCTGCGCGCGCCACCCTGCGCTGGGCAGAGGCCGATGCCCTGCTCGCCAGCGGCGCCTGGGCGAGCGCGACAGCACGCTACGAAGACGCCGCGGCCCTGCTCCGGAGCGCCCGAGACGTCGAGCTGCTGGCGATGATGACCCGTCGCTGGGCAGATGCCCTGGCTGCCCGAGGACTCATCGAGGAGGCCTCACAAGGCTACCGGGAGGCCCAGGCGCTGTACCGCCAGCGAGGCAACACGATCGGCGTTGCCGCCACCATCCGGGGGACAGCAGATCTTGCGGTCTCTGCCGGGGAGCTGATGAGCGCACAGACCCTCTACGATCAAGCCGCTGCCATCGCCGCCCCTGCAGTGGAGGTCGCAAACCGCCGCATCGGCCAGGCCAGCCTCGCGATGGCGCGGGGAGCGCACGGTCGCGCGGCCGCGATGCTCCTCAAGGCAGAAGACGGCGACCTCGATCTTCCGTCCCTCAAGGCCAACCTCAGTCGGCGGCATGCCGATCTCGCCCTGTGTCAGGGGGAGCACCGGCAAGCGCGCGAGCACACCGCAGCGGCAATCCGCTCCTATGCCCGCGCCGGTGAGCGCTGCGCGATCGGACACTGCACCCGCTTGCTGGGAGACATCGCCGCCGCCGAGGGACGCCTCTCTGTCGCCTCGACCCACTATCAGCGCGCGATCGCCCTGCAGGTCGAGGTCGGCGACCTGGTCGGCCTCCGCCGCACCCTGACCCATGCAGAGGCGCTGGAGTCCTCTGTCGCCACCTCAGAGCGGACCGAGCGGCTCCGTGGCTTTCTCAAAACACTGAAGGTGGACTCTCGATGAGGTCAGGCTGATGGTGCTTGTTATGACATTCACCTGTCAGATGTCGGCACAGTCCCCGACTGAATCGTCCTGAAACCCGCAGCTCCAGAGGTTGACACATGGCCAGGGTGCTGATCGCCACTGCAGATCGTGGTTTTGATCCCACAGAAGTGGCCGTCCCCTGGCGCATCCTCACCGCGGCCGGCCACACGATCTCCTTCGCCACGACCACTGGTCGAGTCGGAGTCTGCGACCCCCTGACCCTCATGGGGCCGCCGGCCTTCTCGAAGTTCTTCGCCGCGCAGCCCGACGGCGTGCGCAGCTACCACCAGATGGAAGCCTGCGAGGCGTTCCAGACTCCGCTCACCTATGACGACGTGGTCTGCGATGACTACGACGCCCTCCTGCTGCCTGGCGGACACGCCGTCGAGACGAAGCCCTACCTGGAGAGCGCGCGGCTCCAGCAGCTCGCGATGGCGTTCCTCGACTCCGGGCGGGTGGTCGGTGCCATCTGCCACGGTCCCCTGGTCCTGGCCCGGGCGCGGCGCTCAGACGGCAGAAGCCCACTCGCTGGCCGCAAGATGACCGCGCTGACCTGGACCATGGAGATGTCCGCCTGGGCAATGACAGCCTGGAAGCTTGGTACCCACTACCGCATCTACCCCACCCCGGTGCAGACCGAGGTGGTCACCGCGCTGGGGCGCGAGGGTCAGTTCGAGACGGGCCCACTGCTGCCCAGCTACGACCGTCCGTTTGTGATCACAGACGACAACCTCATCTCTGCGCGCTGGCCCGGAGACGCCGCCGCCTGGGCGCACACCCTCGTCGAGGCGCTGGCGGCACGGCAGCCCGCTCCCCAATAGCGCCGCCCGCTACTTGGCGAACAGCAGCGACTGGTAGGCGTAGACGTAGCCGACCCGCACACCACCATAGGGTGCGCCGAGGGCGAGATCGTCGTCGCCGTCGCCGTCAATGTCCGCAGCCACTCCGGCATACCCCGTGTAGTCCTGGGTGTCTCCGGCAGTGAACGAGGCCGAGAACGCGCTGGTGAGGTGGCTGCCGGAGCCGAGATCCGCTCCGTAGAAGGCATAGGTCACCGAGATGACAGTGCCGTCGCTGTCGCCGACGTCCGAGACGATCAGGTCGCCGAGCGCGTCGCCGTCAAAGTCACCGCCGATGTCGATGCTTGTCAGGGCACCGTAGTCTTCCTCGCCCTCGATGATCGCGCTTGCAACCGCAGAGATGTCGCCGCTGGAGGCGGAAGCGTCATCGCCATCGACCACGTAGACAATGCCCGCACCGGCGATGCCATCGGAGCTGTCAGCATCGGGCATCGAGAAGACCAGCTCGTCGTAGCCGTCTCCGTCCATGTCCGGGACCCAGCCATTGTGGACCGCGCCGCGCACCCCAGACTCACCGGTCAAGGCCGGGAGGTCGTTGATCGAGTAGTCGCCGCCCAGCGCGATGTCTGCGCCGAGGAGCAGGGTGACCGCGCCGACATCGTCCACCGCAGTGGCGACCACGAGGTCTGCGATGCCGTCCGCATCGTAGTCTGCACCGCCGACGGACTCGCCGCCGATCTCCTCACCATAGACTGTGAAGAGCGCGCTGCTGGTGGTCAGGCTGCCTGCGCCGAGGTCTTCGCCGTCCCAGACACCAACCCAGGTGCCGGTCTTGCTGAGGAACCCGCTGCTTCCGGCGACGACCTCCTGGAAGCCGTCGGCGTCGATGTCGCCCAGGGCGGAGATGTCGTAGCCGAGACCGTCGGTCCCCGTGATGAAGGAGAGGGCGTCATCGGTGCTCACCGCGCCGCCGCCGGCCAGGTCGCTGCCGGAGATCAGCCACGCGGTGGACTCTCCAGGGGCACCGATGAGCACGTCGATGGCGCCGTCGCCGTCGAGATCACCAACGCTGGCGAGGTCCCAGCCGAGCTGGGCGAAGTCGTTGCCCTCGACCGTCGCCAGCGCCAGCTCGCTGGGCACACCGTCCCCCTCACCGACCGAGATGATGTGCGCCCAGCCGTTGTCAGAGTCCCCAGAGGTCGGGGCACCGATGACCAGCTCGATGTTGCCGTCTTTATCGATGTCATCGATGGTATCGAGGGACCAACCGAACAGTCCGTCGCCGGAAGAGGAATTGGCCTTCAGGGCCAGCCAGGCATCCTCGATCTCGAGATCATCGACCACCGTGTCGCAGTTGTTGTCCTCGGCATCCCACAGCTCAGGGTTCGCGCCGTTGACCTCCGGATCGGTGTCGTCACAGTCCGGACCGCCGTACTCTGAGGAGGTGTCGCCGTCCTGATCCGCGTCGTAGTCGCTCTCGCCGTCGCAGTCGGAGTCAATGCCGTCGTACCAGACCTCCTCTGCGCCAGGGTTGATCTCTGGATCCTCGGGATCGCAGTCGTCCGCTTCGTCACCACGATCGACGTAGCCGTCCTCATCGCAGTCGTTGGTCTCGTAGCCCTGGGCCACGCCGTCGCAGTCATCATCGACCGCGTCGTAGCACTCCTCGATGGCGTCGGGGTGGGCGTCGGGGTTGCCGTCGTTGCAGTCGTCCCCGCCGGCGCTCGTGCCGATGTAGCCGTCGCCGTCGACGTCGTTGAGATCGCCGTCTCCTGCGCAGTCGTTGTCGCGACCATCGTAGGGGATCTCGTCCATGCCCGGGTTGGTGTACGGATCGTACGGATCGCAGTCCTGATCGTCGGGGTAGCCGTCGCAGTCTGCATCATCGCCAGTGTCACACTCCGAAGAGTCGTCTGGCGGGACGTAGGGGCTGCCGGTGTCGATCGGATCTTTGTCACCACAGCCGGCGAGGAGCGCGGCCAGGGTCAGAATCAGGGCGGAGTTCTTCATGGTCCCCTCACAGTCTGCCGGCCATGGTAGCGCCAAACCCGCTGGGTTGCGATGGGCATGACATTCGATTGACTGGCACGATCCCGTTCAGTGATCGGTTAGAGCGCAACCTCATGCTCTTGCCTGCCTTCTTCCTCTTGCTGGCGTACCTCGTGGCCTCGCTGCCGACCGGGCTAATGCTCGGCGCGATCATCGCAGACACCGACCCCAGAGAGGCCGGCAGCCACAACATCGGCGCCACCAACGTCTACCGGCTCCTCGGCCGCCGCCTCGGCCTGCTGACCTTCGCTGGAGATGTCCTCAAGGGCGCAGTCCCGGTCGCGCTGGCACCGACGGTGCTCGATGTCCCCTGGTTCTCTGGGGCCGTGGCCATCGCTGCGTTCTCGGGTCACTGCTGGAGCGCGTTCCTCGACTTTCGGGGCGGCAAGGGGGTAGCAACCGCTGCCGGCGTGCTGCTGGTGCTGGTTCCGATGGTGCTCGTTGCCTGCCTGACAGTCTGGGCAGTGCTGGTGAAGCTCACCCGAAAGTCGAGCCTGGGCTCGCTGGCTGCCGCAGTGCTCATGCCCACCCTCGTCCACCTGCTCCGGCCGGAGATGCTCTGGGCATCTGCGGTGCTCACCGTCGGGGTCATCTGGCGTCACCGCAGCAACATCACCCGGCTGCTCTCCGGGACCGAGCGGCAGACCCGTCAGCCTTGAGCCATCGCTACCAGATCGACTCGCGCAGGAACAGCTGATCGTCGCGCTCAAGGACGACATCCTCAGCCTTGTCGTTGAGGATGCGCTTGACGTTGACCGGAATGCGAGCGCTGCCGCGGGTGATGGTGACCTTGCGGAGGTTGGCAGTCTTTGCCGCCCCACCAGCCTGTGCGATGGCCTCGGTGACGGTCATGCCGTCAGAGAACGAGACCAGCCCCGGCTTGTCGACCTCACCAGACACCGTCACGGTCTGCCCCTCCGAGACGTAGACCACATCCCCACCCTTCAGCAGGATGTTGCCCTCGCCGTTCTCCAGCAGCCGGCCGAGGTGGACGGTGCGCTGCGCTGCGGTGGAGTCCCACTCATTGGTGATGAGCAGCTCCTGAGCGGACTTGTTTGACTTCACGCCGCCGGCATTGGCGAGCAGCTCTTGGAGGGTGGTCGGACCCGTCAGATAGATGACCCCCGGCTGGTTGATGCTGCCGAGGACCCGCACGGGCTGGCTGCTGTAGACATCGACCCGAACAGAGACCTGTGGGTTGACCAGATAGGAGGAGCCAAGATCAGCGGCCAGCTGCTCAGAGAGCTCTCGGACGGAGTTCCCGCTGGCTTCGACGCGGCCGAGCAGAGGCATCTCAAACGAGCCATCATCGTTGATGGTGTACTTCGCGCTCAGGGTCTCTTCCTGGTAGACCTGCACCTCAAGGACATCTCCGGCACCGACCTGATAGCTCTCAGGCTCTTCCGCTGCCGCCAGTCCAGCCAGCATGATCAACATTCTCGTCCCCCTGAGTTGCTGACAACCACTTTGACCCGCTGCCTCTTCCCTCGCCAGCCGCACCCTTATCGCGTCTGAGCGATGAACCTTTAGGCCAGCCAGTCAACAAGGCTGGATTCCGTAGACCGGAGAGCGACGCCTGGGCAGGATATCTGCTCACCGGACGCGTGAATACCCTGAGGGACGCCAGGCCGCGCCTCAGTTCCAGGAGATCTCCGTCTTTCCAGACGCAGTCGGTGCGTTGCCGCTGCGGGGGACCAGGGCTCCCGAGCGCTCAGCGAGCATCAAGGTCAGGGTGTCGGCGATGGACTGGTAGAGGAGGAGGGCGTGTGGGGAGAAGATCTCCCGGTCGCGCATCACCTCAAGCCGAAGCTCGCCAAACACCAGCCCGCCGAGATGCAGGGGGTAGCAGTGCGTGGTGAGACCCTGGATGTGAACCTGCTCACCAGATATCTGCGGCCCACCTCGAGACCAGCGCAGGCGAAGACGATCGTCACCAGAGGCGAGGGTGAAGTTCAGCTCCAGCTCCAGATGCTCCAGGTCCAGCTCCGAGGCCACCGCGATCAGGCCGGCCTCAAGGGTCTCGAGATCCGGCTGGCTGCGGGCGAGTGTCCGGAAGACCTCCACCCGCTCGCTCTGGTGGACGGTCTGCTCTTCGACGTTCTCCATCACCCGGCTGCGGCGTGCTGCCGCGATGATTCGATCGTAGCCCAGGAAGCGCACGGTCAGCGCAGCCAGCGGGACCAGGGCGAGGATGGCGAGGGCAGAGAGTCGGTCGTCCGCGTAGATGAACACAAACGCCAGGGTCTCCAGGACCACCGCAGCACCGAACAGCAAGATCACCGACTGGGACTGTGAGAGCCCTTTGCGCAGCAGGATGTGGTGGATGTGGTGCTGGTCCGCAGCGAAGATCGGCTTGCCGGAGAGGAAGCGCCGCACGACCGCCATCATCAGATCGAAGATCGGCAGGCCGAGCACAAGCATCGCGGCCACAATGGAGAACAGCGTGTAGCTCTTCTGGCTGCTGTGGATGGAGACGAGGGACAGCAAGAAGCCCAGAGACAGGCTGCCGGTGTCGCCCATGAAGATGCTGGCGGGGTTGAGGTTGTAGACGAGGAAGCCCAGGGTGGCTCCGACCAGACAGCACAGCAGCAAGGCCGCGAGGATGTTGCCCTCGATGCCGGACATGATCATCAGGGTGCCGCCCGCCAGGACCGTGACACCGCCGGCGAGGCCGTCCATTCCATCGATGAGGTTGACGGCGTTGGTGACCAGAACGACCCAGAACACCGTGACCGGCAGGGAGAGATACTCCAGAAACACGGGCGAGAAGAACGGCACGCTGACGGCCTCGATCCGCACACCGGCGTAGTAAACCACCAGCGCCGCAGCCACCTGAGCCGCGAGCTTGACGAGGGAGCGGATGCCGCGCAGATCATCGATGATGCCCGCCATCAAGATGATCCCACCCCCACCGACCAGCGAGATCAGCAGCGCACGGTCGGCAAACAGCGCGTCAGAGAGTCGGTTGTCCCAATAGAACAGTCCAATCAGGGGCATCGCAAATGCGATGATGATCGCGAGGCCACCCAGGCGAGGAACGGGGGTCTTGTGGATCCGTCGGCCCCCCGTCGGCACATCGACGAGGTTCCAACGAATGGCTGCGTCTCGAATGAGACGGGTCAGCAGCACTGAGACCAGCAGGCTGAGGACGAAAGCGATGATGTAGGTACGCATAGGGCCTATCCAAGCTTGCGGGTCTGCTCCTCGTACTCCTCCTCGGAGTAATACCCATAGTCCTCGTAGTAATAGCTGTATCCGTAGCCGGTCTTCTGGACGTCGAGCTTGTTGACGACCGCTCCGAGGATTCGGGAGCTGACCTGCTCCAGACGACTGACCGCCTGGGTCACCATGGACTTGGAGGTCCGGTTGGACTCAACCACCACCAGCACGCCATCGGCAAGCGGCGTGAGCACCATCGGATCGGCGACCACCGTGACGGGTGGTGTGTCGATGATGACGACATCGTAGCCACGAATCATCGACTTGATGTTCTGCATCCGCTCGTTGCCCAGCAGCTCAGAGGGATTCGGCGGGATCGGACCCGCGACCACGAGATCGAGACCGGAGACGTGGCTGGGGATGATCACGCTCTCTAAAGAGCGGTGCCCAGAGAGCACATCAGAGAGCCCCTTCTCGTCGGAGAGCTCAAACAGCCGGTGGACATTCGGACGCCTGAGGTCGGCGTCGATGAGGAGGACTCGGCTGCCGGTCATTGCGATGATGGTCGCCAGGTTCGAGGACATGAACGACTTGCCCTCGCGCGGCGCGGCGGAGGTCACCAGCAGGGTGCGGAACGGCAGGTGGCCAGCGCGCTGCTGTGTCCGGAACATGATGTTGGTGCGGATCGAGCGCAGGCACTCCGCGACCGCTGAGCGGGGTCGGGCGTTGACGAAGATCGAGCGGTCGCGGTTGGAGGTCAGCGCCTCCATCTCCGCCGGATCGATGAGCGGCACATAGCCCAGCATCGGGATCCCGACGATGCGCTCCAGATCGTCGCGGCTCTTGACCGTGGAGTCGAGGTACTCCGCGAGGAAGGACAGCGCAGCACCACCGAGCAGCCCCATGAACAGGGCCATCGCGATGTTGACCGGCATGTTCGGTCGGACCGGCTTGTCGCCGGGCACGGCAGCGTCGATGACCTGCACGTTGTTGGCCTGAACCAGCTTGCTGAGGTCGACCTCGGACATTCGGCGGTCGAGGCTCTTGTAGAGCTCCTCATCCCGCTCGGCTGCACCCTTGAGGAACTGAAGCTCGATTCGCCGCTCGTCGAGGGCCTCGACCTCTGCCTCCAGGGTGTCCAGGCGCTCCTTGAGGGCACTCTCACGGCGGGTGATGACGTCGACCTCAGAGCGTCGGCCAGAGACCAGCTCGTTGACTCGCCCCCGGATCTGCTGACGGACGCCGTCCATCTCAGTGTTGATGCGAACCCGCTCGGGGTGCTGAGCGAGGTAGCGGACCGAGAGGCGGATGTCCTCCTGCTCCAGGCCGACATAGTGAGACTGCATGTCGTTGAGGATGTTGTCCGTGAGCGCCAGGTGGGTGATCAGCTGCTCCCAGGACGACGAGCCCTCCTTCCGCGCAAGCTCCCGGTACTCCGCCTCCGTCGCGATGCGCCGGGTGTGGGCCTCGTTCCAGGCGGACTGGACCTCTGCGAGAGACTCCAGCGTGGTGTTGTAGCGCTCGTCGAAGCCCAGCAGGCCGTTCTCGCGCTTGAACTCATGGACGCTGCGGTCGGAGGTCTGCTTGCGCTCCTCGTAGTCGCCCTTCTGCTCCTGGAGCCACATCAGGGCGTCGCTGGCGGCGTCCTGGGCTTTCTGGAGGTTCTGCTCGCGGTAGACGTCGGCGATGACGTTTGCGAACAGGGCGGCCTTGTCGGCATCGGGGTACTCGATGGCCACATGCACGAGGTTGGTCTCTGCCTGTGGAGAGAGACGGAGGTGACCGCGGAGAAAGGACTCCGGCTTCTCGACGCTCTCGAAGTCGATGATGCCGTAGTCTTCCTCCAGCTTCTGAATCGACCGCTCCATGACTTTTCTGCTCTGGAGAATTCGATACTGGGTGCCGTAGTACGCCCGAAGCTCTGCCGGAGAGGACGTGGTGCCCATCTCAGAGACCTGCTCGACCTCAAACACCTGCGGCGCCCGCGGACTGATCTCAACCACTGCCGCTGCGGAATAATAGCGGGTGGACATCGCGGTCGCGATAATCACAGTGATGAGTAGTAAGCCGGTGAATGAGCCGATGATCAGCTGGCGCTTTTTGAGCACGTGCCAGTACTGAATCAGGAGCGTCTCAGGCTGCCTGGACTGATCCTGGACCATGTGGTTGTGTCTCCGTCATCAGAGTGTTGCGGACATAATCGACCCGCGGCTCCGAAGCTGGAGTCTAACCTGCTTCATATGTCCCCTCGCGAGAACGTAGCACAACATGTCAACAGCATCACCGTCTGATTCCCGTACAAGCTGGTTGATCGTCGGGGCAGTCTCACTGTTGCCCTTCTCAACTCTCGCATATGGAGCGGTCCACGACCTCCAGGCGACCGCTCTGTGGAGCCTCGCGGTGCTGCTGGGAGGCGCGCTGATCTGGCGGGGAGAGGGCGGACCGGCAGCGGCGTGGTGGTGCTGGCTCGTCGGCCTGGCAGCGCTGGCGGTGTCGATGCTCGGGCTGGTGCCTGTGGGTCCGCAGGGGCGGGCGCTGCTCCAGCCGGGGATCGCGGCGATGCTGGATGACAACCTCGCGCTGGTCGGTGCCGAGCACCACACCCTGGCGCTGCTGCCCCGATCCGCTGCTGCCGGGCTTGCCGCAGCCGCTGCGGCGCTGCTCCTCGGCCTCAGCGCGCTGCAGATCGACGCGCGCTCCCTCGCGCGTGCCGCTGCCATCACCGCGATCGGGACATGCCTGCTGGGAATCGCTCAGCGTGTGACAGGTGCGACCTCGATATTCTGGATCAGCGATGTGCCGTCGTTCATGCGCACGCCGTTCTTTGGCTCCCTGGTCAACCCCAACCACACCGGCATCCTGCTCGCCGCGCTCCTGCCGCTGGGCATCTGGCTGGCCCGTCAGCGGGGTGCAGACCGCCTCCTGGGCACGCTGGGCATCCTCGCTGCGGTCACGGGTATTCTGATGGCCGGGAGCCGGGGAGCGTTCATCTCAGCCCTCTGTGCTGGGGGGCTGCTCCTGGTGCTGACCGGCGGGCGTCGCGGCATCTACGCGCTGCTGCTTGTCGGAGGCGCGGTCCTTGTCGGCATGCTGGTGGCCGGACCGCAGCAGGCGATGTGGTGGATCTCGCTGCGCATCATTCCCGAGGACCACCTCCAGAGCCTCACCAGTCAGCGGGTGGGCATCTGGCGAGACACCCTGGAGATCATCGCAGCCGCGCCCCTGCTCGGCACCGGAACCGGAAGCTTCGAAGACGCCTACCAGATCGTCAAGCAGCTGCCGCACTTCTCGTCGGTCACCCATGCCCACAACGAGCCCATCCAGGCCCTCGCTGAGCAAGGGGGCATCGGAGGGATGCTGTGGATCAGTGCGCTGTCCCTGCCCGCCGGCCTCACCCTGAGGCGCTGCCTGAGCCTCGAGGGCACGGCGCGATGGCGCGCTGCTGCTCTCCTCTCGGCGGTCACGGCCCTCCTGGTCGGCTCGCTGTTTGACTTCCCGCTTCGAATTGGTGCCCTTGCGGCACTGGCCGCGATGCTCTCCGGTGCGCAGCTGGCAGGGGGACCGCCGATGTCTGCGAGGCGGTGGCGCCTGACCCGCCTCAGCGCAGCCGGCTGTGGCGGGCTCGCCATGCTGCTCGGTCTGCTGGCCCTGTCTCAGCCTGATCCAGAGGTGCAGACCGAGGCCGCCGAGGCCCTACAGGACACCGATCCCGCAGCAGCAGCCGCGGAGTACCAGCGCATTCTCTCCACTGCACCGCTCCACCACCCTGCCCTGCTCCGCTGGGGCCGACTCCGCTGGATAGACGGCGACACCGATGGTGCCGAGGCCGTGTTTGCAGCGACCTCGGCGGCATACCCCACCCTCCCCTGGCCCTGGCTGGCGCTGGCCAAGCTTCGGGGGAGCCTCGATGACACTGACGGAGCCCTGGTGGCGTGGCGCGCCATGCTGAGCTGCAACCTCCCAGACAACGACGATGCCCGCAAGTGGATCGCAGCGGCGTTAGCGGAAGGTGACGACCCGGCCCAGGCCGCCCTCGCAGCGGTCCCTGAGCGGGCAGATCGCCTCCAGCTCGTCGCAAAGATGCTCATCCAGGTCCGCGACGATCCCGAGAGCCGCGCCGTCGCGGAGGATCTCTACCGCCGCGCAGTCGCCCTGGAGCCGCGCAGTCGGATCGCCTTCGCCGCCGCGCTGCTGAAGTGGGACCGCCCCGCAGAAGCCCTCGCACAGGTCGCCGACTTCCCGCCGACCCAGTGCGCTCCAGCCCGCATCTCCGCCAAGGCGCTGCTGGCGCTGGAGCGACATGCAGAGGCCAGCCGAGCCTTCTACCAAGCCATCCGCCTCTGCCCCGGAGACGACACCAGTCTCGAGCGCGGCCTCCTCCGGGTGCGCCTCGCGAAGGGCGAGGCCGAGGCCATCGCAGAGGCTGAGGCCATGCTGAAGACCGGCGGAGACCGTCACCCGCTGCGCCGCCAGATCATCAGCGGGCTCGCGGCCCGACTGGCTCGCCACGAGATCGACGCCCGAGACCTCCTGCCGCACCTGGAGTACCTGCTGCTCGCTGGCGTCGCGACCGTGAGCGAAGCAGAGGACTACAGCAGCATCGCGGCGGGACGCCCCCCAGAACACCTCGGAGACCACTGAGTCGTGCTCTTTTTCCTCCTCGCCTGCGTTCGCCACGACACCAACGCCACCCTCCGCGCTTCCGCCGAGGCGGCTTATCCCGGCCTCCGCGCCGAGGTCCTCGAGGCCGCGCTCACAGGCTATCGCTGCGCGCGACGGGAGGGCTTCGGAAAGCAGCGCACCCTGACCATCATCGACTTCGAGCAGCCCTCGACAGAGAAGCGGCTGTGGGTCATCGGGCTGAGGCGGGGGGAGCTGCTGTTCCATGACTACGTGGCCCACGGCAAGAACACCGGCGAAGATCTTGCCACCGACTTCTCCAACACCATCGACTCCAAGCAGTCCTCCCTCGGGATGTTCGCCACCGCTGAGACCTACATTGGCAAGAACGGACTCTCCATGCGACTCGACGGCCTGGAGCTCGGGATCAACGATGCCGCACGGGAGCGGTACATCGTGCTGCATGGGGCGGACTACGTCAGCGAGGCCCACATCGAGGCGTTCGGCCGCCTGGGTCGCAGCTGGGGCTGTCCGGCGGTGCCAGTGGAGATCACCGAGGCCCTCATCGACCGCATCGACGAGGGCACGCTGCTGTTTGTCTGGTACCCGGACAGCGCGTGGCTGAAGGACTCTCGATTCTTACATTGTCCGTGAGCATTCACGCAGACAATCATGACTACATGACTGCTATTGAGCATGCTAAACAGACGGCATGAGACTGCTCCCCATTCTTCTGTCCTCGCTGATGGTCAGCTGCGTCAAGCACCCCGCTCCAGCATCCCTTAGCGGAAGCAAGTGGATGGGAAGCTTCGACATCAACAGCGAATGCGACAACGGCGGCTACACCGGCACTCCACTGCGGGCCTGCATCGTGCTCAGCACAGCGGGGGGTGGCGTGATGACCGCCGACGTGGACTGGGACGCTGCCAACCTGAGGGACGAGTGCGACTACTTCACCTTCCATGGTGCCTTCGACGCCGCGACCCTCACCCTCGTTCGCAACGACGAAGAAGAAGAGAGCGACGACACCCTCAGGCTGAAGTTCGCCGGAGACACCATCGTCGGCACCTTCCAGGCTCACCCCTCGTGTGACGAGTGGCCGGTGAAGCTGGAGCGGATCCGCTGACGCCACCGCGCGCCGCCGTCATGACGGCTACCGCCAGGGAAGACTTCGACCCAGCAGCCCCTCCAGTGCGGCGACCTCATCGGCAACGTCGCGGATCAGCTGCGCCCTGAGCGTCGGCGACATCTTCTCGCGTGCAACGTAGTTGATGTTTGCGCGGTGGAGCCCGCGCAGCACGACCTCCACTCCCGGCAGCGGGCCCGGGACGATTCCCTGAAGGATCGAGCGCCGTGGCGGCTGCTTGAGCCACCGCTGGAGGCGACGGCTGCGCGGCATCCGGTTGGAATTGGTGGTCCGCTGGCTCCCCTGGAGCACCGCTTCTCGGCCTGCGAATTCTCGGGGAAGCTCCAGAAATTCCAGCACGGCATCGAAGGTCTGCTCTGGGGCGTCGCGGAACTCATCGAAGATGACGACATGAACCTGATCGGGACCGAAGATTGCTCGGTAGCGCTGAACCTGCTCGGTGTAGCGAACGAGGTTGCGGTAGTGGACCCCGCCGACCGGGATCGACCACGACGGCGCCGAATGAGCACCCGAGATGCGGTCAGGCTCAGCTGCGAGGGCTGCCTCAAAGTCAGGGATGTCTTCATAGGAAGCGAACACCATGTGACTGTGCAGCGAGTGCAGCCAGTCCACCGGGTTGCGCAGCATCAGGAGAATCCGCGACTGTGGTGCAAAGTCGTGGATCTCCTGCGCGGCGCGCGTGCTGGAGAGGTACCACGTCGAGGACTCTCCGACCCGGACCGCGCTGCCGGCACCGTCGAAGTGCGCCAGGTAGTTGTCCAGCGTTCGCTCCGGCACATTGAAGCGAAGGTCCGAGCCAAAGAAGTGAAGCTCCTTGCGCGCCATGAAGACGTCAGGATGCCCCTGAAGGTAGCCATCCAGGCGGCCTGAGCCGCTCCGGGGATGGCCAACAAAGAAGAAGTCTGGTCTAGGCAACGGACTACTTCTGGAACACCAAATAGGCGAACCGAGCCTTGCTGTCCCCTGTGATCTTCTTGAGGCTGAGGTACTCAAGACCTTCAGACTCAAGGACCTGGTGGACATGCTTGCGGTAGGCCGGCTTGTGGACATCGTCGAGGATGACGTGGCCACCAGACTTCGCCAGGGTCAGGACCTGGGAGAGGCTCTCCGCACGGAACTCCATGCTGCCCATGTCGTGCAGGACGACATCGAAGCTGCCCGGCTCGATCTGACTGATGAAGTCCGGCCAGTGCCACAGGCGGTCAGCATCGAGTCCGTGGCCCTCGAGATACTCCGCAGTCTTTCCAAGCCAGCCGGCGTGATCGTCGACCGAGTGCACCTCACAGGGAGGCTCTGCATTCTTGGCATACGAGCGGAACACGTACGAGCTGAACCCGCTGCCGAGGTCGACCACACGCTGCGGCGTGCCGATCTGGCAGAAGACATCCATAAACGCACACAGCTCGATGCTCGCAGCCATGACGTCATTGGAGACGGAGGCGACATAGCGAGCGTGGTCAGCAGCGAATTTCTCACGGCTCACAGAGGCCATGGCCTCGTACTCATCCAGTGCAGGGATGCGCTCCCTGAGGGTACCGTCGTCTCGCCAACCGCGTGCGGTCTGGACCGGTGTGATGTCCAACCGGCGGTACATGCCGATGTATGGCCTCAGTCGAAAATAACGACGCAACTCCATGATCATTTCCCCCTTGGTCGATTTGTCGACCCGTCTCCGTTCGGCTCGCTCGTTCTGGATCTTCAGCCAAATGCCTCAAGTTTTCTCCAAAACGACCGAGGTCTTCGCAGGGACACCATCTGGCGGGCCCCTCGCCTGTGCGCTAAATAACCACTGTGTCCAGCCTGGGGGGGCTGATTTGGTGTTGACTGAGGACGAACGCCAGCAGTTCGTGGCTGAATTTCTCACAGAGCTTGTGCAAGAGCACGAGCGGCGTGAGGAAAATGCCCAGACTCGAAAGATGCAGAAGGGGTCCCGGCGGACCGAAGCCTTCAAGCGACAGGAAGAGGAAGCGGATCTCCGCAACAACCTCAGGCGCAAATTCTATATCGAGAACGGCTACAAGCAGACAACCGACCGCACTGGTCGGCAGATCTGGCTCTCCCCGTCAGAGTACGAGGCCCGTACACGTACCCGCCGGAAGAAACGCAAGAAGACCCGCATCAAGCCCAAGCGGCAGGCCGGGATCCGGGACATCTTACTCTTTGCCCTGATGTGTGCTTCTGCAGTCTTGATTGGCCTCATGTTGGTGCAATAAAAACCTGATGAATAGCTCTCCCCGAATCTCGATCATCATCCCAACCATCGGTCGACCGGATGATCTCCGCAAGATGTTTGGCACCCTGGTCACGCAGACCGTGATGCCGCACGAATTCGTGCTGGTCAACGCTGGACCGATGGATCTCAAGGCGCTGTGTGAAGAATGCCTGGAGGGCTCCGGCATCGTCTTGAAGTACGCGACCAGTCGCCCCGGCACCTCTCTGCAGCGCAACATCGCCCTGGACATGGCCGAGGGAGACTTCTACTTCCTGTTCGACGACGACGTCCTGCTGGAGCCCGACTACATCGAGCGCACGATGGAATGCTTCGATCTTCCGATCGATCCGCCGGTCGGTGGTGTGCTCGCGACCTTCAACAACCCCAGCCGTAAGGGCGGGTGGCGGCGGAAGTACTTCAAGTTCTTCAGGATGACGCACTCTGTGGAGGGCTCGGAGGCAAAGCTGCAGTCCTCCGGTGCGGTCCGCTGGCTCATCGATCCGCCCGAGGTGGTTCAGATTCCGGTGTGCTCCGGCGGACGAGTCGCCTACCGAGCAGAGTGCTTCGACGGAGTTCGGTTCGACGAGTTTCTGCCAGGCTACACGATGTCCGAGGACGTCGAGGTCTCCTTCCGCATCTCCAAGAAGTGGTCCTTCGTGCAGACACCGCATGCCCGGATGTTTCACACCCACTCTCCGGTCAGCCGGAACTCATACGGCGATCGGGTCAGCCGGCTCATCTACAGCCGGTACTACTTCTTCAAGAAGCACTCCCCCAAAGACGTCCAGCACATCACGGCGTTTGTCTGGTCCAACATCGGCATCATCGCGCTGTACTCAGCGGTCGCAGCGGCGCGTGCAGAGCCCGGTCCCGCCCCGGTGCTTCGTGGAATGGCCGAGGGCTATGACCGCTGCCTCAAGGATCTCACTGGCCGACGAGACTGGTGATCCTCCCGTTCCTGCTCGCCTCCGCCGCAGCGAGTCCGCGGCTGCTGCAGGATCGTGCCCTGGTGCTGCCGCCCTGCTCGACAGATGCCGACGCCAGCTGCTGGCTTGGCGCCCCCACACTCACCCGCTTCGCTGCCCCCGATGGGCTCATGGCGCCCGCCCTCACCGCACAGGTTCGGCTGGCGTGGTCCGAGGATGCGCTGCTCGTCTTCGCCGAGGGGCTCCCCGCCGGGGGTAAGATCGAGGTGTCGCTCGGTGCTCCCGATGGTGTTGAGCCGGTCTGGTCTGCGCAGACCGGAGCGGGCCTGACCGCCCTCCCCCTGGAGACCGCCGCCGGGCAGCTTCGCCCCATGTGGCTGCACCTGCGCACCCCGGACGGCGACGGCGTGCTCCTCCGTCCGTGGAGCCCTGCCGGTGCCGGAGACCTCCAGCACGCCTTCCCTGCGCTGCTGGCGAGCGCTCCAGCCATCGGCTTTGAAGCTGAGATCGCCGGCGGGCTCGCGGTGGCACCGGGAGCGGACCGGGTCAGCCTCACGCGTGAGCGCACAGACATCCCCCAGCGCAGCCGTGGCGTCCCGCAGCCGTGGTCGCTCGCTGCGGTCGGCGCCGTCTCCCTGGAGGTTCCGAGCACCGGATGGTACCGCCTGGAGGCCACCTGGGAGGAGCGCGGTGTTCCCATCGACATCGCGGCGTGGCGCGTCTATCTGGAGGCCGCACCGGTCACGCTCTCTCATGTCGGGATCTTTCCTGTGCCCACCTGGCATGCTCTGGGAGAAGGAAGCGGACTCACCCTCACAGACCGCGCCACGGTGTGCCTCGAGGAGCCAAAGTGGGAGGCTGCGGCTGAGCTCCTCGTCGCAGAGGTCGCCCGCCTCTCTGGTCACGCCCTCGCAATCAAGCGTCGATGCCGAGCTGGCGACATCACCTTCACCGATGCTCCTGTGCTGCCGCCGGCCGCAGCATCCGTGGCGGAGCAGCCTGAGGCGTTCTCGATCCAGGTCACCGACCGCGCGGTGGTCGGTGCACAGGATCTGCGGGGAGCGGTCTACGGCGCGCTCGCCCTGGCGGATGCGCTGGGAGACGACGGGGCTGTCGGGGCGATCACCCTCGCGGATGCCCCGGCGGTCACCGATCGCATCCTCTACCACCAGCTCAACCTCAGCTCTCGGGGGGAGCTGCCGGTGGAGCAGTGGATCTCGTTCTTAGAGCAGGTGGTGGCCCGCGGTCGGTACAACCAGATCTTCCTCAACCTGCTCGACAGCTACCAGTTTGTCCACCATCCAGAGCTGGCTGCCCGAAACGCACTCACCCCCGCGCAGCTGGCGGAGATGCTCGACGCGACAACGGCACTGGGCATCGAGGTCTTTCCGGCACTCAGCGCACCCGGCCACGCCACCTGGATCACCCGCAGCCATCCAGAGCTTGCCAGCGGCGGGCAGCCCGGCGTCCTCTGCCCACGCGATCCGGCAGTCTATCCCTTGCTGTCGGCGGTCTATGAGGAGCTCTTGGCGGCATTCAACGATCCGCGCCGGGTCCACATCGGCCACGACGAGACCTTCTGGGGGCCTCAGCGGCTGTTCGGTGACGAGCGCGATCCCCGCTGTGCTGGCACCCCGGCATGGGTGCTGCTTGAGGAGGATCTGCGCTGGCACATCGACTTCTTCGCGCGCCACGATGCTGCGGTCATTGCATGGTCGGACATGTTGCTGAAGGACTGGAACGGGGGCCGAGAAGGAGCCTGGCGAGCAGCAGAGTCTGAGGAGCTCCGCGCGTCGCTGACGGTCGCGGCGTGGTCCAAGGTCGGAGACTCTCAGGGGGTGCTCGGAGGGCTGGGCTACCCCGTCATCCGGCTACACACCGGCTACCACGACTGGAAGCGCACGGACCTCGTTCCCGCCGAGATCGCCGGAGAAGGCCTCGCGCTGTTCCACCCGTTTCCGTGGATGGCTGCCGGGGTCAATCCGGGTCGTCAGCCGCTGCGCTTCTACTGGAGCCAGGTCCTGCTCGCCGGAGCGACCGCCTGGCGTCCAGACCTGACCGCCACCCCAATCGACGACACCCTCCGTGCGATTGCAGGCTTGTCTGCCATGAGACCGGGCTTCTCGATGGCACCCGGCTGGTCCGGCGCAGCCTCACCGCTGCTGCTCTCTGGCGCGCCCCTCACACAGCCCCTCGCCGTCGTTCCAGACCACCTCGATGTCGCCGGGGTCCGGTTCAGCCACCTCCGCCCCGTTCAGGTCACCGGCGCTCAGCCCGCTCGCATCACGGTAGATCGCACGGTCGCCGGGCTCTCCATCCTGACCGCTGCCACCCTTGAGCGCACCACCCGTGCCGTCTTAGTCGGGCAGACCCGCTCACCGGACTCAGCACCGCCGCTGGGGCACCTCACGGTGACCTGGGCAGACGGCGAGACCGCGCAGCGTCCCATCCGGCTCGGCATGGAGACCTTCGACCTCATCGCCGATGCCCGGGCGATCTCGCTGTGGGGCTCACCGGGGGTCAGCCTCCCCTCACCAGAGGCCGCCGACAGCGCCGGCGTCGGGCACGATCGGCAGGTCTATCGGCTCGACTGGCACAACCCCCGGCCCGACGTGCCCGTTCGCTTCGCAACCGTCACCACAGAGGGTGAGGCCGCTCTCCTTGTCGTCGGAGCCGCCTCGCTGGATCAGTAAGCCCCAGCGGGCTCGTCCAGCCGCGACAGGATCACAGCCGCGACAGGATCGCAGCCGCGACAGGATAACAGCCGCGACAGGATCACAGCCGCGACAGGATCACAGCCGCGACAGGATCACAGCCGCGACAGGATCACAGCCGCGACAGGATCGCAGCCTTGACCTCTGCACACCCAGCCTGTCCGCCGAGGTCAGCCGTCTTGAGGCCCGCCTCACAGGCGGCAAACAGGGCGCGCTCGATGCGCCCAGCAGCCTCCGTCTCGCCGAGGTGCTCCAGCATCATCACTGCAGTGCGCAGCATCGGGATCGGATTGGACCGGCCATTTCCGACCAGCTCCGGTGCGTTGCCGTGGAGGTTCTCAAACATCGCGATGCCGCCGCCATGGCTGGCGGAGGGCGAGGCGGTGATGCCACCAGCGAGTCCGCTGGCGAGGTCAGAGACGATGTCTCCGAACAGGTTCAGCGCGAGGAGGACGTCGAACTGCCGAGGGTTGCGGACCATGCGCATGCACAGGGCATCGACGATGGCCTCCTCAGTCTGGATGTCCGGGTAGCCCTTGCCGATCTCACGCGCGACCTTGAGGAACATGCCGTCGGACTGCTTCATGATGTTCGACTTGTGGACGATCGTTACCTTGCTCCGCCCGCGACGGCGTGCCTCTTCATAGGCGCGACGGCTGATGCGCTCGCAGGCTGAGCGGGTGGTCACCTTGACGGCCTCAAAGACCCCGCTGGTGACTTCGTGCTCGAAGCCTGAGTAGATGTCCTCGCTGGTCTCTCGGATGACGAGCAGGTCGAGGCCGGGGAACCGGGCGTTGACGCCAGGGAGGGCCTGAACGGGGCGGATGGTCGCCCACAGCCCCAGCTCCTTGCGCAGCGTGATGGTCGGCGGAAGCTTGCCCGGAGACCGCTGGGCGTCGATCTTGGCCTTGAGGATGACCCGGTTCTTTCGGCAGGATGCCAGGAGCGTCTCGCTCACTCCTTCCTCACCGACCTCGTGGGTGTCCCAGCGGATGTCCACGCCGGCGGCGGCGATGATGTCCTGGGCGACCTGGCAGGTCTCCGGTCCGATCCAGTCCCCGGGAATCAGGGTGACGTGATGAGCCATGGGGTGCTCCTAAAGCTTGTCGATGATGGCTTCGGTGAACTCAGCCGTGTTGGACGTGCCGCCCAGATCCCCGGTGCGGACCTTTCCAGACTCCAGCACGTCGAACACCGCACGCTCGATGCGGTCGGCCAGCTTGTGCTCTCCGACGTACTGCAGCATCAGCAGGGCGCTGTTGAGGACCGCGAGGGGATTGGCGATGCCCTTGCCGGCGATGTCCGGAGCGGTGCCGTGGACAGCCTCAAACACCGCGATGCCGTCGCCGATGTTTGCGCCAGGCACCACGCCGAGCCCGCCGACGAGGCCGGCAGCCTGATCGGAGAGGATGTCACCGTAGAGGTTCTGCAGCAGCAGGACGTCAAACGGATCCGGATCCTGGGCCATGGAGAAGGCGAGGCTGTCCATCGGCATGTCTGCCTTCTCGATGAACGGATACTGATCGCCGATGCTGCGGAAGGCATCGAGAAAGGCCCCGTCTGCCAGAGGCATCACGGGTACCTTGTGGCAGCAGTGGATGAGCCGCCGGCCCGCATTTCGGGCGTACTCGAAGGCCCACTTTGCGATGCGCTCGCCGGCCCGACGGGTCGAGACCTTCAAGGTCAGCACAGTGCCCGGAGTGACCTCGTGCTCGATGCCAGAGTACAGCCCCTCGGTGTTCTCTCGAAGAACGACGAGATCGACGTCCTTGTATGGAGTCACGATGCCGGGGATGGACTTGACCGGACGGAGGCCGACGTAGAGGTCGAGCTCCTTGCGAAGGGAGACGTTCGCAGAGCGGAAGCCGCGACCCTTCGGGGTCATCAGCGGGCCCTTCAGTCCAAGGCGAGTCTTCCGGATGCTCTCCATGGTCACTTCGGGCATCGGGACGCCGTACTTCTCGACCGCTTCGAGGCCTGCTGGAGCCTCTTCCCAGTCAATCGGCGCACCAGCGGCAGCCAAGATCTTCACAGTAGCACCAGTCACTTCTGGACCGATGCCGTCGCCTTTGAGCAGCGTCACGCGGTAGCGCATGCAGTCACCTCAGGTGGTTGGATGGCCCACTATTGCGAGGCTGTCACTGAGGCTACCGACAGCGAACACGGGAGGGGGCCGAGAGTGAGAACGAGCACCCGGTCAATGGCAGCGCGCATGCGCAGATCCGGCGGAACCTCCGCATCGTCAATGATGCGAAGCTCTTGCTCAACGACCCGTCCGATGCTCGGGCGGTCCACCAGGACAGTGCCGTCCATGCGGATCTGGAGCGTGCCCTCCGGATCGGCGTCGATGGCAACATTCATGCGCTCCTGAGCCGCCTCGGCGATGATCACCACCGCGATGGCCTCGCCCGCATCGCCCAGCTGCAGCTCAGCACGCTCGACCGCGTCGTGGCTGATCAAGACCTCCTCCCCCTGCGTCACGGTCAGCTCACCAGCGGAGGCCAGCATCTGCGGGATGCTCGCGCGCTCCACCGCGTCGTCCTGCCCCGGGAGGGTCGCGGTGATGGTGATGCCGCCATCGACGACATCGATCACAGGCTCTCCAAGACCAATCTGCGCAACACGCTGCTCGACCATCGGTGCCGCCGCTGCAGCACATTCCCCCTCCAGGACGATCTCGACCCGCTCGCCGGTGGCCTCTCCGCCGATCCAGGCGACCAAGGCGAGTCCTGCAACAGCTGCCATCAGTCCACCCCCAAACAGGATGGGCAGGGTCATGAACAAGGTGGCGATCTTCGGGCGGGGCTTGAGCGAAGGAGACATCGCGCGCTCTTAACCGAGCCGCCTGACCGTGCCCTACTTCTTGACGGTCTGAGAGAAGTCGAGGTTGCCCTTCATGTCGTAGAACTCACCGGTGAGGGTGTCGTCGCTGATCTCGACCCACAGGAAGCCCTCGATGGTGTCGTCCTCAAACAGGGTCGGCGTGTCCCGTCCGACGAGGTCGGTGGTCTTTGCAGCGGCACCGGTGACGATGAACTCCGTGTCACAGGAGGGCTCCAGCCACTGCCGGTTGTGATCGTGTCCGGCGAGGTACATGTCGACCTGACCGCAGAGGTTGTCCTCGATGAAGTCCTCGACGGTCTCCCCGTTGGCGATGGGCAGCCAGGAGTAGCCCTCGTACTCTCCGGCGTTTCCGTGCTGGCCGTTGGAGCGGTAGGGGTGGTGGCCGTAGGCGATGTGCCAGGTTGCCGTCGACGAAGAGAGCACGCCCTGGATCCAGTCGTCCTGCCCAGAGTCCCCCCAGATCGACTCGACCATCAGGGCGTTGGTGTCCAGGCCGATGAACCGGACATGCTCCTGGAGGAACGTGTAGTACTCCGATGGCATGGTCCACTTGTCGGAGTAGTCGGAGTACTCGACCTCGTAGTCGCTCTGCCACCAGGACAGCGACAGCGCGCCGTAGTCGTGGTTGCCGAGGACGACGTAGAAGGGGAGGTCGAGGTCGGCGTAGGGATCCTCAAACTTGCTCTGGAACTGTGCGTCGTCGACGCTGGAGACCCCCTCGTCGTAGAAGTTGTCGCCGAGGTACAGGACAAAGTCGCAGCCGCTCGCGGCGTCGGACTTGGCCTTGCAGACTGACGCGACGGCGTCGGCGTTGGTGTACTGGTCGGTGTTCCCCTCGCCGCCGTCTCCCATCGCAATGAACCGAACGATCTGGGCGGGCTCGGCGTCGGTGTCCGCGTCGGTGTCCGCATCCGTGTCCGCGTCGGTGTCTGCATCCGTGTCCGCGTCGGTGTCCGCGTCGGTGTCCGCGTCGGTGTCCGCGTCGGTGTCCGCATCGGCTTCGATGCCCTCCGGAGCGGCTTCCTTGTCTGTGCAGCCTGTGATCAGCAGCAGGGCGAGAAGATGGCGCATCGGCGTCCTCCAGCCATCACGATATCACTCCACAGGCCAGTCGACCGGGTGGCAGGGAATGTAGCCCAGGACCCCCTCTGCCCGGGAGCCATCAAGGACGACCGAGTAATGGAAGCGACGGCGGTTCATGCCGTAGCGGAAGTCGTGTCCGGTGACCCGACGCCGGAGCCGGTACAGCGGAGAGATGATGTCTCCAGGAACCGGGATGCCGATGCGCCCCCACTTTCGGATGCATGCCGTCAGCGGGAGGGTGTCGGAGCCGGGCACATTGAACACGCCCTGGTCGTCCTGGTGGAGTGCCTTCTGCAGTGCCGCGGCGGAATCCTCAAGGGTGAGGACGTTGGTCATGGGATCGAAGCCGGCCGGTCGGAAGCAGACGGGACTGGAGAGGTAGTCGAACATCTGGCTGCCGGTGCCCGGCGAGAGGATCTCCGCCATGCGAAGCACGACGATCTGGAGCGGAGAGAGGCCCATCCGAGCGCACGCGGTCAGGTCCGCTTCGACCCGATCACGGACCCACTGCGGCGCGCCAGGGTTCATGTTGATCGGGTGCTGCTCGCCGACGAGCACCGGGAGGTCTCGCTGGATCTGGTAGACCTCGGCAGCAGAGCGAATGACCAGCCGGCGCACGGTGGGGTGGCGCTCAGAGAGCTCCATGATCGAGCGCAGCGCCTCGACGTTGAAGGCATGAACCGAGCTGCCCTCACGCGCGGCAGACTGCTCCATGGCGGTATGAATGACCGCGTTGACCTCCAGATCGCGCGCGGGACCGAACAGCAGCGAGTGGACCCGACGAGAGCGGCGAAGATCGACCTGGATGGTGTGCAGTCGATCGGTCTCTGCGATGGTCAGCGGAGCCTTTCCGGAGGTGACGGCGAGGATCTGATCGACCCGAGAGTCCATCATCAGGCGTCGGATCAGGCGCTCTCCGACCGCGGAGTCCGCGCCAGTGACCAGGACATTCTTCACGGTGTTCTTCACGCGAAGATCCTCCCGCCGCGCTCCGCAAGCCCCTGCTGAAGCAGGTCATTGACCGCCGCCTTCACCCGCGCAGCAGCTTCCTTGAGGATGTCGGGATCGTCGGCTTGATCGGGAGTGTAGTCCTCGTGGACCGGGATGGGTGGGCCATAGAAGATCCGGTACCGGACCGGCAGCGGAATCGGAGAGGCCGGGATGGGAACCTCAGGTACACCAAACGGCTTGCCCAGCCGGCGGCTGACCAGGAGCTGAGGAAGCTGCTCTTCGGCACCGATGATTCCAACGGGTACGACAGGGGCACCGTGTCGAATGGCCAGCTCGGTGTGGCCGACCCGGAACTTCTGGAGCTGGTAGCGCTTGGCAAACGGCTTGACGATGCCTGGCGTGCCCTCAGGGAAGATCATCAGCATCTCGCCAGCCTCCAGCAGCGCGCGGGCATTGCCCCGGCTGCCGCCGACCATGCCGCTGCGTGCAAACAGGGTGCCGACGAACGGCAGCGCAGGCACGAAGTGATCGGCGACCGCGCGGGTGACCCGAGGTGGGTTGGTGTTCTTGAGGATGTCCGTCCACAGCATCATGCCGTCGAGGGGGATGTTCCCGGAGTGGTTGGCGGCGATGACCGCCTGCCCGGTCTCAGGGATGTGCTCGTGGCCCTTGCTGATGACCCGAAACCATCGCTTGTACAGGGGGTTGGCGATCACCTCCCCCAGCGCGATGAAGGAGGGGTGCATGCCGAAGGTGTCGTAGCCGTGACCGGCGTCGCGGAAGTGGAGCTGGTCGAGGCGACTCAGCTCCTCTTCGGAGAGAAACGAGGCAGCCAGGGCGCGGGCCAGAGAAGGAGGAAACGGCATGCTCCCGGCATATCATACCGACGCCCTCAGCGGACCTCGATGGCGTGACGATACGCCTGGATAGCCTGCTCCGGCTGACCACTACGCTCGAGAAGCTGCCCCTGAAGGAGATAGAGCCGGGAGCGCAGCAGACCGTCTCCGCCAGAGACCTGGAGGCCCTGCTCAATGACCACGAGCGCACCGGGAATGTCGCCGGTTCGGTAGCGCATCAGGGCGTGGCGGTAGGTGACGTCGAGGACGACGTCTGGATTGGGGTGGACAGCAAACGGAGCGAGCAAGCCGATCGCGACGTCCATCCGCCCAGCATTCCACTCATCATCGGCAGCAGCGTAGGCCGTGACGAGGTCGGGATACGTCGCGCCGACGTCCGGCACCGAGCGCAGCGATCCCGCAGAGGCCCGAAGCTGCTCGAGCTGCTCGACCTGATCGCGCTCGGAGAGGTCCGCGACAGCATCCGTGAGGAGCGGAGCCTCATCAGCAGACGCGTCCGCTTCGGGCTCCGCCCAGTCCGCAGCGGGAGCAGCTTCTGCTGCAGCCTCCTTGCTTCGTCCCTGCCACCGCCTGGTGACGGGTTGAGATCTCGCAGGACTCTGGGCAACGTCATCCTCTGGAGCGCTGATCGCGCCGCCAGCCTCTCGGCTGGAGCGCGCTTCATCCTCAAGCTCGGCCGCCTCCTCAAGATCATCGTATGACGGCAGATCGTCCGAGTCCGACAGGGCATCGTCCGACAGGGCATCCAAGAAGACACCGCTCGCTGATGAACCGTATGCCGGCGCTTCGGAGAGGCTGGCCACCTCGGCAGCGTCGCTCAGGGTGACGCTGCCGAGATCGCCGACTGCGCCGTCGCGCTCGAGGTCCTCTGCGCCAGCCGGGGACGCTGCGCCAGCCGGGGACGCTGCGCCAGCCGGGGACGCTGC
>JAQXDW010000050.1 GCA_029251165.1 Myxococcota bacterium
GAGCATCAAGCCTCCAGTGTTCAAGAGCGGTCACAGCCGGTGCGATTTTCTCATCGGCCAAGCGTCTTCGTACGAGTATATTTGCATTGCATATGCACTACAAATGGAGGAGCGATGCAAGATGCACAGGTCACCCTTCGACTCCCGGTGGCGCTGGTCGCCCGGCTCGACGCCCTGGTGGAGGCCATGAAGACGGCCCCTCGCCTCTCGTCGGTTGGCCGCATCACCCGCTCTGCGGTCGCCCGCCTCGCGCTAGAGGGCGGCCTGAAGCAACTGGAAGCCGAACACCTCACCCCCACGGAGGCATGAGCCATGGCTGGAAAGAAGATCCGGCGTCCGAAGACCATCACCATCGGCTCCCGCCTGGAGGCACGGGCCATCCGCGGCCCCAAGCCGGGCGGTCGATGGTACTGGCGGGCGGAGTCCTACGACCCAGCATCCCAGCGTCGCGCCACGCTGCGGCCGTCACCGGACACACCCCCGCCGTGATGCTCAAGCACTACCGAACCGTCAGCAGCGACGACCGGCGAGAGGCCATTGAGCGCGCCGGCCTGGGACAGATCCCAGCGGGCACCGTGCTCTCCCTCCGCAGCCGCGAGGACAACTCAGCCACTTTGCGCACAACCCTTGCGCACAACCCAGCACCGACTCCGTGCTCACCGGCATCATCGGCGAGAACTAAAACTGGAAGTAGTAGAACTCATCCGCATTCTCCGCAAACAGCGCGCACAGCCCGCAGACCAGCACCACGGCGACGGCGACGGCGAAGGCCGGGGCCTCGGCGAACCATGCGCGGATGCGATCGCGGATGCCGACCGGGCTGTAGTGCAGCAGCACCGCCATGCCGACGAATGACAGGCCGGTGGCATCGAGGAGTCCGCTGGAGGGCTGGAAGCGGGTGAAGGCCCGGAGCGCGTCGAGGGCCTGCGAGACGGGGTAGGGGCGCATTCCGATCATGCTGAGCACGATGAGGTTGAGGCTGACGAAGCCCTGGAGGAGCAGCCCCGGACGGGTCTTGGCTCTGGGGACAAAGCGCCGCCATCCGGCTGCGAGGAGCCCGTTGTACAGCCCCATCAGCGCGTAGGTCCAGCCCGCTCCGTGCCAGATGCCGCCGATGGTGAACACCGCGACGATGTTCAGCAGCGTGCGAGAGGGGCCACGGCGGGAGCCGCCCAGCGGGATGTAGATGTAGTCCTTCAGCCAGTTCTGGAGCGTGATGTGCCACCGCTGCCAGTGCTCCAGCGGCGAGAACGTCTGCCCGGGGCGGTCGAAGTTGACCGGCAACGAGAAGCCAAACAGCAGCGCAGCGCCGATGGCGACATCGGTGTAGCCGGAGAAGTCGCAGTACAGCTGGAAGTAGAACGACCACAGCGCGGTCACCACCTCGAGGAGGCCGTGCTGCTCGGGGGCCGCGAAGAAGGGATCGACGATGCGGTGCCGGATGGAGTCGGCGATGACCATCTTCTTGACCAGCCCCGCCAGGATCATCGCCAGGCCGGTCCCCAGCGCGCTGGGATCGAGCCGAGGCCGACGGACGAGCTGGGGGAGGAACTCGCTGGCCCGGACGATGGGGCCGGCGACGAGCTGGGGGAAGAAGGCCACAAACAGGGCGAACTCACTGAAATTACGGGCCGGCTCGATCTTCCGTCGGTACAGGTCGATGGTGTAGGAGAGCGTCTGGAAGGTGTAGAAGCTGATGCCCACCGGAAGCGCAACGCCCACCCGCTGAAGGTGAAGCTCCATTCCCAGCGCTGCTGCGGCCAGCTCGATGTTCTCCAGCACGAAATTGCCGTACTTGAACACGCTCAGCAGGCCGATGTTGCCCACGATGCTGGCGATGAGCAGCCCGCGCCGCAGCCGCGCGTCGTCGGTGCGCGTCAGCCCCTTGCCGATGGCGTAGTCCAGCACTGTGCTGGCGACGATGAGGATGAGGTACCAGGGGTTCCAGCTGGCGTAGAACAGGTAGCTCGCCAGCAGCAGCCACAGGGTCCGTGGCAGCCGCCATCGCTCAATGAGCCGGTAGCCCATGAAGACAATCAGCAGGAAGACGGCAAACTTCAGGGTGTTGAACAGCATCGACGCGGCTCCTTATCCCGTCGGCTTGACCGCCATGCTCCAGGATCTCCGGCCCGACCCCGAGACGGGCCGCGTGTCAGAGGTTGGGGGAGGTGGTCGGCACATGCTACCCCTGAACGGGCAATGTCCACCCCACAAGACGCAACCACCACACCACCGGCTGCCCGGGTTCCGGTCCTCATCGGGCTGCTCGGGGTCGCGGTGTACCTGGCGATGGGAGTGGTCTCCTCCGTGCAGGTTCTCCGCCATCAGGAGCCGGACCACGACCTCTTCTGGCTGTCGCGGTTCAAGATGTTCACCACGCTTCGTCCCCAGCACATGGCCCTCCAGGCAGCGGTGCTGCGGGAGCAGGTCTGGGCACCGGTTGCGCTGGAGGTGGTGCTTCCCAACCGCTGGCAGGAGGGACCGGGCTACGACCGCCCGGCGTTCTGGCGGGACGCGCGACGGCTCACTGCGCTGGCGGAGCACACCTGCTCCGAGACCGGGGCCGAGGCGGTTCGGCTGAGCGTGCTCCGCTGGGAGAAGACCCTCGCCGCTGTCGAGCAGCCGACCCGCAGCGCGGAGCACCGAGACCTGCTGGAGGTGCCCTGTGCGCCTTGAGGAGCTGTTTTCACCCCGCTGGGCGGGGGGCTGGGCGGCGAGCCGGGTGCTGTTCGTCTTCGCCGCGCTCTCCGCACACCTCCCGCGCCTGGGGCAGATTCAGGACGCGGCACAGCATCCCAGCGTCGTGCTCACCGCCGGCCCGATGCGGCTCGTCGAGCAGGCCGTGCTGAGCGGTCCGCAGGCGATGGGGCTGTGGGCCATCGGGTGTCTGGGGCTGGGTGCCTTGCTCGTTGGGGGGCGAGCCGCAAAGCCCGGACTCCTGATCTGGCTGGTGAGCCACTACCCGATGATCATCCTCGCCGGACTCAGCGCCCGTGTGCCCGAGCGGATGTTCTTGTGGGTCGCCCTCGCCCTGCTGATGGCACCGATCTCGGAGCGCGGGCTGACCGAGAAGGCCCGGAGCCCGGCCCCGCGCTGGCTCCTGCTGCTGGTGGCGTGTGCGCTGTATGGCTCGCCCGGCTGGCTGAAGGCGACCATGGAGCCGGCGTGGTGGACCGGCGAGGCCCTGGCGTATGACCTCGTGGATCGAAACTTCGGGCTCAAGCCGGTCGGTGTGTGGCTGTCCGGGCAGCCGGGCCTGACCCGCCTGATGTCCTGGGGAACCATCCTCATCGAGGCCAGCTTCCCGTTTCTGATCTGGTGGCGTCGGAGCAATCCCTGGATCCTCCTGGCGGCGGCCGGCATGCACCTGGGGATCGAGCTGATGATGGAGGTCAAGGCGCTCAGCTTCCTGACCCTGGCGATGTATCCAGTGCTCCTGCATCCTGAGGTGGCCCAGCGGCTCTGGAGACGATGCAGGGATATACTGAGGTTGTCGTGACCGCTGAGAACGCCATCGCCGGGCTCCTGCTCCTCGCCAACCTCTCCCTCGTCGGCCTCGTGGTCGGCCAGGGCTTTACCGGTGCGCTGTCGGCCTACACCCCCGCCCCCCTGGTGACCCTCAAGGAGCGGATCAACACCGAGCGACTCCGGATCACCCACGGTGCCCCCATGGGGGCGAGCCGCCCCTCGATGGACTCGCAGCGTCCAGGGCCCTTAAATTACGCGCAGAACCGACACCGCATCGCTGGCGTCGATGGCTTCACCGGCGATCCCTGCCCGGCCCTGGCGGACTTCCTCGATCACATGGATGCGGGGATCCGTGAGGCCGGCGGCGCGCTGCCGCCGGTTCCGCGAGAGACGCTGCTGATCGGGACGAACTGCTCGGTCAATGATCCGGTGGTCAACCTCGGGCTTCGCAAGTACCGTGCGGCCTGGGTCGAGGCCGGCCTGCGCCCCCTCTACCCCTTCAAGTTCTTGGCGAAGAAGTGAGCGCGCGTCTCTGGCTGGTTCTGGTCGTGAACGGCGCCCTGATGATCGGGGTGGCCCACCGGTATGTCACGCTCCGGGATGCCTGGCGCAGCCACAACATGGCCCTGCAGGCGTGGGAGGTCCTGGAGACCGATCAGCTTGAGCGGGGACAGGAGATCTTCGGTCCAGGGTTCATCCTCAACCCCGGTCCGCCGCCGCCAGGCGCATCGCGGCCCACTCCGCCCGGCCAGCCTACCAATAGCCACGGGCCTTGAGGATCTCTCGAAAGCTCGGATCGGTGGGCTGGGTGCCCCGGTAGTCGCTGCGGTCCAGCCCCGCCCGCCACGCCAGCAGCGCGCGCCGCATGGCCTCGACCACCTCGGGCTGCTCGGCAGCGATGTTGACCTGCTCCTCGGGATCGCTTCGCAGATCGTAGAGCACGAAGTGGCGGCTCTCCGGCGGTGCCGCAGCGAGCGCGAGATCGAAGTACTCAAAGGTGAGGGGGATCCCCCGGAACAGCAGCCGATGGGTCGGGCTGCGGGCGGAGACCATGTCGAGCACCCCCTCCTGGAAGACGATCGCGGGCGCATCGGTGCTGGTGAGCAGATCGCGGCCATGCAGACCCGCGGGAGGGATCGCACCGGCAGCCGCGAGCAGGGTGGGCACCACGTCGACGGCCTGGACCAGGCTGTCCTGAGTGGTGCCCCGCAGCGGCTCGGGCAGTGCGCCGCCGGTCAGCAGCATCGGGACCCGCGTGGTGGAGTCCGTCAGGGTGATCCGGTGGTTGTAGATGCCGTGATCCCCGAGGTCTTCGCCATGATCCGAGGTGATGATCACCAGGGTGTTGTCCCACATCCCGCGCGCCTTGAGGCCCTCGATGAACCGCCCGACCTGTAGATCCGCCGAGAAGACGCCGCTGTCGTAGTGGGCGTCGATGTGTTCGAGGTCCTGCGCGCTGAGGGGAACGCCGGGGTTGTCCTCGGCGAAGCCGGAGAGCCGGATGTAGGTCTCCGGATCGAGGATGATCTCGCCGATCTCGTGGAGAAACTGATCGAGGGAGAAGCCCTCGTAGTACTTCCCGTTGAACACCTTCTCGGTGCCCTGACGGCCAGAGAGGATGTCGTCGACGCTGCCGGTATAGTCGGCATCAAAGGGGTGATAGAACGCGCCGGGGTGGGAATATGGGCGGTGGCAGTCGTAGCCGTGGAGGATCAGGAAGAATGGATCGCGCGGGTCGTGCTCGTCCAGCCAGTCCAGCGCAAAGGGCACCTTGTTGAAGAACGAGCCGAAGTGTGCGCTGTCGTCGAAGTGGCTGAAGCCCTGGTTGAAGCCGTAGCCCTCATGGACATGGCCGCCCGCAAGGAAGCCGGCGGTCTGGTAGCCGTACAGCGCGAGGATCTCGGAGATGAGCATCGCGGAGTCGGGGATGATGAACGTGCGGTAGTCCGCTGCGGCGACCTCTGAGACGTGCCGTCCGGTGAACATCGCGGCGTGGGAGTACAGCGACTCGTTGCCCTGGCTGAAGCTCTGGGAGAAGACCAGCCCTTCTGCGGCGAGGGCATCGAGGGTGGGCGTCGGGCTCGGGGAGCGACCGTGGATGCCGACATGGTCCGCGCGCAGGCCATCGATGGAGACGAGGACGAGGCTGGGGGGACCGGTCACCGGCGGCGGCGTGTCGCAGCCGCTCAGCAGCATGGGGAGCAGGGAGAGCATGGTGTGCAGAGTGTAATCCTGTCTGCTGGTGGATGCCGCGCGTCGCTGCGCAGGCCGCCGAGGTCTCCTACTCGACGTACCCCATCGCCTTGAGGGCATCCCAGGACTCGGGATCCGCCAGCGCGGTGAGTCGGGCCGCCTCGGAGTCCTGCGGGACGATGATCGTGCCGGCGGCGATGCGCAGGGTGGCGCTGGCGTGACCGTCGGAGAGCACACGACCATCCGCCGTCCGTGCCTGGGCCTGTGCGCCGGGGCCGAGGAGGTAGACGGTGCCGGTGGGGCTGCTGCCGGGGGTGATGGTGACGACGGTTCGATCTGCGGAGAGGGTGACGGCGGCGACATCCTGCGGACGAACCGGCGGGATCTCGCCCCACTCGAGGTTGGCGCGGCGGAGGCGGGCCGCCTCTGGATCGATCACGCCGGCATCGAGGAGGGGGACGGGGAAGGTGAGGGTGAGCGGCGCGGCGCGTCCGGTGAGTCGAAGCCGCCAGCCGGCGCCCACCGGCCAGCCGGTCGCCTCCGCCAGCGCGGTCCGCCAGGGAGCGAGGTCGGCGGTCTCAGAGCGGTCAGCCTGCTCACCGGGATCCGCCGCGAGATCGTACAGCTCTTCCTGCCCGCTGTCGGTGTGCAGGATGTACTTTCCGTCTCCTCTCAGGACCCCCCACCGCTCGGTGTCGAACATCATGTGACCCAGCGGCAGCGGGCGAGCCTCCAGGGTGCTCAGCAGGGCGGGCGAGGGCTGCGGAGCGAGCAGCGGGACCAGCGAGGTGCCGTCGGAGGGCGGCGGCTCGGGGAGGTCGAGGAGATCGTAGAGGGTCGGCGCGATGTCGGCGAGGGATGCGCTCGCCTCGATGCGGTACGGCCCCCCCGCCCAGCCCCCGGGTGGACGAATCCACAGCATCGCGCCGATGACCTCCTGGTAGAGCGAGTGGTTGTGCTCGAAGCCGCCGTGCTCCCAGAGCTCCTCCCCGTGATCGGAGTGCAGGATGAGGAGGGTCTCGCCAGGAAGCGCCAGGGTCTCACTGATGAGCCGGCCGAGCTGCGCGTCGAGGTAGGACAGCTCGCCGTCGTAGCGGGCGGTGATGAACGCGCGCTCCGCCGCCGTCAGCGGGGTGACCGCTGCGCGGCTGGCGATGGTCCAGCGGTTGAACCGATCTCCGATGTCGCCTGGATCCAGGCCATCGGTGAACCGGTCACGGTGCGCACCAGGGGCGAGGTAGAAGACGTGCGGATCCATGAAGTGCACGAACAGGAAGCTGTCTTCGTCCTGGTGCTCGCTCATCCACGCCAGCGCCCGGTTGACCTGTGCCTCGGCGACGTCTCCGCTGTTGTAGTCCCAGTGTGCGTAGCCGTCCGACATCCCCAGCAGCGGGGAGAGGTGGACGTTGGCGACGATGCCGGCGGTGGAGAAGCCGGCCTCAGAGAGGGTCTCTCCGAGCGTGGGAGCGGTGATGGCGGCGAGGGGCCAGCGGCCGGTGGTGGCGGCTCGGAAGCTGGGGCGTGTCCGAGGAGCGGGCGCGACGGCCTCGGTGAAGAGCACAGACTGCGCAGCGAGGGCATCGAGGTTTGGACTGGTGGGGCGGGCGTAGCCCATCACCCCGAGGTGATCGGGGCGCAGGGTGTCGATGCCGATGAGCACGATGCGGCGGGGACCGGTCGGAGAGGCCGGGCCGATGATCTCCGGGTTGCCGACCGCCACGCTGTCCCAGGTGGGGTCATCGAGGATGCTGCTGCGAAAGGTGATGTCGCGCGCTCCTGGAGAGAGCTCGACGCGGACCGTGCGCCAGTCCTCTCCATGGCGCACCGCTCCTGTCCACAGCACCTCTTCCCCCTGGAGCACTGAGAGCTGTGCTGCTCCTGTGACGCCGTGCTGAACGGAGCCCGCCATGCCGACGGAGAACCGCAGCTGGCTGCCGGCTGTGACGTCAGCAGGGCAGGAGAGCGTCGTGGGTGCTGGAAGCAGGAAGCTGCGGAGGCTCCGCCCGTCGATGTCCACGGTGCTGCGGACAAACGCCGAGGGCGTCAGCCCGCTGCGGAGGGGACTGAGGCGGGCCGCGGCGGCTGCGGTGGCGGTGTCGATGAGGGTGATCGCTTCTGGCGGAGTGCGGCTGTGGATCAGGATGTCTTGGCCCTGGATTCGCCAGCCGTCGGCGCGCGCGCTCACCCAGGGCTGCTCGATGCCACCACGAAGCAGCCGCATGCCTGATGGAGCCTGGCGGTACGGGCGATCGGGGAGTCGGATCGGGCTGGGGGCTCGCCAGATGCCCTGCGGAGCTTCCTCCCAGGGGCCAAAGACCGCTTGCTCGCCAGAGGTAGTCGGGATCGGGTCGCTCGTGGGCAAGACAACGGCGGCATCACAGCGCAGCAAGCGGACAACATTTGCGCCGTGTCTCCGTAGTTCGACGGGGCTGGGAACGCTTATGGCCTCCGGGATAGATGGACGGCATGCGATGGAAAAGAGGAACCACATCTCGACTTCTCGATTATTACATTGCTCTTTCGATGCGGTATAATCGCATACGCAAGTGCGGCCTGATCGGGTAAATCTGTCCGCGGCGATATTCTAAACCAAGAGAACAATGGCGACACCTGCAGAGGTTGTCGATGGCACCTCCCCGTCGGTCATCGATGACGAAGAAGAATCGATGACCGACAAATCGACCGTATTTACTCGCCTGCTCGAACAGGTTGAGGATTTAATATGGTCTGTTGGTTGGGGGTTTACGGCTGTTTTTGTGTTGGCGGGAGTCGCGTCGGCAGCATTTGTCTTTGTCTCCCTACCGAACCTCGCGTTTACGACCCTCGCGATCTGTTTTGTTGCGCTCTCTCTCCTGATCGCCCGACGTGCCCCCCAGCATCGCCTGGTGGTCGCGATGCTGTCTTCTCTGGTCTCGATTCGGTACCTGTACTGGCGAGCCACGAACACCCTCTCTGAGGGAAGCGTCGCCGATGAGCTGATGGGATTGGCACTTCTCGGAGCAGAATTCTACGCAATAGTGGTCTTGATTGCGGGGTATTTCCAGACCGGAATCATCCGTCGAAGCCGTCCCATCGAGATCGAACCGGCCAGTCCGGACCTGCCAGCAGTCGACATCTTTATTCCGACGTACAACGAACCCGTCGAGGTGGTTCGGCCAACGATTCTTGGTGCATTGGCGGTGGAGTACGCCAACAAGAAGGTCTACGTGCTCGACGACGGGCGACGGGAGGCATTTCGGGAGATGTGCGCGGAGCTGGGGGTCGGCTACCGGATCCGGGACGACAACTTCCACGCCAAGGCCGGCAACATCAACACCGCCTTGAAGACAACGGACGGCGAGCTGATCGCGATCTTCGACGCTGATCATGTACCGGTCCGCTCCTTTCTCGCGTCGACGGTCGGGTTCATGGTCCACGACGAGAAGGTCGCCCTGGTGCAGACTCCGCACCACTTCTACAACCCCGATCCGTTCGCTCGGAACTTGTTCTTAGAGGGGCAGGTTCCGCCAGAGCAGCACCTCTTCTATCATGGCGTCCAGCTCGGGAATGACTTCTGGAACTCGGCGTTCTTCTGTGGTTCTTGCGCAGTCATTCGACGCAGCGCGCTGGAGGAGGTCGGCGGGATCGCGGTAGAGACGGTCACCGAGGATGCCCACACCGCCCTTCGCATGCATGCCCGTGGGTGGAAGTCGATCTTCCTGGAGCTTCCCCTCGCTGCTGGACTCGCTACGGAGTCGTTCGCCGATCACATCGGCCAGCGCATTCGGTGGGCGCGGGGGATGGCGCAGATCTTTCGGCTGGACAATCCCCTGCTCAAACCTGGGCTTCACCTCGCCCAGCGGATCAACTACTTCAACGCTGCCTGGCACTTCTTCCATGGCATCCCGCGGCTGGTCTTCCTGCTCTCACCAGCGGCATACCTGATCTTCGATGTCCACCCGGTCAACGCCAACGTCCGGGAGGTGATGATGTATGCGATCCCGCACCTTGTGCTCGCCGGCATCGGCACTGCGCTGACCAACCGAAACATCCGCCACAGCTTCTGGCCGGAGATCTACGAGATCGCCATCGCTCCCTACTCTGCCTGGGTGACCACCATCGCCCTGATCGCGCCGAAGAAGGGAACGTTCAACGTCACGGATAAGGGGATCAGCTTCGAGAAGACCTCGTTCTCCTGGCGCCCTGTCCGACCGCACATCGTCATGTTCGTCCTCACCCTGCTCGGCATGATGTTTACCCCCATTAAGATCGCGTCCTCGCCGCTGGAGCAGGACACCATCTGGGTCGCGGTGGCCTGGAACGCCTACAACATGTTCATGCTCATGGCGGTGATGATGGCCGCTGTGGAGCGCCCGCAGCGTCGGCGACACCACCGCATCGGTCGTCAGTGTCCGGTGAGCATCCTCGACCGCGACCTGACGGGGAAGAGCGTGGATCTCAGCGCGAGCGGTTTCCGAATCTGGGTGCCTGGTGATGTCCGCTGCACGGAGGACTTCCTCCTGACCCTCCACGGTCTGCGCGGAGAGACCAGCCTCCCGGCGATCCCGCTGGAGAATTACGCGTACGACGGCGGCACGGTCATTCGTGGGCGCTTTCCGCCGCTGACGCCAGCGCAGGAGCAGGCCCTCTCCGAGGCGATGTTCTCGGACACCGACAGCTGGATGCACGACGAGTACACCTTCGACAGACCGCTCCGATCGGCGGTCTCGGTCCTGATCTCGCCGATCGTCGTCATGCTGCGTGGTCCAGAGCGGCTGCGCAGGCTGGAGAGCCTCTCTCAGCGGCTGGTCGGCGAAGCGAAAGCCAAGCCTCTTGTGCCGGCCCTCGTCGGACCCAAGGGGGAGCTGCTGCCGACCCCGCTCCGTCCGGTTCAGCGGGGGCTGCGCTCCCTGACCAGCCCCGCGCTCCTCTTCGGGATCGCCATACTCCTGATGACCGGCTTCAAGCCGTTGCTCTCGACGTTCTCGACCGTCTTGCCGACGCAGCGCTGGGAGGGCGTGCCCTTTCGCTCTCGCCTCGCGGAGCTGGGCGGGGCCTTCATGCAGCTTGAGGAGCTGCACGGGGAGCTTGCGCGCGCTCACAAGACCGGGGATTCCTTGGCCAAAGACTGGAGCGGGAGGCTGTGGAATGTTCGCCGGAACTACCATATTACCGGATTCGATGCCCTTCAGACTGAGCATGCAGCCATTGAGATGGCGCTGGAGGATGTGGTCGGCGCGCTGATCGCGGCGGAGAAGTCGATCCGGAACGACGAAGATCCCACCCGCCGAGATGTCCTCCTGGTAGTCGCTGAGCAGAATCTAAAAATCGCCGCTGATCGGCTGGGAATACAATTGCCATGATGTTTTTACTGTTTTTTTCAGCGCTTGCTGAGGAACCGGTCGTGGAGGCGGATGCTGAGCGGACCCAGAAGATCTGGCTCGACGATGACTTGTTCGTTCGCCGAGATCTCATGCTTCGGGGCCTCCGGGCCATCGAGGGGGTCGACTTCACCATCCCGAAGACCTGGGCTTTGACCGCCGATCCGATGGTTCACCTGCGGCTGGCTCACTCTGAGGCGCTGCTTCCGGAGCGGTCGACCATCTCCCTTCAGGTCAACGGCCAGATCATTCACTCTGCTCGACTCGACATGGACAACGCGGTGGATGGCGAGATCGTTGCCCAGATCCCGCGCGGGGTGCTGGAGGACTTCAACACCCTCCAGATCCTCGCCGTCCAGCACGTCACCGATGCGTGCGAGGATCCCTTCGACCCGTCCCTGTGGACCCGGGTGCATGCGGACTCCTACCTCTCCTTTCCCCACCGCTCCGTTCCCCTCCGTCCAGACCTCTCTCAGTTCCCGTTTCCGCTGTATGACCCGCTGGACTATGGGCCGGTGACCCTGTCGGTGGCTGGGATCACCACCGCCAGCCCGGCCCAGCTCTCCGCCCTGGCGGAGATCGGCTTCGCGCTTGGACGCTATGCCGACTACCGTGGGGTCTCGCTCATCGAGCCGACCGACTCGCTCTCGGCAGCAGACGGTCACCTCCTGGTGTTCGGTACGCCGGCGGAGAACCCGCTGGTCGGTCAGCTCCTCGGCGCAGAGCTGCCAGGAGCCGGTGAGGGAATGGTGGCGATTCAGGCCAACCCCGAGCAGCCCGACCGCGCGATCCTGGTGGTCACTGGCGGCGACGAGGCGGGGCTGCGTCAAGCGGCGCATGCGCTGGCGACCGAGGACCGCCACGAGCTGCTCGCGGGTTCGCGCGCTCGGATCCGAAGCGTCGCGGATGCGCTCCCGCCCGCCTCACGGCAGTCGCCGCTGCCGCTGCCGCCAGAGCGCACGTTCTCGCTGGCTGACATCGGCATCCCGGATCAGACCGTGCGCGGCTACTACTCTGCGCCGGTCTCGATCTCGCTGAAGATGGCTGGAGATGCCAACCCGCCGCTGGATGGTGCCCGGGTGGGCATCGACTACGCCTACTCCGCCCTGCTGGACAACACCCTGTCGACCATTGAGGTGCGGCTCAACGGCGTGACCCTGCGCAGCGAGGCACTGGACGAGTACAACGGCGAGGAGAAGAAGCGGCTGTGGGTCGAGCTTCCTTATGAGCTGACCGAGCCGACCTCCCAGCTGGAGGTGGTCTTTCACCTCTTTCCCAACAACTTCAACCCCTGCGAGTACGTCAGCGATCGGCAGCTCTGGGCGACGGTGTTTGACACCTCAACCTTGGAATTCTCTCGGGATCACTTCACCGATCTACCGGACCTCTCCCTGCTGCGGCATCGCCTGTGGCCGGTGAGCACCGACAGCGGCAGCGTGGTCCTGGTCACCGATGCCTCGGGCTCTCCGGAGTCTGCCGCCGCGGCGACCCTCATGGCCGCCCATCTCGGCGCAGCCTCTGCCGGTGCGGCACCCGAGCTGATGGCCACCCGCTCCCGCGCTGGGCTGCTCGCCGAGACCGCAGCTCGGCACGCCATCGTCCTGGTCAGCTCCTCATCAGATCCGACCCTTCAGGACCTCTACGACGGGCGCAGTGCCAACGTCAGCGGTCTCCTGGATCGGACGCTCGAGCTCCCCACGGAGGAGCTCCTGAGCGCGAAAGTTGGTGCTGCGTATCCCTACATCGAGCAGCTGATTCATCCCAACAGTCCCGACCAAACGGTCCTGCTGCTGCGTGCGTCTCAGCCAGAGGGGCTGGTGCCTCTCGTGGAGCGGCTCAGCAATCCGAGCACCCTCTACTTCCTGGAGGGCAATGCCGCGGCGCTTGGAGAGGATGGTGTGGTGCAGACCGTGCACGCTGTCGACCCGATTCGCGTCGGGACGGTCCCGGTTCTTCGGAAGCTTCAGATGCTCGTGCGGGAGTCCTGGCTGTGCCTGGGGCTGTGCCTGCTGGCGTGTGCTTTCCTGCTTGCGAACTTGATTCGGACCTGGGCACACCGTCGCGGGGGGCAGGTGTGAGCAGAGCTGCTGGCTGGAGGGGCGTGCATTGAGCACCGGGTTGTTCCTGCTGATCGGGCTGGCTTCGGCGATGCCCGATGCCGCCGCGTTGTCAGATGCCGGGCGTGTGGACGAGGGCGTGGCGCTTCTGGCCGCTCAGCTCCCCGACTCGACCGCTGCGCTGACCGCTGCGCTGCTCTCGCATCCGCCTCGGCTGGCCTGGGTGTCGCTCGCAGAGGCGCTCTCCGCGCACACGGATGCCCCGTCGGTTGCGGCCTGGCATGCTGCGGCGCGGATGCGGGATCCTGCACAGCGCGTGCAAGGGCGCGCAGAGCTGGCGCGCCTCGCAGCGCGCTGGCCGGACGACATCGTGGTCCGGAACCTCACGGCGGAGGGGATGCTCATGGTTGGGCAGATCTCTCAGGCCTCGATGCTTGCCCCTGATGTCGTGGGGGCCTCTTGCCGCAGCCTCGACATGGCTCGCGCATGCGCAGCGGAGCGAGCCCACGATCCAGCGGTGGCCGAGGCGATCCTGGAGTCCGCTCTGTCGCGTGTGTCCCGGGCTGAGAAGGCCCGGATCCTCACCGATCTTGCCCGGCTTGAGCGCCGCCTGGGGAGAGACGGTGAGGCGGCCACCCATCTCCAGGCTGCCCTGGCGATTCGGCCAGAAGACGCTGCGATCATCGCCCCGCTCATCGACGCCCGGCTCGCGATCTCTCAGGTCGATGCGGCCCGTGCGCTGCTGACGGACGCATCCGGCGAGGCGGCTCGCCGCGTCGAGGCGGTTGGGCGGCTCATCGGCACCGATCCAGCCGTCGACACCGCCGCAGTCACCGCTGCGTTCTCGCTTGCTCCGGACCACCCACGGGTGATCGCCGCAGAGGCACATCGTCTCCTGGCGGGAGAGGCGGGGGAGGAAGCGATGGCGCTCCTCGCTCCAGCGCTGTCTCGGCATGGTGTTCAGGAGCCGCTGCTGTCGCTATACACCTGGGGTGCGGTGATCACCGGCCAGCCTGAGCGTGCGGAGGCTGTCCTCCGCCGTGGACTTCAGAGCGCCCGAGATCCCGAGGGCTGGTCCGCGCGGCTGGAGGAACTCTCCCGGTACATGATGATCGCTGCGGAGGCAGACAAGGCCGCCGGTCGCAGTGCGGAAGCCATCGACCGCTACCAGCTCGCATCGGCGCTGACATCCGACTCAGCCTCGGGCCTGGTCGGGCTCGCTGGAGCGCTGTGGGCGAGCGGCGACCTGCGCGGCGCCGAGCGGGCCTATGCGCGTGCCGCACAGCTTCGCCCCGAAGACCCGGGCATTCTCATCGATCGGGTCCGCCTGCTCCAGTCGCGCGATGCCCTCGAAGAAGCACGGATGCTCCTCATCGCCTCTGGTCAGACGGCCCCGCAGCTTCAGGCGCTGGAGCTGGAGCTGGAGATCGGCGCGCGCGCCCGACCCGCCCGTCGCGCATCGGCTGAGGGGCGACACGAGGAGGCGGTGGAGCGCTACCGTGCTCTGGAGCTGGAGTACCCGGGCTCGCCGCTGCTGCTGCATGAGCTGGCCGATGTCCTGCTCGTCCTGGGGCGCCACGAAGCGGCCGCGGTGACCTATGCCCGTGCCCAGCGCCAGGCTCCCGATGACCTCTGGCTGCGGCTCGGCGAGGCCAGCGCCTGGCTCGCCGCAGGTGAGCTGACGAACGCCCGACAGATCATCGACGACATCGAGCCGGCGGGCGATCTCCAGGTCGCGGACGCGCTTCAGGCCACAGGGCTGTCGCTGCGTCGGGGAGAAGCCTCCGCTGCGATGGCGGCGGGGCGTCATGCGGAGGCGCTGTCCATCTATGCCGCGCTGTATGCGGAGCAGCCAAGCGACCCCTGGACCCTCCTGGGCATCGCGGGACTGTATGGCCGCGATCAGCAGCACGGGCTGGCCTATGCCTTCTACCAAGCTGCCTGGCTTCAAGAACCGACCGATCCCACCCTTCAGGAAGGGCGAATCACGGCGTTTTTGTCGATGGGAGAGCTGGCAGAGGCTCGGCTTGCCGCTGCGGCACTGCTTCAGAGCCACCCCTCGGACCGCCACTTCCTGCTCGTCCAGGCCGTGGCGCGTCGGCAGTTTCTCCGTCGGGTAGATGAGGCGGCTGCGCTGGGGCGGATGGCTCTTGCTGAGGAGCAGCTCCGGGCGCGCCTGAACGGTCACCCTGGCGACACTGCGGTTCGCGCTCGATACGCTGCGCTGCTCCTGGAGCAGGGAGCGGCGGCGGCGGCGCTGAACGAGGCGCTCACGGTCCTCCGTGCCGTACCGGACAGTCCCGAGGCGCTCGGCGTCCTTCGGTCTGCTGGAGCGATGCTGTCTCGCGCTGAGCTTGTCCGGGATCGGTTCGCGGCCGCTGGGGCGGACTGGACCCAGGCTGAGCTGCCGCTCCTGGAGCTGGCGGTGATCACCGAGGCTGCCGCGAAGCTGGCTGCGGCTGGACGGCACCGAGAGGCGGTCGCGCAGCTGGAGGAGGCCCAGCGTCGTCACGGCAATGCAGAGCCCCGATGCTGGGTGATACTGGGAGCTGGGTGGCTGCAGCTTGCGGAGCCGATTCGGGCGCAGGGGGCCTTTGAGACGGCGCTGTCGCTGGCACCCGGTGATCCTGACGCCATCGCTGGGCTCTCTGGTGCACTCCAGTCTCAGGGACGCACCAGAGATGCGGTACGGATGGCCTCTGCACAGTGGCAGGCCACCGCAGACCCTCAGATCGGAACCGAGCTGGTCCGGCTCTACCGCGTCCTTGGACGGCGCGCTGAAGCGGAGGCCCTGGAGGCGACCCTCGCGCGCACTCCAGCAGTCCGCGCGCCCCGCACCTCGCTGGTCCGGCTTGCCCTCCCGAGCGGACAGTCCATCCCAGAGCCTGTCGAGCCCATCGAGCCCGTCGAGTCCGTCGAGCCCGAGGTGGCGCCGCTGGTCGGCTGGGATCTCGGCGCTGGCATGATCCAGCGACCGGGGGAGCCGGGCCTCCAGCAGCTCACGGTCCAGCTCGGCACCCTCGCTGCGGAGCTTCGCACTGGCAGCCGGCTGCGCCTCGGCGCCGAGATCACCCCCCTCCAGATCAACGACGGCTTGACGACCGTGACCGGCACCGCAGTCTCCGGACGCGTCGGCATCCGCGCAGGGGACCTGTCTGCCGCTGTCCGTCTCGGCTCCACGCCGCTCGGTCTCATCGATCCCCCCCGCCTGATGTGGGATGGCGCCCTGACCACCAGCATCGCTGGAGACTTCACCGCCACCCTCTCCACCACCCGGGCACCGGTCACCGACTCCGCCACCAGCTGGCTGTCTGGCGTGACCGACACTTGGTCTGGCGGGCAGCTCATCTACGCACCATCGGCGGAGCTCGGCATCCTGGGACGGATCGGAGAGTCCACCGGCGGCGGCATCGAGACGCTCCCCTGGAACCAGGCGATGGTGTGGGGAATCTGGCCGGTTCAGGAGCGCGACCGCTTCACCCTGTCGGCCTGGACAGAGGGCATGGTGCTGCTGCACGACCGGCAGATCGATGGCTTTGATGTTGGCCAGGCCGGCGTGTTCAGCCCGCGAGGCTACTATGCCGCGGCGGGACGCCTGCTCGGAGAGTGGCGCTCTCAGGACGATCAGCTCGGCCTGTGCGGGGTCGCTGGGCTGGGGCCGCAGCACATCATCGGAGCGGAGACCCTCTATCTCGGGCCGGGGACCTGGATGGGCTACTCCCTGGAGGCCCAGCTGTCTCTGCGGGTCACAGAGACCCTCACCGCGCGCGGCGGCTACCACATCAGCGGAACGTGGGGGCGCTGGTACCAGTCCCTCGCGCTGCTTCAAGTCGGCACCGGTGCCGCCTCGCCGAGCCCGACGGTCTCCTCAATGGTCCACGGCCCGCCGCTGGTCGAGCCCCGGGCCTGTCTGGGGGCGGACCCATGATCATGCTGCTTGCTGCTGTCGCCATCGCACAGGACCGCTTCGTGCCGTCTCCTGGCTTCCAGCAGGGGGCCGGCGGGCTGGAGCTGCTTGATCCGGCTGTCGGAGACCAGGGATCCGGCTGGCTTGCGACGACCGGCAGCAGCACTGAGCTCATCGCTGGAGGTCCTCGGCGGATCAGCGCCGCACATCTCTCTGCGGGCCACACCCTCGCGCCAGCCCTCCGGCTGGACATCGGGGTGCCGTGGTTGTTCGCGGTCGTCGAGGATGGCGCGGTCACTCGTCCTCCGGGGGACCTACAGGTCGGGCTGACGGTGCCGCTGCGCGCTCGTGACGAGGGCGTCGACGTGGCGCTTGGTGCCGGGATGCGTGCCCCGACCAGCCCGCTGTCTTCGGGCCTGAGCGGTGACCTGCGGCTGGCGCTCGGCGACCACATCGGAGCGGCGCGCTGGCGGACGAACATCGGAGTGTCGACCGACGCAGTGGGCGAACCGTCGGTGCTGCTGGGCGTCGGCGGTGACCAGCCGCTCAGCCCATGGGCCCTGCTGGGGGTGGAGGTGTGGGGTACCGGCGGCACGACGGCGGCCTCGGGCATGGCGAGCAGCTACCTGCACGTCGGCCATCAGCAGTCTCCGCTGATGGCGACGCTCGGTGCGGGCATTGGGCTTGGAGAGGGGCCGCTGTTTCAGGTGGTGGCTGGGCTGACTGGGCGCTGGGGGCAGGTCGGTGGTGACCTGGATCGCGACGGTGTTCCCGATGAACACGATGCCTGCCCGGCAGCACCGGAGGACCGCGATGGATTTGCCGACGGTGACGGCTGCCCGGATCCCGACGACGACGTCGACGGCGTTCCCGATGCGATCGACCTCTGTCCGAAAGAGGCAGAGGATCCCGATGGGTTCGACGACGCCGATGGCTGTCCAGAGGACGACAACGATCTCGACGGAACCGTGGATGGCGAGGATGCCTGCCCGGATGAGCCTGGCCCGCTGCTCACGGGCGGCTGTCCGGACACTGACGGCGACGGACTCGCGGACACCGAGGATGAGTGCCTCGCGAGCTGGGGACGTCCCGATGCGCTGGGCTGTCCGGACGTCGACCGAGACCGGGTGCCCGACTATCGCGATGCCTGTCCCCACGACGCAGCACCCCCTGGAGTCGACGCGCTGCGGTCCGATGGCTGTCCGGCCGACACCTTCGTCAGCGATGGCCGCATCGAGGTGCTCGGGGTGGTTCTCTTCGCCCTCAACGAGGCGACCATTCTCCCCGGCTCCTTCCCGCTGCTGCTCAAGGTCTCTGTGCTGCTCGCGGAGAACCCCGACATTGCCCTCGTTGAGATCGCTGGACACACCGACGACACCGGGCCTGGCGAATACAACCGGGCGCTGTCTCAGCGGAGGGCGGCGTCGGTTCGGCGCTTCCTGGTGGAGTCCGGACGCGTCGATGCCAGCCGGCTGGTCGTCACGGGCTACGGCGAGGACCGACCGCTCCAGAGCAACGCGACGGAGCAGGGTCGTCAGGCCAACCGTCGCGTCGAATTCGTCATCCTTGGGGTGGAGTAGCCCTCAGTCGAGATTCTGGCAGGGGCCGTCGCAGGTGTGCACGACGGTGCCGGTGCGCAGGAAGATGTCGAGCTGCTCCATCGCCTCGGGCTCCTTGCGGGGCCAGCCGTGGGGATCGGTGCTGTCATCGGGCGGGGTGTTCGAGAAGGGCTCCGTGAGCCCGTAGTCCCACTCCACCAGCGCAGAGCCGGCGTAGCCACTCTGCTCCATGGGGAGTCCCCAGACCTCACGGACTGCCGGGTCGATCAGCACTGCACCGTAGGCGCGTGCCTGATTCTGCGCGCCCAGCGTGGTGACCTGCGCATCACCGATGGCGACCTGCATCAGGACGTCCTTCGCCGGAGTGTCGGGGAGCGGACTGGTTGTGGTGATGCCGGCGTATCCGGAAGACTCTGCGGAGTCCCAGAGGGTCTGCATGTACCCCATCCACATCGCGACGTTGAGCGGGTCAGGGTACATCGTCTGGAGCATCAGGAAGTAGGCGGTGAAGTCCACCGAGCGCAGCAGCAGGAGCCCGTAGGGCGCGCCGCCAACACCCAGCACAGCACGCTCAATGTCCGGCGACAGCGCCGTGTAGGCGCCGCCGAGGATGCCGCCCTGAGAGTTGCCGTAGTAGTACCGCTCCTCGGTGTTCACCACGGAGACGGACGCGCCGGTCTCGGGGTGGGTGGTCATCAGGGCGTCGTCCTGTGCCAGCGGGCCGGACAGCAGGCGCATCGCGGCGAGGAACTCGACGAAGCCCTGCTGGCTTCGCTCGGGAATGATGCCAAACCGAGAGATGTCCTGGACGATCATCAGGACGATGGCGTCAAAGTCATCGCTCTTCATGCCCGTCCAGTCCACCGCCAGGAGGACATAGCCATAGGTGTCCGCCAGCTCTGCGAGGTAGCCGCTGCCGACCTCTCCCTGGCTGCCGAGCAGGCCGTGTCCGTACTGGAGGATCGCTCCGGGCTCTCCGCTGTCCATCACCGAGTTGGGGATGATCACGGTGAACGGAACCGTGGTCGAGCCGTTGTGGTAGGGCATGCCGTCGTCGCCGCGGGTCAGGAGTGCGCCCCGGTCATCGAATTCGGCGTACAGCGGTACAGTCAGCTCGCCACTGACCCGCCGCGCGGTGTGCGCATCGTCTGTGAAGTCCTCGACCTCGGTGATGGTGTAGGACATCTCTCCGGCGTCGATGCGGTCGTAGAGGTCATCGCGCATCCAGACCGCCTTGCCGGTGATGCCGTCCTTTGATCCGGTGACGAAGTCCCAGGCGAGGATGAGGTCGTCGCGCGGCACCCCGGCGGTCTCCAGCGGTGCGAAGACGGCGTCGTCCATGTACGCCCGGCGCAGCTCGACGTCGCCATCGTCGGTCGCGCTCCCGTCTCTCAGCGCCTTGAAGGCGTCCGATGGGTCGATGGGAGAGCCGGCGGTGTCGGTGAGGCCTCGGATCGCGACGAGGTAGCGGGTTCCATAGTCCAGCGCGGTTGCCGGGTAGATCATGAGCATGCGCTGCGTGTCGTCGTCCTGAGACATGTCCAGCTCGGCGAAGTGCGGGATGCGCTCCCCGGTGTCTGCGTCGATGATCAGGATCGGGCTGTCGTCCGC
>JAQXDW010000059.1 GCA_029251165.1 Myxococcota bacterium
CTGGTACCCCGACGCCGATGGTGATGGCTTCGGAGACAGCGACACCTCCACCGAGGGCTGCGACCCCGGCAGCGGCTACACCGAGACCAATGGCGACTGCGACGATGCCAACGTCGACATCAACCCCGACGCCGCCGAGGTCTGTGACGAAGCAGACAACGACTGCGACGGAAGCGTCGACGAGGGTGTCACCAGCACCTGGTACGCAGACACCGACAGCGACGGCTACGGCGACGACGACACCGCCACCGAGGGCTGCGACCCCGGCAGCGGCTACACCGAGACCAATGGCGACTGCGACGATGCCGACGTCGACATCAACCCCGACGCCACCGAGGTCTGCGACGAAGCAGACAACGACTGCGACGGAAGCGTCGACGAGGGTGTAACGAGCACCTGGTACGCAGACGACGACGGCGACGGCTACGGCGACGACGACACCGCCACCGAGGGCTGCGATCCTGGCGGCTACACCGAGACCGACGGCGACTGCGACGATGCCGACGCCGACATCAATCCCGACGGCACCGAGGTCTGCGACGAAGCAGACAACGACTGCGACGGAAGCGTCGATGAGGGTGTCACCAGCACCTTCTATGAGGACGTCGACGGTGATGGCTACGGAGACGCCTCCGCAAGCGCCGAGGACTGCGAGGCCCCCTCCGGCTATGTCTCCGATGACGACGACTGCGACGACGCAGACAGCGATGTCAATCCAGGAGAGTCTGAGGAGTGCGACTACGTCGATGAGGACTGCGACGGAAGCACAGACGAAGACTTCAAGACCGGCAGCAAGTACACCGACGAGGAGAACTGCGGCTACTGCGGCAACGACTGCACCACGGTGTCATTCGACAACGCTGAGAGCTACTGCGATACCGGCCTCTCCACGCCGGACTGTGACTACACCTGCGACTCGGGCTACTACGACGCCAACGGTGACGACACCGACGGCTGCGAGTGTGTCTATGTCAGCTCGGACGACGAGCCCTTCGACGGACTTGATGCCGACTGCGACGGAGAGGACGGCGACCACGACGACGCCATCCACGTCAGCGTCGACGGCTCTGCAGCGGGCACCGGATCGATCGACGATCCGGTCGACACCATCAGCGCCGGCATCGATCTGGCTGTCGCTGGTGGCATGGTCTACGTCCTGGTTGCCGAAGGAGAGTACGAGGAGAGCGTCACAATCGAAGACGGCATCAACCTGTATGGTGGCTTTGATACGGACTTCGCCGATCGCGACCCCGAGGAATATGCCGCAGTGATTGTCGGCGTGACCGGTGAGCCGACGCTGACAGCGGTAGGGGTCACCACACAGACGCTGGTCTATGGCTTCACCATCGAGGCCGCCGACGGTGAAGACCCTGGAGAGTCTTCTGTCGCGGTCTGGCTGGAGGACTGCACTGAGGAGCTGACCCTGTCAGACAGCACCATCATCGCCGGAAAGGGTGAGGATGGTGACAACGGCGACCACGGTGTTCACGGAGACGACGGAGACGACGGAGACGACGGCACCGATGGCGACTACTCCAACTGCACGACAAACTTCTACGGCGGCAGCGGCGGCATCAGCAGCACCACCAGCACCTGCACCACCGATACCTCTGGTGGTGATGGCGGCGATGGTGCCTGCCCGACCGCATACAGCTTCCAGGGAGACGGCATCGATGGCTCCGGTACCGATCCAGGCACAGCCGGTGTCGGCGCCTGTGATGGAGAGATCGACGGCGCGTATAGCTGCTACATCTGCTTCATCGACACGTCCTGCTGGAACACGGGCACTGGCGGCTCCAACGGCGGCGATGGCGGCAGCGGCAGCGGCGGTACCAGCGGAGCCAGCGGCACGATCAGCGGCGGGATGTGGATCGCAGAGAGCGGCAGCGGCGGAGACGACGGCGAGGATGGCTCCGGCGGTGCCGGCGGCGGCACGGGCTCCGGTGCCGAGGTCACGTCCTGCTCAACCGACAGTCATGCCGGAGGCACCGGCGCTGGCGGCGGCGCTGGCGGCTGCGCGGGCCTGGGTGGTGAAGGCGGCGAGGGCGGCGGCTCCTCCTTTGGTGTGGTGACATACTGCACCAGCACCTGCACCACACTCCCCGTCCTCACCGGCAACATCATCTCCTCGGACAACGGCGGCGACGGCGGCGACGGCGGCGACGGCGGCCTGGGTGGTGGCGGCGGTGACGGTGGCTACGGCGGCGCAGCGGCGCGCTCGACGGCATGGTGCGGCTTAGACGGCGGCGACGGCGGCCTGGGCGGTGATGCCGGAGACGGCGGCGGCGCCGGCGGCGGTGCTGGTGGCCTGAGCTACGCAGTCTACGCCATCGATGTCACCCCAGACAGCACATGGGCCAGCGCAGAGAACACCCTGAGCATCGGCTCAGCGGGCTCTGGCGGCCGCGGCGGCGCCGGCGGTGCCTCGAGCAATGACGGCGACGACGGCGACGACGGCGACAGCGACGCTCAGAACTGGTAACGACGCTTCGTGCGTAGCGACACCACAGCACACGCCGCCGGGCCGCTGAAGCCCGCGCGGCACACCGTCGTCAGCTCCGGCCAGGCCGGCCGGCCCGTGTGCGATCGAGCTGACCACGGAGACGGACTGGCGAGACTTCGGGCTGCCCGAGCAGGACACATTCACCGCAAGACAACGCGCGTGTCCGCCCCTGGAGATTCATTGTCATTCCGGTATTGACTTGATCGTCCGCGAACCACATCAGCTCTCGCACCTGGGGGGAAGACCATGACTGCTGTCATCTTTCGGCTCTGTGTGCTCACAGGCTGTGCCAGTAAAGCTGCCCCCTGAGCCGAGGGCGCCCAGTAAAGGCGGTCCCGCAGAGTGCGCAGAGGACGACGTCAGTGCGTGCGGTGAGCCGTGTGAGGGGGGCGAAGAGGCATGCAGCAACAGCATCGGCGATGGTTGCGACTGCATGGGCGGTGTCTGGTCACGTCCGGTCCATTCCCGCATGGAACCCGATGAGTGCAGCAGGGTCTGTGCTCCCACTCCGTGAGCACCGAGGGAACCCCGCCGGCCCAGTGCCGTCGTGTGTACGGAAGAGGTGTCGATGATTCGACACCTCATGAAGAGGTATCACCAACAGAATACCGACATAAGACGTCATGATACCTTCTCGACTGGGGACGGCATGTATGGAAGATGAGAGAAAGCACTGGTCACATGAACTCCAGCGGCTCAAGTATGACGCCATTCGTCGTCCGAAACAGACAATGTCCCCTCTACAGGCCCTGCTAAGGGGCCTGCGGGCGGCGCTGGCTCAGGCGCCAGATGATACAGAGCTTCTGCACCTTGAGGCATGCGCCCGCTTCTCAGAAGCTACGATATATGCCCAGAGCGGCAAGATGCAGATTGCAGAGCGCGCCTTCATCACCCTCCTCCACGATGTAGAGCTTCGTGAAGACCATGAGCTGTTCACCGACTGTCTGGGAGCGCTGTCGGTGGTGGAGGCCCGAATGGGCAACCAGAAGCAGGCACTGCGGCGACTTGAGCGGTGCTCCTACGTCCTGAATCAGCGTAATGCTCCGGCTGATCAGCGTGCCCAGACGCTGATGAACATCGGCATCATCCAGGCACAGCTGGGCGAGCACCCCAGCGCCTTAGAGACACTGCAGTTCGCACAGGAGCTGTTCGGCGATGACAATGACGTGTCCGCTGGCATCATCAAGTGCAACCAGGCGCTGATCTACCGGACGCTTGGCGACGAGGCCCGGAGCATAGACCTGCTGGATGAGTCTCTGCGACGATTAGAGGCTTCAGCCCCAAGCGTTGCCTTTATCAACGTGCTTCTGGAGCGCGCCATTGGCGATCTGCGGCACGGAGCGCTGCCGGCAGCAGGGGTCCGACTGGAGCGGGCCCGCGAGATGATGAGCGACATTGGGAGTACCATACTGGATCCGGAGTATCGGCTGGTGGCGGCGCGCCTTTATCTCGCATGCGGTGAACCGGTCCAGGCGGAGGCAGAGCTGGCTGCAGGGATGCTGCAGGCGAACCCAGAGCAGCGCACTCGGCTGCTGATGCTTCGTGTGGAGGCCGCGGAAGCCAACGAAGACTGGCAGGGCGCCCTGCACTGGCAGCGCATCTGCCACGAAGAGCAGATGGCCGTCACCAAGAGTCACCATCAGATTCAGCTGGCCGGCTTTCAAGAGAGACTGGCGACCACCATCGTTCAGGAGCGGACGCGCTGGCTACAAGGGGCGCTCCAGCGCGCGCAGGCCGAGGTTCACACGCTGAGCAACCGGCTGCGCGAGCAGACCTCCATACAGGCAGCAGCCGCACACGACATCAACAACCCCTTGTCGGTCGTTCTCCTCTTGGCCGAGCTCGCCGCCAGTGAGCCGGAGTCTCTCCATGAGTCAGCCGACGCGATCGTCGAGGCTGCGAAGCACATGCGGTCGCTGGTGAGCCAGCTCATTGGCTCCTCTCCTCAGCATTCGTCCGCCCCAGTCCTGAGCATTTGCCCGCTGCTGCTGAATACGCTCTTAGAGACGGCTTGTGTCCGCTACAGGCCGCTCGCGTCAGCCAAGGACCAGAACCTCACGCTCTCGCAGCCCGATCTGTACACCATCGAAGGTGACCAGAGCGCGGTCGAGCGCGTGATCGACAACCTCCTCAGCAACGCCATCAAGTACACACCAGCCGGTGGCACCATCACGCTTTACACCCATCAGAAGGGAGAGCGGGTGTGCATCGAGGTTCTGGACACAGGGCCTGGGCTCTCTCCAGCCGATCTGGAGCGGGTGTTTCTCTACTCGCAGCGCCTCTCCGCGGTCCCCACACATGGCGAGGCCCAGCATGGGCTGGGGCTGGTGAACGTCCGGCGTCTGGTGATGGCCATGGGGGGACGGGTCTACGCCGAAAACCGGCTGCGGTGTGGCGCGCGCTTTGTCGTCGAGCTGCTGCTGTCAGCCTGACACAGACGCGGCGGCGCGGGTCAAGCCATGCTCACCGGTCACGCCGACGCCATGATGGGGAGGCCCCACGACAGCAAACGACCTGAGGTGTCTGCAGTGGAGACTCAGCCGTCGGCAGGGTCAGGATGGAAGCGCGCGGTGTGTCCTCAGCGGGCCGCGCAGGTGGCGCACCGGCCCATCACCCGGACATGAAACTCGGCGTTCAGGAGCACGGCGGGGAGCGTTCCGTTTCGCGCACGGACCTCCAGCGGCGGAAGGCAGCTGACATTCCCGCATGCCTCACACAGAAAGTGCGGGTGATCATCCGTGACCGTACGACACGCATCCTGCAGTTCATAGCGCCAGATGCGATCGCCGAGGTCCATTCGTCGAAGCATACTGCAGTCGGTGAGGTCAGAGAGAATCCGCCAGACCGAGGCCTTGTCGAAGGCACCCGCAGGCAGGGTCGCCATGACCTGCTCATGGGTCATGGGCCCCTTCTGCTCGTGGAGGGCGACCAACACTGCAATTCGTGCAGCAGTTGAGCGCATCCCGCGCGCGCGGAGGAGAGAACGAACCTCTCCTCGGACCTGTTCGATGTGGCTGGGCAGCGGAACCTCCAGTGAGAGAAGCCTAACACCCTACCCATGCAGGACGCGCAGAGAACCCGAGACTACTCGTCTTCGTGCTCCTCACACATGCCGTGCTCTTCTTCCTCGTGCTCTTCGTCCTCGTGCTCTTCCTCCTCACCTTCATGGTCGTCGTGGAAGTGGCACTCGAGGCCCTCGGCACAGTCGTCATCTACGGAGCACTCGTCTCCAGCTTCACCAGCAGCACCGCATGCGCTGAGAGAGAGCAAGGCCGTAAGGGCCAACAGGTATGTTGTCTTCATGGTAATTTTCCTATCGAGAGGGTGGAGTTTTACTCCACCACGGTGTTGAAGGTGACCTGAACATCGTTTGCACCGCCGATGGCACTGAAGCCACCAGCCGCAACGTCCTCTGCCAGGCCATCGACCTTGACTGCCTGATCACTCTCAGGCGGCATGTGTCGCAGGGTGACCGTGAGCTCGCCAGAGCCCACGGCAAGGGTGGTAATGGTGTTGTCCAGTCCGACCACAAGGCCGTCGTCGTCCTCGTCGGCATACGCATGCTCGAGGATGGCGTCTGCGTTGCTGCCAGTCGCAGGCCCCTGAACAGCGGAGCCTGTAAGGAAGACCTGGTGCTCGTCGGACTCGTCATAGATCTCGGGAGTGATGTCCTCAGCTGGATCCTCGAGCTCGTTGAGGAACGACACCGACATGTCGTAGGTGGTGGCATCCAGCAAGACGACATCGTCGATGACAGGACTGCCATCGTTCTCTGGATCGGCCCAGACGTACTCGACGACGGAGTCATCCTCCAGAGAGGTGAACGTCATGACGACTGTAGTCATGACTTCGTGCTCGTGATCATGATGGTCATGATCGTTCTCTTCGACATCTGCGCATGCGGACACCAGCAGCAGCAGGGGAACAGCACGGAAGAGGTGGGTCATGGTTGTCTCCTCAGGGACAGATTAAAAGTCCATGCCGAGGCGAACCCGGACATCGCGTCCGGGCTGATCGGCATAGTAGCGGAGTAGGCTGGTGTACTCGCGGTAGGTGGTGTTCAGTAGGTTTCGGGCATCCAGCCCAACCCGCACACCCCGTCGACGACCGATCTGGGCGTCGAGTGAGCCCCCAAACAGCGCGTAGCCTGGAGGTGGCGGGGCAAAGTCATCGCCTGGATTGACGCGAGACTGCGTCGCGACAAGATCAGTCGTGGCACGAACGGTCAGCTCCCGGACAGGGCCAAGCGGAGGGGGGCGTCCGACCAGCGCGAGCAGGAGCTGGTCAGCGGGAGTGCCGATGAGATGGGTTCCAGTGTCGCGTGCCTCAGCGCGCACGATTCCCCCGCGAGCCTCCAGGCCGACCGGGGCACTCGGCGCCAAGCTCAGCGAGCCATCCACGCCGTAGAACACTGCATCAACAGGGTGATAGCCCCAGCTCGGCCAGGTTCCACGGATCGTGACGTCGAGTCGTGGCTCACCATCTGCATTCAGCTCTGGAGCGAAGTAGATGTAGTCGTCGACGAGCTGCCCATAGACTGATGCCTCGGCCTCGACCGCATCGAGCCTCAGCCCAGCGGTGAGCGATCCTCCCCGGGCAGTCTCCAGCCCGAGGTCTGGGTTGCCGTTGGCATAGACCGGAAACGTCGGCGCGCTGCCGAGTAGGTAGAGCTCATCGACGTTGGGGAAGCGACTGGCCGTGGAGAGGTCCAGCTTCAGATCGAGACGCTCTGGGACCACATGCACCAGCGCGCCCAGCGAGAAGGAGCCCGCGGTGTAGGCGGCCGGGCACCGCACTGTGGTGTCGAGGGGCTCACAGGTCGACTCATCCAGCGTGCCGCGGCGGACATGAGCGTCGTAGTCGTTGTCGCGAAGATATGCGGTCCGTGACAGGGCATCTGTGCGCGCGCCAGCCTCCACATCCACGCGCCCCAGCGACAGGCGCTCGTAGCCAAACAGTCCCCCGGAGAAGCCCCGATAGTTGGGGATAAGGGAGAGGCCTCGGTAGACGTTCTCCTGGAAGGATCCCTGCAGACCGAGGCCTCCCTCCAGATCTCCGAAGTCCGGTGAGAAGGTGGGGTGCTGGTAGAGAGCATCCAGGGAGTGGGTCCGAAGCGTGAAGTCGAACTGGGGGCCAGTGATGTCTTCGCGGACCTGCTCATACTCCTGACGCAGGTTGATCTGGAAGGCATAGGTCGCCTCGATGCGCCCCCAGTCTCCGGAGACATCCGTGCTCAGGATTCCCACGTCGTGGGAGACCTCCTGATAGGGGCGGTCGATTGCATAGGTGACCGACCACAGGTCTGCGGTCACAGGGCGGTCAGCTTCGAGCTGAGCCATGAACTCGGTCGGGGTGGTGTTGTTGACGCCGTAGAACACCCCGGCGCGGAAGTCGTGGTGGTGCCAGGACGCCTGGAGCTGCCCGGAGTCCCACCGATAGGCCACCGCTCCGCCCAGGTTCCAGGACTGCGAGGCGGTGTTGCCGAGGATGTACTCTGGTGCCGTCAGGCTGGCACCAGCTGCGGCGTTGCCCTCCACCCGGGCAGACAGTCCAGACTCAGAGGCGGCATCAAGCCGCAGCGCTCCATATGGACGACGGCCGTTGCTGCTGTAGGACGTCAGCGTCTTGCCGACGACTCCAGGCTCGGTCCGCATCGGCGGCGGCTCCACGAGGATGACCCCGCCGATGGCATCAGGGCCATATCGAGCGCCGGCAGCACCGCGAATCACGCTGATCGAGCCTGCGGAGAACGGGTCGATCTCAGTGGCGTGGTCCGGCCCCCACTTCTGGCTCTCGTGGCGGACACCATCGAACAAGACGAGCAGCCGTCGCTCCTGCTGCCCGCGGATAATGGGCTTGGCAGCGTCAGCGGTTCCCTGCGCCATGCGGACCCCAGGAACCTGGGAGACCGTCTCTGCGAGGTCTGCGCCAGCGGCACGCTCCAGATCCGCCTCGTCGAGTGTGGTGCGAGCGCGCGTGTCATTGCGGTCTGGATCGGAGGAATGAACCACCATCTCCGCGACAGGCTCTTCGGTGTGAGACTCGGGAGGCGCGAAGTGGAACCAGACACGGGTGGTCGCGGCCACTGGGGTGTCGCCGGTGGTCGCGGGAGAGAACACCAGACGAGATGCCGCCTCCTGCGAGACGCTCCGAAACACCTCCGGCCCGCTCTCGAAGCGCACTCCGGCGACCTGCCCCGTAGCATCGACATCGACCAGCACGCTCACATCGCCGTGCTCTCCGGTAAGGAGGGCTTCATCTGGATAGTCAAGCTCGACCTGCTTTATCAGACGTGGAGGCTCGGTGCTGACGAGCACCTGGTCCTCAGCAGTCGAGCCCGGCGGACCGGCCCATGCAGAGCCGAGCGGCCCACAGAGGACACAGACACAGCCACAGCTCACCAGGCAGCGAAGCATCCCTTTCATCGCTCTGAAGCATACACAGCGCATGGCATGCGCTGGTTTGGAGGTGAAGCCTGTGAGCATGGTGAAAATCATATCGTCACACACACGCTCCTGCAACTGAGTTGCAATAGCTTGGGTCAGGCAATAGTTTTGACGCGCCGGAGGAATAATGACTGCCCCACTGTCTGTGACTGTGCTCACCATCTCTCCGGAGACAGATGGCGCTCGCATCATTGAGCAGATCCTCCGGGTGCCTGACGGTCTCCGCATCACCGCCATTGTGCCCAGGCGTGGACAACAGCAACGCCACGAGCAGCAGGTCACCGTGCTTCCGACCACCGAGCGCCTTGTCCGGCTGGGCGAGGGATGTGCCTGCTGCACCGTTCGTGGCGATCTGATGTCGAAGATCGAGCAGATTGCCGCCGAGCAGAGTGCTGATCACATCGTGATCCAGGCGGCTCCCAGCAGCGATCTGGTCACCCTTGCAAAGACCTTCACCGTGGCGAATGCAGCGGGCGCGGTGCTCTCTGAGGTTGCCTGCATCGAGAGCCTGGTCGCGGTGGTGGATGCCCGCCGCCTGCTCACCACGCTACAGACCGCCTCCGCTCGGCCCCTGGTCGCACGCATCGAGCTCGCCAATGTCATCGCCATCGAGGGGGCCGCCGAGCTGACCCCGGCGACCGCTGACCGGGTGCTGGCTGCGCTTGAGGCCCTCAACCCGAGGGCCCGCATTGTGCGGAGCGACGAAGAGCACATCGCGCTCTCCTCTCTGCGCTCCGAGCATCCCTTCGACCTCAGAACAGCCCAGCAGCGCACTGCGCAGCCGGACTCTGACCGCAGCGCATCGGACCTGATCGTGCAGCTCATGTACCGCGATCGGCGCCCGTTCCATCCCACCCGGCTGCACACGCTCCTCACGGGATCGTGGGCCGGTGTGCTGCGGGTGCAGGGAACCTTCTGGGTCGCATCTCGGCCCAGCTACGCCGGCATCCTCGATGTCGCTGGCGGGAGCCGGAGCACTGCTTCTGGAGGCATGTGGTGGGCTGCGGTCTCGCCCGAGCAGCGTCCGAACAGCGAGGCATTCCAGGAGTACATCGACGCGATCTGGCATCCCGCCTTCGGGGATCGGCACCAGGAGCTGAACATCGTCGGTCTCGACCTCGACCTCGACGACCTCCACAGCCGGCTGGACCAGTGTCTGCTCACCGACGAAGAGCTCGCGAAGCCAGAACACTGGCCCGCGCTTCCACATCCATTTTCTTGGCCGAAGGAGTCAGCATGAACATCAACTGGACGGATCGACTTGGCAGCGTGGCGAGCGCCACCTGTGCAGCCCACTGCTTCCTGCTCTCCGTGCTCCCCTCGCTCATCTCTGCGCTCGGGCTCACCGTGCTCGCTCACGAAGCCTTCGAGTGGGGCTTCTTCGCCCTGGCGGTCAGCTTCGCCCTGGTCGCTGCGGTCATCAGCTACCAGAGCAGCCGTACACGGTGGCTGCTGGCTGGGTTTGGTGCCGGCATCATCGTGATCGTGGCCGGACGGCTCGGTGAGGCCCTCGCGCTGTATGAAGGCGGCGCTGCTCTGTCTGTGATCGGGGGACTTCTTCTGGCCGCCAGCCATGTCATGAGCCTCCGTCAGGCACGCAAGCAGACCTGACATCCATGATGGCGCCGCCTTCAGTCGCAGCTGAATCCGGTGTCCGTGGTGATGATCCACACGCGCCTTGTCCCCTCCTCACGGCTCCTGTCCCGCCAGAGCGACGCGGCAAGGTTCAGCGCTACAGGGGATCGACGCGCTGGAGAATCTCTGCCCCCATCGCAGTGATGTCCGCACAGGTCTCCCCCAGGTCCTGCCCTTCAAAGACCACCCTGCCGCAGCCGCTGCAGTCGGTAAACACGAGCTCATACCACCGCCCATCGTCGCCGCGCAGCGACAGCCCGCCGGAAGGATGAGAGCCGCATGCCAGCTGCCCATCCGGCCCAGCGACGTCACCGAAGTAGAGGTCCTCGAAGAACAGCCCGCTGCCGACCAGCGGTCCGCCGATCGCCCCCACCAAGGCCACACCGCGCCCGCTGCTGCCTGAGGTTCCGCTCAGCCAGAAGGCCAGGCTGCCGCCCTCGGCCAGCCAGCCGTCCGTGCCGTCGTCAGAAAAGGTGCCGGTGGCCTCGCCGGAGAACGTGGCCGCGCCATCCTCGACGTGCGCCTCGTAGGCAAAGGTGCCGCCGATGGCCAGGCTGGCTCCGTCGGGCTCAGAGATGTACAGATCTCCCAAGGTCAGCGCGAACCACCAGCCGTTGTCGTTTCCTTCTTCGTACTCTGACAGGCCACGGTAGGTGTAGCCGGTCGATGACGTGCAGCCCTCCAGCGGAATGGAACCATCGGCGATGTAGTCGACCGACTCGCCCGGACAGCTGGCGTCTCCGGCATGCAGCAGGTCCAGGTACCGCTCGCGAAGGGCGATCGGATCCGGGATCGCGCGGCCAGCCAGGACAGCAATCTGCTCACCAACCGCCGCTGCGCTCAGGGTGGGGATGGCGTCCGCTGGCGGCGTGTCTGCTGGCACGGTGTCCATCTCGTCGTCGAGATAGCACAGCCCATCCACGCCCAGCGCCGAGCCCTCCGGACAGTCAATCCCGCACGACAGCAGCCAGAGAATCATCCAGCGATCGCTGCGGTGATGGGGGCCCCGTCGGGGACATGCTCCGCAGGATCCATGCCGCCGAGCTGACAGAGGGTCGCGCCGAGGTGCTGTGGACCGAGCGAGACGCCGCCGGCGGTGAGCTCGCCTGAGCCCAGATCGACCGGCTCACCGATGAAGTACTCCGAGTATCCACCGAGCGACTGCCCACCTGCCACTCCTGCCCCGAGCAGCATGGCTGAAGTGAAGGTCCAGTGCTCCTTGCCGCTGCGGGCGTTGAGCCGGGGGTAGCGGTTCATCTCAGAGAGCACGACCACGGTGACTTCATCCAGCAGGGTGCCGCCGCCTGAGCCTGGGCGGCTGCTGAGGTCCGTCATGATACCCGACAGCGCGCCGAACAGATCCTCGTTGTGATCGCTCTGCAGCTCGTTGGCGCCGTGGGTGTCCCAGCCAAAGTCATTCCAGCCGTTGTGCTGAATCATGCCGCACCGGGCGAGCCCATCGGAGAAGAGGGTGTGGATAATCTGTGCCCGCTCCAGCAGCGTCTCACCGCCGGCAATGTCGAGCTGATCGGCCAGCACCTCCAGGCGCTCTCGCCGCTCGGCGGCATCGACTGCCTGGGCCGCGATCTCCTGAGCGCGTCCAGCAGCCGCGGTGTGGGCGGCTGTCTGTGCGGAGACGAAGGCATCCTCCAGCGCCTCGATGGAGGGGGCCGGCAGGGCGACTGGAACATCGGACATCGCGAGGGCATCGCCGCTCATCAGCTCAGAGAGCTGACCCGCTTCTCCCACCCGGATGGCGACGCCCGACTGGCTGTGAGCATACAGCGGCCCGGAGAGGTGGACGAGGGGAATGAGCGGATCCCCCGTCGCCCCTCCTGCCAGCATGGTCGCCCAGTCATCCGTGCGGCTGTGCAGGCTGCCGGTCATCATGTGCAGCATGCAGGCGGGATGAGCCACAGACTGAAGCTCGATGCCATTGAGCACGCAGGTCTGGCGCCCCCAGTCCTCCAGAAAAGAGCGCACCGCTGGACGCTCGCTGCTGTCGACAAAAGGGATCCCGTTGACCTCGGAGCGCACCGAGCCATCCGCCGGCATGTCGATCAGGGGGTTGTCGAAGGCCGGAGAGAAGGTGTAGGTGGTGTCCCATCCGCCGGCAGCAACGATGAACAAGAAGCGACGCTGGCTACCGCCTGCTCCGCGCGCCCGCGCCGGAAGCCAGAGGCCAGCGGAGCTTGCTGCGGAGAGCGCGAGGAGTCGGCGACGAGAGAGCACACTCCCATTGTAGCCCCGCTGAGACAACATGAACGCTCAAGATGCGCCATCATGTGTGTGCAGCGGCCATCACGCGCGCCTGGAGCACTCGGGAGCCCGTGCAGCCCGGCTGGCCAGGATGCGCAGCGCCTCGACACCGGCAGCCAACACGACACGCGCTGCCAGGCTCAGTAAGACCAGAACGCCGGATCACGGATCATCACGCTGGTGATCGAGGCCCAGGCCTGCTCGCTGTCCGCCAGCGCAGCGACGTCTTCCCACAGCGCCGTGACCTCCGCCAGCCACGCAGCATCCGGCTCGGCGGTGTACATGCGGCGGTGAAGGCTGATCAGCGCCTCCTCAAAGGCGGCATCTTCCAGGACGATTCCCCCGTCGATGGCCCCGCTGTCGACGGCATGCCGCCCCGCTGCCTGCGCGAGGCGCTTGATCACCAGATCGCGCGTGACGGTGTGATCGATGCTGATCTCTTCGACGTAGGGCGGGTTGGTCCCTCCAGAGAGAACCCGGTAGCCCCAGGTGTCGTTATCCATCTGATCATAGCCAAGATACCACCAACGGTATCCAGTCAGCTGCTCGACGACATTGGCCAGCTGAGAGGGCGAGAGAATCCGGGCATTGGCCACCCGCTCGATGCGCAGCGGATCAGCGCCCTCCAGGTGCTCCGCCGCCTGGTACTCCTCCGTCTCGGTGATCGCGGTCAGCAGCGCAGAGACCCGCAGCTCTCCGTCGACGAAGTCGGCCTCCAGATCCTGGAGGAGGGCAAAGTCCTCGACCGCCAGCTCCCGGCGCCACAGCCCCTCGGTGAACCGCCGAACCGCACAGTCGACCAGACGAGAGTCGGCCGCAGCCGCAGCCGGCAGAGCGGCGGCCCCGTCCAGCGGAGAGCCATACCAAGAAGGCTCCGCGCTGAGGTAGTACGACCCCAGGCGCTCACGCTCGGGGTGGTACACCGACAGCTCATCGAGGCTGTAGAAGTCATAGAACTCAAAGCCAAACAGCGCGCTGGAGAGTCCATCGAGGGTGGCGTGGCAATTGAGACATGCCGGCTCGGTCTGGGTGGCGAGGTTCAGGTCTCCTTCCGCGACCAGGGTGGGCGAGGAGAACGAGATCGGGCGCTGGAGGTAGTCATCACACAGCAGCAGATCAGCGAGCGCAGCCGCCCGAGAGCGCCCGTAGAGTGCCACGTTGTAGCGCCACATGATGCCGTTGGTGGTCATGACCCCGCCGGCGGGACGGCCATCGGTGTAGACGGCGACCTGCCAGCCCTCCTGTCCCGACGCCTCCACGGCCTCGAGCGGCCAGATCTGGAGCAGCCGCTCCTCTGCGAGGGTGTAGTTGGCCGTCACCACCTCCGTCCACGGCCGATCGTTGGCGGCGACGTAGGCGAGCAGCCGCAGCGGCTCCTGGCCGACCGCGCGGCGGAAGGCGTACTCCTCTTCCGAGGAGAAGCCGACCAGCGCAGCGGTCAGCGGGTACTCCTCCGTGAGGGTCAGCCACTGCTCCGAGAGCAGCATCACCAGCCGCTCGGCATGCTCCGGAGACGCGAGCATTGCTGCACGAAGCGCGGCGAGGTCCTCCCCCCCTGCCAGTGCATCGAGCTCGTCCTCAGAGGGAAGGGTTCCGCGCAGATCGAGGCTCAAGCGACGAAGCAAGGCGGCATCCGAGAGGGGCATGGTGGTCGGTGCGGCCTCTGGTGCCGCCGAGTCCTGCGTGCCTGCGCCCTGACAAGCCAGCAGCAGCGCGATCACGCGTCCTCCAGGGCCATGAGCAGATCCTCAAGCGGCGCAGCCAGATCGACACACTGCTCTGAGAGCGGCGTGCCGAGCCAGCTGAGGGTTCCGCAGGAGCTACAGTCCAGGGCCAGTTCGTACCAGAATCCGGTGGGATCGCGGACTCCAATCGTCCCTGATGGCGCACCATCACAGTCTGCGGTGTCGAGACTCAGGCCGATGAAGTCGATGATCTGATCGCCACTTCCCACCCCACCATTGAGGGAGAGTCGAGCACCAAGCTCATCGCGACTGCCGTCATAGAGCAAGGCGGTGCCGCTGACGCTGGAGAGCCAGCTGGAGGCATCCGAGTAGCTGTACAGCCCGCCGATTTGGCCAGCATACGAGACCGTCGAGCCCATGGAGAGGTGAGAGAACGCGACCTCGCCGCCCCCCTGAAAGATCGCCCCGTCTGACGACATCATCTCAAACGACGAGGCCATCTCCAGGTGGACCTGGCGCACCGTGTCGTCGCTCGTGGTGGTCATCACGTAGAGGGACTCACCAGAGAAGCTCCAGCCGGTGGACGCAGCACAGCTCCCCGCCCACACTCCCCCTACAGCTCCTGGCTCCGTTGGCGGACTGACAAATGGGCAGGTGGTGTCGCTGCTGCCCTCGAGCACGGCCGCGTAGCTGTCGGCCAGCCCCATCGGCTCAGGAATCCCGACTGCGAGCACGCTCTGCAGCGCCTCGACTGCTGCCGCCTCACTCAGTATTGGCTCGACCGGGGACTCGGTGTCTGTTCTCTCAGCGGTGTCGAGGTAGCAGAGGCCATCCTCACCAAGAGAGGAGCCCTCTGGGCAATCGGTCGGCGCGCAGGCAAGCAGGACGGTCAGCACAAGAACACTGTAGTGCCATCGTGCGTGTGTGCAGCAATTTCTTCCCTGTCTTGCTGCAGACACCACGAGTCATCCCCCGGTAGATCGTCCGACCGGTGCACCTCCCCTTGGAGGCCCGACCCGTCACGCGACTACTCGATGTAGCCAAGGGCCTTTAGACCCGCGATGTCGAAAGGCGCAGAGACCTGGGGGGCCTGACGACGACGGAGGCAGCTGGTGAACGCGCGGGTGATCGCGGGCTCACGTCGCGAGAGGTCGTTCTGCTCCAGCGGATCGGCGGCGAGATCGTACAGACGCAGCCGGTCGGTCTGAATGGCCTTGTGGTGCCCATCCGAGCAGGCAAGCCCATCCTCAGAGAACAGCAGCGAGCCCATCGGAACCTGCTGATCGGGACGGCCAGGCTCCAGCGCGACGAGATCGCCGCCGCTGACCCAGGAGAGAATCGCCGGGGCGATGTCGTCGAGGCCAACAGAGTGCTCGACGATGGCGCCCGGCCGCCCCGGCTCGAAGACGACGAGCGGGATGCGCACCTGAGCCTCATGGAATGACGAGCCGTGCTCGACCTCTCCGCGCTCCCAGAACGCCTCACCGTGATCCGCAGTGATCACCACGAGAGCATCATCGAGGACACCAAGCGACTCCGCTGCGGACAGCAGTCGCTCCAGCTCAGCATCGAGGTAGCGGAGGTCGGCGTCGTACATCTGGCGGACCCGCTGCTGCTCCTCCTCCGTCAGCTCAAGGTGTCCCTGGCGGACCTCGCTCCAGCCGTTGAAGCAGTCCGGCAGCGCACACGGCGCGAGCGGATCGAGGGTGGCCGGCGCGATGGCGTAAGGCGCATGGGCATCGAGGTAGTGAAGCCACAGGAGATACTCCCCCCCGGCCAGCGCCGTCAGCTGAGCGATCCCGGCATCGGTCACCTGTGCGCCGAGATCGGTGATCGACGGGCTGACCAGGCGCAGCAGGCTGCTCCGCCGGAGGGCATAGCGGCGGAGCGCGAGGCGGGAGAGATCGGTGAACCGATCGAAGCCCCGATGGAAGCCGTAGCGGATGCCGTTGAACGGATTGGTGACGACCGCAGCGTTGATGTAGCCCGACTGCTGGAGCTGCTCGGCGAGGGTGGGCACTGACGGCGCGAGCCGGGTACGCACCATGGCACCGGCGAGATCCGACATCTGGGCCGCGCCATGCTCGGGATAAGGCAGCCCGGTGTGCAGGCTGGCCATCGACGGCAGCGTCCAGGCGCTGTTGGAGCGCGCCTGGGTGTACGTCAGGGCCTTCGCCGAGCGCGCCTGGAGGGAGGGCATCTGCAAGAGCGCATCCGCCCGCACCGTGTCCAGGCTGATCAGGATGACCGGTCGCGCGCCCGCTGTTGCTCCCAGAGCCGGCAGTGGTCGCTGGAGGCGCCAGGCCTGGTGATGCTCAGAGCGCAGCGCTGCAGTGGTGACGCCGCCACGCAGTCCGAGGACGCCGACCCCGATGAGCACCACAGCGAGCGCAGGCCAGGTCACAGCGCGCCACGCCGTTCGCCCCGCCAGCAGCCCGAGCAGACCGCCGAGTGCCATCACCAAGGCACCATCAAGGGCCAGCAGGCCGACGAGACGCTCGCCGGTGCGCTCGCCAGCAAGGGCCGGCGCGAGGACGCCATCAAGCAGGCCGATCAGCAGGCCGATCAGCAGGCCGAGCGCCGCCCACTCCACTCCTGTCGCCAGGCGCTTCATGTGGACTCCGGACACAGCAGCTGGCGCGGTGCACGCGCATCTCCTCCCCAGGTCTCTGCCACCAGCAGCCCGCTCTCGGCAACCACACCGAGCTGGTGAACCCACTGCGCGCCGTCGCGGACCTCCCGCTGGATGCCACAATTGGGAATGCGCGTGATGCGGACTGTGGTCCCCTCAGCCGGACGCGGGGCGAGGGCCGCGAGGCGGTCCAGGGCACTTCCCCCACCAAACAGACCTGCGATCAGGGGATTGGACGGAGGCTGGTAGATGCTGAGCGCGACAGGAGTCTGCTGCTGCTCGCTCCAGCCAACCAGGACCACCCCCTCCGGCCCGTCGTCGACCGCCTCTGAGACCCTCCAGTCCTCCGAGAACACCACCGTGCGGCCCGCCAACACTGCGCTGCGTCCATCAATGTCTGCGGAGACAACGCAGCCCGCCAGGGCAGCCGCCAGCAGCAGCGGCCGCCCGAGTCGAGGCCGACGGGGCCGACGAAGCCGACGAGACGTCCGGCGCTGGGGTGGAGCACTGGGGGGTCGTCCTGGCGGACCGATCGCACCCCGCGGCTCCTGAGGAGCCTCCCCTGGAGGGGGCGGGTCATCCATCTCGGCACCGGGAGGCGGGGCCATGTCGATGTAGATGAGGTAATTGAGCGCCTGGGCTTGCAGGGCTGCAGTGAACACCTCCCCGACCGCCGACAGCTGCACGACGACCCCCGGCCCTCCGTCGTCAAGCAGCATCGCAGGATAGGGCGGCAGCGGCAGAGACGAATCCGTCAGGAGCGGAGTGCTGGCCTGAAGATTGCTGAGCAGGGCCAGAGTGGTGAGCATGGCGCTATCATAGAACCATGCGGTCCCTGACACTGTTCCTGCTCGGCTGCTCCGAGCCAGTTCCCGAGCCCACAGACTCGGTGGACACCGCCAGCGCGGCATCCGTCCTGGTGCCGCTGGACGCTCCGCTGCTGCTGCGTCGCATCAGCCTCGATCTGCGCGGAGTGGTGCCGGCTGCTGCGGATCTCGATGCCGTTGCAGCGGACCCGGCGGCGATCAGCGACATCACGCTGGGCTATCTCGATGCGCCGGCGCTGGAGGAGCGGCTGATCGACCTGCTTGGAGAGCGCTGGCACACCCTGGTCGACGACGTCACCTTGCAGTCCGGCGAGGTGGGACTGGACCGGACCGAAGAATTCGCCTTCGAGCGGTCGGTCGGGGAGGAGCCGCTGCGGCTGATGGCCCACGTGGCGGTCAACGATCTGCCGTGGACCGAGATCGTCACAGCCGACTACACCATGACCAACCCGCTGCTGGCCGAGATCTGGCCGGTCGAGCCCCCGGGCGGCGAGGGATGGGCCGTGAGCCACTACACCGACGGACGACCGGCAGCCGGTGTCCTCTCCACGAACGGGCTGTGGTGGCGCTACACCACCGATGAGTCCAACGCCAACCGCCGCCGAGCCGCCGCGATCAGCCGCCTGCTCCTGTGTGAAGACTACTTCGAGCGTCCGATCAGCTTCTCAGAGGTCGACACCGCCCTGGACGACGAGGCCCTGGCCGCTGCGCTCAAGGAAAACCCCGCCTGCACCAGCTGCCACGCCACCCTCGACCCCATCGCCTCTGCCCTCTTCGGGTTCTGGTGGTTTGAGGAGCATCACCTCGACGAGATGGCCCACTACCACGCCGCGAGAGAGCCGCTGGGCGAGCGAACCCTGGAGAGTGCTCCGGCCTGGTTCGGCGATCCAATCGGCGGGCTCATCGATCTGGGCAGCGCAGTGGCCGCAGATCCACGCTTCTCTCGCTGCACCGCAGAGACCCTGGCTGCTGCGCTGTGGCACCGTCCCGTGGATCTGGACGACTTCGAGACCATCGAGCACCTCGACGTCTCCTTCGGCGACAGCGGGATGCGCATCAAGCCCTTGCTGGCAGAGATCATCGCCACCGAGCACTACCAAGTGGGCGGGCTGACGGAGGATGCTGGCGCGGCCGACGAAGCCGCCGTGACCACCCGACGGCTGCTCTCTCCCGACCAGCTCGCCGACGCCACGGAGGCGCTGACCGGCTTCGTCTGGCGCAGCGACGGCTTCGATCTGATGCACAACGACAGCGACGGCTTCCGGGTGCTGGCCGGCGGGCTGGACGGGCTGACGGTCTTCTCACCGCAGCGAGAGCCCGGGCTGACCTGGGCGCTGGTCATCAAGCGCCTGTCGGAGGCCGCAGCATCCTACGCGGTCGGACAGGCCGTGTCTGGCAGTCCGCCGCCAGTGCTGGCTGGGATCGATGTCTCGATCGCGCCGGACGAGGCCACCCTCGCGGCGCTGCACTGGTGGCTGCTGGCCCGTGAGGCGGAGGCCGACTGGCTGACAAAAATCGACGCGCTGTGGCATGCCGTCGAGGCCCTGGAGGGTCCGCAGGTTGCCTGGACCGCGGTGCTCTCTGCCCTGCTACGCGACCCCGACTTCGTGAGCTTCTGATGATCTCTCGTCGCCAATTTGGTGCCCTCTCCGCTGGACTCCTGCTCCCCCGACGCCTCCTGGCTGCAGCGGACGGAGAGCAGCAGCTTCTGTTCATCTTCTGTGCTGGAGGTTGGGATCAGACCGCGGTCTTCGCGCCGCTCTTTGACAGCAGCAGCGTCGACATGGAGCCCGAGGCGGTCAGCGCCAGCGCCGGCGGGATCACCTTCGTCGATCACGAAGATCGACCCGCAGTGCGCAGCTTCTTCGAGGACTGGGGACCACAGACCTGCCTGATCAACGGCTTCGAGGTACGCGCCATCTCACACGAGCAGTGCACGCGGCTCCTGATGACCGGCTCCTCCGGTGCAGAGTCCGATGACTGGGCCGTCCTCGCTGCCGGGAATGCTGGTCCGGACTTGCTGATGCCCCATGTGGTCGTCTCTGGACCGGCGTTCTCCAGCCAGTACAGCAGCAAGGTGGTTCGCATCGGAGCCTCCGGACAGCTCCCGGGCCTGATCGATGGCTCTGCGCTGCAGCGCTCAGAGCAGCCCGTCGATCCCATGGGGGCGCAGACACAGTCCTTGGTGGATGCCTTCATGCGAGAGCGGGCAGCCTCCCTCTCAGCGGTCGCAGGGCGCGGTAAGGAGCAGCGCTACGCCGAGTCTCTCTCCACCGTCCTTCAGCAGGCCGAGTCCCTGTCAGGCTACGCCGATCAGCTCCAGGTCGAGATCAACGAGCAGACCGACATGCTGGATCAGCTCGAGGTTGCCTTGGGCTGCCTGCAAGAAGGGCTGACGCGAACCGCGATGATCCAGTATGACGGAATCTGGGGCGTTGGCTGGGACACCCACAGCGACAACTGGTACCAGAGCCTGCACTTCGAGGAGCTCTTCGGCTACCTCTCCCGACTGATGACCGAGCTGGAGAGCAGAACGGCAGCAGACGGTCGGCAGATGTCAGAGGCGGTCACGGTGGTTGTCCTCAGCGAGATGGGTCGCAGCCCGCAGCTGAACAACTGGGGTGGTCGGCACCACTGGACATACACCAGCGCCATGCTGCTGGGTGCCGGCATCGCCGGCGGGCAGGTCATCGGTGGCTACGACCCATACGCCATCGGCCAGAGCGTCCGCCTGTCGGATGGCGTCGTGAGCGACTCCGGCACCCCCCTCGTCTCCGGTCACCTGGGGGCAACGTTGCTTGCGCTGGCTGGCATCGATCCCGGAGACCTCACGGGCGGCCTGGATCCCATCACAGCAGCGCTGCGCTGACCCCTGGCACCCTCATCGCCCCGCGCGGGTGCAACCGCAGCGGCCCTGGCTCCAGCTGAGGCTCGGGTTCTCTGATGGTGCGGCTTGAGCGGTCAGCGCTGCAGCGCGCCAGCCCCTCCCATCCTGACTCAGGATAATAAACTTCAATTGACACCTTAATAGGCTGTATACATCGCGTTCAATCGTTCGACATCGTTCGTTATGAAGCCCCAGCTCGCGTGATGTCACCTCAGGAGACGTGTCAGTGGACAAAGCAGAGATTGCATCCCTCAAGCAGCAGGTTGCCAAGCTCAAGACGGGCGAGGCGGTGAGCTTCCTGTACTTCTATGACAAGAAGAGTCGCTCCGATCTGACCAAGGGACGTCAGCTGTTCATTGTCGATCGTTCGACATTCAAGGCCGCTGACCTCAAGCGCACACGGGCGCGGGCGCTCAAGGTCAGCGCAAAGCCTCTGATCGGGACGGTCGACCGCAGCCCCTCAAAGCAGGTTCGCTTCTTCGTCACCAGCCCCAGTCATGCCACGGTGCTCAGCAAGGGCCTCAAGCCCATTGGCGCAAAGGTCGCCCCCCTCAAGCCCGCTCGGGTGCTCTTCTGCAGCGAAGGCTCGACAGCTCCGCTGACCATCGACAGCACGGCGGAGATCGAGGCCACCGAGAGCGAAGAGAGCGAGGAGATCCGACTCCGAGCGGTGGCTGAGACCAGCGACCGGAGCGCCCTGCAGGCCATCGTCGCGGATGGTGGTCCCGCTGGTCAGGCCGCCGCCGGCAAGCTGCGTGGCCTGATCGAGGCCCGCATCAAGAAGCAGCTCCAGGAGCGCTTTAAGACCCTCGAGTGGAGCGGCGCCCTGGACCTCAAGCTGCGGCAGCTGATGGACAATTTTCCGGCCGGTGACTTCAGCAGCAGCAACGATGTCCTCGTTGCTGTCCGCGCGGCAATGGTCGATGGTCCGGTCGCGGGTGCGCTCTCCAGCGCTCCGCCCAGCGATGAGCAGCTGCGGAAGCGGTGCGGGGACAGCGATGCCGAGGCCGCCGCCGATGCACAGGCAACCCTGCGTGCACGGATGGCCGCGCGAATCTCTGAGCGACTCATCGCCGAGGCGAGGCAGGTCGGCGAGTCGCTCAGCGCCGAGGCCGCGCTGGCCATGGCCACGCTCTCTGTGCGCGATGTGGATGACTTCGACGACATCGCTGACACGATCGATGAGCTGACCGGCACCCTGCTTGCGCGTCAGATCGCGCTCACCGAGGCCTTGAGCGAAGACACCGAAGAGGCATCGGAGGAAGACGACGAGGAGCTCCCAGACCTGCCCGGCTACCTCTCTGAGCCCCTCGACGTCGTGCGCCGCCGGCTCGCAGCGCTCGCAGCCACCGCCACAGCGGTCGAGGATGAGCCGGAGAGCGCGTACAGCGAGCGACTCAAGATCGCTGAGTACATTGCCAGCACCCTCAGCGATGAGGAGCTGACGCCCCCAAGAGATGGCGTGCTGTACCTCATCGAGCGCATCCGGGATGCCCTGGTCGAGACCACGTACCCCACGGTGACCCCCATCATCCTGGAGCAGGATGTCTTCTCCCTGCCGAAGCTGAGCGGACGCCTCAAGGCCCTGATGGAGCAAGCCCATGCACTGCTCCAGCTCAACAGTGAGCAGGTCTTGCTCAAGGAGCATCGCGACACGGCCTACGACACCATCAAGGCACTGGAGAAGCACCTCTCTGGCGCCGATGCCACCCTCAAGCCGTATGTCGGGCTCTACATCCGCAACCTCAACACCCACTTCTTCACCGCCTCACGCCACGAGAAGACCGGCAGCGTCAGTGCCTTCTTCCGCAACACGGTCGGTGCAGAGGTCCAGGAGCGAACCCTCCTTGAGCTGCCCAGCGGAAGCCAGCTGGAGCTCTGGAACAAGATCAATCCCGAGACCGGCGAGGAAGGCTCGCTGGGCAAGGGGGGGTTTGGCTATGGCCGCTTCGGAGTCCTCCATGACCCAGAGACCGGGGAGTCCGAGGCGACCTTCGTGAAGAAGATGCGTCACTCAAAGGAAAATATTGAAGCTCAGAATGCCTTCATCGAGACGCAGATCAAGAACACGGATCGCCTGGAGCTCAAGGCGTTCCTCAACGAAGTGGACATCATGAGGCGCCTGGAGGGCTCCCCCAACATCGTCACGCTTCACGACGGGATCATCTCTCGCGGAAGCGATGGAAAAGAGAAGATGTACCTGATGATGGAGATGCTTCCCGGTGGTGATGTCGAGGGCATCATCGCGAAGCAGGAGAAGCGCGGTGCGATGGGTGTTGAGGCCAAGAAGATGATGGTTCTGCAGGCCCTCACTGGCCTGAAGGATGTCCACGACAAGGGCATCATTCATCGCGACATCAAGCCTGAGAACCTCATGATTGACGAAGACGGCGTCGTGAAGCTGGTCGACTTCGGCACCGCCGCAGTCACCGACGACCGAGGCCGGATGGTCTCACCAGACTCCACGGGTACCCCTGGCTTTCGGCCGCCGTCCATCGACTATGGCGGAGACGTCAGCAAGCGTCCGCCGGTCTACGTCTACACCAAGGCCAACGACATCTTCGCGATGAAGAAGACAGTCGAGAAGCTCCTGGCGGGTGTCAACCTCTCCGATCACGCCGACCTGAGGAGCTTCCTCGACGCCTTTGACCGAGAAGACATCACCTGCGATGCGCTCCTGGCGATGGCGGCGATGACCGACATCGACGCAGAGCAGGCCAGAGAGGACCGGGCGGCGTTCAAGGCCGCTGGGTGAGGCCCTGTGCCCTCGCAGTGGCTGGCCAGATCCGCCGACAGCCGGCGCTATGGCGTCGGGTAGTTCAGCGCGAGCTCGGCGTCGACCAGCTCGACCAGCGGCTGTAGACCGAACGTGGGCAGCGGCTTGCCGTTGACGAAGAAGGTCGGGGTCTTCTTCACCCCCAGCGTCTCGCAGTCCGCGATCTCTTGCTGCACAAATGCGTCGGCCTCTGGCAGGGCCATGTCCGCCCGCAGGCGCTCCACATCGACGCTGGTCTGCGGCAGGAATTCCCACACCTTCTCTGGCTGAGGGTGGTGGTGGCTCGCCCACTCTCCCTGGGTCGCGAACATCATCTCCAGGACCGGCCAGTACTGATCCTGACGGGTGGCCGCCATGAGCATCTTCACCATGGTGTCAGAGCCCTGATGAAAGGGCGCATAGCGAATCACCAGCTTTATCTTGTCCGGATTCGCAGCCATGATCTCCTTGACCGGCGCATAGAACATCGCGCAGGTCTCGCAGCCCGGATCCAGGAACTCAACAATCACCACGCGGGCGCTGTCGGGTCCGAGCGTGTGTGAGTCCGCGCGGATCATGACGTCGGCGTTCTCGAAGGCCTTCGCCGCAGTCTCCTCGACCGCGTTGCCCCTGTAGGCCATGGCGCCAATGATGAAGGCCAACACCAGACCCAGCGCAGATGCGATGACGATGACTTGTTTGTTCATTTGAGCCTCTTCTTGAGAGCGAGCATGAGCCCGATCATGATGGTGAACGACAAGAGCGAGAGCATTGGGATGGACACAAACCCGAGCAGCTGTATGGTCACGTCAGAGCATGACACGCCCTGAGTGCATGGCGCCGCGCGCTCAGGAATCACCCCGGACTGCAGGCCCAGGTGGTACAGCGCGATGAGCCACCCAGAGACCGCCAGGGGCAGCGCATAGCGCACGACGCGGGAGTCAAAGCCCCGGCTGTCGGTGGGCATCAGGCCCATGAAGAGCACGATGGGCAGGGGGAACATGAAGATGCGCTGGTACCAGCACAGCGTGCACGGCGGCAGCGCCATGACCTCGGAGAAGAACAAACTTCCCAGCGTGGAGATGGTCGCAACCAGCCAGGCAGCAAACAGAAACGTCCAGTCGGGATCGTGTGCAGTGGGCTCGCTCATGCCCACTAGCTACCCCGTCGGCTTGAGGCTGTGTAGAAGCCGGCAGCGATGAGGGTCGCGTCGTCTCCAGCGCACGACCGATGACCTGCGCAGGGAGGGCACGATGTGGTGCCCGGTCCCCCAGAGCACTCGCCGTCTCTCGGAGCGCCAGCGGGGGGATTGCAGGCGCACCGGAAGCCTCATGGTGAGCCAGGCAGTTCATGCGCTATTGTCAGGCATGCCTGACCAAACCTCACAGACCACACTGGAAGAGCTTGCAGCAACGGGATTGGTGGAAATTGAGCAGGACATGCAGGGGATCACGCTCACCATGCAGCGACTGGACGGAGTGTGGACCACACAGTTCCTGCGACCGATTCTGGGTGTGCTGTTCTCCCTCCTGACCCTGGGGGGACTCGGCATTCTCTACGCTGGCCTCGACATGCTCAGCGGTGGTCACCTCAGCGGACTGTGGCTCGTGCCGCTGTCGCTGGCCTGGACGGTCGCCTCGGCAGCGTTCGTGGCGGGACTGGCCGTGCCGCGGCTCGGATACCGCATGCTCGGGTATCGCATCAACCTCTCTCAGCATGCCCTGACGTTTCCAGGCGGCATCCAGGTAAAGCGGCTGCAGATCCCGCTCGATCAGATCACGTCTGTGCAGACCCATCAGATCAGCGCTGTGAGCATGGAAGGCCTCCGCTCTCAGCCCGGTACCTTCTTGGAGGTGGTCACGCGTGATGGAAACATCGCGACAACGTTTCCGATTAAAAAGATCTATAGAGCCCCACTTCTGGCACTGATCCGTGATCACATCGACCGCGAGCAGCACCGCCTCACGCAAGAAGGACACGACCTCTCGCAGTCCAGTCCGCCGCCATCCACGCTCACGGCGCTGCTCGCGGGGGAGAAGAAGGGCTGAGCCATCACCGCTCCCCTGCGCGGAGGCCTGGTCGCCCCCATCCGGCGGTGCGGTAGCGCGTGTATGGCTCGCTGCGGTGAGCGCGCCGTGGGACAACGGCAAGATACAAACAGGCCAGCACAGGAGCCCACGATGCGACACATCCGCACAGCAACACACGCTGATGCCTCGACCATCTACCGGTTCATTGTCGAGCTGGCGGTCTATGAGAAGGAGCCCGACGCCGTGGAGGTAACGCCCGAGATCCTCGCGGCACAGCTCCAGCAGCCCGAGCCTCCGTTCTCCTGCTTGTTGCTTGAGTCAGACGGCATGCCGATCGGCTTTGCGCTGTACTTCTTCAACTACTCCACCTGGCGCGGTGCTCCAGGGCTGTACCTGGAGGATCTCTACGTGACGCCTGAGCATCGCGGCGCGGGCCACGGGCGTGCACTCCTCGTCCGCCTCGCGGCCATCGCCAGCGCACACGGCTGCGCACGAATGGAGTGGGTGGTGCTGGACTGGAACACCACAGCGATGGCCTTCTACGAGACGCTGGGAGCCCGACCGGTTCAGGAGTGGACCATCTTCAGGCTCACAGGTGAGCCGCTCCATCGGCTGGCGGCTGAGTCCGCGCTCTCCTCGGAGACCCTGCGCCCTTCAGAGCCGCGCTGACACGGTGCGATGCCTCCAGGCGCGGTGCTCTTTCAGGGACAGCGGGACCGACGCCCAGAGCATCGCGAGAGACCGACGACCGCCCGCTGCTGCAGTGCGTATCGAGCGTCGCTGTGAGCGAGAGCAGCACCATCACCTACCGCTGTATTCGTAGGCTGTAGGGATCGTGGTCCCGCATCTTCACCCCATGCTTCCGGAGAAGCTGGCCGCCGTCACGATCCGAGAGCCGGGGCAGCAGGCGGAGGGTCACGTGGACCAGTGCTGGCAGCGGTGGGGGCAGCCGGGTGACCTCGCTGCAGTGGTGGATGTAGAGGTGCGTGAGGTGGACGAGGGAAGACAGATCGGGCAGCTCACCCGGCAGCTTCTCCAGCGTCAGGTGACGCAGGCGGGGAAACGCATGAATCGCATCGGCATCGGACAGCCAGACGCTGTTGAGGTACTGCAGCTCTGCCCTTGTCAGACCGGGCAAGCGCTGGAGAAGCGACTGCAGCAGGAGAGACTGGTGCCTGTTGTCGACCTGTGCCAGCACCCCATCAAGCGTCATCTCGGGGCGCATCAGGCTGCGCCCCCACAAGATCTCCACCAGCCCCGGAATGGGAACCGCATCCAGTGCCTCGATGCCCATTTCGATCTGAATACGGTCGCTTGAGCACAGCCAGGAGCTCAGCACAGCCACCATGTCCGGCTGGTGCTGGATGTGCTCGGCGGGAGGCAGGGCCGCCCAGTGCCGCAGGGCTGCATGGAGATCATGGATGTTCTTCGAGCGCAGCAGGCTGGAGAACGATCGCTGCTGGCTCATGGTTGATCTCAGCGACAGGCAGCCGTCTGAGAGAATGGTCACATCCGCCCGACGCAGCAGGGCCGGAGGGATGCTCAGCAGCCGAGCACACCCCGACAGGTTGAGCGTCTGAAGCGCCGGCAGCGCCGCAAGGTGGTCGGGCAGCGCCGTCAGGGCGGTGCAGCGGGAGAGATCCAGACTGCGCAGAGACACACAGCCGCGAAGATCGAGGCGGCGGAGCGCTGCGCATGCGCGAAGGTTGAGCTCTTGGAGGGTCGGAATGGCCAAGGAGACTTCGGGCGTGGGGCTCTCAGGCAGCGCCAGGGTCTTCAGGTGGCGGGGAAGCATGGTCCCATGCAGCGGCACCGCCACGACATACCGAAGGTTCAGCCGCTTTATTGATTCAACCTTTGATATCCAAGATGGGAAGCTATTAAAGCACCGCCTGAAGCTGATCTCTTCGAGGTTCGGCATGTGGGTAAGCACTGCGGGGAGCTTGGCGGGGATCCGAGAGCCGAAGAGGGCATGGTGCGACAGGTGGGTGTGGGGAAGGGTGGCGTGACGGGGCACCATCATGGAGAGCTTCTCGATGGTGTCCTTGCGCATCCAGGTGGCTTGCCGGGTCGGGTGATCGACCATGTGTTGCCAGAGCTCGACGGTGACATCGGGGATGTTCAGCGCGCTCAGCAGCGCCAATCCACGGCGAATGGTGGGCTTGGATCCGCTACACAGACGGGGCAGAATGAGCTGCTTGGCACCGACGAGCAAGCGGTCCGGGAGTCGCTCATGGAATGAGCCCAGAACAGACATCCCTGCGATCTTTCGAGCCGTGTGGTTGGCGCGAAACAACCGCTCCACCATCCCGGTCAGCTCATCGCTGGACAGCTGAAGGGCATGAATAATTTCAATGGACTGGGCAATTTGCTCTTGCTCTCCGCTGTGAAGCAGAGTGTAGAGCGCGGGGATGGGCTCGAGACTCATGCACCCATCATAGGATGACCGCCCACAGCGTCATGTACGTTCTTGGACCCAACCTTTCCTTCAGCGTCAGCTTCACCGCACCCGCGACACGCCGATCTTTTCACGCTGGGACAACACCACGCGAGGCCCCCCGGCAGCGCCTCGCTGAGGCCACCAGCCGTGCTGCACACGAGCCCGTCTCCAGGCCACGCCTCGCGCTTTCTTCGGATTTCAGGGTCACGAACACGCCGCAGCGTCGTACACAGAGACGGGTCCACCCTCCACCTCAAGCAGAGCCGACCATGACCAGCACCTTCATCTTTGTCCGTCACGGCGCAGCGAACAAGACCAACGATGCGAGCGGAAAAACAGTTGATCTTGGCCTCACTCCCTGCGGCATCGCGCATGCCAGAGATGCCGGTCGCAGACTCCTGGCGCTCAGCATCACCCCACAGCTCATCGTCCACACCTCCACCCCCCGGACACGCCAGACCGCTCAGCTCATCGCGGCCGCCTATGCAGAGGTGATACCGATGCGACAAGCCCGGGCTGGATTTCGCGACCTCGATGGACTCGACGCAAAGCTTGCAAAATGGACCCGCAGCTCGCCAGCAGAGGTCGTGTTGTTCTGCGGTCACCACAGCTCGCAGCAAGCACTCACACGAGCGTTCAGACTCGACCTGAAGCGGGCGGAGCGCGGGGTCATTCTGCTTGAGCCAACGACCGGAGAGTGCCGGACGATTGAGGTCGGTTCAGGCTGACGCTGCAGATGGGCGGCATCGCTCACCATCCGCGCGCCAATGCTCCTGTTGCTCGACCGGTTCTCTTCCGCAGCGTCCATCCTCGCGCAGGACTCGCACGCTCAAGGCACCCGTAGCAGCACATGATCTTGGATGGCCTGAAGGTCACGGTGAGGGAGCAGCACTCGGAAGCCTTGAGGGTCGCGATGGAGTCCGAGACGTCCTTGATTGTGAGCAGACGGAGCCGGGCGCGCGCTCGTGATCTCTGCATGCCGAGGCGACATCTTCTTCCCTGCAGGGACGCCCCCCTCCACCAATCGGGTCGCGGGATCGGTGAGTTCAAAGGATCCGAATCCCACAGCGGCTCAAGCCGCTCGCGTCTGGCGGAGGGTGTCCCCGACAGGAGGCAGCGCACAGGATCCGGCAGCAGCCTCCAGGAACGGCCTCGACAGCATCATCGACCGCTCACGCCAAGCTCCTCGGGCAAGACACCCGCCTCGCGCGCCCGCCGCTCGGCCTCGCGCCAGGCCACCGTGAGCATCAGCCCCTCTGGACTCGAGATGGCGACGTCCGTTCCCCTCCAGAGGGCTGCCTCTGCCTCGCGGATGGCGCTGAAGTCCTCCCAGCGTCCTACACACGCCGCCATCTCGATCCAGCACGCAATGATGGCGCTCGTATGGGACCACCCCAGCCCCTCCAGCGAGGTACTGTGGGGCTCACAGGTCTCGCCTCTGGATGCTGATCCAGCGGTCGCCCCCCCAGACCGCGAGGAAGGCGCGTCGAGCCGCAGCGGAGGTGGCCGGAGCACCGATGGACAGTGCCTGGAGTTGACCCAGCCAGCCGGCCTCACGGATGGCTGCCAGCCCACCGTCAGTGATCGGAACCTGCTCGAAGTTCAGCTCCTGTAGCGCTGGCGCAGCGGCTGAAGACAGGCGCACCAGATCGGCCTCGGTCAGCATCGTCATCTTGAACGAGATGCTGGTGAGAGCCGGAGAGAAGGCTTGAAGACCGTCGAGGTGAATGGGGTTGTCGCGCAAGGACAGCGATGCTGCGCTGGTCTGCGAGAGCAGCGCCACGGCACCCACCGTGCCGACCTGTGCGCTCTCGAGGTCGAGGGTGGTGATGCCGGTGCACGCAGCCAGTCCGATCGCACCGACATCTCCGACCGCCTGGTGGCCGATCGACAGCGAGATGGCAGCAAAGCGTGCCTGCTCTGCGAAGGCGGCGATGCCGGCCGGGGTCGCCTCCACCCGGGGAACGTGGAGCGTCTCTAAGTGCGGCGCTGCTGGGGACTGGGCGATGGCCAGCAGCCCGGCATCGCCGATGGTCGATGAGCCCAGGTAGAGGGTCTTGAGCTCGGCCAGCCGTGGATCGGAGAGCAAGCGGTCGAGCGCCACAGCCGACAGGTGCGCGCCGGTCAGGTCGAGCATGCGCACGGTCGAGAGCGCCGGATCGGCCAGCAGGCGGTCGACATCCGCATCGCCAAAGCTGCTGTTGCGCGCGGTGATCTGATCGGCGCTGATGCTGAAGGGCTTCATGACAGGGGCCTCGTCGACGGGCGGAGCCGTAGGGCTGGGGGGCATCTCGCTGCGGCATCCCGCCAAGAGCAGGTAGAGGAGCGGCATCAGCGAGCGACTGCTGCCTCTACCCGCGTCTGCGCATCGCCCTCGAGCTGCCACTGCAGCTTGTTGAGCCCCTCGGCGAAGCCGCCGCTCTCGTAGTAGCCGCCCACCCGGGTGACCAGGGCACGGGCGTCGCTGCGGGACGAGATGATGTCGGCGACCATCTCGTTCTCCCAGCTGCTCGTCCAGCCGGTGATGCAGGTCGAGATCAGCCGGAAGGCGGTGCCCTGAGAGATCTGGGTGTAGTAGTGGTTCTTGTAGAACGTGTGCACCGTGACCCACTGCGCACCGTTGATGTCGCCGGCGAGGGCGTGGGCGCCGATGGCATCGATGACCGCAACGTGATCGCCAGCAGACCGAGACTGGTTGAGGATGGTGATGATGGTGTCTTCATCGCCGTTGAAGGTCGCTCCCTGTAGCAAGCGGCGGATCATGGCGATGCGCTGTCGCTGTGGGAGTGTCTGGACACGGCTGCGGTCCTCGCTGACCTGATCACGAATGGCGGCGTCCCCGCTCTGGGAGCTGGCGGTGCCAAAGTGTGTGCCCAGCCGAGCATCGTTGTCGAAGCTGAGATCCCCCTCAAGCTTCAGCAGCCCCTGGTCATAGCCGCCGCCGTTGTACACCATCCCCAGCTCGGAGATCAGGACGTGGGCCTGAGACTCGCTGAGGCTGAGGTTGAGATCGATCTCACCCTTGGTGTTGACGAACTTCCGGGCGTAGAGGATGTCGATGATCATCGCCTCCTGGAACCCAACGGTAATGCCATCCAGGCAGCGTCGCAGGTAAGTCAGGGCGTTGGCCTGCGACATCTGGGCGTAGTAGTGCCGCTGAAAGAGGGTGCGAGTGGTGGTGTACTGAGAGAAGTTCATCGCCGAGAGGATGTCGAAGGCGTTCGCTGCATCGACAGTCGCCACAAGGCTCCCAGCGGCCAGGCTGCTGTTGAGGATGCGCAGCGTGGTGTCCTCATCGGCGTTCATCGCCACGCCGGACATGCAGCGACGAATGAGCTGCGCCCGTCGAGACGCGGGAAGGGCAGCGAGCTCGGCATCGGACATCTGGGCGACATCATCGCGGATGATGCCATCCTGACCCCAGCGGGACGGGCTCCAGGACAGCTCTCCGTCTAAGCCGGTGAGGTTTGAGCCTGCATCCATGTTGGGGCGAAGCCGCTCGGCGCTGAGGCCCTGGAGGTTGGACATGTTGTCGGACTGGGTGACGTCCCCCTGCAGGGTGTCGCCGGTCTCGCGGTAGGGATCGCGGCCGACCATGCCCTCGCTGACCAGCGCCTCGGTGCGCTCCCAGGTGTCGGCGCGCTCGGTGGCCATGTCCGCATCGAACCAGCGAGCCATGGCCAGATCCTGCATCGAGCGCGGCATGACGTCGGCGGGCAGGTGATGGAGATCGGCGATGTCGCTGTTCATGCGAGCGGCGGCCCGGTCGAACACACCCGCCATCGACATGAAGTCGGCCTCAAACTGCCCGATGTTCGCACCGTCCATGTGGGCGTAGTAGCTCTGGTAGACCCAGGCCTCCGCGCGGGGGAGATCGAAGCGAATGTGGGCCTGCATCGAGCGGACCAGAGACCACACAGAGCGGTACAGGTCGCCGGTGATCAGGTCGAGGGTGTCGTTCCAGGTCAGACCCCGATCGCTGGCGTCATCAAACGCGGTCTGCCAGTGCTCCTCCACGGTCCCGCCGCTGTCAGCAGCGCTGGCGTTGTCTTCGTAGATCTTGTCGAAGTAGCGAACACACTGCAGGACGTAGGAGGGGTAGTAGAAAGAGGATCCGCTGGCCTCCTGCATCTCTCCCTCGGTCACATAGCTGTAGACCTTGGCGAACCAGTAGCGGTGGTCCATCGGATCACCGCTCTCAGAGAGCATGGCATCGGCCCGAGTCTTCTGCCGCTCCCACTGGGCGTTGGCGGCGCTGTAGCGCTGGCTATAGACCGCCTGATCCTCGACGATGCCAGTGTTGGGGGGCCGCTCCTCGCTGCGGACCGGCGGGCTGCCGATGAGGTTGCCGCGCCCTCGCCAGGTCTGATCATCGTCGCTGTTCTCGAGCAGCTGCTGTGCGGCGCTGTTGCCCTGGAGCCCCTGCAGTCGCATCGCTGCGGACTGCCGACCGTTACCCTGAGGAGCACGATGAGGAGCGTCGACGCCAACCTCAGCATCGCTGTCGGTGCTGGAGTGCTGGTGTCGTTCTTGCTTATTGCTCACTGTGCACCTTCAGAAGAGAACGCTGCGGCTTACTCAAGCATAGCCATTTAGATACTTCGTTGTGGTGAATCATTTGGACACCTTTGCTGAACAGTGTGCGCGGTTCGCCACAGATGGCGGTGACCACGCTGCTGAAGGGCACAATCCTTACGAGAAAAAAACCCACGACGGCAGCGTTCTTTCAACATTCAAATCCAACCTTTTACCGAGGAAGAATAGGGACATTAAAATTCTTCAACCTCAGCACTGACAGGAATCTCAGGCCCTCTTCGGGAATCCCCTCGCTTGTCGTGCGGGTTTAGAACCACTCGTCCGCCACAACATCTGTTCTCCCCTCGGGTGAGAGGAACTGCTGCGCAGCTGCAGCGTGCTCTGAAACACAGGGCCTAAAAATAACTTAACGATTGGATATGTAACGAACAATCGGCCAGAGGCTCTGTCTTTCGCTGAAAATCAGGCTTAACGTGCCCGAGGTAGGGGTAGGGCATGGGGTATACAGTGGCTTGATGACATGGAGATGGCATGAGCGCGATTTGTCTGGCTTCCAGAGACCCTGACTCCAATGGGCGAATCTCACTCCTGAACAAAGCAAACCGTGAGTACCCATGGGACCACACTTTTATCCCTAATTATTCGATGCTGTACGAGCCGGGAACAGAGCATCCAAAGCTCTGGCAGGCCCTCACTGCTGGCATGCTTGATGGAGTGCCCAAGGCCGAGATCCCCCAGCACGGCGGCGCCTACCTGGAGATGCGACAGCGAACAGGCCTTCCCCCCATCAAGCGCCTCATCTCCGATCGCATCCGTGACTTCCTGGGCTCCTTTGCCAACGGAAGTCCGCTGCACTCTCCGAAGAGCTACGAGAACCTGTTCGGTGATTCCCCCCCTCCAGCAGCGGCGAAGCACTGGGCAGACGATGACTTCTTCGCCTGGCAGCGCCTCGCCGGGCCCAACCCCGTCATGCTCCAGCAGCTGAGCAGTCCGCCAGCGGAATTTGCCATCGACGATGACCGCCTTCCGGGCGCGCTGACCCTGTCGGGACTGGTGGCTTCCGGCGCGCTGTACCTGTGTGACTACGCCTACCTTGAGGGCATCCCCAGGCAGGTCCATGACGGCACTCAGGTGCACGCCCCGCCGGCCAAGGCTCTCTTTGCCATGATCGATGGACGCCTCCAGCCGCTCGCCATCCAGCTGGGGCAGTCCGCAGCCCCCTCTACGGTCTTCACCCCGGCCGATGGCACCGGCTGGACCATGGCCAAGCTCGTGGTCCAGACCGCCGATCTCAACGTCCACGAGCTCATCACCCACCTCGCGCGAACCCACTTCACCCTCGAGGGTGTGGCGGTCGCCACCTCCCGCACCCTCTCCTGCCGCCACCCCATCCACGCGCTGCTGTGGCCCCACCTGCGCTTCCTCATCTTCAACAACTTTGAGGGACGCGAGCTGCTGCTCAACCCAACCGGCTGGGCAAGCGAGCTGCTGGCCGGTGGCATGGCCGGAAACCTCGAGCTCTTAGAGCGATCGCGGCTGGGATACCCCGAGCGTGACATCCCTCCGTGGGACATCGACAACTGGCACCTCCCCAAAGAGCTCGCAGCCCGCGGCGTCGACAACCCAGAGCAGCTCCCCGACTACCCCTTCCGCGACGACGGGCTGCTGATCTGGAAAGAAATTGGCGTGTTCGTGCGTGAGTATGTTCAGCACTTCTTTGTCGATGACGCGACGGTTCGAGACGATGAAGAAACCCAGAGCTGGGCGCGAGAGCTGGCCAGCAGCATGGGTGCCGGCCTGCGGGGGGTCAGCGGACAGCTTGCGGACCGCGAGGCACTCTCCGATCTCCTCCATCGGATCCTGTGGGCAAGCGGACCGCTCCACTCCGCGGTGAACTACCCGCAGTATGAGTACATGTCCTTTGTTCCCAACATGCCCGCAGGCCTGTATGACGCGCCATGGCAGCGCTCAGAGACCGTGGATGCCGCAAGCATCATGAAAATGCTTCCGCCCCCCGAGCAAGCCTCGCTGCAGCTCTTCACGGTCAAGGAGCTGACCTCGTTTCGCTATGACCGACTCGGCCACTACCCCACCGGGAGCTTCCCCCATGAGGTCATGCCGATCATCACTCGCTTTCAGGCGGCTCTTGAGCGCGCCAGCCGTGTGATCGAAGACGCTGATGCAGCGCGGCCCTGGCGGTATCCCTACCTACACCCAGCGCGCATTCTGAACTCGACGAGCATCTGATCCTCGTCGCTCTCTGGCGATGGATTCAGCGCAACAGGAGCATCACTTGGACGCGGTGACGTCCCAGTCGATCTCGCACGAGCCACCGACACAGGCCAAGGTCTGTGCGCCCTGCCCCATGTCCTCTGTCTCGAACGCAGAGAGCTGCGCGTAGTCGATCGCCGGGAAGACCGAGTCCCGCGCACGGAATTCGTCCTCGGTGATCTCCTCGTAGGGTGCAAGCGCGTACTTGCCGCCGTCGTAGGGCAGGAAGGAGAGCCCGGTGACCTCGTCGAAGTGCTCGTAGAGCCAGTCGCCGACGACATCCCACTCGTCCTCGCGGACATAGACCGTGGCGCTCTGGTTGTGGCCACGCTCCGAGCACCACGTGCGCATGATGTGGAGGTAGCGGTTGAGCTGCTCCAGGGCGGTCTCGTCGTCTCGGGTCATGCAGCCCTCGGGCGCCTTCACCGGGAATTCAACCACCCAGGTCGGGCAGTCAGCATCAGAACCATCCTGGTACTTCACGTCCTTAAACACCGGCACGCCAGCGGCACGCACCAGGTGGAAGAGCGGGTCGTTGGCGCTGACCCGGACCCGACGGATGTAGTAGCGGGCAAACCGGGTGTGGAAGCCGCTGGCGCAGTCGACCGCCTGAGAGGAGTTGCCGCTGGGCTTGCCGCAGGTCACGGACGCCGGAACGGGAATGTTGAGGTGAGCAGCAGCCTGCGCAGCAGTCTCCAGCGCGATGCGGTTGAAGTGGGTCATCGCCTCAGGGTCGCCGGAGAGCACGGGGTTGTCGCAGTGACCGGTGATGTCGACCCCCAGCAGGCGATCTTCATCACAGTGCTGCTTCCACGCCGGGCGCAGATAGGGAAAGCGGGTAAACGAAGCCTGAATGGCACCGATCCAGGTCGCGATGCGGACCTTGTGCGCGAACGTCTCTCGGGTGTCTTCTGCCCGCATGACCGCAGCGGAGAGGTTGCAGAACTGACCGCCGCCGCCCTCCCCTGTCCAGGGGTCGGTGGCCTTGGCGTAGCGCAGCAGGATCTCGCCGCAGGGGTTGCTGCGGAGGTCGCTGCGTCGCTCGCGCTTTCGCTGGGAGGGCACCATGTAGAAGCCGCGCTCGCCAGAGCCGCTGTTGCGGAGCGCCGTCCACTCCCGGTCAAAGAGCGGCCGCGACGGCTTGCTCGCCCAGAAGGCCGAGATGTTCGCCATGTAGCGACACGCCGGGAAGGCTCCCCGTCGCCAGTCCTTGGCGTGGCGCATCGCGTCGTCCTCGGGATCGCTGAAGCAGATCAGCGCCGCCCGCCGGACCCCGCCAGCCTTGACGATCTCACCGACCATACAGGCGATGTCGCTGACCTCGACGGAGGTGAGCTGGCGACCAGCAGCCGCGTCGACGCTCTGCTGGCAGAACTCCAGAAGGAGCCGCAGCGGCTTAGGCCCCGATGCCCGCCCCCCCTTGGTCTTGCAGCGAGCGCCCTCAGGCCGGATCAAGGCGTAGTCAAAGTTGACCGTGTGTCCCTTCCACATGTGGGTCAGGCCATCGAAGACCGCGTCCGCCCAGCCATCGGTGGAGTCTGCGACCGTGTAGTCGATGACCTCGCCGGACCGGAGGGCGACCACCGGGAGGTTGCTGACAAACTCTCGCTCGACGGAGTAGCCAACACCGGTGCCCATCATCAGGATGTAGAGCATCTCTGAGAACGCCCGCAGGTTGTCCAGCGGCAGAAACGAGCAGTTGTAGATCATCGTGTTGTCGCGCTCGGCAGCAGAGCCTGCAGACCACAGCGCTCGCATCGAGGGCAGCGTTCCCATGTCCAGCATGCCCGACCGGATCTCGCGGAGGACCCACGCCGGAACCTCTCGGTTGCGGGCGATGAAGTCGACGTAGCGATCCACAGCCTCCGGGAAGCGCTCCCGCCGGCCGACGTCCTCGCGCCAGCGGAGGTAGGAGCGTGTGACCACGAAGCGAGAGAGGGCGTTGGGGTAGCCCTGAAAATCAGTGTGGCTGGGCGTGCCGTCACCATCGTCAGGCAGCACTGCGCTGGGAAGCGCTTCGGAGGCGGGCGTGAAGAGATCGTCTTCAGTTACCTGATTCTCATACTCAACGGTCATGTGACGCTCTGCAATGCGGGGAGAACATGGGGAGATTGCGAAGGACGAAGCGCTCAGGTGGAGCATGCCAAGGGATTGGCAGCGCTGAGCAAGGTGGGTGGCACCGGTGTGCTGCTGTCCAGTTTTATAGGAGTTCGAATCCATGTCAACCGCCTATATGGTGCCCTCCGCCACTCTCGAACACTATATGCAGGCCATTGACCGCATCAGCTCTTGCAGGATCCGCTTCCGATGGGAAACGCCGCCCTTCCGTCCGCGCCTGATGCCGCCATTTTTTTTCTGCACAGAAAAAAACACAGTCCACATCGCCCCGCCTCTCGCCGAGGAGCCATCGAGACCACATCAATCAAAATCAAGGATATACCTTCAATACCTTCACGCACCGCGTTGAATTGAGAGATCCCTCAGTCCGAGAGTCGCTCGATCGGCGCGCTGGGAAGCCGGCTGTGGCGTGGGCCGAGCCAGCGCCTCCAAGCCGCTCGAAGCTCATCGGGATGAAAGAGACAGGGGTAGAAGGCCAGAGCGAGCGGACTGTAGACCCCAACTTCCATCATGAGCCAGATGCCAAGGTGCATGCCCAGACCAACGAGCACAAATCCATTCCGTACGGGGAGTCGGTTGAAGGCCGCGCGAAGACGGCCTGCTCGGCTGCGGGTGCTGCGAGAGTACAGCGCCAGGAACACCAGACCAGGTCCGAGGTTCTCAAACAGCCAGGAGACCAGCGTAGCCACCTGAGTGAACGGAAAGACCACGCCCCACAGCGCCATGAAGTCCCAGCGGTTCCAGATGGGGGTGTTGAGGGCATAGTAGAGCGCACGCAGATCCCCCCCAGGATGCCAGTGCGTGCTGACCTTGTAGTAGCCAGCGACCTGATAGAGCAGGAGCAGCTGGAAGATGATCAGGTAGCGCGGCCAGGCGGCGACCATCACGACGGGCCGCCACTGCTTGGTGCGTAGCCTGGCGGTCAGCGAGAGTGTGGCGTCTGAGCGAGCGAGGACCAACAGCCACAGCGCGTTGTGGAGCAGCTGATCCTGCCCACCGCCGGCCTGCCCGCTGGAGGCCAGGGCGAGGTGGCACTGGAGGCTGATCAGCGCCGAGATCCGTGGAAAGACCCCCAAAATCAGGGTGATTGTTGTGACCACAATCGTGGCCAGGAGGCCATTGACCACCGTGAACGTGTGCCCACCAAGCAGCGCCATCAGCCCCTTGGTCTTCAGAATTGTGCGGTAGCCCCCGTCGGTATGCTCCACCCAGATGAAGCCTCGGTTGGGGATGTCGTGCACCAGCATCATCACCATGCACAGGCCGACCGCGATGCGAAACAGGGCCACCGGCTCGGCGGTCTCCTGCCTCGACCAAAACGCCACCCATGCCTTCCAGGAAGACCTCACCGGTGCGGGCTTAAGCTCAAGATGAGCTCTCGTGTGAATTCACCCTCAGGACGCTCTCCACGCTGGGTCTTCTTTGGACCGAGCGTGGTCTGCACGTGGAAGCGCAAGCGGATCTTGTCCGCCTCAGGGAAGTCAGATGCCGCCATTCCTGCTATCCATCCAGCAAATTTTCGATACTGCCTCTTCTTGTGTGGCTGACTGATGAAGAAGACCTTGTTGCGGTATCGCTCGCTGTTCAGGCGCCGGTGGTTCCAGCGCACATCTGGATCTTGGGTGATGTAGATCGTCTCCCACTCCTCCTCGTCCTGCAGGATGTCGATGAAGAGTCGCGAGACCTTACGCTGCGGAATGGCAAACAGGGGCCAGTCCTGGGCGGTGCCACAATAGCGAACGTATGGGCGAAGGGGACGGGTGAGCTTCTTGCGAATGGTGCCGAGCTGCTGAAAGCCATCCCAGAGGGCTTCTTCCAGTGAGTCTGGTGTGTGCTCGATGCCCATCCCAGAGAGCATGTCCGCCCAGGCAACCAGCTCAGCCTGAGCCATCGGAAGATCCCACAACGAGCGACGAAGAAACATCGACGGGTTTGGAGTCGCCAGCAGCATCAGTGCAGCGAGGTGGATCGTGATGAGAATGGCACGAAAGTGAGCGTTCACACATCTTCTCAGTTCGTAGTGGCCGCACTGGCTCTGGAGGAGTCAGACCATACTCGATCGTGCTCAAGCTCAGTGCTGTCGCATGACAATTCCAGCATGCCCGGTGCACACTGTTGATGACGTAAGCATAATTTCGTTCATGGTTTCCATACGTCAGCATCGAGATGCCCTTGCCTGCGTGTGGAGACTGAGGAGCCCGATGACTGGCTATATCCTTGAAAATCAGAGACTCAACAGCCCGCTTACGCTGTCCCGTTTCAGAAGCTCTACCGGAACCTTTCTGACGAGCTGACACAGCACGAGCAGGTTCACCAGGATGGTACCCGAGACGTTCGCTGTGATGCACTGGTCTCTCGACCAGGCCATCGTCTGCTCGCCTGACAATGGCGCTCCGATGCAGCCCACCGGCTCAGGTGTTCTCCGTCAGAGCACGCCGTGGTGTGTAGTCACGCAGGACGCAGGGTCATCCCTCTGTGCATGGCACACCTCACGAGACCAGCACAACGAGAGGCCAGTCCGAGGCTCCTCGGCTTACACAAACTGCCCAGCTGGTTGGTGAAGCTGATGCAAGAATTTCGCTTACAAATCGAGCAAATACAGGCACGATGATTCTCTGATTTGGTTAGACGATAGACTCACGTCAGGCCAGACCTCACCACTGGACAAGGGGCACTACAATGCTGATCTATCTCTTGGCATGTGATGCCTCAAAAACCGAAGATACGAACTCCAATATCCCCAACAATCCGGTCACCGAGGCCGATGCCGACACCGATGCCGACACCGATGCCGACACCGACGCCGATGCTGACACCGATGCCGACACCGACGCCGATCCAGAGTTCCCCATGCCGCAGACCGGCGTCTGGCTGGTGACGGACTACGCGCTGACGCAGGACGACTGCGAGATGACCAATTGGCGGGATGCCGAAGAGTTTGTTCCCAGTCAGTTCGCCATCAACTCCACCGGTGAGGACACCTTCCTCATGGCAGCAGACGGTGGTGATCCAGGCGACTGCACCATCGACCTCGATGGAAACTTCGCTTGTGAGGTCGACATCAACGAAGAAGACGTCACCGGAATGAGCGCGACCTTGACCATCGAGTCCTACTTCAACGGCACCCTCTCCTCGGCGACCGACATGTACGGCACGACCGACCTGGAGGTGACCTGCGATGGGCTGGGGTGCGGCCTGCTGACCCTCGCTGGGCTGGACTTCCCCTGCCCGATGGCCGTCGACATCAGCATCGAGGCCAACTGAGGCCGCCCCTCCGGTTGGCTCCGGAGCGAACAGCCCCCGCTCAGAGGCGCTCCAGGAGCCCCGTGACCGCGACGGTGTGACCGCGACATCTGTGTCCGAGGCCGTGCATCATTATGACGAAAACCACCGTTGTATGGTTTGGCACGACTATTGCTTCAGGATGAGTCGGAGGAACGATTCATGAAAAACACAGCCATCACCATCCTGAGCCTCTTCACCCTCGCCGGACTGATCGGATGCGAGGAGGTCATCTGCACAGACGATGCCAAGACGTCGGTTCTGCTGTCGCTGGAGAGCGATCTCGGCGGTGCACTGGAGGGCGCGGAGGTCAGTGTCACAGACGGCCTGGTCACGGAAGACTGCCAGGAGATCGATGTTGGCCTGTACAGCTGCGGCATCGAGCTGGCCGGTGAGCTGACCATCTCCATGGCGGCAGCGGGCTTCGAGGCCGAAGAGCTCGATGTCTTCGTCGAAGAAGACGAGTGTCATGTCATCCCTCAGGAGCTCACCCACACGCTGATGGCAGTGGACTGCACCGCAGAGGTGGTGCCCTCAGTGATGGTCTCGGTCATCGACGAGGACGGCGCTGTGATCGACGGAGCGAGCGTCAGCCATGCTCCGCTCAGCGAAGAGATCGGGGCAGAGAGCATGGACTGTGCACTGTCTGGCGCGGCGTTCTACTGCGGCGACGATGTACCAGGAGTGTATGAGATCATGGCGCAGGCCGAGGGCTTCCAGATCGGCAGCGCTTCGGTCACGGTGGAGATGGATGCGCTCGACTGCCACGTCGTCACCCAGTCTGTCGACATCATCCTCGCTGTGGAGTAGCGCGCTGCCCCCACAGCCCTGAGGCTCCACGCCTCTGCAGAGGCTGCCGGCGTGCGGTGCCATCGCGGGGGACCGCACGCCGGCTGTGCAGTCCGCTCAGGCGTTACGCTAACGAAATGAACCGCAACTGCCCATGCTGCACCACCTCGCAGCCCCTGTTGAGGGCCTCGACCTCGCTCCAGCAGAAGATGTGGGGAGGCTGGAGCTGTCAGGGCTGCGGTGCCGAGCTCAATGCCCACCGTCAGCTGATCGACGGCGCGATGATCTCGCCGGATCACGTCCGCATCGCCCTGAGACCACACAACCTCACCCAGACACGCATGCTCATCGTGCTGGGCGGGCTCGGTCCTCCCGTGCTGAGCGCACTTGGCCTCGCGCTCGACTACGCTGGCATGACCTGGGCGCTCATGATCTCCGCAGCGGCATCGGTCGTGCTGATGGTGCAGGCCGTCATCAACGTCCGCCGAATCTCCAAGAAGCACGAGATCACCCTCACCGATACGCACCTGACGTGGGGCGACACTCTGCTGCGGCCCGATGAGATCAACCGGGTCACGACTGAGGGGCCTGTGGTGCTGCTGCACACCCACACCGCGATACACCGGCTCACTCCCCTCGGTGACTCACCGGCACTGCTCTCCGCCATCGAAGAGGTCCAGCAGATCGGTCGGGATACCGGCTCGACCGACGACATCCCCGCCGAGCTCACGCGGGTACGGAGCCCGACAGCCACGTGATCCCCCGCCTCAACACCTCAGCCCACAATGTCCCGAAGGATCTCAAGCCGCTCCGGGTCGGACTCGGCGATGTGAATCGTGGCTGAGCCCTGGACACTCTCGATCACCTGGAGCATCAAGAACACCGCATCGACGTACTTGATCCGGTGGCCTCCCGTCAGGACCGGACAGGCGATGTTCTCGCCCTTGCCAGGCTCCGCGCCCGCCATCCTGAGCATTCTCAACAGGGCAGACCGGGCATAGCCCTTGTGGTTGGCACCTGGAGCGTGGCTGAGCACGCCCAGGCAGCAGATGTGCCGGAAGTGCGTCCGGTCATGCGGAAGCGCGCTGCTCCAGTATGCCTGTCCGTTGAAGGGGTAGGAAGGCGGCGGGACGCACAGCTCGTGCATGTCCTCCGCCCCGACGCGGGCCATGAGCTGTCGAGCGATGCGCCCCTCAAGCCCCGGGGCGCTCCCATCGACCGGGAGCGCCAGCGTGTCTGCCGGGGTCGCCAGGATGTCTCCAGACTGAATGCTCAGCCGCATCTACACCGCCTTGGTTGTGAGGCCCCCTGCCGGGTCTACGATATGACAGGTCGAGCCGCCGCCGCTCTGACACTGTGGGCCTGAGGTGCCACCGGTCTACTCTGCAGACAGCTTCATGAAGCCAAAGCTGTTGGAGTCCCCGGTGGCCATCTCGTCGGTGTCGCTGAAGATCATGTAGCCACCGTCTGCGGTCAGGCCGATGTACTCCGCGGCGTTGTGCCCCCGGTCGTTGCCGCCGTAGACCGCCTGCCACACCACCTCGCCGTCAGCATCCAGGCGGACAACGTAGGACTTCCACTCATCCGAGCAGCCGTACTCGCCAGCGCAGGACGAGTACGCTCCATACTCATCGCCGGTACCCCCAGCGACGACGAAGCCGCCGTCGGGATCCGCCTGGATGCCGTAGCACTCGTCGTGGATGTAGCGCCCGGAGAAGCCGCGCGGCTGGCCAAAGCGGGTCATCCAGCGCTCGGTGCCGTCCTCAGCGACCGCGATGGTGATGCAGTCCCAGTTCTCCGCGCCGTAGCCCGTCGTGTGGCCTGCGAGCACGAAGCCTCCCGCAGGGTCCAGCGTCATGTCGAAGGCCTGGACTGTGTTCTCGCCGCCATACGACTGCGACCACAGCTCCGCGCCGCTGGCGTCCGTGCGGACGATCACCGCGTTCTCGACATCCGACTCTGTCCACGCTGTGGTGCCGATAACAAAGCCGCCGTCCGCCAGGGCGCGCACCTTGGCCCCCTGCGAGACGGACAGAGGCTGCTGCCACAGCGCCTCTCCATCGGCAGAGGTCTTCAGCAGAAGCCCGGTCCCCTCTGCAATGAACAAGAACCCCGCCTCCGCCTCGTCGGTGTAGCCGGTGGCGACGATGGTGCCGTCTGACAGGACCTCGACGCCGCGCAGCGCACCGTAGCCCGCGCCGCTGTAGACCTGCTGCCAGAGGACCTCGCCGTCGGCGTCGAGCTTCATCAGGGCTGGCTGGTGCTTGCCCTCCTCGGTCAGGGCTCCGGCGACGACGTAGCCGTCCGATGCCTCCGCGACGGCGATCCCAAAGTCAAACACCCCGGACTGACCGACCGACACCTGCCACGCCTCGTCCCCGTCTGCGCTCACCTTGACCACCAAGAGGTCCGATGCCGCACCGTCATCGGTCTGCCCGACGCCGATGTAGCCTCCATCGGCAGTCTGGATCCCCTCGTGGACGTGCTCGTCACGCGGCGTCCCGTAGCCCACGTGCCACTCCACAGCCGGTGCATCGTCAGAAACCGACGGTGTGCCGACGGCATCCGCTCTGCCCAGCTCACAGCCCGCCAGGGCCAAGCCCCACACCACACCAAGACCGAAGTGCCTCATCTCTTCCCTCCCCTTGCGTCGTGAACCTGAAACGCAGCAGGCACGATTCTCCGGACATCTTTTTTCACCGGATGCGCGACTGACGACCGGGGCGAGCGGACACGCGGTCACGCTGACCCGCCCGAATCGTGGTCTATCTTGTGCGAACCGCGCAGAGAACGCCTGGACACATCCGGCCTCAAGCCTTCAGCAAGGCGGACACGAAGCCGGGAGCGCACAGAACCGCAGCGCACCGCGGCCTCAGGTCACCACAGCCGCATGCGCCACGGCCCAAGGTGCTCGCGACTCCCGAGCGGCATCGCGCGGCGCTGGGGTCCACGGGCGAGGGCGGTGCGCGACTTCGGTGGAAGCAGCCACCGACGTGTGCTTGAATACGCGGCATGCTCACGGTCGCCGCCTTCCTGTCTGCCGAGACGACTCTGCTCGATCGCGGTATCTCCCTGCTCGGCATCCCGATTCTCATCGGACTCGCCTGGCTCCTGAGTCACAACCGCAAGGCGGTGAACTGGAAACCCGTGGCCTGGGGGGTGGCGCTCCAGCTCATCTTTGGCGTCATCGTGCTCAGCCCCATGCTGCAGGACGTCTTCCGAACGGTGGTGGATCAGGGCGTCAACACGCTCATCGGGTTTGCAGACGAGGGCGCCAAGTTCGTCTTCGCCTCGTTTGTGCCGCACTCCATCATCGGTCCCGCGGGGGATCCCGTCCCGATGGACGGGCTGTCGTTCCCGCTGGTGAACATGGCCTTCTCGGTGCTGCCGACCATCGTCTTCTTCTCGGCGCTGATGAGCGTGCTGTACCACCTCGGCGTGATGCAGAAGCTCGTCTACATGGTCGCCTGGGTCATGCAGCGAACGATGGGCACGTCCGGGGCAGAGTCGCTGTCCGCTGCGGCGAACATCTTTGTCGGCCAGACCGAGGCGCCCCTGGTCATCGGACCGTTCGTCAAGACGATGACGCGGTCAGAGCTCCACGCCGTGATGACCGGCGGCTTCGCGACAGTCGCTGGCGGCGTGATGGCAGTCTATGTAGGCTTTCTGAGTGACATCCCAGGCATCGCAGGGCACCTCGTCGCGGCCTCCATCATGTCGGCTCCCGCCGCACTCGCCATCTCAAAGGTGCTCTACCCAGAGGACGGCACCCCCGCGACGTCTGGCCTCCTGAAGATGGAGGTCCCCAAGAGCGCCCGGAATGCCCTGGAGGCTGCGGCCCAGGGCGCGGCAGAGGGCACCCGGCTCGCCATCAACGTGGCTGGGATGCTCATCGCCTTCGTCGGGCTGGTGGCGATGGTCGACTACGGACTGGGCCTCGTCCCCATTCCAGGCGACGCCCCCCTCAGCATGGCCATGATCCTCGGGTACCTGTTTGCGCCGATCGCCTTCGTGATGGGCGTGCCCTGGGCGGAGTGCGGCGTGGTCGGCACGCTGCTCGGCCAGAAGATTGTGCTCACCGAGCTCTACGCCTACATCAACCTCGGCCAGATGGTCAACGCCGACGTCGCGGTCATCTCCGAGCGGTCCGCGATCATCGCCAGCTACGCGCTCTGCGGCTTCGCGAACTTTGCGAGCATCGGGATCCAGCTGGGCGGAATCGGTGGGCTCGCGCCCAAGCGAATGGGAGACCTCGCGGACCTCGCGCTGCGGGCGATGATCGGGGGCTCGCTTGCAGCCTTCATGACCGGGACCATCGCCGGCGTCCTGCTCGGATAGTCACCAGCCCCTCTGGTGGGGCGCGCGGGAGGCTCTCAGGAGTCCCCCGCTCCGCTCAGTCGTCAAACGACAGGCGGCTCAAGAAGAACGAGACCTTGAGCAGCTCGACGGGCACCCCTGCACGGCGCTTGAGCGCTGTGAGCAGCTCCTGGTCGTCCTTGAAGTTCGCGCAGTGGACCGCGAGGATCCGGCCTCCGGCATCTCGCAGCAGCACATGAACAGTGGAGACTTTTAACGGAGTGGGCCCGCTCCGATCGACAGTCCCGGTCTTGATCCCGACCCCGAGCCTGCGGACATCTGACCAGGCCATTCCACCCCCAAAGGGCCAATACCGCACGCCCTCGTCATTGAGCTCCAGCCGGCCCCAGGCCCAGACGAGGATGAACCCGGCTGGAATCAGCCCGACCACGGTCAGGGCGAGCAGCAGCGCGAGCAGGGTGCCCGAGATGCGGACGCTGCTCGACCGAGAAAAGACCCGATGCCCCTCGCTCACCATGCGCGCACCACCCAGAGAATGTCCAGACGCTCGACGCGAGGCGATACCCGCTCTCGGCGAGACCACAGGGGGTACTTCACTGCGCTCATTCCAAATCCAGTCAAGCGCGAGCGGAGAAGACGCCTTCGCACTCCCCAGAGACTCGCGTACCCCACCCGTGACTGTCAAGGCAGACCGACACCTCAGGCACCCGCATGACCATGATCACGATCGCGAGGCTCCGTCAGCCTGGTCCGGACCGAGCGGCGGGAAAGCCGATCAAGTATATTTGATGCATCGAGGTACCTCCAGGCCATGCTTCCGCCGTGCGAGATGCTGCGGATACGTTCAAGCAAAACGTTGCATTCGGTGATCAACCGACAACAAACCGGCGGCCCGTAGGCCTCACGCGGCTGCCCAAGTGGCTGGGCACAGGCTCGCGGGCGCTCCTCTCCATCGAGGCATTCGGGACGCGCCCGCCACAGTACTCCTGGGCAGTCAGGCTGCTGCGGAGGATGCTGCACGTGCTCGGGTACCTGGTGCCGATGTCGATCGTGGTGGTGCTGGTCTTGCTCGGGCACGCGATCTTGCAGGCGCCCCACGCCTCGTCCCTGATGGTGACGATGCAGAATCTCCTCACGGTGCCGCTGGCGATGACGGCCCTGTACACGCTGCTGCTGGGGGGCTTCCTGGGGCGCATCGCACAGCCCAAGAGCACGCTCCGTACGCGGGTCTGGCGCATGACAGGCATCTCTACACTCTGGGTCTCCACGGTGCTCACGCTGGGGCTGTTTGTTCCGGATGCAAGCTGGGCTATGCAGAATGCGGGTGCGCCGTGGCTGATGGGACTGGGCGCGGCCTGGCTGCTGTCTCTGACGGCGTTGGTCATCACGATGCCGTCGTACTGGCTGGCGCTGCTCACGTCATTCTGGCCCGCAGAAGGGTACAGTCCACAAGACCTGCTCCTCGCAGTCAACAAGTACATTCGAGAGGACGCCGGGCTCCCCTCAGAGCAGAGTCGCTGCGGTCTCCAGGTGCGAACCGCCCGCGCAGGACAGACCATCGCGATGGATCTGGACATCGCGCATGCTCCAGGGCGGCTGAACATCACCATCGACGGGCACACACTCCAGCAGCACCACCCCGGGCTGTCGATCCGACGACGCCAGCCCGACAGCCCAGCAGGGGCTTCCTTGGGCGACCCCATCCTGCAAGGCATCCTCTTCATCGAGGCGGACAGCCCAGCGCCGGTGGTCGCGCTGGTGCGCCAGCACCATGCAGTGCTGATGGCGCTGTTCCATGCCTGGCCAGAGACTGTTCTCCACAACGGTCGACTGGAGCTGTCCATTCTCGACCCGCCGTTTCAGGGCGCCTCACAGCCCGCAGACATCGGACGCTTCGTGGCACAGCGACTGACAGACTGCATGGCGCTCGTGGAGCTCTTCCAGGGACACGCTGTGCCGACAGCGGCCATGCACAAGCAACGGTCTCCCCGGGGCATCACCGAGCCTCAGTGAGCGGCTCGTGCAGGCCCCGCTGAGACTGCGCGCAAGGAGGCGTGGTCTCCCTGGTTGGACGGGTCACGCTGCTGAATGCGTTGCCCCTGGCGCTGGAGAACCATGGTCGAGGGCTTGGGCGGGATGCCGGGATTGGAGCGCGTTCGGGCGGGGAGGGTACGCCGGTCAGGCTGATCGTGGCGGGCTCAGAGTGAGGCGGTTTCGAATTTGGAACGAGGCCCGTTCCAAATTGTAGAGCGTGATAAAACAGACCTTCTCCCTGTGTAGCTGAGCTGAGACATGTCCGTGTTTGCAGCAGCCATCAAACTGGAGTTCCCCCGACTTGATGTAGGGGTGATCGTTTGTATCGACGCGTGCTTGCGTTCGAAGTTGATGGGGGAGATAGCCAATGGCGGAGGGCCTTCGGCACGGGTTGTAGAATCCTTCGATGAAGTCGAAGATGGCGAGGCGCGCCTGCTGGAGACTGGAGAAGCAGAGCCTGCTCATGCACACCGCGGTGTGCGACTGGCCAGGGCTGGAAACACTGCGGGGC
>JAQXDW010000111.1 GCA_029251165.1 Myxococcota bacterium
CCAGGCGCTGTGAAAGCAGCAAGGGGTGTGAGGCAGGAGGCCGCTGGCGGTGAGGGGAACACTTCGAAGGGCGACAGTGTGTCGGAGGGTCTGAAGTTGTCGAGAGGCAGGTGAAGACAAGACGACATGCAATCCCAGGTCGAGGTGGGCGGTGGCAACACCGCTCAGCCGACTGGAGAGTGACGCTGCTGAGGTCGTGAGAACGACAACAGCAGCGAAGCGAGTCGCATGGCTGCGGCTCGACGAAGGAAAGCAGTGGAGACACCGCCGACCGGGACCCTCCAGGCTGAGGTACGGTTTCGTACCAGGGCACTCGGGGTGATCTTTGAAACCCATGAGAGGAAGTTGACGCTCAGTGCCCCTGAGCCGAAGCCGTCGCACAGCAGAGAGGTTGAGTCTCTCCGCCGCGCAACCAGACGGTCCGGAACAAGGAGCACAGCAGCATCAACCGTCAGTTCACAGCGGGCACCTCACAGTGCCAGAGCGGTGAAGGCGAGGAAACGACGACGCACGTACCCCGACGGGGGCCGGCGGGTTGAATTCATCGGCGCATGCCAGCGACCGGAGAAGAAAACACGACGGAGGAGATGGAGCAGCTCAAGCAAGCTCCACCGCCGAGCGCAGCGACGGCCGCAACCAACGCCATGACCGGGAACGCGGTGACACAGGATTAAACCTGAGTCACTCGCCGCAGCGGACTGACGCGACACTCTGTAGGGTAGACATCGGCTTCAGAAACGTCCCACCCCGGGAGATCTCAGGATCTCCCGGGGTGGTTCACTTCTGGGCCATATTTCTTGAGAGGCGGACAGGTTTTCGCCGGTTTTGAATTGGCCTGCTGTGTCATCTTCACTTCATGGTTCACTCCGAGCATCGCCAGAGACTGGTAGACCTGCTCCGCGCCGAACAGGTTGCGCAGGTGCAGGAGCTCTGCCTCGCGCTCGGGGGGGTGGATCTTCAGGGGACAGATCTGTCGGGGATCGACCTCCACGCCCTCGATCTTCATCGGGCATGTCTGCGCAGCACGTTCATGTGCGGCACTCGGCTCGTCGGGGCTGTTCTGTCCGAAGCTGATCTGTCTGATGCTCGCCTCCAGGATGTCGTCCTCCGCGATGCGCGGCTCGACGGTGCCTGTCTCCGTGGTGCCCGTCTCCACAGTGTCGATCTCAGCAGCGCGAGCCTCAAGGGGGCCTGCCTCGCTGGCCTGGTCAACCTGGCTGGAAACCGAACCGATCTGTCTGGTGCTTGCTTGAGTGGTGCAGACCTCACCCGCGCGCGGCTCACCGGGATCGACCTGTCCGGTGCAGACCTCACCCGAGCCACTCTCGTCGGTGCGGTGTTTATCGGCGCGTCCTTTCGCGGAGCGGATCTGACCGGCGCGGATCTCACGGATGCAGACCTGGAGGGGGCAGACCTGGAGGGCGCGCGCCTCGCTGGGGCTAACCTGCAGCGGGCCTGTCTCCGAAACGCGGTGCTGGAGCAGTCTGTGCTGGCAGGGGCAGACCTGCGGGGGGCGCGACTGCGGGGGGCAGACCTGACCGGTGCGGATCTCACCCATGCACAGCTTCAGGGGGCTGAGCTGTTCCGCGCTTTTCTCAACAACGCCTGCCTCATCGGGGCGGACCTGACCGATGCTGACCTCAAGCGCGTCGAGCTCTATGGAGTCGTCTGTGGCCTGCAGACTCGCTGGCCGGCGGGCTTCGAGCCGAGCGCACACGGCGGCACTGTCGGCTGACAGGTTTCTCTTGCACATCCACACGCGTCGACAGCATCCGGTCAGCCGCGTGCTGGCAGTGCGTCCAGCGGTGCCGCTGTGTCTTGAACGAGCCCGGTCTTGAACGATCCTGGTCTTGAACGAGCTCGATCTCGCGACTACAGGCGGGTCAGGTCGAAGACGACCGGGCAGTGGTCTGAGGCCTTGGGGCGGGCGTGGCCGATTCCCTCAAACCGCTCGCCGCCATAGCGCTGGGCGCGCGTCGGCTGCCCCCGTCTCTCTACGCGTGGGAGTCCGGGGTTGCGGGCTGCGAGTCCACGGCTGGGCAGCAGGTAGTCGAGCTGTCGATAGGCTGCCGGATGAGCGCGATTTCCCGAGAAGTAGTGGGTCCAGCGCTCTTCCGGGGGCAGCCGATCCAGGATGTTCTCGACGGCATCCCACGCCACCAGCTCCCCGATTCCGCTGCGGCCCTGGTGATCATCTTCGGGGTAGTCGTTCAGATCGCCCAGCACGATGAATGGCGCGTCGGAAGGGTCGGGGCCGAACCGCTCGGTGATGAGCTGTCGGATCGCGCGGACCTGCTGCTGTCGCCGTGCACGGGTCAGGGCTCGGCCAGAGCCTCGGGTGCGGTTGGGCGCCCGCATGGACTTGAGGTGGTTGATGTACAGGGTCAGCCGACCGAGCGGTCCCTCAATGTCGACCTCAAGGCAGTCCCGGTTAAAAACGTAGATCCCGTCTTCTCGGAGATGTTGCCAGCTTCGGGCGTGAACAATGGGGAAGCGGGAGAGCACCCCGACGTCGATTCTACGCTGATCGTTGCCGTCGATGACGAGCGCATGGGGCCAGGCATCGGGGCCGCCGAGGTAGCGGTCACGGAACTGCTTGAGCACATCGAGGCTCTCGACCTCTTGGAGGGCGAAGACATCTGCATCGGCGGCCTCCATGGTTCGTGCGGTCAGCTGCTTGGAGAGCGGGTCCGCAACCCGAAAGCGAAGGTCCTCGGAAGTGAACCCATCCCGGCCGGCGCTCTGGCGGTTCACACCGCGCGCGAACAGATAGCGGGTGAACAGGTTCTCGACGTTGAAGGTCGCGATGCGCATTCGGCTCCCATGACGTACCGACACTATCGCATTGCGCGGCGCCCCAGCCGTTGCTTCGCTCAGGTGTGCGGAGCCTTGCTGAGGCCGACCGGCTGCCGTGTGCCCGCTGTGGGGGCTGGAGCAGTCGGGCTGTGCCGGAGGACCTCCCCGCGCGGAAGCTGGCTACTCGGGCGCTTCGCAGAGGGCTCCGACGGCATCCTGGAGCTGAACGCCCGTGATCTGTGCGCTGCTCCCGGATGTCGACAGCGCAAGCAGGGCACCATCGGCCCAGTCATCGGTCGTGAAGGATGCCGGCAGCTCGTCGAGCCGCGCTCGGATGGTCCGCGCATCATCCAGCAGGCGGACACCTGTCGTTGCCGTGAGGACCTCCGCGACGTGCGCGCCGATGTCGAGCTGGATCTCCGCTGACCATACCTGTAGCTTCATCGACAGCGCGCTCGTGCCGTCCCAGTCGCTCAGCGTGCTGCTCATCAGGGTCACCTGCTCTCCAGCGATACCCGAGGCGGTCAGGGTGATGACCGCTGCGCCGGCATCCTGCGAGAGCGTCACCACGACTCCGGGGTGAGCGGCCATGCCGAGGCCAGCGAGGGTGTCGATGAGGACCTCACCGTCGTAGGCCCACAGCCCCACAGAGACCGTGCCGGCGTCCAGTGACTCTGGAGCCACCGTCAGCCGGAGGATCGCGCCGCCGTCGTCATCGAGGTGGATGCGATCCCGTCCAACGGCGAGCGCCTCACCGCTGAGCTGCAGCCCGTCCGACTCCGCGGCGGTGCCGGTGGAGGAGGCATCGAGGAAGCCGCTGCCGCCGTCTGCTGTGGTGAGTAGAATGCCGTCGCTGAAGTCGTCGTCGATGACGGAGAAGAGGGGGTGATCGAGGAAGGCGAGCGCATCGCTTGCCTGCGTGGTGCTCGTCGCGCAGTGGCCGCCCGCGCCCTCCAGCAGCCGCGAGGAGAAGCCGTCGGGCTCGAGGCCGTTGTGGACGATGTTCATGATGTCTCCCTCGCGGAAATCATCGAAGCTGGTCAGCAGCGCGAACCGCTGGTTTGCAGCCGACGCCCACGCGGCGAAGGGCTCCCCGTCGACGTCCGGGTAGTAGCTCGCCCCCCAATACTCGTAGTAGCTGTCCGGCTCCTGGGTCTCATAGTCTTGATCCACGGCGCGAAAGTAGGCGGATCCGCAGAGGGGCATGGCGGCAGGAAAGAGCGCCGGGTGGTGCCAGGCCATCACCGATGCGCTTCGTCCGCCGCCGGACTGACCGGTCGCATAGACGCGGCTGCGGTCGATGTTGAACTGCTCTAATGCTCGGTACGCACCGATCACGGAGAGCCCCATGCGCTCATCGACTCCGGTGTCGTTGCCGATGCCTTCGCCGCCAATCCAGATCAGCCGGTGGGCATCGAGGGCCGCCATCCATTCTGAAGGGATCCTGCCGTTGTTGCTGGCGCTGATGTAGACGAGCAGTCCATAGGGCTCGCTGCCGTCGTAGTCGGGCGGGATGTAGAGGTCGAAGGTCTCGCTCTCCAGATCCATGCTGTAGTCCACCACTCCGCTCGCTGGGCTCTGCACGATGGCGCTGCTGTCGACGATGGAGCCAAGGAGCACGCTGGAGAGCGAGCCGGTGCCAAACGGCGAGGGCGCGCTCACCCCGTTTGGGTCACCGGGCTCGGGCTCTTGCTGGCCGCCGATTCCGCAGACGCCGGACTCTTGAAGGGACAGCCCGGAGACATTCTCGTCGGTGGTGTCGGTGGTGTCGGTGGTGTTTCCGGAGTCGATGGAGTCTGCGGCGTCGGCAGTGTCCGCAGAGGAGGGGAGCGGTGTAGCTGTGTCGGTGCAGGCGAGCAGGAGGAAGAGCATGCCGGCAGTATGATCTGTGATCGCAGCAGCCGCCCGGCACTAAGATGAGCCTGGCGGTGAAGGAGCGACCTCAAGCTGCCCCAGGAGAGCACTCCCCGTGGGCATGCGTGTGGATGAAGTCTATGGTCCGTCAGCCCATCTTGAGCTCCGGTAAGTGCGCGTCCTGTCGGATGTCGGGAGAGAACACCGGGGCTGTGCTTTGCC
>JAQXDW010000070.1 GCA_029251165.1 Myxococcota bacterium
GACACCGATGCCGACACCGACGCCGACACCGACGCCGACACCGACGCCGACACCGACGCCGATCCCGCCAGCGAGATCGCCAAGATGCAGCTGTACGATGGCTACACCGACGGCGACACCGTCACCGTCACCGCCATCGCGACCTCCCCGACCAGCGGCTACGGCTTCTTCATGGCGGACGGCTCCGGCGCATACACCGGCATCTGGGTCTACACCGGCAGCAGCCTCGGCCAGGACGTCGTCGCTGGCAGCGTCGTCGACGTCACCGGCGTCCTGACCGAGTACCAGGACTCCGGCAGCAAGGACTTCCTCACTGAGATCGACGCCACGAAGGGCATCGTGAAGGTCACCGGAACGGACACCATCCCCGCAGCCACCGTCCTTACCTCCGCAGAGCTCGCCAAGAACTTTGAGAACTACGAGGGCGTGCTCGTCCAGATCGACGGTGCCTCCATCACCGATCCCGATCTTGGCTACGGTGAGTTCGAGCTCGACGGCAGCGTCCGCGTGGACGACTACTTCATCGAAGACTTCAAGGGCGCCAAGGGCGACTCCATCAACATCGTCGGCCCGCTGCACTACACCTACGGTGACTACAAGATCGAGGCGACCGAGATCACCGAGTAGTCTCAGTCCATCGTCAGGATGACCTTGCCCGTTGTGGAATTGCTGGAGAGCAGCCGATGTGCCTCTCCAGCCTCTGCGACGGGCATCGTCGTCTCGATGACCGGGACCACCTCTCCAGCGATCACTGCCGGCCAGACCTCTGCAGCGAGCCCGGCGATGATGTCTGCCTTGTCGGCGTCAGACCGGGCGCGCAGGGTGGAGCCGATGAGCCGCTGGCGCTTGATGAGCATGCGCCCGAGATCGACCTGTCCCATGCGACCGCCGAGCAGTCCGATGAGGACCAGCCGACCATCCATGCCCAGGACGCGCTGGTTGTCCGGCAGGTAGCTGGCCCCGACCGGATCGAGGATCACGTCGACGCCATCCGGTGCCCATGCCAGGACCGCAGCCACGAAGTCTCCGTCGTGCCGGCAGTGCCCAGCCGAAGCCCCGAGCGCCACACACCGGGCGATCTTGTCGGCAGATCCAGCGGTCACGAAGCTGCGCGCCCCCTGCAGCCTGGCGATCTGGATCGCGGCGGTGCCGACCCCGCTGGCGCCGGCATGCAGCAGCACCGACGCTCCGGGCTTCAGTCCAGCCTCGCGGACCAGGTTGAGCCAGGCCGTCGCCAGCACTTCCGGCAGCGCGGCAGCCTGGGGCATCGTCATGGTGTCGGGCACAGGCAGGACATGCTCGGCTGGACAGACCACCTGCTCAGCGTAGCCGCCGCCGCTGAGCAGCGCACAGACCCGATCTCCGATGCGCCAGCGGCTCACCCCCGCCCCCAGCGCATCGACCACCCCAGCACACTCCAGACCGAGGATGGGGCTGGCCCCGGGCGGCGGGGGGTAGTGGCCGGCGCGCTGGATGAGATCGGCGCGGTTGAGCCCCGCGGCAGCGACCCGGATGCGGATCTGACCGGGAGCGGGGTGGAGGTCAGCCTGCTTCGTCCAGGCGAGGGTGTCAGTGCCGGAGATTGCGAACATGGCAGCGAGTGTACTGCCGAAGCTCCCGCTTGGCACGTCCCGCGCGGCAGCACCAGCCCGCCGACTGGAGACGCGGTGGCCTACAGGTTGTCGAAGGCGGTGTAGTCGTCGTAGGCGGAGTGGCAGCCGTAGCAACCCGCCGAGGCGCCAGTGACGGAGGCCGCTCCTGCGGTGTCGTACTTCGCCCAGAACCAGTCGCCGCTGTCGGCGTCGTAGCCGGTGATCTTCTGCATCGCGGTGACGCCGGTCAGATCGGTTCCGGCCTCGTCGTTGTAGCCCTCTTTGACCACGATGCCGCCGTCAGGAATCGCGGTCCCAGCGACCAGGGCCTCATAGGCGAGATCGTTGGCCCAGATCTGGACGTAGGCTCCGTGGGTGCCATCGGTGGAGGCGACCATGCCGCTCCAGTCGTCGAGCTGACTCCAGCTGCTGTAGCCGCTCATCGCCGTCCACAGCTCTGCTGCAATCTGGGCATCCTCGGAGCCGCTCTCGGGGCCGCTGTCGCCTCCCTTTTCGTCACAAGCCGCAAGCAGCAGCCCGCTCATCATTGTCAACATCCGCATGTTCTCTCCTCCTGACGAGAGTGGTACACAGGCCGGTATGTCAGAAACTCCCGATCGGTCACCCTCGAGACCAGATTCTTCCGCGCTGCCGATCACATCAGTCCTGCCGGCGCTTCAGGACGCGCTCCGAGATGCCCGCGCCGCAGTGGTGATCGCGCCGCCGGGCTCTGGCAAGACCACCGGAGTGCCGCCGGCACTGCTCGATGCCGGCATGGGTCCCGTCGCCCTCCTCCAGCCCCGACGGGCCGCAGCGCGCCTCATCGCCCGCCACCTCGCACGGCAGCGCGGCGGCAAGCCTGGCGGGGAGGTCGGCTACCGGATCCGGTTCGAGAACAAGACCTCCGCCGCCACCCGGCTCACGGTGCTCACCGAGGGGCTGCTCACCCGCATCCTCCAGTCTGATCCGTTCCTGGAGGACTTCAACACCGTCGTCCTCGATGAGTTCCACGAGCGCAGCCTGCACGCCGACCTCGCGCTGGGCATGCTCACCGAGGTGATGGCTGCCCGCGACGACCTCCGGGTGGTCGTGATGTCCGCGACCCTGGATCCAGGACCGCTGGTGGACTTCTTCGGCGGCGACTGTCCGGTGATCCGCGCGGAGGGGCGGCGCTTCCCGGTCACCCTCCACCATGCGCCCCGGTCCAGCGACCAGCGCATCGAGGTCCGCTGTGCTGCCGCGGTTCGTGCGCTGTACAATCCCGACGGAGACGGGCACATCCTGGCGTTCCTGCCCGGCGTCGGTGAGATCGCCCGCACCGCAGAGCACCTCGAGGGACTGCCGGTCTGGCCGCTGCATGGTCGGCTGCCGGGAGCGGCTCAGGACGCCGCACTCGCCCCCTCAAAGACACCGAAGATCGTCCTGGCGACCAACATCGCAGAGACCTCGGTGACGCTGCCGGGCGTGATCGCGGTGGTGGACAGCGGACTGCAGCGGCGGCCACGGTTCGATCCCGCGCTGGGGACCACCCGGCTGGAGACAGTGATGATCCCGCGAGCCTCTGCCGATCAGCGGGCCGGACGCGCAGGCCGGACCCGACCAGGTCAGTGCCGGCGGCTGTGGACGGCTGGCGTGCCCCTCCAGCCGTTTGATCCCCCGGAGGTCCTGCGGACCGACCTGACCCGTGCAGTGCTGGAGGTCTATGCCTGGGGCAGCGAGCCCCGCACGTTTCCCTGGCTCACCCCGCCGCCGGAGTCGCTGCTGCTCCAGGCGGAGTCGCTGCTGAGGATGCTCTCCGCCATCGACGATGGGGGGATCACCCCACACGGTCGGGCCTTGATGGCGCTGCCGGTTCACCCCCGGCTGGCTGCTGTCGTGCTCGCCGGACAGGCAAGTGGCTGCCTCCGTGCCGCCGCCACCGCCGCCGCCCTCGCCAGCGAGCGCGATCCGTGGCCCCGCGACTCAGTGGACCTCATCGATCGCATCGACCGGGTGACCCGCCGGGGCAGCGGCGGCGATCGGCGTGCACTCTCCGCCGTCCGACAGGTCCGCGACCAGCTCATCGGCCTCGCACGGGGCCGGGCCACCGATACAACCGGAAGCGAGGTCTCCCGGATCCTTCGTGCCCTCATCGCCGGCTTTCCCGACCGGGTGGCCCGCCAGCGCTCCGATCCCACCCGCTACCAGCTTGCGTCGGGACGCGGTGCCCGGCTCGCCCCGTCCCTGCCGCCGACGCCCTACCTCGTCGCGGTCACGATGACTGCTGGTCGAGGAGAGCCGATGATCCGTGTCGCGGCTTCTGTCTCGCCGGACTGGCTGGAGACCACCCAGCGCATCGTCTGCACCTTCGATCCCGAGCGGAAGGCGGTCGTTGAGGCCATCGAGCAGGTCTACGGTGCCCTGGTCCTGCACCGCGCTCCGTCTCAGACCATCTCCGACCCCGCGACCGCTTCGGCGATGCTCGCGGAAGCGGCCGCGACCGCACCGGAGCGGGCGCTGAAGATCACGCCTGCAGTGGAGGGGTGGCTGGCCCGGGTGCGGTGGCTGGCGAGTGCGCTGCCCGATCTCGACCTGCCCGACCTCGACCTGGCGGTGCTCGTCGCGGACTGGAGCGTGGGGCGGCGGTCGTTCTCGGAGCTTCGGAAGATGGACCTGCTGGCGGCGCTCAAGTCGCGGCTGAGCTGGAAGCAGCAGGAGGCGCTGCGGAGAGAAGCTCCGACGCACTACACGCTGCCGACCGGGAAGCGGGTGGCGCTTCGGTATGCAGTGGTGGGTCAGGCACCGGTCCTGGCCGCGCGGATTCAGCAGCTGTTCGGACTGGAGACCACCCCTCGAATTGCGCAAGGGACGGTGGCGCTGCAGGTTCACCTGCTGGCGCCAAACAACCGGCCCGCGCAGGTGACGACGGATCTGGCCGGGTTCTGGCGGGGGTCATATGCGGCGGTGCGGAAGGAGCTGCGGGGGCGCTATCCGAAGCACAGCTGGCCGGAGGATCCGGTGGGAGCGAAGGCAGAGGACAGGCCTCGTCGCAAGCGATGATGGTGCACGGGACCGGATCTCTCCGAGGCTGAGGCCTCCTGGCATCCAGCACGATGCCGACATGCTCACAGGTCCATCACCCCGTCCAGCGCCATCCCGTCCACCTGCAGCACCCCGGACGCGAGGATTGGCTGCATCCAGGCAAACGCCGGCTGATCAGACAGGCCGTCCCAGACCGCCGTGATCGCATCGACGGGACGGGCCAGGATCCCGGTCATCACCACAGCAAGCGCGGGCGGCGGCTGGGCATCCGCCGTGGCACCAATCACTCCATAGGGATCGCCCCAGGTGGAGAACACAAAGACCGTCGGTCCCTCCCGGAGTCGCAGCAGCCCCTGGCACTGGTGGCGAGACTGCCGCCAGCGGTCGACGGTGTGGGAGACCCGCAGCAGCAGCTCGACGACCTCCTCTCCACCCCGCCAGGTCAGCACAATCGGCCAGCACGGCCACGGCCGCCCCGCCACCAGGACCGTCTCCGGACCAGCGGTGCGCCAGCGGAGGGCCAGCAGGTCTCCAGGCAGGGCCGCAGCCAGGGTCGCGGCATCGCGTGTGGGACCGGCAGCGTTGTGACGAAGGGGGCGACTTCGATTCATGGTCAGGCACCCGCCGATCGTGAGTGCGCGTCGCTGCAAGGAGGCAAGAGAGGGAACCTGATGAGGAGCGCGCGGCGGCTCCTGTTGCTCGGTAGCACATTCACCACCTCCCGTGCTGAAGGCAGCGGCGTTGGACACACAAGAGCCAACCCTTCGTCGTCCAGCTACTCTCTCTGTATATGATCTTGACACTCCTCCTTGCCTGCCCCGCTGAGCCCGCTGACGTCAGCTCGATCTTCGAGATTGAGGACACCGCCGCCACCCCTCAGACCGGCGACATCATCTGGTCGATCAACGAGACGGTCGGCGCGATCATCGCGGTCAGCTGGGTCCAGGGTGCCCCGGCGACCACCTGGGTCGCGTTCGAATTCGACGGAGAGTCCCGGACCAGCCCACCGAAGGAGACAGCTGTCGGTGAGTCCTCGGCGCTGCTGCTGGGGGTTCCCTACGGCAGCACGGTGACCTTCCGCATCGTCTCCGAGGCCGACGGCGAGACGACCACCTCCGAGGCGATCACCGCGACCAACGACCCGCTGCCACCAGAGGTCGGACAGCCCATGCTGCTCACCCTCGACGAGGCCGCAGTGGACCCTGATCACCCCTACGTCTTTGGCGGCATCACCCCGTATGGCAATTCGTTCTACGACGACTGGTGGACGGTCATCATCGACCGCCAGGGGCGCGTGGTGTGGGCAATTGAGGCGCCCAACGGCTTCGCGGCGATGCACCCTCGGGTCAGCTACGATGGCAGCAGCCTCCTGCTGGACCGCAACGGATTCTGGGGCTCGCTGTCGACGGGGGTGGAGGGCTACATCGAGCGGATCAAGATCGACGGCAGCGGCGAGATCCTCGACCTGCCCTACCTCCGCCATGCCTACACCGACCTCCCCGACGGCTCCATCGTCTGGGGCGCGATCAACGACGGCACCAACGAGACACTCGCCAAGCGCGCCCCAGACGGCACCATCAGCCAGCTGTGGCGCTGCCGGGACTACATGGACGAGAACAGCCTCGGCGGCGGGTGCGCGTCGAACACCGTGACCTGGGTGGAAGAGACCGACACGTTCCTCTACTCCATCTTCACCACCGAGATCATCATCGAGGTCGACCACGCCACCGGCACCCCGCTGCGTCACTTCGGACACATCGGCTCGGAGTACACCTTCGAGCCTGAAGACAGCGTCTTCTGGTACCAGCACAACCCGCACTTCACGTCCGACGGGACCCTGCTGCTGTCCACGGAGACCAGCCACAACGAAGAAGAGACGGTGGTGAGGGAGTACGTGATCGACGAGGAGACAAAGACGCTGACCGAGGTGTGGAACTTCGGCATCGGAGACGGGCTGTGGTCGCGGAACATGGGCGAGGCCCACCGACTGCCCAACGGCAACACCCAGCACAACTACGGCGAGACGGCCCGGCTGCGCGAGGCCACCCCCGACGGCACCGTGGTCTGGGACATCGACTGGGGAAGCCCACGGGTCATCGGGCGGACGACCCCGATCCGCGACCTCTACGACTTCGCGCCATAGCTCACCGCTGGCGGCGCTCGTGGGCCCTCAGCTTGCGCTCTGATCGGGACAGCGCGGCGCGCATCTGGTCGCCGAGGTTGTCCACTCCAAGCAGCGGCGAGGTGTGGGCCGCGCAGAGGTTGCGCGCGCCGCCCCAGTCGTCCGCAATCCCGGAGGCCCAGGTCCGAAACGCCCCGGCGGCGCCCTTCTCTTTCTTGAGCGCTTTTCCCAGCGTCGGGTGGAGACTGAGGCCGCCGAACAGGGGCATCGCGACGTGGTTGAAGGTGTCGTCGACGTGGATGGTCTGCGAGGCCGAGTGGTAGGCGAGCACCGAGGAGAAGTGGACGCTCTCATCCTCCGAGATGAAGTCGACCCCGTCGGGAACCGAGAACGCAAGCTCTCCCCCAAGCTCCGCGCTCAGGGCGTCGGTGCCATCGACCCGGAGATCCTGCCAGGGAAGCTGAGGGGCCTTCGCGACGTGACGGGCAGAGCCGAACAGCCGAGCACCGGGAAACTGAGCGTGGGCGCGCTTGACGTGGATGGTGTGGAACGGATGGAGGTTGATGATGGCGTCGATGTCCTTGCCGCCTCCGGTCAGCGCCTTGACCTCACGGAGCAGCGCGTCGGGCAGGGTGTAGGCATCCAGCAGCACAAAGCGCCCGTCAGAGAGGCGAACGAGAGAGGCCTGGGTTCCGATGTTGAGGACACCAATCCGAAAGTCACCCCGGATGTTCCAGAACCCGTCTCCGATCTCAAGGAGCTTCTCCGCCATACCCAACCCACCAGCAGTCAAGGGCTCACGCTGTAACCGAATCCAATAGACTCTTTAGCGTGCTCCACCTCTTCCTAGCCTGCACTGAACCGTCCTCGCATACGGGACAGCCAAAAGACGCCGCCGCTGTGAGCCCCACAGCGGAGGACTCTGCAGCGGAGGACTCTGCAGCGGAGGAGTCTGCAGCGGCTCCAGACGAGAGCGTCGAGGTGATCGTGGGGAAGGGCGAGCCGGTGATCTTTGACCCCGCCACCGTCCACCACCTCACCCTCACCCTCACCGAGGCCGCGGTCGACGCCCTCCGCAGCAGCCCGACAGCGTGGGTCTCCGCTGACCTCACCTTCCAGGGAGAGACCTGGTCGCAGGTCGCGGTGCGGGTCAAGGGCAGCTCAAGCTTCCAGGACATCGACCACAAGCCAGCCCTGAAGATAAAATTTCATGAGTACCTCCCCAGCCAGCGGTTCCATGGTCTGGAGCGACTCACCCTCAACAACGAGGTGTGGGATCCAACGATGATGGCGGAGAACCTTTCGTATGAGGCCTGGCGAGAGAACGGAAGCCCTGCACCGCGCACCGGCTATGCCGTCGTCACCCTCAACGACCGCGCCCTCGGCCTGTACGCCATCATCGAGTCCATGGACGATGACTACATCGATCACCAGTGGCCCGACTCCGACGGCGGGCTGTGGGAGATGACCCGCAATTGCGACTTCGACGGGGACTGCACCTGCTTCTCGCTGCAGGAGACCGGCAGCGCGTATGTGGCGGATGCCATCACGATGGGGTGCGAGGCCGTCGAGGCGGGCACCACCGAGTCGCTGAAGGCGGCGTTTGACTGGGAGGCGCTGATCGCGTTCCTGGCGGTCGAGCTGTCGCTAAACCACCCCGACAGCTACAGCTTCAACCTCAACAACTTCTTCGTCTACCACGAGCCGGTCACCGACCGACTGAGCCTGTCGCCGTGGGGGGCAGACTCCACGTTCATCTATGCCTATCCGCCCTCCAGCCCCAACCCGAACTGCGAGCCGCTGTACAACGACGTGCTCACCGACACCACGCCTTCGGGCTGGCTGATGGACTTCTGCCTCGATGATCCGAGCTGCTCAGCAGACCTGCGGGCAAAGGTGCTGACGGTCGCGGACTGGATGGAGTCCAGCGACCTGACGGGCCGGATGGAGGCCGCCGCCGCGATGCTGGAGCCGTACGCGGCGCTGGAGACGGAGGTGAACTGGACGATGGCGGACCGAACACAGCGGGTGGAATGCTTCCTGACCTGGACCGCCCAGCGGCCAGCAGAGCTGCGGGCATGGACTCCATAGCGCTCAGCTCGTGCCAGGCAGATACACCGCGACTCCGGCAGCCACCAGCGCCTCGATGGACTCGCTCGAGAGCGCCTCCCCGGCAGCCACCGAGTCGATCGCGGCGGCGGTCTCAGGGTCGAGCGGGATAAGCCGCGGCCCGCCGCCCCACCACACCGCGCACAGCTCGACGGTGCCATCCTCGCCGAGAAACGGCGCCTCGATGGCGGAGGGGTCGAGCAGCTCGGCGACCAGGGGCGCCGCAAACCGGCGGCGACGGAGGGTGGTGTTGAGGCGAAGGCTCTCCGGCGGCACTGCGCCCTCGGGAACCCCGGCAAACAGCTCGGCGTCTGGGTCGCGGCGGGGCAGGTCGTTGAGCCAGCCCTCCAGCGCCACAGGCTCCCCGAGCACGCCCCCGCGCACCCGCAGGCTGGCGGTGGTCTGGAAGCCCGGATCGGCCGCGACCACCTCCGCAGCAGCGACCGGATCGATGTCCTCCATTGCCGCCGGAAAGGCGCTGACGAGCCCCGCGCCGAGCTGCGACGCTCCGGCGCGAATGTGGGCCTCCTGGCGCCACCATGTCAGCCCCAGGGCCGGGAGGGCCGCAGCGATCGGGGCGGGGAAGCGATCGGCGTGGACGGCGAGGGCATCGAGGAGGCCGAGGGTGGCCTGCTGGAGCGCCTCGGCGGTGGACTGACCCGCGACCGCGTCTCCGGCGAGCTGTCCGGCGGCGTCGAGCAGCGGCTCGATGGCTGCTGCTGCAGCATCCTCGGGATCGATCCACTCCAGGGCCAGCAGCGAGCGGTAGCCGACATCCTGGAGCACCCGGCGCGCCCGCAGGACGGCCGCGCGCTGCGGATCGTGGTCAATGGTGCCCGACAGCATGGCGGTGTGGGTGTCGACGATGTGGTCGATGAGGCTCCCGATCGAGCTGCGGTAGTCCACCCCGTCGATGAGGAACCGCTCGACCCAGGCCCCAAAGCTCCAGGCAGTCAGTCGGTTCCAGTGGCCCTTGAGGTAGCCGATGGCGTCAGAGGAGGAGTCGAGCCGGGGGCGGTGGGTGATGACCCGTCGGCCAGTGCGGCGTTCCTGACGGGCGGCGGCGAGCTCGGCGTCGAAGTGGGCCATCGCGCGCTGAGCAGCAGCGAGGTCAACGGCACGGTCGCTGTCGGTGTGCTGCCAGTAGGGAATGAGCCGGGCCTCACAGTCGAGACAGTGGGTGCGGTACAGCAGCGTGCCGGCATGGCGTGGGCAGCGGGGCCGGCGGATCTCGTCGTAGCCATACCAGTGGACCACCGGCAGCAGCTCGCAGAGTCGGGCACCGAGGTAGGCCTCAAACCGGGTCAGCTCCGGCCGCCAGAAGAAGCCGACGAGCCCGTGGAGCAGCTCATGGACCCGCCACTTCGAGCGGGTGTTCGGATTGAACGGGGCGAGCGGCGACTCGGTGAAGAACGAGAAGTACTTGGGCTCCTCGCGCACACCCTCGATCCAGACCGGCACCGTCTCACCGACCTCCACCTCCGGCTCCAGCTCTGGAGGCATCGCGATGTAGCCACGAAGGTCATGGTGAAAGAACGCCGCACCACGAGAGGCTGCGAGCATGGAGATGCGCGCAGAGATCGGCGTGGACACCAGCTCCAGGGGGGGCGCACCGATTCCGGTGAGGGCAGCGAGGAGGCCATCTGGCGCGGCAGCAGCAGCGGCAGTGCAGGCGTCAATGAGCGCCGGGGGGGTCGAGACCCGGTCGGGGAAGGTCAGCATGCCCCCATTGTGCCACCGGCTACCGAGCGGCGAGGGTGTCGATGCTCAGGATCTGGTCACCGAGGCGCTGCGCGGCGAGGCCCTTGCTGTGCAGGATCGCCATCAGGGCCGCGTCCCAGGGGACGTCGTGCATGACCACCGTGACCGTGCCCTGGACATCATCGCTGGCGACAACGTTGAGTCCGGAGACGTCCGCGAACAGGCGCAGGACGCTGTGGATGTCGGCGTCCTGGAGGTCGAGGCTGACGGTGCGGTGGGTGTTGGGGAGCGGCGGCGGCGGAGCGGCGGCCTGCGCTGCCGGAGCGACCTGACCGCCGAGGCGGATGATCACGCCGCCCTCTGCGAGGGGCTGGACTGTGGGCTCAGCGGCAGCGGTGAGGCTGGCGAGGAGGAGGAGCATGGGGCCTCCGAGGCTGGCTCGACGGTAGCAGAGGTACGGTCCGCTGCGAAGGGCACGCCTCTACAGCGACACGCACCACGCGCCTGCTTCGGGGGGCAACGGGAGGCGGCGACAGGGGCAGAGCAGTGCGCGCCAACCACTCGGCAGACGGCGATGGTCGCTCCGGACGGCGGGCGAGCAGCCCCCCGAACCCACACGGAGACACAGACGAGGTGCAGCCAGGGCGCCTGGCGATCGTGGGCGGCTCCAGTGTGTGACGCTCCGGGCTACGATAAACCGGAGAGAAGCCAACTCAAAAGACTGGTACTCGAGCGCGGGCCCCGACAACCGCGCTCCTCAGGGTGCGCAACATCCCCCGGCGACTGCGTCTCGCTCTGGAGTCAGAATGACCGACCCGTTCACCTTCCACCCGCAGGACACACACCTCCTCGACATCTTTGCCCACGACCTCCGCTCCCCGCTGCTCGGCATGCAGGGCTGCCTGGGTGAGATCGAGCGTGCCCTCAGCGAGCAACCAGACTGCGCGCCGTTCTTAGAGGATCTCGGCGACGTGAAGGACGGCCTGGCGCGGGTCGAAGAATTGCTGACCGGTCTGCTCACCATCTGCCGCCGCAGCCGCCCCACGCTCCAGCTCCAGCGACTGGACATGGCCGCTGTGTTTGCAGATGCGATCGCACAGGTCGAGCAGGGGCGTGACACCCTCGCCATCACCCTCAGCCACCTCCCCGACTGCACCGCCGACCGCGCCATGCTGACCGAAGCCCTCGTCCACCTCCTCGACAACGCCGCCCGTGCAGGGGGGCCGATCACCGTCGAGGGGGAGGCTGGAGCGCGCATCACCTACCGGATCACCGACTCCGGCAGTGGGATGCCCGCCCCGATTCGCCGCCGCGCCTTTGAGCTGTTCAGCTCCGACACCGGCGGGGAGGGCATCGGCCTCAGCCTCGCGAGGCACCTCATTATCCTCCACCAAGGCTGGCTGCGCCTGCGCAGCGTCGAGAAGGGCTGCTGCGTCGAGGTCTCCATGCGGAAGTGATGCAGGCTATCCTGCGGTGACTGGAGGAACATTGGCCCCTGCAACGATCCTGATCGTTGACGACGATCGTCGATTTACCCGGGTGGTCAAGCGCCAGCTCAAGCGCGCGGGGCACGAGGCGGTCAGCCTGAGCAGTGGTCAGGAAGCCCTGGAGTGGCTTGGAGAGAAGCATGCCGACCTCCTGCTGCTCGACTTCCGGCTGGAGGACATGACCGCTGATGAGCTGGTCCACACCCTGGAGGAGCGACAGCTGCAGACCGACTTCATCGTGATCACCGCCTTTGGAGATGAGCGGCAGGCGGTGGAGATGATGAAGAAGGGAGCTCGGGACTACCTGATGAAGGACAGCAGTCTGCTGGAGCTGCTGCCCGTGGTCGTGTCGCAGGCGCTGGAGCGTGCGCGGCAGGAGCGGCGGCTGGCGGAGACGGAGGCAAGCCTGCGACAGCTTGAGCTGGCGGTCTCCCATGCCCGCGACGGCGTGGCGATCCTGACCGCCGGTGAGAAACCAGAGTTCGTTTACACCAACACCGCCTTTCGCCAGCTCACCGGCCACCGCTCAAGCGACCTGAGCGGTGGACTGGAGCGGCTGCACGGCGAAGAAGGCCCCCTCGACGAGCTGCGCACCCAGTTCGCTGCCGGGGAGTCCTTCCGAGGCCGCCTGCCGCTGGGGACCGCAAACAACGAGGTCCTCCTAGACACCCAGCTGACCCCAATCCGAGACACCAGCGGAGCGCTGACCCACTTCATCGCGATCCAGCGAGACATCACCCACCAGGCGCTGCTGGAGGAGCGCATCCAGAACGCACAGAAGATGGAAGCCATCGGGCAGCTCGCCGGCGGTGTCGCCCACGACTTCAACAACATCCTCACCGTCATCCTCGGCCACATCGGGCTGATGCGCCACAACTCAGAGATGCCGAGGCGGTTCTACGATGCCCTCGATCTCGTCGAGCAGTCCACCCTCCACGGCTCCCAGCTCACCGCCCATCTCCTCGCCTTCAGCCGCAAGCAGGTCCTCCACCCCACCCTCGTCGACCTCAACACCCTCGTCGAGCAGACCGATCGCATGCTCTCCAGGGTCCTGGGAGACGGGATCATCTTGCGCGCCCAGACCGCACCGGAGCCGATGAACATCCTGGCCGACGCCGGGGAGATCCAGCGGGCGCTGATCAACCTCGCGGTCAATGCCCGAGACGCCATGTCCGACGGCGGAACCCTCACCATCTCCACAACCCTCCTCTCGTCGCTGCCCGGAGAGAGCGACGGTGTTCCCTACGTCCACCTGGTCATTGAGGACACCGGCGACGGAATGAGCGAGGAGGTCCGCGCGCGCATCTTCGAGCCGTTCTACACCACCAAGCCACAAGGAAAGGGAACCGGCCTGGGGCTCTCCACGGTCTACGGCATCGTCCAGCAGAGCCGCGGCCTCATCCAGGTCGAGTCCACTCCAGGACTCGGAACCCGCTTCCTCATCTACATTCCCCAGGCGCGCTCCGAGTCCACCACCACAGACGCACCCGACAGCGTCGGCACGATCATGATCGCCGAGGACGACGACATGGTCCGCCAGCTGATCCGGCTCTCCTTAGAGCAGGCCGGCTATCGTCTCCAGGAGAACTCCAACGGCAGCGCTGCGCTTGAGCAGCTGCTGAGCCACAGCGAGCAGCCAGACCTTCTGATTACCGACGTGAGGATGCCAGGCATGAGCGGTACAGAGCTGGCACAGCGTGCACGGGTGGCATTTCCAAAGCTCCCGATCCTGCTGATCTCCGGCTACACCGGTACTGAAAACAGCACCCTGGAGTTTGAGTTGTTGCCCAAGCCATTCACCGCCAACGCGCTCCTGGAGCGGGTCCAAGCCATACTGGGAGGGCAGCCATGAGCCGAAAGCAGCAGCATGCAGAGAACCGACGGCGCATCCTCTCCGCAGCAGCCCGGCTGGTTGATCGTGACGGCCCAGATGCGCTCTCGCTGAGAGAGGTCGCCCGGGAGAGCGACTACAGCCCAGCCGGACTCTACGCCTACTTCACCGGCCGCGATGGCATCCTAGCCGCCCTCGCCCAGCGCCACGCCGAGGACCTGGCCGCAGCCCTCTCGGATGCACCGCCCGAGGTCCACCCCCTCATCGACCTCGCGCTGACCTGGCTGCGGTTTGCACGCAGACACCCCGGACGGCTCACGCTCGCCCAGGGCCATCCCGGCAGCGAGATCCGCTCAGTGATCATCGCCCGAGTCGAGGCATCGGTGAGCAGCGGCGAGGTCATGACCGGACCCGGATTCGATGTCGAAGAGATCGCCGACACCCTGCTGGCAGTTGCCCATGGCTTCGCAGTGACCGGCCAGCCAGAAGCGCTGCTCCGCGAAGGGATGCGCTGCCTGCTGGCGGGCCTGAGGGACTGACTCAGCTCCGGTTACGACGAGCCCGATCCCGGATGCGACTCCAGCCGGGAAGGTGGCGCTGGAGGACCTCGTCGAGCTGGCCGAGCAGACGCTTGGGTCCACCCATGGAGCTGCCGTCCTCGTCTCCGTCGTCCGCAGACATGGGGGCCGGCTCTGGAGTCGGAGCCGCCGTTGGAGCGGGGGCAGCCGCGACCTTCGGGGC
>JAQXDW010000079.1 GCA_029251165.1 Myxococcota bacterium
CCCTGCACGACCGACTGGCCGATACAGATGTTTTCATGACGTCAAAGATCACTTGAGTAGCGAACCAATCAGGTTCTCTCCTCGGTCACCACCGGCTCCCGGTAGCGTCACAAACTACACATGCAGGACCCGTGCCAGCTTACCAGGAACGGTTAAAGCTTGGCTTTCGACGGCAATGTGTGGAATCTGATTGCTCACTTGAGCTGGCGAAGATCGCCTGATGCTGGCAACAGTGAGAAACACCATCACGATAATTGACTTAAATCAATAACTATACCGACAAGGAAAAACGTTTCCCGGCGGGAACATCTCTTCCCATTCTTGACAGCGCCGCAGCAACGCACCTCTGGAGACTCGGCAGAACCGCAGTGGTGAACCAGGGATTGCGCCGAATCCACAGGCGGCTCCGCCAGGCGGAGTGCTCTTCCCATTTATGGCTTCGACTCTTTGCCGCTCTCGGTCACAGGCAAGATCTCTTCCATCGCCTGAGTCGGGAGGCTCCCGCAGATTTCTCCCGAGACCAGCTGACGATCTCCCGTGTGTGCGATCGGAATCACTGAGATGGACTCCCGGAGTGTCGCGGAGTCCATGGTGCCGGCCTGGGCCCCGGCTGCACCCGCTCCGCTGGTTCGGGGCGACAGGAGCACACAGGGCTCTCCGCCTGCGCGAATTGAATCAATTTCCTGTACAACTGCCGCGACATCAGCACCCTTCGGCGTCAGCGGGGTTCCCCTGCCCTGCCCAGACACCGGCTCACCGGGTGAGCGCACCCAGAGCGCCGCCTCCTCGAAGCCTGCGCTCCAGGCTGCATCGATGATCCACTCCAGACTGGCAGCCGGTGCCCGGGCGTCTGCGGCGATCAGCAGCGGCGGCACCATCGAGACGTCATCCGGTCCGGAGCGCCAGGGGTGACAGGCCTGTGCCGCCAGCTCCCGATTGACCGAGACGATCGGCTCCAGGCGAGCCGCCAACACAGCACGATGGCGCTCCTCAATGCGCCCCTCGCTCAAGACATCAACGGACTGCCCGGCGACCGTTAGCTCCGCCAGGGTCAGCTCAACCAGCGCAGGCACGACCGGGATCTTGGTGGTCCGCCCAAAGCGGCAGTTTCGCATCGCGCTGTTGTTGAGCACCGCTGTCGGGTCAACGGCAAAGAATCGGGCAGAAGAGACGGAAGCTGCCGTGCTTCCCGCAGGAAAGAGCATGGGGCCAATGGTCGTGGGTGTGCTCGGGGAGCACCCTCCAGCAAGTGCAGCGATCAGGAGCAGCGCGGTGGCGTGGGTCTGGTGCATTCTGATTGTTCGACTCGTTGACATCATTGGCCCCTTCAGTCCCGAGGCCAGGTGGAGTATGGGCGCTGAGTGAGGTTGGCATTGTAGTAGGCTGGCTGCTCGGTGACCTCCGCTCCGACCCAGTCGGGCAGCACCACCTCCTCATCCTCCGACTCGAGCTCGACCTCAGCGACCACCAAGCCGGCGTTGACTCCGTGAAACTCATCGATCTCCCAGAGATGCCCACCAGACGAGAGCCGATACCGTGTCTTCTCGATCAGCGGTGGGATGCAGAGAGAGAGAAGCTGTCGGGCATCTTCGACGGGAATGTCGTACTCAAACTCAGGCCGGGTCGCCCCAACTGTGCGTCCCTTGATGGTCAGCTGGGCCCGCTCCCCAGCCAGCCGAACCCGCACCGTCCGCTCTGGCTCAACCGATAGATACCCTTGCTGGAAGCGCTCTCCTTCTCCAGCGCGGCGCCAATCATCGGATGCAATCAGGAACTTTCGCTCGATCTCTGTGCCCATGACTTCCCTCACATCAAATATTTTCATGGTAAATGCGTAGGTGTGACCTTTTACCTGAGTCCAATATGGCTTTCCCTCACAGGCTGCGAAGAAGCACCTGGAGTCGCGACAGAAGAGCCATCGGCGGACACGGCAGCGGCACCCGCTGAGCCACTGGCAGACACCGGCCCCCAGCTGGAGGGTGTCGCCTGGCTGGCGCGTGCTTCTCTCGACCTGCGCGGCACCCGCCCCTCACTGGATGAGATCGCCGCAGTCCAGGCCGATCCCGATGCCATGGCATCCCTGATCGACGAGATGCTGGAGGATCCACGCTTCCCAGAGCGCATGGCATGGCTGTGGAATGACACCCTCCACACCGCCGTCTGGGGTGCTGGGTACACCCGCTTTGAGTGGGACTTCCAGACCTGGAAGGCCATCGGCTGGGAGCCCCTCGCGGTGATCCAGCTGGTCTTGGAAGATCGCCGACCGTTCTCCGACATCGTGACCGCCACCCAGACCCCGGTGCAGGCCGACCTCTCGGCTGCATGGGATCTCCCTGAGTCCGGCACCGCCTGGAGCTGGGGGAGCTACGATGACGGTCGACCGATGGCCGGCATCCTCTCCACCAACGCGCTCTGGCTCCGCTACACCGCAGACGCCGTCAACTTCAACCGGACCCGAGCCAACACCGTCGCCACCACCCTGCTGTGCAGCGACTTCCTCGATCGCGAGGGTGGGTTTGACTTCGACATCAACCCCGCAGACCTTGCCCTGGTCGAGTCGGCGGTCAGCACCCAGCCAGCCTGCCTCTCCTGCCACGCCACCCTCGACCCCCTGTCGCTCTTCTTCAGCGGCTTCGCGCAGAAGTCTGACAACCACCCTCAGTACCAGTACGTCCACTACAGCGAGCACCAGAACCTCGAGCTGCTCGCAGAGTCCTCCGGAGCGCCGTCATACTACGGACATCCTGGCTCAGACCTCTCGGATCTCGGCGCGATGATTGCAGCAGACCCGCGGTTCTATCAGTGCGCGACTGAGCGGTTCATCACCGGCCTCACCCGACAAGATCCCGACGCGGAGAGCCTCGACAGCCTGTCTCGCGCCTTCTCAGAGAGCGGGAACACTCGCGCGCTGGTCCGAAGCATCGTCAACTCCCAGGCATACCGCGCCGCTGGGCTGCGGGTGCTGCCGCCAGAGCAGCTCTACACTGCCCTGAGTGACCTCGGCGCATGGGATCCAGGTACCCAACAGGATGAGGGCCTCAAGGCGCTGGCCTGGGATCCCGAGCTCCGTGTCCTCGGCGGCGGGACGGACGACGTCACCGTTCTCCAGCGCAACCAGCGCCCGGGAGTGGGCAACAGCGTGATGATGGCCTGGGCGGCACGTCAGATGGCCTACGACGCGATCAACACGGATCTCTCTCGCAGCGAGCCGCTCCTCTTGACCATCGCGGAGCTGAACTCCACCGACGAGCCGACCGTCCGTGCACAGCTCGCCGAGTGGCACACCCGCTTCCTCAGCATGCCGGTAGAGGCGGACAGCCCTGAGATCGATGCCCTCTATGACCTGTGGGTCGCGTTCGACGAAGAGACCGACCTCCACCCCTGGCCCCAGACGCTCGCCGCTCTGATTCGCCATCCTCGCATGGTGATGTACTGATGCTGCTCATGCTCCTGCTGGCCTGTAAGGACAGCCCCCCGCCCGCCACTCCTGCCGATGCTGCCGAGACCTGCGGAAGCACAGACTGGTGGGGAGCGGGACAGCCGCTGATGCTGGACTTCTGTGCGGGCTGCCACAGCAGCCGCCTCGTGGGCAGTCAGCGCTACGGCGCACCGGAGGGCATCGATCTGGAGACCCTCGAGGGCGCTCAGCAGCACACCGACCGCATCCGGGCCCGGGTGCTGGAAGAAGGTGACATGCCGCCCGGCGGAGGACTGAGCACCGAGCAGCTCGAGCGGCTCTCAAGGTGGCTGGACTGTGCAGATGATGCACCCAACCCGCTGCCGCAATTCGACCACACCCTCCCAGACGTCATCAGCGCAGAGTTCATCGTGAGCATCTCCCGGGAGGAGAGCTGGAGTGTGGTCCGTCGCGAGAGCTTCGCCGGGGAGCTGTGGCTGGAGGAGTACTACCTCATCGAGGGAAGCATGGTCTGGTTTGGGGGCTACACCCTGCTTGATCCTGAGCTCTTCGGTGTCGAGCGCTCGGTGCTGTTCGATCCCCTCATCCCGATAACCTCCAGCGAGTTCCCCGATGACTGGACCACCACCGTCAGCGCAGAGGTGGAAGAGGACGGGCTGGTCACCACTGAAGAGCAGACCTGGACCGTGAGCTACGGGGCCCCCCCGACCATCGACAACCGCAGCGTCGATCACAACCCCACTGAGGTCGTGATGATCGAAGACTCCGGCGAGGTCCACGCCTGGCACCTCTCCCAGATCCGCATCCTGTCTGGACGCTGGATCGGAACCGAAGACACCCTCCTTCAGTCTCTACGGACCGATCACTACTCGCCGGATTTCGACCAGGAAGATGAGGCGTTTCCGTTTCAAGGCGACGACACCTGGGCAGAGAGTGCTTTGTTGATCGAGGGGGTCACATGGTGAGCAGACGCCGGCTCCTCCAGGGCTCGCTGGCCCTCTCAGCGCTCGCCGCGCTCCGCCCTGTGTCTGCCGCCAAGGCCACCGACCGCTTCCTGGTCATCTACTGGAACGACGGCGGCTGGGATCCGGCGATGCTCTTTGATCCCCACTTCGAGAGCAACGCGCTGGATCGGGGTGCATGCGAGGAGGCCAGCATCAGCGGGCTGACCTTTGCCGACTCCATGGAGCGCCCCTCTGTCCGCAACTTCTTAGAGAACTGGGCGAACCAGACGGCCTTTGTCAACGGGATCGCAGTGGGCTCGATCAGCCACGCCAAGTGCACCCAGATGATGCTCACCGGCTCCAGCAATCAGACCGCAGCAGACATTCCGACCCTCATCGCCTCTCAGACCGGTGCTGCGCTTGCCCTCCCTCACCTCGTCCTCTCCGGCCCACGCTACCCAGGTGAGCTCGGCGCCTTCATGGTCCCGCTCTCCCCGACGCTGACCCAGACCATGACCGGCGTGATCCCCAACGCAGGGCGCTACTCCACTCGCGGGGAGGTCCTTACCCGCGACTACCTCACCGCGACCGCTGAAGGGCTCGCTGCAGCACGTCCAGATCCGTACCTGGAAGACTACATCGACGCGACCGACCGCCTAACCGCGCTGGAGTCCGGTGCAGGCCAACTGGACATCGCCGCTGATGCTGACGAAGACACCCTCGTTGAGAAGGGCATCTCTGCGCTCTCGATGGGACTCAGCCGGAGCCTCATCATCGAGGGCTCCCTGCCGGACTACAGCTTCTGGGACTCTCACATCAGCAACGAGCGTCAACAGTCCGCCTGCTATGAACACAACTTCGAGCGACTCCTCACGCTCATGGATCGACTCGCCGCAGCCTCCGCACCCGGCGGCGGCAGCCTTCTGGATCGAACGACGCTCCTCGTCCTCAGCGAGATGGGACGAACCCCCGTCTTGAACAGCCAGCAGGGCAAGGATCACTGGCCCTACACCTCCGCGATGCTCGTCGGCGCTGGGGTACGAGGCGGAGCGCGCTTCGGGGTGAGCAACGAGGCCCTGGTCGGCCAGCCCATCGACCTGTCCACCGGAGAAGCAACCGGAAGCGGTCAGACACTCAGCGCAGCCCACTTCGTCGCCGGTGTCCTTCAGTCATTCGGGCTCGACCCCGCCACACACTTTCCTGGCGTTACCCCGTTTACGGCACCATTCTCAGGATAAACATCAACCGAGACTGGTCAGTACGCGATCTCCAAGACCGTCTCGACCCCATAGTGGTCCGACAGCTCAAAGGCCCCGGTGTCAAAGGGCATCGGCTCGCTCAGCACCAGCCCTGCGCTCTGCACCCGAACCACAGCACCCGGATCTCGGATGAAGACATGGTCCAGCCGCGCCGGAAATTCTGTCCCGCCGTAGCTCTGGTAATACAAGGTATTGCAGTCCGTCGCTGAGAACACAGTTCCTGCGACCTCATCACACCACTCGCGCTGCCCATATGGCTCCGTAAGGTACGTGGTGTGATCAGCGGGAATGGTCTTGCCGAGTTTGACATCCTCAGGCACCCGGACCGCATTGAGGGCATCGTACATCTCGCCATAGTGCAGCCACAGGGCATATGCTGCGGCATTGCGCCACCACTCCGGAACCGCCTCGCCAGCACCGTCCGTCCAGACGTCAGTGTCATAGTATGGACCTGAGTTGAGATCACCGCCGAGGAGCACGATGTCTTCTGCTGGACGAGAAGCGATCTCCATTCCCACCTGACGCGCCTGAAGCTCCCGCTGAAGCCAGAAGCTGACAAACGAGGTGGCGTGGATGTCGTAGAGGTGAACACGCTGAGACGTCCCCGCGAGGGTGAAGCTCCAGGTCAGCCAGCCCCGACGAACATCCGGCCCTGGCCAATACTCAAGCTTTCGCTGTGCATCGAACTGCTGCTCTTCCTGCTCCTGCGGCACGCTCCAGTCGATGATGGCTTCACGAACCGCGATGGCGAGGCCATGCTCGCTGTGAAGTCCGGCAGTGCCGCCGTAGACAGCGTAGCCATACCCAGCCCCCTCGACCTGGAGTGCGAGCAGATCTTCCCACTCCCACACCTCTTGGAGAAGCAGGACATCGTAGCCGGCAGTGAACAGCTTCTCCCCCATTTGCTCACGGCGAGTATCGATCTCTGGCATCTCGACGAGGGTACCGAGGTAGCTTCGGCTGAGCAGGGCAGTGTTGTAGGTCAAGACGCGCAGCTCGGTCGACTCTGTGAGCGGCGGCAGCGACTGGTGCGCCTCATGCTGTGCGGTAAAGAGCGCAGAGGGGTTCGGTGCAGACGTGAAGATGCTCCCGTCTGAGCGAAGCAGGGCAGACAGGTCTCTCTCTCCTCCAGCATCAGCCAGGTGGGAGAGGGTCTGGGTGTCGGAGAGAAGCACCTGATCAGCAGCGAAGCTCCCAAGATCCATCGGGGGCTTCACCGCGCAGGCGAGCAGGGACAACAGCATCGAATCTCCAGTGTTCTGAAGCACGAGCCTACCACCCCTGCTGCGGCTCAGCGATGCGTCATGCTGCTCGGCATGAGTGCCTCAGATCCCCTGTGGATCACGCTGCTGCTACCAGAGGCGAACTTGTGTAAGGAGCCTCTCTACAGCCCGTTCTGTAAGGCCCTTCAGAGAAGGCCTCTCCAGTGCATGCGTTTTAGATGACATGCCCCTGTTTCGAGCCGCAGCTGCGCTGGCACATGCCTGTCAGCGTAGTCTGATCAGACACAGTGAGATCCCCCGGGTGAGAAGGGTGAAAACTGCACGGATCACCAATGAGGAATACCATTGTTACAGGTAGGCTATCGAAAGACCCAGGTGTTTTTTGTGGGTAATGCTGCTTGAATCCGAACCACCGCGTTCTCAGCGAGAGAAGTGCTCGGCCTGAAGCAACAGCCCAAGATTGGATGCTGCCAATGCATTGACCCGGCAGATGGCGTAGGTGCTGAGAACGTGAATCATCGCACCAGTCCTGTTCGATGACAACAGGTGACTCGTGGGTTCGCGCCTCTTCCCTTCAAGGGCATGCGCCGTGAACAACATGAACGACAGACATGCCACGACCATTCCACCACTGGAGAGGATTCCAGAAGTAGAAAGAGCCGGCTCGCATAAAGCGAGCCGGCTCAGGTCGGCGATAACCTACTCTCCCACCAGGCTTCCCTGGCAGTACCATCGGCGCCCGGGAGCTTAACTTCCGT
>JAQXDW010000096.1 GCA_029251165.1 Myxococcota bacterium
AGATCATTGGGGTCCCCGCTGGCCCTTGCCGCCCTTGCCGCCCTTGCCGCCCTTGCCGCCCTTGCCGCCCTTGCCGCCCTTGCCGCCCTTGCCGCCCTTGCCCTTGCCCTTGCTGCCCGAGGGAGGTGAGGGCGACGGTCCCTCGACGAGCACCGCGCCGAGATCTGCGGACCAGTCGTTCAGCTGGCTGCGATCCGCCATCTCGGCGATGGCGGCGTAGGTGTGGATCGTTCGGGCCATGCGACCTGAGGGCGGGTATCCCCACTCGGTGATGGTGCTCCAGTCCGTGGGGCTGGTGTTCGCCGGGTGCTCGGAGGTCGTCAGCGGGCGCGCCTTGCTGAGGCTCAGGACATAGGCCGAGTCGGGGTTGATGCGGGTCCAGAGTCCGGCGGTCTCGTGGAAGCCATGCCATGCCTGGTGGACCTGCGGCAGATCGGGTGCGGGCTGGACGTGCACCTCGGTGTTGAACACCAGCATCACCTTGAGGTCATCGACCTTGCCCTTGAGCATGGGGTACTTGTCGATCGAGCTCCGATAGGCCCAGAGCTCCTTCGCCTCTTCCGGGTTCGAGACATCCGAGGGCCACTCCCCCCCGCCGAACACGTCGTTGTCTTTCAGGGCCTGGGTCAGCTCAGCGGAGTAGGTCCGCTTGCCGTACATCTCCGGCACCTTGTGCGAGAGCACATGGTCGCCAAAGCGGGGGCGCCCCTCGGGATACTCCGAGTCGGTCTGCCAGGTGACCTGGCTGTAGTCGATGGTGACGCCGCTCTCGGTGTGACCGGTGTATGCGGGGTTTACCGCAGCGCGCTTGTCCGTGTCCCAGTGCGCAATCTCCAGGGATGCCTGGGCGCCCAGGGTCGGGTTCTCGCTGCCGATGTACCAGTCCACTGAGCCTGCGAGCTCCGCGCCGTGGTGAGCGAATGCGTTGACCGCCGCCATCCCGGGATGAGAGAAGGCGAACACGCCGACGTTTTCTTTCAGCGCGGTGCCGCCGGTCCGGGCCTGGACGGTGCCGCCGTCGGTGTCGGCCAGCAGACCGCTGGCATACCGCATGGTCGCAGCGAGCGCCTGGATGCTGTCTGGGCCGCCGAAGTCCTCAGTTCCGTCGCTCTTCGAGCCCGTCCGTGGATCGGAGACTCCGGGGTAGAGCAGGGTCACGGTGACCATGCCCAGCTCCTCGGCGGAGGGCGACTCCGTGAAGCCGCGCTCGGGGGTGAAGAAGGTCGGGACGAGCACCACAACCGGTGCCCCCTCTGCGTAGCGGGCGGTCTGAGGATTGACCACGCGCACCGCTACGCTGCCGATGCCATCGACAGGAACCTGGACCACACCCGCGCTGCCTGGTGAGATCGGTGCTCCCTTCCAGTCTGCGGCGGGCGTGGGCGGGGGGGCCGGTGTGGGTGCCGGCGCAGGCGCAGGTGCCGGTGCCGGAGTGGGCTCAGGATTGGGGGTGGTGGTCTCTGTGTCGAAGAAACAACCAGCGATCAGGATCGAGAGGGGCAGCATCCACTGACCGTACCGCGTCTGACATTCCCGATCAAAACACCGTGCTCAGATACCACCTGCTTCGTAGACATCGTCAATCAGTTCGCTGTTGCCAAACCAGGAGCCCAGCTCCGACTGGAGCTCCCAGACCACCTCTCCAGACTCGGTGACCTCCTGGATGATGCCGGCGCTGCCATAGTTGATCAGGCGGTTGCCGTTCTCCAGGCGATGGAATTGCCCCATGAAGTTGCTGCGAATCCCGGCATCGTGGGTCCAGACCGGCGTGAGCGTCTTCGCTTCTTCGTCGATCTCGTATTCGATGGCGATCGTGACGGCGGGGTAGTGGCTGATGGCGGTGAGCGTCTGGCCGTCGTCGATGAGGCGGAGATCGTGGGCCTCGACCAGCCCGGAGTTGACGAAGGTGTACTCCTCCGGGGAGAACTCGCGAAGCACGCTGCCGGTGCTGCGCTCGATCACCAGGGCGGTGGAGAGGAAGGGCAGCGAGATGATGAGCTGGTCGTCGGGGAGGGTGTGGATGCTGTTGAGGTGGCTCCAGTCCGAGCCCTGGGGGTAGAAGTTGCCCCAGAAGAACTCGTGCACCTCAGGCTCTCTCCAGTCCCAGATGTTGAACACCTCGACGCGGTCCTCGCCGTCATCCAGGACCGTCACCTCGACCACTGCATCGCCGACCACGTCGGTATTGCCCTTCGGACTGCCCCACTCCCGGACGTCGATGGATGGGTAGGCGAAGGTGTCGTCGGAGAGCTGCTCGAAGAAGTGGTGACCGTTGGTCATCGGGATCGACTCGATGATCTCTCCGAACAGGTCGACCCGGATCATCGCCCCGGTGTCGATGGAGCGATCAAACGAGAACGTGCCGATGAGCATCCCGCGTCCGTCTGAGGCGACCTCGACCTGAGGCACGGAGGCGATCTCATCGCTCATCCAGTACCAGACGACCTCTCCCTCTCGATCGATGATGAAGGGGTAGGAGTCCGACTCCTGCATCGCCGTGCCGACCAGGTAGCGCTCCGAGGAGATCTGATCGGGGTCGTGGACCGTCAGGCTGATCTGCGGGAGCCCCGGCGGGAGGTTGCCTGTGGTGAGGCTGCCCTCACAGGTGGTGACATCCTCGCCGCTGTCGGCGGTGGCTGTGTAGGCGATCTCGGCGAGCGCCGGCAGCCCATACAGACGACCGGTGTGATCGGTCTGCTTTGAGTCCGAGATGACCCGGGTGATGGCCTCTCCGCCGTCGATTGTGTAGGCGATGGACAGGGTCGTGGACCCGGTCGTGGTCCAGGACACATCGACACCGTTGATGTGGATGCTGTTGTCCATGACCAGGCCTTCGCAGTTCTCGGGCTGAATGCGTTCACACGAAGCGAGCGTGACACACAGGGTGCCCAGGAGAATACTCTGGAGTTTCGGCATCTTGTTTCCTCGGGAGTTGCGGTGCAGTATATCGAGCCAAGTTACGACCAACAATCACCTCAAATATTCAGGTTTAAAGAGTGAAATATTGGACTCAGGATAGACGCACCGTGCAGACTTCGCCATGTTCCTGTGGGGTTGAGCCGCCGCGAGCTGCGTCTGAGGGGCGGCGAAGTCACCACGCAGGCTGAACATTGAGTGCACAGCAGCGAACAACGAGAGGTGGTAGAACGTGGCCCTGAGAACCCTGTCAGCAGTGGAGACGACATGCCAGTTGCTGTTCAGATTGGGCCCCTTGATGCATCCGACACGCTCCTCGACTGCGGCCCTGAGTTCTCGCTTGAGGAGGTCTGCGAAGAGGTCGAAGATGCCTGGGACGGCACGTCTCCGATTGTACTCGGAGCGTGCGCACCGCTGTCAGACGCGACCATCCTTGAGCTTGCCGAACGCCTTCACCGAACCACTGCATCGGTCATTCTTCTCGTGAGATCTCGCACTGCGCTGGAGCGGGTCGAGCAGGCCCTGCCAGGCTCAGGACTCTCGCAGCGGTATGAGCTCATCAGCGGCCGGACGCTGGTGGTTGTTGAGGGAGACATCATCCGCATCCCCACCGACGGTCTGGTCAACCCCTCCAACCGGTTCCTCCGTCTGGGGGCGGGTGTTTCCGGGGCCATCTCCCGTCAGACGCGGCCGTCTCTACAGGTTGAATTGACGGGCCTGGCCGGTGTGGGTGGGGTGGAGCCTGGAGGCGGTGTGGTCACGGGTGCCCATGGACTGCCGTATGCGACGGCCATCGTGCACGTCAATGCGGTGTCGGGCAAGGCGGCGGTTGTCGCCCAGGCTACCCGACGGGCGCTGGAGCTTGCCTCGGAGACCAACCTGACCTCGCTGTCGCTACCGCTGCTTGGAACGGGGACGGGAGGACTCTCCATTCGTCAGGGGAGCGAGGTGATGCTGGGTGTGGTGAAGGCATGGAGTCAGGAGACATCTGGGAATCCCCAGACCCTCCGCTTAGTGGTCTGGGGAGATGCAGCGTATCAGTGTGTACTGGATGTGCTTGGCTGAGGCGGAACAACTGCTCACCTGAAGTCGCCCCGTCTTGGTGGAAGGTAGAGGCGCTGGGTCCGCACTGGAGTGCTCATGTCCCGTCTGCGCACAGTCCTCGCTGGAGCCATCCTCCAGGTCGCCACTGACGACGGCGCGCAGCTCATGTTCGGCGACCTCGCCGGCAGCCCTCTCCGTTCTCTCTCGCCCCCAACCTAAAGACCCTGTCCGCGAGCGTAGTCATCCCTGCTCGCGATTTTAACGAATTTCACAGTCGTACTGATCTTTGATGTTTGAGGCGACCTCTTTGAAGAGGATCTCACCATGCCCTTCAAGGCACACAATAGAAGCGAAATTAGGCTCCCCTGATTGAATGGCGTTTGCTAAGTTCTCTAACTTTACAAAGATTAAGTCTGTGAGCTGGAAGCTGTTCTTGACGCTAAGCTCTGCTTTCAGGTGCCATTTTCCATATTTGATTACCGTCTCTCCTGTGCTCTTTATGTTGCAGACGACGTATGGTATGCGGACGGACTCCCCGCTCTCCGTTTCCACTTGGCAAGTCTGTGGCTTGACTATTTTATAGTAACTTAGCTCATTTACTGTGCTTGAGACGGCCTCGTTTTCGTTGGTTTCCTCGAGGATGGAGAAGTCTCTGAAGCTCTTGGAGAGGAGAAGCGTTTCATCTAAGAATATTCTTATTGGGTTGTCTATATCCCAGCTGAATACTTCGTTATCCCAGTCTTGGTACATTCTTCCGCCGATCTCGATGGTCAGCTTACTCATCTTGTCTTCCATGATTTAGCCCTCTCTTCTGGGGTCGGATGCAGCTGACGTAACCTCCTCCTTAGGTCTCACTATACCTGTTGCGTCGAAAGTTTTTAACGACCCTGTGAATGGACTTACTAAGACTTGAATAAAGGATTTAAGCTGTTGCGTCGCTCAGAGTCTCTGACTTGGTCTCGCACGTCTCCTGCTCCTGCTCCTGCTCCTGCTCCTGCTCCTGCTCCTGCTCCTGCTCCTGCTCCTGCTCCTGCTCCTGCTCCTGCTCCTGCTCCTGCT
>JAQXDW010000122.1 GCA_029251165.1 Myxococcota bacterium
GTGGAGTCCAGCACCGCGACACCAGGCCAGGTGGCGGCATCGCTGTCGTCGCAGTCGCCGCCCTGCTCGATGTGGCCGTCGAGCAGCTCACAGGCGGTCACCGGCGCGCTGTCGTCACCGAAGCCGTCGCTGTCGGCGTCGGGATACTGAAGGGTTCCCAGCCCCTCGTCGATCTCGCCGTCGCAGTTGTTGTCGATCTCGTCGCAGCTCTCGGTGACTCCGGGCCGGATGGATGGGTCGTCGTCGTTGCAGTCTCCCGCACAGGAAGCCCAGCCGTCCGCGTCGAGGTCGTAGCCCTCATCGACCTCGCCGTCGCAGTCGTTGTCGATCTCGTCGCACACCTCGGTCGCGCCAGGGTGTGCCGCCGAATCGTTGTCATCACAGTCCAGCCCCGCGACGAATCCGTCGCCATCTGCATCGCCGTCAGGGGTGGCGGTGTCGCTGGTGTCGACAGCCAGCGGCGGCGGCTTGTCATCGCAGGCAGAAGAGAGGAGAAGTGCGACAAACAGGTATGAGGCTTTCATCAGGTTATAAATACCATTTCACTATTTAACCTGTCTAAATTTCAACTTATATAAGCTTGAATGGACTGATCGGATGCACCGGCGAGCCGGCGGACGTACTGCGCGTCCACTGCAGGATGCATCACAACACTGTGATGACAGACTCCGAGCCCCAGCACACCAAACCGGAGCCCGTCACGTCTTCACGAAACAGCAGAATGGGACTGGGCATCGGTTACACCGTCTCGACGTCTCCGATCGTTGACTTTTCAACCTGAGACTGGAAGAGTCCCGGCATGAGCAAGCCACCCCTTCCCCGAAGCCTTCACCGCGTATCGATCTTTGACCCCGCACTTGCAGAGGAGCTGGAGGAAGACTTCATGCGCCTGATGTTGACTGCAGAAGCCCTCATCTGGGCCCAGAGTCACCTGCCGGCGCTGCTCCACGCCAGCACCCCCCAGTCCCTCCTGTCCACATTGGTAGACATCGCCAAGGAGACCACCGGCGTGCCGAGAGCCTGGGGGCTGACCTGGAAGGGCGACCCCGCGAAGAACCGCATCAGCATCCAAGCCTTCGCCGGAGACCGCGACGAGGCCGTGCCCCCCCCCTCCAGCATCTCCCGAACCGTCGTCGGTCAGGTTGCTGCCGAAGGACGCCCCTCCTGGAGCAACGACGCCACCGCTGACGCCCGGTTCGGAGCGGCCGAGAGCGTGCGCGCCTACACGCTGCGCTCGGTGGGGTGCCTCCCCGTGGGCACCTCCGGTGTCCTCTACCTGGTCGATCCCGATGCGCCCGGTCGGTTTACCCGAACACATCGGCTTCAGCTCTCCGCGCTGTGTGCCCTGGCCGGGCGCACCCTGGATGCGCGCGTGCCCAGTCCTCAGCCTTCCCCGAAGGTGCCCAGGGTTCCTGGACTGGTCGGCGAGACACCAGTCATGCAGGCGCTCTCCCAGACCGTACATGCCTTCGCCCCCATGCCCTGGCCGGCCCTCATTCTCGGTGAGACCGGAACGGGAAAGGAGGCCATTGCCCGCGCGCTCCACAACCTGTCTCCGCGACGTGATGCGCCCTTTCTGGCGGTCAATTGCGGCGCCATCGTGGCGTCCCTGGCCGAGAGCGAGCTGTTCGGGCACGAGAAGGGAAGCTTCACCGGAGCGGAGCGGACACGACATGGGCTGGTCAGCCGGGTGGGCAAGGGCACGCTGTTCCTCGATGAGATCGGCGAGCTCTCCGGTCCACTGCAGGTCAAGCTGCTGCGGCTGCTCCAGGAGGGCACCTACCAGCGGGTCGGCGGCGAGCAGACCCTGCACTTCACAGGTCGCGTGGTCGCCGCCACCCACCAGGCGCTCCAGGACGGGGACTTTCGCGAAGACCTCTACTACCGCCTGGCAGCCTGTGTGGTTCCGGTGCCGCCGCTGCGAGATCGGCGCGCAGACATCCCCGCGCTCGCGGAGCACCTGCTGAACCGCATCCAGGACGAGCTGCCCGGTGCGGCACAGATGCACCTCGATCCCGCCGCGATCAATGTGCTGACCGCACGGGACTGGCCTGGCAACGTGCGCCAGCTGGAGAACACCCTCCGAAGCGCTGCGGCCCGATGCCTTGCGATCGGCGGCGGCGCGCTGTCCAGCCAGCACCTCCACGTTCCCGGTGCCCCCTCCAGCGCGCAGCACACCGGAAGCGCGCTCAAGGAATCGGTCGCCGCCTTCGAGCGCCAGCAGGTGATCATCGCCTTGGCTGCGACGAAGGGCAGCCGAGGCGAGGCGTCCAAGAGGCTGGGCATCAGTCGGCAGTGGCTGCATCGACTCATGACCCGGGAGGGACTGCTGTGAGCGACTTCGAGACGCTACTGGAGGGCATGGTCCCGGGCGCATCCCGGCAGGTCATCCTCCCGGTCGATGAGCCATCGCTTCCAGCATCGCTCGGGCTGGTCGACCCCAGTCTGCTGGCGCGTGGGGGCTGGGGGTGGGTGTTTCGCGCAACGGATCCGATCTTAGAGCGCACCGTCGCCGTCAAGATCAGTCGCCCCGATGGCGGCACCGAGGCCCGCACGGCCTTGCTGGACGAGGCCCGCCTGACCGCTCGCCTCAAGCACCCCGCCATCCTGCCGGTTCACCGTATTGTGGCCGCAGATGGGCTGCTGTGTGTGGAGTATGCGCTCGCACCAGAGCGCACCCTGGAGGTGCTCCTCGAGGCGCCCGAGGCCCTGATGGCCTCCCCCATTGAGCGACGCCTGTCGCTGGTGAGGGCGATCACCGATGCGCTCGCACGCGCTCATGAGCACGGCATCGTGCACGGCGACATTCACCCGGGCAACATCGGCGTGGGCCCATCCTGGGAGCCCTACCTGATGGACTGGTCCGGTGCGAGCACCGGCCCGCTGGGTACATTTACCGGAGATCCGGCCTATGCCGCGCCGGAGCTGCTCTTCGGCCAGCCCCCCTCCAGCAACGCCGATGTCTATGCGCTGGGGGTGCTCATCTGGGAGCTGTTCTCTGGCCGACGCCTCCGCCCCCGACGTCGAGGAGAGGATCTCGGCAGCTTCGTCGCCCGGTGGCGTCACGCGCGCATCCCCGAGGCGCCAAACTCCGAGCTGGCGGCGACCCTGACCGCAGCACTTCAGCCTGAGGCAGACCAGCGGTGCTCCTGCCGTGAGCTGCTGGTTCTGCTCGACGGTGCCCTGTCCGCGCTGGCAGATGTGCAGCACCGTCTGGCAATGGGCGCGTCCCTGATGGACGAGGCACGCGAGCACCTGCTGCGGTGGCATGAGCTGGGTGTGCGGCTGGACGAGGAGCGCCGGGTCGTCCTGGTCCAGAGCCAGAAGATTCCGGGATACGCCGATCTTCACCACAAGCGTCCGCTCTGGGAGGCCGAGGATCGCGTCTACCAGCTCACCAGCGAGCGGTGGCTCAGCTGGCTACGCGCCACCCAGCAAGCCACGCTCGCCGCCACCCTGCTTCCAGAGAGCCGGGAGAGCCAGTCTACCCTCGGCGAGCTGTGGTGGGAGCGCATGGTGGACGCAGAGGCCCGGGGAGACGCACGGGAGGCCTGGCTGGCCCGTCAGCAGGTGCTCGTGGCCGATCCAGAGCGCAAGGGAACCACGCTGGTCTCCCCCACACACCTCTCCCTCGATACCGAAACCGAGGGCGCTTCCGTCGAGATCTCGTCCTTCATCGAGCACAACCGAAGGCTAATCTCAGAGGTGATCGATCACCAAGAGCTTCCCCTGAGGCGACTGGCCCTGCCCACCGGCAGCTACCTCATCACCGCCACTGCGCCCAGCGGTGCGGTCACCCACTACCCCGTCGCGCTCGGGAGGCTGGAGCACCACCAGGGCACCCTCCGCTTCTACACCCCTGAGCAGATCGGCGAGGGCTGGCTGTACATGCCCAGCGGTCCGTTTCGGCTGGGCGGAGACCGCAGCGCCCGACGCGCAGTGGAGCCCTGTCGGCCGACCATCGGAGATCGCTTCATCATGGAGGGTCCGGTCACCTGCCGGGCATGGCGCGACTTCCTCAACGCCCTCCCCGAGGAAGAGGCGTTCCGCCGGACCCCAGGTCGGCAGGGGCGCTTCGGGGCTGCCGATACCGCCTGGACACACAGCGAGGAGGGCTGGAGCCTCCCGGAGAGCTGGGAGCTGAGCTGGCCGGTCATCGGGGTCAGCTTCCACGACGCAGTGGCCTATGCGCGCTGGTGCACCGAGCAGACCGGACGACCGATGCGCCTCCCCACAGAAGAAGAGTGGGAGAAGGCAGCACGCGGGGTCGATGGGAGGGCGTGGCCGTGGGGGGATGTCTTCGACCCCCGCTTCGCCAACATGGCACGCTCCATCCCCGATCAGCCCGGACCAATGCCCGTGGGCAGCTTCCCGATAGACACCTCGGTGTTCGGCTGCAAGGACATGGCCGGCAACGTCGCAGAGTGGACCATGTCGATGATGGACGGCAAGCTCATCGCGGTGCGCAGCGGATCCTGGCAGGCGGAGCCCGACGAGCTTCGGTGTGCCAGCCGACGCGCGGTGCCCGCTCACTACCGCGCCAGCGTCCTCAGCTTCCGCCTCATCAGCGAGGAGCCGCTCAGAACGTGACGCCCGTGGTCGCGAAGAGGCAGTCTCGGTTGTTGATGTCCGGGATCCAGGACAGGTTCAGCGGCACATCCAGCGCACCGTTCGAGACCACCCAGCCGGCGGTGAGGATCATGTGCAGGCTCTCGTCGGCCGGCATGCTCCAGGAGACCGATGGCCCGATCCCGAGCTGGAGGGCATCAGAGCGCTCTACGCCGAGGAGCAGGTTGAAGACCGGCACGGGCTTCGACTGGTTGAGCCCGCTGACAGAGACGCTGCTCACCATCAGGACATCCAGCCCCTCACCGCCAGGAACCTCCTGGATGAGCTCGTAGCCCATCATGAGGAGATGGGGAGAGGTGAAGGTCCGGTCACCCATCGTGTCGGCATCGCCGACGCGAAACCCATGGTGCTGCTGACCAGGACGGAACCATCAAGCCAAGACCCTGATGTCTTCGATCGATTCCATCAATGTGTCGCGCGCTTGCTCGGCAGGGGCGTGCTCATGCACGACGCACGCGCCCCCGATCCCCACCGTAGGGGGAAGCGATGCCCCCGTGGAGCGGGCGCAGCGGAGGGTCCCCAAGTCGCCATGGCGTGTCTGCGCGCAGCCCCATGAGCAGACGGTGACCGATGCTGATCGCTCACGCTCGATAAAGGCTGGTGCCCATCAGATCGATTGCCTTGCGCGAGATTGCATGCGTATAAATCTCATCATGATGAACCTCCGCAGACCGCTCGCCCTGATTCTGCTCATGGGGTCAATGGGTGCCTGCTCGGCGGAAGACCGGACGAGCACTGCACCCAGCGACAGCGCACCAGCCGCACCAGACAGCGACACGAGTGACGCCGACACGGTGCCTGTGGAGGAGGTGCCACCCGGCGACGGCGTGCCCCCGGATCCCGCAGACGCGGTCTTCGACGACAGCATCATCTACGAGATCGCGCTGACGATGTCCGAGGATGCCTGGCTGAACATCGCGCAGGATCCCTGGTCGGAGACCTGGCACGCCGCAGAATTCCGCTGGGTGGACGAGTCGGTGGCCGAGGTGGGGGTCCGAGCGTTTGGATACTCCAGCCTCGTGGCAGGAAAGCCTCCGCTGAAGATCGACTTCAACCGAAACGTGTCCGGCCAGCGGTGGCGCGGACTGGAGACCCTGAAGCTTCGGAATGGCTACTACGACGCCAGCCTCATGCACGACGCGCTCGGCCCGTGGATGCTTCGGAGCGCCGGCATCCCTGCATCGCGAACCGGCTGGGCCCGGGTGACCGTCAACGGCGAGTCGGTGGGCCTCTACACGGTCATGGAGGCCATCGACGACCGCTTCCTCGTGCGCAACTTCGGCAACGACGATGGCCCCCTGTACTCCATCGATGGGATCCGAGGACACGGCCTCATGCCCCTCACCGACGCGCTCAGCTACTTTCAATACAACACGGAGATCGAGGGCGACGGCAGCGACCTCGAGCACCTCACGACCATCGTCGCCGACGGAAGCGACGAAGAGCTCGCTGCTGTGCTCGATGTGGACGCCTTCTTCACAGAGTCCATCGTGAGAACCCTCGCGGGCAGCCAGGACTCATTCTCTGCGGACGGCAACAACTTCTACCTCTACAACGACCCAGACCTCGACGCGGACCCTGACGATCTCCACGGCACCTGGCGCATCATCCCCTGGGACTACAACTTCGACTTCGCCGCCCTGGGGCTCCAGGCAGCACTCCAGGTCGACGTCAGGATGCCCTGGGCCACCAGCGCCTTCGCCTACGATCCGTTCAGCGGCGAGCCCTATGTCGATGTGCTGATGCAGCGACAGATTGACCATGGCCGAGATGTCGACGCCACCATCGAAGCGCTGACCGCAGGCCCACTCTCATACGACAACCTCGTGGCCAAGGTGCGGCAGTACGAAGCACTGCTGGCCGAGGATGCCGCGGTGGATCCGCTCAGCAGCGCGACCGCCTTCGAGCAGGCTGTCGCCAACGATCTCCTGTACCTGCACACCCGACTCTCCAACGAGCTCGGAGAAGAGGTCGCAGACTGCGCCTCCCTGGAGGCCAGCGCCACCCCCGCCCGAGACATGTCCCCCCAGGGCACTGTGGGCTGGGGAGCGGTCACCGTAGATGGCTGGTACTGGGGGAACGACGAGGTGAACTGTGTCGGAACCAGCGAGCTCTGCATTGGCTTTGACGTGCTGGATCAGCACTACTGCACCGGGCTCTACACCCACGCGCCCAGCGATGTCACCATCCAGGTTCCAGAAGGCGCGACCACCCTCCGAGGAGCGGTGGGCCTGCAGCTGTTCGGCAGCGACTGCTCAAGCGGCGCGAGCTTCTCGATTGTCCAGAATGGTGCAACCCTATGGGAGAGCGAGATCCTGTACTCCTACACCGCCGCCGAGGACATGGGGGCGGTGACGGTGGTGCCTGGTGATGTCCGCCTCGTCACCGCAACGGAGGGAGACTTCGGCTGCGACACCACCAGCTGGCTCGACCTCCGCGCGGTGCCGTGACCGGGCAGGTGCGGCCCATCGACCAGCGCGCAAGCAGCCAGCCTGATGCGATTGCTACTGGTGAAGCAGGACGCGCTGCTTCACCGCAGCACGCCGAACCGCCGGCAGCTGCCACCACGCCGCCCGAGGCACGTCGTGGTGCTCCTTGTGATAGCCGAAGTGGAAGCAGGTCAAGAAGCTGAGCCAGCCCGGAAAGTTTGTGCTCTGGATGACGTGGCGGCCCGTGCGCGCATCCGCCGGCGCGCGGTGGGGAAGCCAGGTGCCGAAGAAGAAGAGCTGGAGGCTGGATACCACCGCTGGAGCGGCCTGGCACAGCAAGACCTGCGGCCCTGGAAGACCAAGGCCAGTCGTGAGTCCCTCGAAGATCGCCGCCTGAATAAGCAGCGGGCGCAAGGAAATATAGCGCGCCATGAAGGTGAAGTACCACGCGATCGGCCCGGTGTGCTGGCCGTCGTGGAAGTCCGGGTCGTCACCGGGCTCGCCGGGGTGGGCGTGGTGGGCGAGGTGGTTTCGTCGCATGTGGTCGTAGCTGAAGCCGGCGTAGAGGGTCACACAGAGCCGACCGAGGGCGTGGTTGAGGCGAGGACGAGCCGGATGGAGGGTGCCGTGCATGGCATCGTGGGCGGTAATGAAGAGCCCCGTGAACAGCACGGTCTGCACGGCAAAGCCCAGCGGAAGCCAGACGGGAAGACCGCTCGGTGGCCAGGTCTGAGTGAGCTGAAGACCGAGGCAGGTCGCCCAAGCAACGATGATGACAGCAGCACTTGTCAGGCCACGAAGATCAGACACGGTAGCGTTCCTCCGAAGTCTCGGAGACAGAAGGTCGTAGAGACTGGCAGGCAACAGGACTCACCCAGCATTGCCCCGGCGAATGGTCATGTCGAGCACCTGAGTGCAGAGGGCCGTGTCAGTGTCAGCGGAGAGGCCGGTCGTGCTGAGACCAAACGGGGTCACGATGAAGCGAACAACCGACGTTCCTCGTAGAATCTGCTCCGACTCCACGACCCCGGTGAACGTGACCTCATAGCTCCATCCATACTGACCAAGCAGCCCCTTCGACGGGCTGACATCCTGCATGTCGCATGAGAAGTCGTTGCCCTCGAGCGTGCATCGAACGGAATTCTCGACCCCGTAGTTGGTGTCGATGCGCTGCGCCTCGATGTCGAAGCCGCGCTCGTCAGCGGCGACGATGAAGCTGTCCGGCAAGAATCCAGAGAAGCTGTCGCCGAGAACAGCCTCCCAGCTGCATGGGTCTTCGACAAGCTCGAAGGTCTGGAAGTAGTACTCTCCGGACCGAAGCGCGATCGCCTCCTCATTGTCGGCATCGTCACTCAGGCCGCTGTCGCCAGTGCCGTCGTCAGACGAGTTGCTGCCATCGGAGTCGCTGCCATCGGAGTCGCTGCCATCGGAGGCGCCGCCATCGGAGTCGCTGCCATCGGAGTCGCTGCCATCGGGGTCGCCAGAGTCATCCTCAAGCGAGTCGCTGCCGGTGCTGTCAATCGACTCGTAGATGCCACCCGCTGGTGCGTCGAGCCCGTCGGCAGAAGAGCCATCTACAGTGGCCGGCATGCAGCCAATGATGCCGAGGAGTGGGAGAAGGCGGAGAGCGACCATGGCGGACCTCATGCGTGGCGCGGGTAAGACTGTATACCCTGAACGCACATAGACTGTTCACAGTTAAAGCAAGTCTTGTCCATGGTTATTAACCTTCCTTCAAAATCCTCCTCATATCAGCCTTACAAGCTTACTATCAAAACAAACCTCGCACAGCATACCCGCTCTCTTGCATGTGTGAGCACCTCCGGGTGCAGCCTTCACTCCGATGACGGCCGCGCTGTGAGTCCCCGACACGATGAGACGCTGGGGCCGCGTGAGCCTGAGCGCAGGCTCTGATTCCTGCGCCCACACAGCGGTGCTTGTCTTCTGCGCTGGAGGCTTGCCTGGGCACGGCGGCTGTCGGCTGCGCTGGAGCACGGCTGACAGGGGTGGGCGGCACCGCTGAGCCACGGACACCGATGCCGCCCACCGATGCCGTCTCCTCACCAGCCTGACTGCGTCTGCTGAACGCAGCGTGGGGATTGCCACAGCGCGAGGGCTTCCCGCTGGGGGTCATTGAGTGCTATGCAAGGAAGATGAGTCGTAATTGCTTCCTGCTTCTCCTGGCCGGCTGTGTCTCGGACTACGAGGTCGTCCCCGAGCCTGTCGAGCTTCATCCCGGCGATGTCACCCCGTGTGACTTCACGCGGGTCGAGAACACCGCGTTCTGGGCCTACGACTGCAACCCGGTGTTCACCACCACCGACGAGGCATGGGCAGGCACCATCGGCTCGACCGCATTCGCGGTCACCGAGGTGGTGGGGCACCCGTTCTACCAGCTGTGGTACGCCGGCCTGCCGAGCGAGAGCATCGATGGTCAGTACGGCCTCGGCTACGCCGTCAGCCCGGAGGGAATCGGCTGGGAGGTTCACACCGCCAACCCCCTCCTCTCCGAGCCGCCCAATTCGGAGGCCTGGGATGCCTCCAACATGGATCAGCTCGTCGCAGTCTGGGATGACCGCGCCGAGCAGTACGTCATCCTCTACCAAGGCTACAACCTCGATCCGTTCATCAACAGCTGGGGTCTGGGAGTGCTGACCTCCGAGGATGGCCAGCGCTGGTCCCGGCTCAGCCCGGAGCCCGTCTTTGACCTCAGCATGCCGGTCGGCGACGTGTCGTCCTGGTGCTGGCCGCTGGGACTGAGCCTACGCAGTGAGGGGGGCTACACGGGCTACATCGCTGGGCAGACGGGCCAGGCGATGTCGCTGGAGGACATCAAGTGCGAGGTCTACACCCTCGAGGCCGAAGACGTCAGCTCCTGGCAACCGAGGCCCCAGCGTCTTCTGGCTGCCGGCAGCGCCGGGGCCTGGGATGATCAGGGCTTCGGCTCGCTCGCAGTGGCCTCCCTCGATGGCACCGACTACCTGTTCTATCAGGGCTTCGGAGGATGGATACAGGAAGATGGTGGGTATATATCCAGCCAGAACCACTTCTTTGGAATGGCGGTCGGCAGCGGCAGCGGCTGGGAGAAGCAAGGCCCTCCCATCCCGCTGAACAACACGGCGAGCGGAGACATCGGCTCGGTGGCAGCCCACACCGTCGGCGATCGCATCCACCTGTGGGTCAGCGACGTGTACGATGGCAGCCAGGGGGTGGGCTACTTCCTGTTCGACCCGATCCGAGCCGCCGAGGAGGACGGACAATGAAGACCCTGATGCTCCTCACCCTGATCGGCTGCGGCACCAATGAAGCCGAGCGCGAGCACGCCTGCGATGCGCTGTGCGATGAGCTGGTGATGACCTGTGGCTACACCGCCTACCCCACGCGAGAGTCCTGCGCGCAGGGCTGCCTGTGGGATGCCGAGAACGGCAAGGACATCGGCGCGGAGTTCCAGTGCGTGCAGGCCGCCGCCTGCGACACCTTCACCATCCTGGAGTGCGCGCACGGCTCGTGAGCGGCTACCAGCCCTCCGGCCACGGCGGGGGCACCTCGCCGGGGTACTTGACCGGCAGGTCAAACAGCAGGAAGTAGAGGGCGCCGGTGTAGAACGCCTCGGTGGATGTGCTCAGGGCGTCGTGTGAGTCGGCGTCCACCACCGCCTCAAGCTCCTCGCGGTAGAAGTTGGCCATCTCCGCATCGCTGGTGTTGGGGTAGTCGGACTCCAGCAAGGCATCGAGCAGCCGCAGGGCCTCTCGGGCGGTGTCGCCGTCGGGCTCAGCCGGGCCGATGTAGTCATAGCGCTCGTCGCTGTTGCCGATCAGGGCGAGGGCATGAGAGAGCAGCTCCGCGTTCTGGAGCACCATGCGGTAGTCGATGGTCTCGGGGGTGTCCTCGGTGGTGTGGTAGAAGCTGAACCCGATGTTGGTGAACCAGAGTGCAGGGGTATCCTCCTCAAAGAACGGATCCTGGTCGCTGGCGAAGATCGGGATGACGTCGCGGTTGATGCGAAAGACCGGCGCATCGACAAAGCGCGCGGCCTCCTGCCACACCGCCGACAGGGCCGGAGCGCGCTCCAGTCCAATCAGCACAATGGGATCGAAGTCTGGCAGGTTTCGACGCCCGGTCGGATCCACGCTGACGCCGAAGACAACGGACTCCTGAGGGACGGTGGGATCCCGAATCCAGGCCTCAGCACCGCGCAGTCCGAACTCCTCATCGTCGGTAAACAAGAACACCAGGGAGCGCTGCATGGAGACGCCGTTGTCGATGAACACCCGCGCCATCTCCAGGGCCATGCCGACCGCAGCGGCGTTGTCAAAGGCCCCGTTGTAGACCGCCCCGTCCTCGGTGACGCCGAGGTGATCGTAGTGCGCGATGACCACCATGTACTCCTCAGCGAGGACCGGATCGTTGCCGGGTATCAGCCCGATGAGATCAACACCCTCGCTGGTCTGGTGTGGAACCACGGTGCCGTCGCTGCTCACCATCCAGCTGTTGGCGGCGGGGCTGTTCTTGTAGGCATAGGTGTAGCTCTCGTCCAGCCCCAGCGGCTGCAGGCCGATGGATGCCATCTCCTCCAGGATGTAGTCCTGAGCACTCTGGGAACCCGCCGAGCCCGGGATCCGGCCGCCGAGGGTGTCGTCAGCGAGGGTGTCGACATGGGCCTTGATGCGGTGGGGATCGATCTGGTCGAGCAGCGCTGCAGAGAGCGGCGGCGGTGTGGTGTCCGCAGCGTCGACGGGTTCGGCGGGACAGGCAAGCAGGGAGAGCAGGAGCATGCTGGACTATACCTGGAGTCATCGTGCGCGCGGTGCCCGGAATCCGACACGCAGATCGGTGAGACACCGCAGCCTGGGGCGTGACTCCGGACGCCATCTCCTTCCGCGCCGTGCGACCACACGCGGCTCGCTCACCGCCTGCTGGTGGGCACATGTGCTGAGAGCCGCGCGCCCATCTCCATAAATGTCCCCCCTTGATGATCGATCATCCTCCTACAGACGTACCTTCTGGGGAGGTGAGAGCATGGAAGCCTGGCTTGTTGATGGAAAGGTGGACCTGCAGACTGGTCTGATCCTGCGGGAAGGACACACCTCGCAGCAGCTCAGCACGCTGGCGCTGGCATGTGTCCGCTATCTGGCTCAGTCCAACGGCTGTCCCGTGTCTCGGGAAGACCTGCTGGTCGAGGTGTGGGGCTATCGGCGGGGGGTGCGCTCTCGGGCCGTCGACACCACAGTCAAGGTCATCCGTAGGCTTGTGGAGCAAGACCCCGGCGCCCCGGCGCACCTGCACACCGTGCGGGGAGTGGGCTACCGCTGGGAGGGCGCTCCGGTGCCTGCCAGACCGCAGACGTCGCTGATTGGACGGCACGTCACCCAGGCGCGCCTCCACGCATCGACTGAGGCGATCCGGGTGGTGACCGGCCCCCCCGGTGTGGGCAAGACCGCCCTTGGATCCACCCTGAGCTGGCCGCGCATTGATCTGCAGGGCTGCAGCCTCGCTGGAAGCCTTCAGCGGATCGGCTCGGTGCTGCTTCCTGGAAGAGGGCCGCACACTCTCCAGACGATCGCGGCCCACCTCCAAGGTGACGCGCCGGCGATCTGGCTGGATCACCCTGAAGCGCTTGGAGAGCCGTTTGCCCGTCAGGTGTCCGAGCTGGTCTCCGAGACTGGGCTGCGGGTCCTGGTGACCACCCGAGACATCCGGGGCTGGTCGGGGCAGATTATTCGACTCGCCCCCCTGCCCTCCGCCGAGGCCCGAGCACTCCTGGAGCGCACCTGGGGCGACGGAGATCCGGCAGTGATCTCTCGAATGATGCCCGCGCTCGATGGCCTCCCCCTCACCCTGGTGCTGGCGGGCGCGGCGCTGAAGCGGCTGCCGCCGTCTGCGCTGCTGAGCGCAGGCCACTGCTGGAGCGCGATGCTGGTGGACGGAGAAGCCCTGGCGGGCGTCCTGGAGACGTCCTGGGCGCTGCTAGAGCCTGAGGCAGTTCGCGGGCTGGCGCTGCTGGCGCTGCTGGAGGGAACGTTTTCGCTGGAGGAAGCCACCGGGCTGCTCCAGCGACCAGCCAGCCCGCTCATCGCGGAATTGCTCACCCGAAGCCTGGTGGAGGTCGATGAGGCCGGCCAGTACCATATCCTTCGATCGATACGAAATTTCGCGCTCGACCAGGCCCAGCCTGACGCACGGGCAGCAGCACACGATGCGCTGGTTCGGTGGCTGGCGACACGCTGTAAAGCCGCTGGACTGCTCGCCTATCGGACCCTCGCCGCTCGGCAGACCGATCTGGAGCACGCACTGGAGTGGGCGAGAGACGATGCGCACGTCGGCGCGCTGATCCATGCGCTGGCATCGTTTCACTACTTCCGCGGAGACAGCGACGAGCTCCTGCGGCTGGTGCTGCGCGCAGGAACGCTGTCGTCCCCGCGGTGGCGGCGCCGTCTGGAGCTGTGGCGATTGCTGGACTTCTGCGGACGGGGACACGCTGTGCTGGTCCTGCCAGAGCTGGCATTGATGACAGCAGACCTCGAGCGGGACGATCTCCACCTGCAGTGGTTCTTCCACGCAGTGCAGCTCCGCGCCCGCCTGCTGACTGAGGATGCCACAGGGGCGCTGCAGTCCGCGCAGGTGCTGGTCTCGCTGGGCACCTTGATCGGGGATGCCTCAATGGTCGGCCGAGCGTGGGCGGATGTTGCCCTCTGTGCGGGGCGTGCCGGTCAGCATGAGGCTGCCCGCTCGGCCTGTGATCGTGCCCTGATTCTGCTTCGGGTCGCCGGCAACATCGATCAGCTCGCACGGGTCAAGAGCATCGAGGGACGCTTGATGATGGAGGCCGGCTGTCCCGAGGCCGCCGCCGGAGCGTTTCGAGAGGCGCTCAGGACCGGCCCGCCGCGCCTGGAGGCGCTCATCCGGCTTGGACTGGGACGCGCCCTGGCGGCGATCATGCAGCGGGAGGCCGCCGAGCACCAGTTCCAAGAGGCTGCGCGTCTTGCGGCGCTGTTCTCGGATGAGAACACACGCCAAGAGGCGGAGGCTGCGCTCGCTGGACTGTGAGGAGCCTTCCTCACACAGCCCTCACCATCCGATCACACAGGTCCCACGAACAAGAACCGAGCCACCCCTGGTTCCCCTGCTCGTGAGGTCCCGATGACGACACTGTTCCCTACTCGACCCCTGCTGTGCCTCCTGCTGGGAGCCGCCCCGCTCAGCGCCTGCTCGCTGCTCTCCGAGCCCGCTCCCATGAGCGCCGCAGTCCAGCGCGTCGGTACCCTGTCTGATGCAGAGGTCACCGCCGCCCTGCGCGGACACGAGGTGCGTCACTGGAACGAGTGGGCGAAGTCCGCGACGCTGTCCGAGGCACAGCAGGTAAAGCTCACCGCCGGAGAGACCCTGGCCGGAATCGCACCCACGCCCATCCGCCATGACAACGGCTTCCTGGAGGTGGATGCGGCCACCTTTGAGCGAATCCATGCTGGCGAGCTGGCCTTCCACATCGACTTCAGCGACTGGCTGGCCGCCGGACTGTACGATGCTCGAGTGCCAGCGCATCGGGCTGCGGCGCTCTCCTGGATTCGGAACAATCCAGAGCGGGCCATCGACCAGATCCCGGCACTTCGCACTGCAGGGACCCCCAATGCAGCAGCAAGGATGGTCGACACCGGCATCCCCATGGACACCGGTATCCCCATGGACACCGGCATCCCCGACCGCCGGATGGACACCGGGATTGCGACGGACACCGGGATTGCGACGGACACCACCAACTGCCTGGTGACCTGCGATGTGGTGGTCACCGCTCCCAGCGAGACCCCCACCAGCGATGGGCAGTATGTCCCAGATGACAGCTGCGGGGATCAGTACGATGACGAGCTGTGGTACTGGCATGTCAACGGGGGCGCCCACGTCTCCTCCGCCCGCGCGGATGGCGGCACGCCGCTGAGCCAGGACGCCGGCTCGTGCGCCTGCAGCACCGGCACCGGCAACCAGACCACCACCGCCACCGAGCTTCGGGTCACCGCCACCTGCGCGGCAGGCGCATCGGATGTCAGCCAGCCGATGGACTGCCCCAGCGATCTGGAGTGGAAGCTGGAGGGCTGGGGAGAGTCTCAGCAGAGCCTGTACGCCACCGCAGATGCTCAGCAGACCAGCAACGACGACTACTACAACGGCTGCGCCGACGCAGCCTGGTCAGCGAAGGCCAGCATCACGGCGCGCTGCGGAGTGGTGGGGAGCGGGTACAACCAGGTGACCCGAAGCGCCACCCACGAGCAGAGCTGCAACACCGCCAGCACACTGCAAGGCAGCATCAGCGGGTCCGCCAGCTACAGCACCGCCGACGGTGGTGCCTGGGAGTTCAGCGGCGGCGGCGGTGGTGGTGTCTCGATCACCACATCTTGCTCTGACAACATCACCCTCAGCGCCGACGCCACCGCTGACTGCAACGCGCGTGGCCCAGAGACCATCCTCACCAGCAGCGATGATCCCAGCGGCAACATCGTGTGGGCTGGTGTTGGGGGTGGCTCGTTCCAGGCCAGCGCGACCTCCGTTGCATCGGTCATCAGCGGCAGCGACGGCGAAGGGGCTTCGTCCGAGGCAGACATCTACGGAACGGCAAGCCTGACCGTAGAGGTTCGCGAGTGCTTCGCCTGGTCCGACGGCGACGCCACCGCGATGCTGGGCTGCACAATCCAGGCGGCGGATCCCACCAACACTCCTGACATCAGCAGCATCAGCTACGGCCTGTAGCTCCGCAGGCCGTCGCCTTTCAGAGCACCTCGACGCGTAGGTCTACTGCGCCTGCACACGTACCGCCGTGAGGTGAAGCGGGCCGCGGATCGGGTCTGCGAATTCAAACCGAATCGCAGCCCGCTGGCCCGCAGCAATGGCAGACGCCAGCACCTGGCACTCGGCCTCCGCGCACGTGAATGCTCGGCCATCTGAGAGCGTCCGAGTGGAGAGGTCTATCGGACTTGTGTAGCCCATATGGCTGAGGCGAAAGTCTGCACTCCACTCAAAAGAGGTTCCTGGCGTGACGGGCTCGTCAGAGAGCACCTCTATCAGAGAGAACACCACAGAAGAGGCGTCCGCTGGTGGGTTCTCGACAGGGGTGACCGCGACCCGTACGGTCCTGCGACGCCCCCAGGAGAACGGCAGTCCCTCGATGGGATCGTACATCAACCCTCCCTCAGTGGCCGCGCACAGGCTGATGCACTCGCCCATGCATACCAGGCGATGCCCCTCGATCACAATGTCTCTGGTGACCGGGGGGGAGGCCGCAGCAGGGAGGGCAAGGGCGGTGAGTATCCAGAGCATGAATGAGTCTCCTATGAACTCCGAACGTGCCAGCCGCTGACGACTTACAGGCCAATGATCACTGCATCCACGGCAGACGGTACTGTGGGTGGAGCGAGCCCGCCGGAAGCTGAAGTGAGGGCGGCAGGGGGACCTCTGCAGCCCGCGATCGCAGACGCCGCCATCGCGGTCTATATCCAAGCGGAGTTTCCGCTTAAGTGACCTCACAGAACGTCTCTCAGGCGAAAGCATGACCTGATCTGGTGAGGCCGCACGCCATGCCGGACAAGTGTTCGACTGAAAGTTGGAGTGTGTCTCACAAGGACTGTTCTGTGTATAGTCGTGCTCAGAACTATAATGGCGGCATCATGGTTGAATTCTCATCGGTCCAGTCAAGAAAGCGCATCACCCATGGTGCTCATCGTGTCGCGGCGGCTTCATTTGGGACCGTCATGCTGGTGTGCGTTGTCCTGCTGATTGCAGTGATACTGCTTGGCGAACAGGAACAGTCAAGCATCATCGCCCTCATCGTCGTGTCGCTCGTTGGCTCCGCAGCAGGATACCTGGCATGGCGAAATGCGTTCTATCGTCTGGCGACCACGATGGGCTCTGCTGGGCTTCTCTCTGCGGGCCTGTTCACCTTGGTGCTGTCCAATACCATGGGCAACGCGACCGGCATCTTGCTCCTCGCCTCCGTGATCACCGCCGGCGGACTGCTGGGCTGGCGCGCTGCGGTCTACGACATGATCGCGGTGCTCGTGGTCGTCGCGATCGGATGGTTCTGGGGGCCAGAGATTCGCCTCATGCTGTCGATTCCACTCGAAGGGGTGCAACCCAGTGAGTTCCTGGTCTCGCTGTTTGTGCTCACCAGTGTCCCCTGCTGGGGGGCATATGTGGTCGCCATCGATGCCTCCAACCGTCAGGCCTGGCAGAGCGAGGCCGCCAGCAACACCTTGCTGCTCCAGGCCAACGCAGAGCTGGAGGCGAAGCGACAAGCGCTGGCCCGAGCCGTTGCGGAGCAAGAGACGCTGACCCGTCTGGGGCTGCTGGCCAACGGAACAGCATCGCTGGAGGACCTCGAGCAGGCCTGCCGTGATGCACAGCGGGAGGACGAGGGGCCCTCAGAGGTATTCCTTCAGGGACTGGAGCAGGTGCTTGCCACCCGACGCGTCCGGATGCGCATTCTCGACGAGCGTGCCCAGCTGGCCTCCCGAATCCAGCGCGAGCAGCGTCTGGAGGCCCTCATGCGGATGGCGGGTGGTGTGGCGCATGACTTCAACAACGCGCTCGCAGTGATCACCGCGGTGGCCGAGGCCCTGCTCAAGGAAGAGACCCTCTCCGAGTCGCTGCGCCAAGAGGTCCGGATCATCCTCCAGACGGTGATCCATGCCCGCGGCGTGACACTGGGACTGGTCACCTTCGCCAAGGGACTCCCCCGCCAGAATCGAAGCTGTGCGCCAGGCTCACTCCTGCAGTCGATGGCCCCCGTGCTGCGCCGAACGCTGCGAGGACGTGCGGCCCTCGACCTGCCGAACAGCCTGCCCGACACCCACGTCTCGATGCCCGCCGACGCAATGGAGCGGGTCCTGATCAACCTGGTCCGCAACGCGGCATCCTCGATGCAGAAAGAGGATGGAACGGTCTCGATACACCTGAAAAATCTCGGAACAGGCGCTCTCTCTATGCAGGTGCGCGACGATGGTCATGGCATGAACACTTCCACCATCGAGCATGCCATCGAGCCTTACTTCTCGACCTGGAATGGCAGTGGGATGGGACTGGCAATCGTACATGGGCTCATTGAGCAAGCCGGCGGTCGGCTGCACATTGATGCCAAGCCCGACCTCGGAACCACGATCAGCATCGAGCTTCCCATTCGCAGCCCAGCCCTCACTTCACGGCGCCACCCAACGCAGGCCGTAGCAAGCCCAGCTCAGCGAAACATCTTGCTCATCGACGACGACGTAATGGTGCGAGAGGCGGTGGCGGGCATGCTGGAGATGCAGGGCTGGTCGGTCCAGGAGGCCTCCCAGCAGCAAGAAGCCGTGGATGCGTTCGCCGCGCAGAAGCCTGATCTGATCGTCTGTGATCTTCGGCTGCAGAATGAGTCCGGCTTTGACGTGACCGCTGAGCTTCGAGCGCGAGGAGCGACAGCCCCGATCCTGTTTATTACCGGCTACATGGAGCAATCACAAGACATCCTGGAGGACGACTATCAGGTGCTGGTCAAGCCGTTCACCATGAAGGAGCTGCGCGCCGCCATTCAGTCTCTGCATACAAACGCATCGGAGTGATCGGGCGGGAATGACAGCGGCAGCCAGAGCTGGAAGCGGGCTCCCGGCAAGGGCGTGTCCAGCAAGGTGAGGTCGCCGCGCATGACCCGGGCGAGGTGCAGCGCAATGGAGAGCCCAAGCCCTGTGCCCTTTCGGTTTGTTCCAGCAGCACGGGAGAATGCCTCGAACAAGACCCCCTGAAGCTCTACGGGTATGCCTGGTCCGCTGTCAGAGACGAAGATGCTGGCGGCGTCTGCTCCGGTACGCTGAAGCTCCAGCACGATGTCGGTGCCGTTGCCGTACTTGATGGCGTTGCTGATGAGGTTGCCCAGGATCTGGCTGACCCGGTCCGGGTCCACGTTCGCGACAATGGAATCCGCAGCGATCAGGCGGAGCTGCTGGCCTGGAGGAGTCTGGCTGGACCATTCCTCAAGGCAGCACTTCAGGACCACCGCAAGATCAATCCTCTGAGACCGCAGCTGCAGCTTGCCACGCTCGAGCGTGGCGTAGTCCAGGACATCGTCGGCCAGGGATGCCAGGCGTCCTGATGCAAGCCCCAGCGAGCGCAGGTAGCGCTCACGCCGCTGCTCGTCGTTGGTCATCGCGATGAGCTCCAGGCTGCCAGAGATGGTGGTCAGTGGATTCCGCAGCTCATGAGAGACGTAGTTAACGAAGCCCTCCCACTGATCGCGGAGCCGCTCCGCCTCAGCCTGGGCGAGGGTTCGTCGCTGAAGCTCATCTGAGATGCGCCGCAGGTGGATGGCGTTTTGTTTCTGGTTGAAGACCGCCACCGCCAGTCCCGTCAGGATCGCCCAGGCCGTGATGACGATGCGCACGGACATCAACGGCTCGGTGGTGTTGGGCAGCATGCTGTTGAGATCTAAGTAGAAGACGCCGAGCATTCCGATGAGCAGGAGGAGGCTGCTGGCCAGACTCATCCAGATGGTGCCGATCATCGCCAGGAAGATCGTGGCGAGGGGGTACACCCCAATCACCGGTGAGGAGATCCCCCCCGTCCACCACGCCGCCGAGAAGAGCTGAGCGGTCGCAAACAAGGTGAGCAGCATGGAGGGGGTCTGCAGGCTTCGAAAGAAGCGTAGACTTATGACCATGCCGCAGGTCAGCATGTGTCCGGTGCCAACCACCAACATGCGCGTGTAGTCTTCGGAGTTCAAGCCCTCCAGGAGAATCACCAGCAGCAGAATCGGTCCCGCCAGCACGCAGCACCACAGCATCAGTCGCGACTGACGCTGGGTTTCCAGGTTGTTGAGCAGCTCGGGATGAATGGCCCAGGCTTCGAATCGGCTGCCCCAGGAGCTCAATGCCATATTCTTCGCATTCATAGTCTCTTCACTCAGTCTGTTCTATAGCGCACAGAACTTGGCTTCCTGTTCAACAAATGACTCAAAACCTAAAATCTGGGCGGACAGCACCGTGCGTTTCTGGGTAGAGCCGTGAGGGAATCCGTCACAAGACCAAGGGTGAAAGTGGACTGCCGGCAGCTGATAGACCTCACCCGAGAGTCAGCATGCACAGTCCCGTGTGCCGCCGCTCAGGCCGTGCGCCGCTCACCAGCCCCGCCGCCCCGTCAGGGCCTCCAGGCGAAGGTTGTTGGTGTTGAGCTCATAGCGCCACGCCCGCCCGCCGTGCCGCTGAAGCATGTCAATGGTCTGGCACTGGGCGACCACGGAGACCATGCCTGCAGCAACATCGAAGACCGAGTACGCCCCCTCTGTCTGCACCCACAGCGGCCAGAAGGGGCGAAACAAGACCCGCTGCTCATCATGGAGAATGATGGCACGCACATGATCATCAAACGGCGCGCTGCCCACCTCGGTCTTGTGCTGCATCGGCGGATGGATAAACAGGATCTCCCCAGAGACTGGGTTCCACGAAAACTTCTCGATAAGGCGACCGCCGTGATCGCGGGTCGAGAGGAGGCTGCTGAGGTCTACGGTGAACCGAGCGGCGTTGGTCGGGAGGGTCCCAACCCGATCGGTGAGCACAGGGACATGCGGAACCCCGACTGGAGGCGGCAGCAGCACGCCTGAGACGCGATCCAGATCGGCTTGTATGCGGTCCTGGATGCCGGTGTTCGGCATCGGGGCCAGAGAAATACTGCCGCTCGGCTCCAGCACCAGCGGCGGCCGGGCCAGCGCCCATTTCTGCAAGAAAGAGTTCGGATCCATCACGACAGCCCATCCATGAAGACAAGAACAGAACAGAGCACACCAACACACTCCGCACCAAGCGCCATCGACGTGCAGTGTACTCAGAGAGGGCGAAGCGCGATGACATTCGCCGAGACGATTCGCGCCCAGCCCGAGCATGGGGTCACCATGAGCAACACCCAGATGCCTGCCCGGACCGCTCGCCCGGCAGCGGCAGAGCTTGCCCCAGCAGGGGCCATCGGGGCACGGCTTCTCTCACCCGGAAGGCTCAGACACCACCACCAGTCAACATTACCGCCTCTCTTCAGAGCGAGATGGTCCGATAAGCACAGCGGACCGGTGCCGACTTTTGTGATCGGGATGGTTATCTGACAACATCTCTCTCCTGAATCCCCTGGATGCCCTTGTCTCTTTCTGACACCAGCCCTCCTCTACAGTGGTCTTGAGCCGGTCGTGTTCATCGAATCCATTCGAGATCGTCTGAGACAAGAGAATGCGCTGTTCCTGTTCTGCTGCGGTGGGCTGCTGGCTGCGGTCCTGTCCTATGCGATCCTCACGCTTCCCTGGCTGGTGCCGGTGGGCATGCTGGTCGGAATCTTCGGCACCCTCTTCTTCTTTGGGCGCCCGACCATTGCCCTGACGATCTTGTTCACCGCACGCATCCTCCTGGACTTGATGTGGTGGGTGCCCGGCTCGATCATGGGCCTGGGCCTCCTGGCCTTGTTCAGCGGCGGGGTCAGCGCGCTAGCTGCGATCCTGTTTCTGGTGGAATTTCGACGGCTGGAGCGCACCCCCAGCCTGGGTGCATTCCTGATCTTTTCGCTGATCCTGGGCATCAACTGCATCCAAGATGGCCAGCTGTCGACGATCCTTGAGCTGAGCACGCGACTGATCAGCCCGCCCCTGATGCTGTTCCTCATCGGCACTTTTGTCTGCAGGCGCGCCGACATCAAGCGGCTCATGCTGTTCATCCTGTTCGCCAGCGCTGTGGCCGTCTCGGTGTCGCTGTACCACCTGGTCACCGGACAGATGAATCAGCTCACCCTGGCCGGCTACAACCGGCTGCTGGGCGGCTACAAGAACCTCCGAAACCACGGCATGATGATGATGCTCATCGTCACGTTTGCCGTGTTCTGGTGGCACCAGGCGAAGAGCATGCGCATGAAGGGGCTGTTCATCGGACTGGCCGTTGCATCATTATCATGCATGTACCTTAGCTATATCCGAACAGCTATCCTGGCTCTGGTCGGCTTTATCATCAGCTATCTGTACTTCACCGGGCAGCGACGTCTGCTGGCTGGTGTGGTGCTGATGGGAAGTCTCGGGCTCTTCTTGAGCCCGGAGATGCAGAGTCGGTTTGAGGACCTCATCCTGGTCTTCACCATCAGCGATGATCCACTCACCAACGCCAACAAGCTGGGCAGCGGGCGCTGGGGGCTGTGGACCGCGAGCTTCTGGGCCTACCTCGATCAGCCGGTGGGGCGGATCTTCCTGGGCGCAGGGGTGGGGAACCACTGGGAGCTGACCCGGCTGGCATACAACCCATTTGTCGAGGTCCAGGGTGGTCAGGTCGACACCCACAATGACTACCTCTACCTGCTCTACCAGCTCGGACCCATCTCGCTGGCCTGCTACCTCTACATGCAGACTCAGGTCATTCGCATCGGCGCGCTCCTGGCCCACCACGCGCGCGATCCCTTCTACCGACATCTCGGCGGGCTGGCTGCGAGCCTGAGTGTTGCCGCCATCATCACCAACTCCATCAGCAACGGCTTCGTGAGCCGCACGACGCTCGGCTGGCTGTTCTGGGGGATCGCAGGATTGGCCATGGCGGCCTGGCGAGATGTCCAGAACACACCGCCCGAGCGAAGCCAGCCCGCGCTGCTGTAGCTCGCCTGAGCGTTGTGCCCAGAAGCCATGCGCTCAGGCATCTTGCGGAGGCTTCAGCACTCCCCGCACTGCGAGAGGCATCGCCTGTCCGTTCATGTTCAGCCAAACTGACCATGGACCGAGCGCGCTCCCCAGCCCCTTCAGCACTCCGAGAAGCTCGAGGCGCCGGGACGGTCTCGATTGAAGCCCCCTCACAGTGCGCGTGTCATTCAGCGAAGACTAGTGATGTCATCATTCGACGACAGGTTGCGGTCCCGAGCTGCTCCGCGAGCATGGAGATGCGCGCCCGTCGATCACAGCCTGTGAATCGACTCAGGTTGCTGCGCACTGTGGCCCCTCGAAGCAGCAGCTTCTCCATGCCCAGGCGCTCTCCATCCGCGAGCCCGAGCTCGTCGAGGCAGCCTCCAGCGAAGCCGCGCACCATCGGCAGCACAGCCGCGACGGGCTGATGGTCCGGTCGATGCTCCGGCAGCGCGCCGTGCAGGCTCGACCAGCCGGGCCTCCCTGCAGTCCAGACCACCAGCCAAGGCCGCAGCCCCTGCGCAAACGCGAGGCGAACCCGAAGGCGATCCAGTGCCTCAGTGGGATCATTTCGCGCACCACCAAGATCGGTCTGCTTTTCAATGTTCAGGCTGTGCCGCAGCATCGACCACCACCAGGCAGTGTCCTTGCTCGTCACGCGACGGGGGGCATCCGCGAGGGTCCACTGCACCGCGAAGTGCAGCGGGAGGACGCTCTGACGGGCTGCCACCAGCGACTCCGTGCGGGATGCACACGGCAACTCGCTCTCCAGGCGCATGAGCTCGCGAGGCCGCCGACTCCACCGACCCTGGCAGCGGAGGCGCAGCTGAACCCAGTGGTACTTCTCGACCCCCTCGACAGTATGAAACACTGGAACCGTTCGCCCTGCTGCCGCCCGGGCAACACAGTTCGTCATCCGTTCCCGAATGTCCAGCCAGGTTGAATTGATGGCCTCCATGACCCGATCGGTGTCGGAGAACCGCCGAATCGCCTGCCGCTGGAGTCGCTCCAGTCCACCGTGCTCATGCCACTCCTGATACACCTGGATCGACAGAAGCATCGCCTCCGTGTCCAGATGAACTTCGGCAGGAAGAACGGAGAGGGGCTGAGTCAGCCAATCAGTGAGCCAAGTGCCATGATGGGTCATGGAAGACCTTCTGTGTGGGGCGACTCGTTACACAGCATAAACCGTGCCACACTCAGAACAGACGCTGCGAGTGTTCTCCTCTTCACGGCCTTTGCAGACGTCATACGTCACATGCTTATGTCTCTGTCGAGCCGAACGACGGACAAGAAAGCGCCCCCTTCTCAGTCAAGAGAGAGGGGGCTGCCTCGTTGCCTTCGGAGCGGACCGGGTGCTCAAGATGCCAGCGCCAGAAGGGTCCCCGCTGGCTGCATGAGTCCGCTGGATACCGCTCTACTGACCGGAGCAGGACTCCGCGATGTTGCTCTCGAGGACATCCTCATAGGTCGCGACCAGGTTCGTCAGGGTCGTCTCAAAGGTCTCATCCAGGATGCCCAGGGTGTCGCCGTAGCCCAGCTGGTCGATGACCAGGTCGATGTAGGTGATCTGGCACTCTGCCTCGCCGCTGACGCTGATGGTGTTGACGTCGCTCGCGGTCAGGGGCGTCAGCGTGGCCGAGAGCTGCGCATCTCCAGCGACCGACTGCTCATCGAGATCCACCGTCACAGCGAGACTTCCTGAGAAGCCCTGATCGACCGGGTCAACCCAGGCATTGCAGTAGGTGGCGTAGTCCAGGCCCAGGTATGAGTAGATCGAGTCCATCTGCAGATCGATCCAGAACGGCCCCTCGTAGAAGGTGTCGCCATCGGACGTGAAGTTCTTGCCGGTGTAGGCGCTGTCGTTCATGCCGACCTGGACCTCAAAGTCAACGGCGTAGCTGCCATCGTCCGACGCCTCAAGCAAGGTCGAGACCTCGGTGAGGTAGAGGTACTGGTTGTCGATGATCCAGTTGGCAACGGGCAGCCCGAAGCCGGTGATGGTCTCGTAGTAGGTTCCCTCGTACTCGTCGATCGCCCAGTAGCTGGCGGTCATCTGCTCAGAGGTGAGGTTGACGGCATCCTCGACGCAGCCATCGATGGTGTAGTCGAGTCCATCGCAGTCCTCGTCGATGTCGTTCCACGAGATCTCGGTGCCGCCAGGGTAGGCGCTGTCGTGCTCGTCGTCACAGTCTTCGTTGTTGGAGACATAGCCCGCCGGCTGATCGCAGGACTCGGTCACCACGCCAGGGTCGCCGTAGGTGTCGCCGTCTGCATCGGCGTAGAACAGGGTGCTGCCGCCAGACTCGTCGATCTCACCATCGCAGTCGTCATCGACTCCGTTGCACTCTTCAGCCTGGTTGGGCGCCACGTCAGGGTTGGTGTCGTCGCAGTCCCCTTCGTCCTCGGTGTAGCCGTCACCGTCGTCGTCCGTGTAGTCATTGTCGGAGGAGTCATCACCACCGGTGTCGGTGTCGGTGCCGTTGCCGTTGCCGGCAGCGTTGGGTCCGTCATCCGAGCCATCGAACTTGTTGGAACAGGCTGTCAAGAGCAGCAGAGACACGAAGATAGAAGCACGCATGTGGCTGTCCTAAGCGTTGGAAATCGCAGTGTGTATATGGCAGATCCGCGTAGATCCAAAGAACATATTGTGTGTGAGGCAGAGAAAGTGATGCACCCTGCCCGCCTGGGTGCCGTGTGAGGTCGTGCATACACGGCACCCAGGAGGGGTGCTTGGTCTGCGCTCAGTGGGCCTCAGGCCGGGGCACGCTTCCGGAACAGACTCCTGCCTGAGAAGGGTCCGCTCTCGTGCAGATCAGGCCGCAAGGCCGCGCAGAGCATGCACCTCTTCAGGCAGGATCACGCAGCCACAGCCTGCTTCACTTCCTCTGCAGCGCTCTTGACCACGTCGACAACCGCATCGGTGCAGGGATTGCCAAAGCACTTGTCGATGCCGGTGGCCAGGCCAAAGATCGCCATTACATCGCCAATGCCAAAGTTTTCCTGCTCCTTGGACGCGGGAATGATGGATCCGTATGCATCGCAGTAGTTCTTGAGGACGACGTCTGCCTCAATCGCCTCGAGCGTGAAGCCGCTGACCGTCGCCTGGAGCGCCACGATCGACTTCAGCAGCTTGTCGATCAGCCTCTCCAGCAGGGGAATCGTGGCGAGCGCCTCCTGATTGGACTGGGGATCTTTCTTGACCGCGGCGACGCCATCGAGTGCCTTGTAGACCTTTGTGAGCATCTTGGAGCACTTGACGTTGATGGCACGCAGCTTGGAGCGAAAGAGCGTCAGGTTGTCTGCGGTTCCGCCACACGTTGTCAGGAACAGGCTGATGAATCCTGGGGTAAGCCCGAGACCTCCCAGGAGCTTTGCGCCGATCTCCTTGGCACCAGCCTTGGTCTGAGACTTCAGGTCCCCCTGCAGGGGGAGCAGCTGAGCCGCGAGCTCGTTGATGTTCTTCTTGAGCTGAGTGTGGACCAGCTGTGCGGACTTGAAGGCGTCATAGACTTCTGAGGAGATTGCGATGATGGCCTTGACACCGCCAACGTACGCGAAGACATCCGCACCTGAGCTGACCACCAGGCGGGCGATGCTCACGCCAAGAGAGGCAATGCCGAGGATCAGCTTCTTGACGAAGCGGAAGATCCAATTCTTGCGGGCCTCAGGCTGCTTGTTCTTCAGCTCATTGACATGAGCCGAGATGGTCGAGAGGGCGACATCTGCGGCCTCTTCAGCCATCGCATGCAGCTTGCGGTTGAGCGTGTTCATGTCTTCAACGAGCGCGTTGCGCTCGTCCGTCGTCACCATGGTGCTGGCTGTTCGCCCAGTGAAGGTGGCCTCAATCTTCTTCGAGAGATCGCTCACCATCTTTGCAGCCCGATCCCGGTACGGGGCAACGGCATCTGCTGCCGCGGACTGCGTGAGGGCATACAGCATCACCCCTCCAGAGCCCGCCTCAGCATCTTCGGCGAACTCCTTTGGCACCAGGGCTGTCACGGTGATCTGGCACGCATCGGTGTTCACCCACGTGGCGTTGCTGAGCTGCGGCACCAGGCTGTAGTCGAGAATCGTGCACGCGAATCCGTTGACTGACTCGGTGTAGGGAACCGACCGCTCGGCTTCAATTCGACTGCTGAGCTTTTCAATGCTCTTCAGAAGCGCTGCCTGCTTCACCCAGGCATCACCGGGTTTCCGCTTTCCAAATGCCTTGAGGTGCTGGCTCTGCCGGGTCAGCTCAGCCACCTCTGGCTCGAAGAGCTGCGCACGCAGGTCGTGCGTGCTCTTGGTCTTGGTCTTCTCAGCTTCCGAGAGCCAAGCCTGAAGCTGAAGCTCGAGGTCGATCAAGGCACTGTGTACCTTGGCAGAGTGCTCACCGAAGAGCTTGACGTTGTTTGACCGCTTGTTGAAGAACGCCTTGAAGCCTTCTAAGCTCATATCTTACTCCCCAAGCCTTATAGTGCGCTGATGAGTGCAGAGAGTGCGCCACCCAGAGTGGTCACGATGGTGGTACTGTTCCCGATCTCGGTCGGTGGGCTGTCGAGCCAGTGAATGAGTTGGTCGGTGCTGATGAATTGCTGAAATGCAGTGGCCTGTCGCTTTACCTCTGCAATGGCAGCCTCAGACCCATTGGATTCCCGCAGCTCCATCATCGCATCGAGCATCGGAAGCTCATGAGCGCTCAAGAAGTCGTTGATGCCAAAGCTGGCGATGTCCGCCATGTCCTCGAGATCACCGTGCGTCTTGCCGTACTTGATCAGGGCCTCTTTAAACTCCAGGATCTGCTTGTGAACATCGGATCCCGCTGTCGCGACCTGCTGTGTGGCGACAAGCCACGCCGGCACGTCCCCCGACTCCGACATCGACATCGCCAGGATTTTATCGAACATCCCGCTGGCAACGTCATGAGCAAGCTCTGTGCTGCCGATTTCCTGCTGTGATGCACTCATCAAGACCTCCATTTTATTGAGCGCAGCATCGCGACCCGACACAACAAGTCCGGGTCACACCCTGTGCTCTCCAGTGCACTGGCTTGGCTCAAGACCATCTCTAGTACTTCATGTTTTGCATTTGAGAGAGGTAGCTGTTCATGTGGTCACGCTTGGCGCGCAGCGGACCCACAAGCTCTACCGCAAGGGCAAACTTGGCCGGACCAGGCGCCATGGCATCCAGGCGCTCATACCCATCCGTGATCTCGTCGACGACCTTGGCGTGCTGGCTCAGCAGCACACCGAGGGCTTCATCGGTGGCACCTGAGAGGATCATCTTCATGGGCGCGTCGATGGCGCCGCCGACCTCTGGGAAGGGCGAATCACCGATGTACATCAGCTCTGCAAGCTGGAACCGAGCCGCCTGAACTTCCTGGATGCTGGCGTGAGACAAGACCAGTGAGTTGATCGCACTCAGAGACTCTTCGATGGCATGCTCCAGGATATCATCGTCGCTCTGGGCATCGCTGAAGGCCATTGTCAGGGCACTGTTGCTCTTGTCGAGCGTCTCCTGCTCTTCGCCAAGAGCCTCCAATTCCTTCTGCTCTTCGGCAGGCATGGAGGCGAGCATGGCCGCGAAGTCTGCTTCGCTCAGTTGCTCTTCGAGCTCTGCGCTGGCGGTCTCCGGCCCCGCTGCTGTGGCTTCCGGATCATTCGCTGCGTCGACCTCCTCCACCGGTGGAGCCCCAGCCTTGCGAACCACTGCGCGGCTGAGAAACTTCAGCCCATTCACCTGGCTGAGATTCTTCTTGAAGCCCTCCTTGATCTTGGCGGACGAGATGGTTCCTGCGGACTGCTCAAAGATAATTTTTGAGCCTTCAATACGCACGACCCCAAGCCCATACTTTCCGCCCGAGATGTCCTTGCGAAGCTGCTTGCCGAGGACGATCGCCTTGGTCCCCTTGGCATCCCGGGTGCTGAGCGTAATCACCACCCCAGCATCCTCGCCCGACGCACTTCCAACATAGTAAAAGTTACCTTTCACTTTACCTTTTGACGCAATAATCTTCTTAAGCGCTGACGCTGCGCTTCCATTGACTCGTTCGCGGAGCTTGTCGTCCATGTGATCTTTCCTCAGTATCTACAAGTCAGCGGGCACAGGAGCTGGCTGCGGCGTCTCTCAGTCCAGCGCAGCCCAGGCGCTATCGTTCTTCTGACGGTCGAGGATGTCGCCATCGCCGCTGCGCTGGGTCATCCGAGCACCGCTCAGGCGGCGCAGCGCAGGCCAGTCTCCGTGGTTGTCCACCGTGAAGCCGGCCAGCGCGTTGATGAAGCCGGCGGCGGGCTTGCGGACCCGAAACTCAAGCCAGCCCTTCTTTGAGACCACCACCTTGCCGCGCACACCGTCACCGCCGGCAGCCTGTGCAGCAGCCTTGAGTGCATCCTTGTCGGTCGTTATGGCCAGGCTTGCAGCCCCGTTGTCCGCAGCCTCCGTGAACCAGAACAGCGCGCTGTCTCCCGCTCCGAGTGCCGAGAGGGCCTCTGAGAGGGCACCCAGATCCACCTTCGGACCTGCGGCATCCGCCGCTGTGGCGGTCCGGGTGAACTTTCCATCCTCGATCCCAATGACGCGCGCCGTCTGCAGTGCCCCAAAGTCCTCGGGGTAGTGCTCGACGAGCGCGCCGAGGATCAGCGATGCCTCCATGACATCACCACTGGTGGTAAACGCCAGGTTCCCGGAGGGCAGCTGTCGAAGCACCCCACGAGCGGTGTGGTCGGGGCTGGGAAAGCGTCGGCGAACCCCTGAGACCTTGTCAGCAAACCGCGCAGCATCGGGATCCCGCTTGGAGGATCCCAGGACCAAGAACGGTGCTCCAGCGGTCCCGCCAGCGGACATGTAGAACCAGAAGTCGCGACCAGGACGAAGCCGCCCGAGATTGTTTACGGTCTCTGCAATGCTCCCAGGAACCGCAGGATCGGGCATCGACCCCCAGATGCCTTCGTTCTCGAATTTCTTGACGACAACTCCCCGAGAGTTGACGTTGAGACAGACGGCATTCTTCAAGCGGCTCAGCTCGGGGTGCTCATCGACATGATGCGTCGCCCACTTCGCGAGCGCCTCGAAGATGCCCCAGGACATCGACTGGCTGCCAAACTGCATCTGACCGCTCTTGCTGACGCTGGCAAACCCCAGGCAGAGGGTCGCCCCTTCGGGCACGGGCAGGGCCTCAATTTCAGCCTTGAGAGCTTTCATCTGGGCATCTTTCTTGAAGGACTTGATCAGGAGCGGAGGGTGCTCCTCGGGCACCTGTGGACAGATCCAAAACCATGCTCGGCTGCCAGCTTTTAGCGAATCAAGATCTTTTGCAACAGATGAAAGATTTGGAACGACAGTCACTTTATTCTGACTCCTCAATGCCACTCCAGACTACCACACGCCCAAGACATGCTAATCGAGCCATCTATCAACAGAGAAACATTCGATATCCATATAGTATCGACATTCATATAGATAAGGGCAATAACTCTATTAGATAAGGGCAATAACTCTATGGGCGTGTATGACATTCATACAATGCTCCCCTCGTCTTCAGCTATCCGCCTGCTGACCCGCTTCGGACCGGCGGTGCTGGCGGTCCTGCTGGCCATGGTCCTTCGGTGGCCGATCAGCCTCTACGCAGACGCCCTCCCGCGAGATCCCAACACAGCCCTGCACATGATCATCGCCGCGGACGTTGCACAGACCGGGGACCTCCTGCACTTGACGAGGCTGGACTTTCCCGAGGCCTTGTCGATTCGTGTGGTCGCCATTCCGGTCGTGCTGCTCGCGGCCCTTCTCGGGCAGGTGCTCTCGCCGGTGGTGGCCTTCAACCTGGCCGGGACCGTGTGGGTCGCGGCACAGGGCTTCGCAATGGACCGGCTTGGCGCAGCCTGGGGCTGGTCCGTCGCCGGCCGCGCGACTGCTGTGACTGCGGCAGTGGTGTCCCCCTTCGCGCTGTTAGCCCTGGGCAATGGCCAGCTCGAGAACATCTCCGTGCTGCCCCTCTGTCTCGTCGCCTGGGGAGTTGGACGCCGCCACTGGGCGACCGGTGTGGGGCTGCTCCTCGCAGCCTTCTGCTCGCCGTATCAAGCCATTGTCGCAGGGATCCTGGCGATCAGCTGTGCGCTTCCCAAGGGGTGGGCGGCTGTGCGAAGCACGCTGCTCGCGGCGATGCTCGCGGCGGCTCCAGTGGTTGCCTACTACGGAAGCCAGGCCGCCCCAGAGAACCTGCAGGACGACCCCGTGGCTGCGCTCGCCCTCCAGCGAACCCGGCCCGCGCCCCCCATGGGAGTCATCGGTGCCCGGGTAGATGGTCTGGTGCTCCCGCGCGCCCATGAGAACAAACAGTCTCTTCCGAGCCGCCCTCCCCTGGAGCGCCTGAGCGCAGCCCGCTACGCACCAAGCTGGAACGACCCCGGAGGGCTGTGGCCCATCGAAGAGGTGACCGTGGCAGGGTGGCTGGGTGTCGTGGCGCTGATCGGCGGACTCGTCGGAGCCTGGCGGCGTCGGCGAGATCCACGGGTCCGAGGCGTCGCGCTCGCGGCACTCCTCTGCCTCGTGCTCGCGGTCGGTGATCGACTCCGAATCTCAGAAGAGATCATCTTACCCATCCCGATGCCGTGGGCTGTGGCAGATGCGCTGGGTGGGCCGCTGGCCGCCATGGAGGCGACCTGGCGCTTTCTATCCGGTGTGACCTTCCTGCTCGCCGTGGGACTTGGATTCGGGGTGCAGCGTGTCCGGTTCGCGGCCGTGCTGTGCGTCGCCCTGCTCGCGGAGACCCTGCTGTTCGCGCCTGGAGCCTGGCCCGTCCCCGCCTCCGCGCTGCGGGTCTCCAGGCTCGAGCCCCTGCTGCCGCCGGGCCCCATCGCAGTCTGGCCGGGACTGCCTGTGGTGTCGACCTTCCGACACGCCCTCCTCTCGCTCGCACTCGACAGACCAGTGGCAACCTTCAACGGCCAACCTGAGAGTCAGGAAGTCTTGGATGGCTACCACCCGACCGTTCCGGAAGTCGATCTCCAGGGGCGCGATGTGCAGGCCTGGCTCGCGGCGGTGCAGGCCGCCGGAGTGGTCGCCATTGTGGAGCTGACGGATGTACCATCGGAGTACCAGCTCCCCATGGATACCAAGCCGGACGCTGCGTTTGATAGCTTCCGCTTCTACCGGCTTCGCCACTAAGAGAACCCGGCGCGGACGGTGACGGCCTCCTCACACCACACAGCAGCGCGGGCGCTGCGGACCGGCCCCCGCAGCCCGGCTCGTCTGGAAGGCATCATTCCTTATGATGCTTTGCGAAAGACAACAATCAACAGACGCGGCAGGACGTCTTCAGGCGCTGCGGTCGTCGCCTCGGCCGCCTCCTGCATCCAGGCCAGCTCGTAGCCGTGTGCGCGCGCACCGCTCACATAGTCTGAGACGGTGTGGAGGTGGGTCTCGACATCAACACGCCTGCCGGCTCGCTCGAAGCGGGCACCCCTGCCGCCCAATTGCCGATACGGATGCAGCTCGCTCAGGTAGAGCCAGCCCTGCGGCTTCTGAGCGCGGGCCGCAGCCGCAAAGACCGGCTCGAGATCCGAGATGTGTTCAAGAACAAGGTTCGACACAATGACATCTGCAGCCCGGTCCGGCACCGGCCAGGGATGCCGGATGTCGTGCTCGACAAATGCGACGTGCGCCCCCAGCTTGCGCCGACGGGCCTTGTTTAGCATCGCGGATGAGAAATCCAGCGCAACGACCGCCGCCGCCTGCTCGGCCAGAAAGACCGTGTTCTTCCCGGTTCCCGCACCAAGCTCGACGACCGACAGCCCCCTCCAAGGGGAGGCCGGCTACTCGAAGAAGCTGTGCATCCAGATCGCGGGTCTGGTTGGAGTCTGTGTCGTAGACATCAGCCCAGTCCTGATAGGCCGGGTGGGCTTTCATGCGATGGTCCATGCCCGCCATGCAATCACAAGCGAGCGTCTCCTGGTCAGCAGACACGGGCGCACAGCAGCGCTCGACGCACGAGACGTCGCCGACACCGCAGACCAGATGCCGACGCGCCACGGCGAGGGCTGCCGCTCAGAAGCTGGAGGGAGAGGCCACCGAGAACCAGATGTCGCCGTCGTCGCTGAGGGCATCATCCGCAGCGCTGCCGTACGGATACGTGACGCCCTCTCCCGAGACGCCGCAGCCATAGCAGGCAAACCAGTCGCCGGCCGGGTCGTTGACCACCCAGCCTGTGCTGTCGTGATCGACGATGACGAGGATGTGGCCTGCACCGGTCCAGTATCCGTGCGCGATGACGGTCCGCCCCGCATCCAGGTGAGTGCGGATCTGCTCCCGCGTTCCGGTCGTGGTCGAGCGTCCATACAGGCCATGCCACTCATAGAGCGCTTCGATGCCGCTGGGGGACTGCCCCTGGGCCTTGCCATACTCCAGGTACAGCGCATCGGGCGTGATCGTGCTCCCGCTCCAGTAGGACAAGACCATCGCAGTCGAGGTCAGCCCGCAGGTCGAGCCGGGCTCATAGAGGTTGTCGTACTGGTGGTAGTAGGGCAGCTCCTGCCCACCACCGCTCGGCTCATCGACGGTGATGGTGATGCTGTCGTCGGCGACCAGCCCCCCAGCACTGTCATAGCCGCTGAGCGTGATGTTCCGGGAGTAGCCGGTGCCGGAGAAGGCGTACGTCAGGGTCGTGCTCTGTGCCGGATCCCAGGCATCCCCGAGCGGCCAGCCGTCCGCCTCCAAGGAGACCAGGGCCACTCCGCTGGAGGCCTGCACCGTGAACGTGACGGGATTCTCGACCCAGGACTCATCCAGCGGGGTGATGAGCGCGACCGTGAGCGAAGCGTCGGGGTCGGTGTCGCTGCCGGTGTCGCTGCCAGTGTCGGTGTCGGTGTCGCTGATCCCGGCGTCACTGGCCTCGTGGCTGTCGGATCCAGGCTCCGGTGGCGCCGTGCGAATGGCGTCGGAACTTTCCATGCATGCGAAGAGAACACTCAAGAGGATCACAGACATCGCTCAGTCCTGGGGCAGAGGGAGAGCGTATCTCACACCGTGACACGATACCTGCAGCGGCCCGATTCTAAGGTGCCCGCGCTCGACGTACGTCACGACCGCTGTGCCGTGGCACCCGCTCCGAGCATGCTCCCCTCGCCGCTGGAGCACGCCCCGAGTCCGCTGCTCTCCAGCCGCCAGGGACTCCTCCGCAAACCCAGCGGCTCCCCTGGACAGGAAGACACGCCCCTGGCTGGGGGATTATATTGGACGAACCCACCAACCTGGCCAAGAGGACACCAGTCATGCTCTCCCTGATGCTCATCCTGTCTGCCGCAGCAGACATCTCCCCGGGTCCGCTCTATCGTGAGGACTGCACCATCGAGCAGAAGGAGCAGGAGGGCACCACCTGCGACTCCTGCAGCGGCAGCCGCGTCGAGAACGACTCCGGGCTGAGCATATGTGAGTCGACGTTTAAGGACACAGACTTCACCTACGTCTGCAGCAGCTACGGCGCGAGCTCGTGGTCAGAGGTGTGGTGTGATGGCCCGCCCAGAGAGGGCTGCGGTGGCTGCGCGTCTGCCAGCGGTGGCTCTGCGGGGGTGCTGCTGAGCCTGCTCGTGATGCTGGTGGCGCGCCGACGCTCATGAGCAGCACGACGCCCCGGGCCCTCTCGATGACACCGCAGCCCTGAGAACTTCGGCGCGCAATGTGCTCAGAAGAGTCGCCAGGAGCTTGCACAGCGACCGTCTCTCAATGATCCACCGTGCATGAGCCGAATCAGACCACTCGAGGGCCGCTCCACGGCGGCATAAGCCACGCGCAGATCGCCAGCAAAGGACTGCATTGCCTCCCGCACAACCACACGATGTCTGCACTCGACTGGCCGCCCTACTGGATGCCGGGGTGGCTCCGAGCGAGGCCCTCTCGACGCTCGGCAGCCCTGCTGCGCGTGCAGCAATTCAACAAGGCGAGACCGTTGCTGTGGCGATGGGACGGATGGGGTGCTTCGCTCCAGACGACCTCCGCGCGATCGCCATCGGCGAGCAGTCCGGAGCGCTGCCGCAGAGCCTCAACCAGCTGGCCACGCGCTACGCGCAGCGTGAGCGCGACCGAAAGAAGCTCTGGTCTGCGGTGACCTATCCGCTGATGTTGCTTCTCATTGCTCCGATCCTGCTCAATGTTCCGGCGCTGCTGACCGGTGGGCTCTCGCTGGGGGGATATCTGATCCAGATCACCATCCTGCCGGCCCTCCTGCTCGGAGGCCGCGTGGTGGTTCGCGCAGTGCAGCGCCGCCCCCACCATCGCAGCGCGATGCACACGGTGCTCCGCCGCGTCCCGATCCTGGGAGCAGTGCTGAAGCAGGACCGCAGCAGGGCGTTCCTGTCCTCGGCGCGCATGCTCATGGGGAGTGGGGTGGGCATCCGGGCGGCCTTCCGAGATCTCGCAGTGTCCTCGGAGGATCCCCAGCTCATCGCAGCGATCCAGACCTGGGAGGAGAACCTGGAGCAGGGTGTGTCGCTCTCCGAGGCCCTGTCCACAGTCGAGGTGATCGACCCCGAGGCCCGACAGCTGCTGGGGAATGCCGCCCACTCCGGCCGCCTGGAGGAGGCGCTCGACACCCTCACCTCGCTCCACGCGCTCGCAAAGAGCCACCGCACACAGCAGCTCTACACGATCGTGCGCGTCGGGAGCGTGCTGCTGCTGGCTGCGCTGCTGGCTGCGTGGCTGCTGTGAGCCACCACCTCAGTAGGTCGCGCAGAAGCCAAACGAGGTGCTCTCGCCTGGATCGAGGGTCGCACTCCAGGAGACTCCGACGAACACCGTCTCGTCCCCATCCTGCCAGGACTCGGCATTCCACAGCGAGGAGATCTCCGCGCTGAGGGTGGTGCGCACCTCCCACTCCACGGCCTCATCGCCGGTATTGATCACGGTCGCATCCGCGCAGTAGCCGTCGGCCCAGGCGTCACCCTCGGTCAGCTCCAAGACGACGGAACCGCTGTAGTCAACGTCGTCCTCGGGAAGCTCCTCCAGGCTCAGGCGGACTCCCGAGGCGAGGGTGTCTCCCTCGTCCGCAGCCCCCGTGCGCAAGGCCAGATCCTCCTGGCGCAAGAGGTCGAGCAGCGGCGCCGTAAGGCTGTCAGCGCCACCACCATCACCGCAGGTCTCTGCACCGCTGGCCCAGCGCCGCCAGGACTGGTCAAAGCAGCCATACAGGCGCGCATCGTCCAAGAGGGCTGCGGTGAGCGCAGCAGGTCCGTCGAAGGCAACCCCGTCCAGCGAGCCGGAGGCATCGATCTCATGCGCCCCTTCGCGGACGCGCCACTGTCCGAGCTGATCGTGGTGCTCAAAGGCAAAGCCAAGGGGATCGATGAGGTTGTGACAGGCGGCACACTGTGGGTCCGTGCTGTGTGCCTCATAGTGCTCGCGGGTGCTCGCGGAGGCGTCGGCATCGGGCGGCGAGGTGTCGATGTCAGAAGGCGGCGGCGCCAGGGGCTCACACAGCAGCCGCTCGCGAACCAGGACCCCTCGCTGGACCGGACCAGAGCCGGAAGAGAGGCCATGCGTGGTCAGCACCGCAGCTCGGGTGAGCAGGCCGCTGTACTCCACCCCGTCGAGCTCCACCCAGCCAGTCTCGCTCACGCCATAGTGCGCTGCCATCTCTGCATCCAGCCAGGCCGCGCGGCTGCTCAACAGATCGGTCAGGCTGCCGTCTTCTGAGACCGTGTGCTCAATGAGCGCTGTGACCTCGCCGGCCATGCTCTCTCGGAGCGCATCGGTCAGCCCGTCGCGAGAGACCGACGGGAGCCGATCCAGCTGAAGCCAGACCCTGACGAACTCAGTGGCCGTCTCGACCGCGCGCTCATCGTCTGCCATCCGGTCGATCTGCGCCTGGATCTCGGGGAGCGTCTGCAGGGCTCCCGCCTCGGCCTCGCTGAGGAGCGTCTCGTCCGGCATGGTCCCCCACAGCAGATAGCTGAGCACGCTCGCCACCTCCCAGTCCGTCAGGGTGAAGAAGATGCCGTCCTCCCCCTTCACCCCAAGCTCCGAGCGGTACAGAAAGTGGGGAGACTGCAGCATGGCGATGAGCACCCAGCGCAGCCCCTCCGAGTGTCCATCGTCCACAGCAACGCTCTTCCACAGGACGAGGTAGCGATCCAGCTCGTCAGCGCTGAGCGGACGCCGGAATGTCCGCAGCCCGACCGCCTCGATGAAGCGCGCCGCGCACGCGGTGTAGCCCGCCTGAGATGGATCACATGCATGCAGCGACTCCACATCCAGGGTGGCGACCAGCTCTTCCGCCGTCGAGCGGTACTGATCCGCCAGCAGGCCGCTGACCGTAAGGGCGGCAGCGTCGTTGTCGTAGCCATCGACCGTGGTGTCTGCAGCGAGCTGCTGACCGTAGCGGCTGTCGACGTCGAGCAGATCGGAGAGGGTCCGGTCGTACTCGTCGTGTGAGAGTCGTCGAAGCCGACGCGGCAGAACCTCTTCGGAGCAGTCGTCGTCACCGGGGAGCGTGCACTCCCCCTGCCCCCAGCGCACCCACAGCGCCAGGGCCTCGTAGGCGGGACCATCCTCGGTCACCAGGGTACCCCCGCCGTGTCCGCTCTCGTGCTGCCCGGTGGGCTTGAGCAGAAGACGCTCCCCGACTGCACTCGCCGCACGCAGGCTGGCAAGCATGTCGTCGGGATCGAGAAGCAGCGCAGTGCCTTCGGCCTGTCCGCCGTCGACGTGGCAGCCAACACACTGCTGGGAGAGAACCGGCGCCCACACGTGCTCGGTGAACACCGCGACGTCTTCCGCGCATCCTGCCGACGCGCCGCTGTCCGCTGCTGGCGTGCTGGCGTTGCGTGAGCATGCGCCGGCCATGATCAGCCAGAGAATCATCGGAGCACCGCCAGCGGTCCGGCGCTGCCGATCCCAAAGGTGGTGTCAGAGAGCCCGAAGGACTGGCAGATGCTGGTCAGCACGGCGTCGTGGGTGGCGCCGCCCAGATCCAGGTAGCGGCCAGTGGTGAAGAAGCCCCCGCCGCTGCCAGCCAGGATCCAGGGAACATTGACGCAGGTGTGAAGCCGCCCGTCTCCGAGCTCCTTGGCCCACAGGACCAGGGTGGTGTCCAGGAGGGGGGCCCCGGTGTCGGGATCAGGCGTCTCCTTGAGCTGCTGCACGATCGCGGCAAACTGTTGAGCAAACCACCGCTCGCAGGCGACAAACTTCTCCACGCTGTCAGGGTCGGAGTCCGAGGCATGGGAGAGGGAGTGGTGCCCCTCGCTGATGCCCTCCCAGGTGAAGGCAACGGGACCGACCGTGTGGCTCATCTGGATGGAGACCACTCGGGTCGCATCGCAGGCCAAGGCCTGAACCGCCAGGTCGATCTGTGCGGCAGCGGTTTCGGGAAAGGCGTCGTTGTCGGTGGTGGAGAACGAGCCGGGCGCGCTGCCCCCCTCGCAGCTTCCAGACAGACTCCGCTCGATGCCATCAAGGCTGTCGAGGTGGACATCCAGGCGGGCGCGCTCAGCGGATCCCAGCCGACCGTGCAGGTCATCGAGCTCTGAGCGCGTGAGGTCGAGGACCGCCAGCCGACGCGCCAGCAGGTCCTCATCACCGCTCCCCCCAAACAGCCGGCTCCAGACGCTCTCCGGACTGTCGTCCGGGGTCACCATGCTGCCGCCGCTGTAGACCATCCGGGTCTGGGTGTTGCCGCCCCAGGCGCTGGTCTGTACGCCCAGCTCCAGCGAGGAGAAGCGGCTCTCTGCGCCAATCTGTCGGGCGATGTGCTGATCGATGCTGTCCAGACCGCCAGCGGTCAGCATCGCGGCCATGCCGCCCTCGTGGTTGTCTCCAGTGTTGAAGTCCATGCCGTCGAGGATGAGCAGGTCGGAGCGGAGCCCAGAGAGGGGCTCAAGGATGGTGCCCGAGGAGAACGAGAAGTTGCTCTCGCTGCCTGTTGGTCGCCAGTGCTCGTGGATGGTGCCGTTGGGTGAGAACATGATCACCAGCCGCTGCGCAGGTCCGCTGATGGCCGCATGAGCCGACCGCCCTGAAATTCGAACAAGCGGTGCAGCCATCGCACTCGCCGACACATAACGAAGGAAGTCTCTTCGGTTTAGCTGATACATATGCCCCCTGAACAGAGGCTATGGTTGTTTTATATGGGTCGTAAACGTATGCGGATCTTATATCGAAGGCGTCACAGAACCGTCATCATCCAAACTCCGTCTTCTGTGGTATGGACCGCGTGCAGACACGGACAGTGCGTGTGCTCGCCGCAGCACGACCGCCACTTCGGCCGCTGCGCGTCCGTAGGTCCCACCAAGAAGAGGCCGTCTCGCGCCAGCGCAGGCTCTGCGGCAGGCTCCGGAAGAGGACCGCTTGAGCCGCAACTCAGCCGGAGAAGCAGAGAGAGCAGACCTCGCCGAGGTCGGAGAAGTAGGTGTCGCTCTGCGGAACAGCGGTGGTGCAGGAGGCACAGTTGACCATCGGACGGCTCGGTGCTCTGCTCTTCGAGACCGCAGCGCGGCGCGCCTCGAGGCGTGTGATGAGGGCATCTTCGGTGATCACCCCGGCAGTCACCAGCAGCCCGGTCAGCTCCTCGACGACCATGCGCAGCCGCGCAATCTCGCGCTCCTGCTCACGATCCAGCTCGTACAGCTTGCGCACATTGCTCGACACTCCGGTCTCGGCCTCGTCTGCCCAGTCCAGCCGATCGGCCAGCTGATTAAAGTCCGCTCTAGTCGGCGCGCCAGCAAACCACGGTCGTCTACTCATCAGGTACATCCTTTTGCAACGGAGGAACTCGTCCTCAATAGCACCACACTGCAGCTTGGTCTGCAATGTACTCCAGCAGCCGGTCACCGGCTCAACCAGAGCCCCCCTCAGCCGAGGCCCCCCGGCTCACGATTGGCCTCGGTTTCGCAAGTAGAAGTCCAGGAACCACGGCCCGATGAGCAGCATCCCGAGCGTGCTCGCGCACACGGCAACCAGCAGCCGGATGAGCGAGACCAGCACCCCCCCCACCACCAGGGGTGGTGTGCGAAGGCATGCTCCGAGGACCGGCCAGATGCCGTCAGTCCGGCTCTCGCGCATCGCCTCCCGCCAGTGCCAGCCCAGCGTGTTCCACTTCAGGATGCCGGAGAGCTGCGCCGCCGGCAGCGCCAGACGACTGGGGGGACAATACAGTCGATGAATCAGGCTCCCAGACCGTTCTCGGATCCCATACTTCAGCGTCAGGCCATACCCCTTCCAGGTCACCCGGAAGACATCCTCCCAGATCCCGCGGAGGTCGCTGGAGACATGGGACCAGAAGCGGTGCCTCAGGCTGCTTGGCGGCGATCGATCGCGGCGCGCCCTGATGCGCTGGGCGCGGCGAGAACCAGCCCGCTCCACCTTCACCCGAAGGCCGCCCAGCACAGCCACCAGTCCGAGCACCACAGCATGCAGCCCTTGTCCCACCCGCTTCCAGAGCTGGCTTGACTGGGCACGCCTCCGGGCACGACGGTTGACCCCATCCTCGATGACGCGCACCTCTGCTCCCGACAGCCCCAGCGCCTCGCTCCGCGCCGCCAAGGTGTGGGCCTGCCTGGCATCCAGTGCCATGCCATCGCCAGCCAGCAGGGCGTCCCACAGCTGTCGAGCATAGGCACGGCGTGCCTCGCGGTGTTGCCAGCGCCGGCGGAGTCCTGTCGTCCCCTGCTGCCACGGTGCTCTCCAGCGCGGCACGAGGGCGGGCCTGTCGGCGCTGACGGCAGCGGGACGATCCGTCGGATCAGGAACTCGAATGGTCTGGGTCGCCGCGCCCGGCACCGTCAGCGCTGCCGAGAGTTCCGTGGCAGAGGCAAACCGATCGGCCCGGTTGACCGACATGGCCCGCTCCACCGCCGCGACCAGGTGAGGCGGCGTCTTGGGCGCGCGCTGCCGCAGCGGCGTGCAGCGCCCCTGCTCAACGCGCTGCAGAATCTCATAGGCATTGTCACCCTCAAACGCCTGCTTACCACAGAGAAGCTCATAGAGGATGACGCCCATCGCGTAGATGTCCGTGCGGTGGTCGACCGACTTCATCGAGCGGATGTGCTCCGGCGACATGTACTTGAGGGTGCCGATGGGTGCTGTCATCTGGGTGAAGTCGCTGTTGATGACCTTGGCGATGCCAAAGTCCATGACCCAGACATGCGCCCCGCCCGCGCGAGGCTCTACGAACAGGTTGGAGGGCTTGAGATCCCGGTGAACGATCCCCTGGTCGTGGACAAAAGCGAGCGCGTCGAGGATCTGCTTCATCCACGCCACAGCCAGGGACGGGGCGATGGGCTGTCCGCGCAGGCGCTGTCGGAGGCTCTCTCCCCGCAGCAAGGGCATGACCAGCCCAATCTCGCCGCCAGCCTCGATGAAGTCGGTCACGGGAACGACGTTCGCATGGCTCAGCTCAGCCTGGATTCGGCCCTCCTCCAGGAAGCGCTGCCGAATGTCCGCGTCGCGCGCGAGGCTGGCGTTGAGGATCTTGACGGCATGCACGGTTCTGCGGTGGCGATGCTCTGCCCGGTAGACCACAGCCATGGCACCCGAGCCCACCTCCGAGGCAATCTGATAGTCCCCCACCTCGCTGCCTGGCTTCATGCCTCTACCGACCCCGCTTCAACTGGCAGAGCATACCGAATCCCTCACCAGACCACCATCTCGAGCCCGACAGCCATCCACGCCTCGAGTTCTCCGAAGCCCACCGCTGAAGCCCCCAAAGGCATGCCTCAGGAGATGGACGCGCGAGGGCTTCTCGGCTGCTGAGCGCACGCAGTGGATCCCGAACAGCCACGCCCAGACCGGCTGCACGCATCGAGGCGAATGAGACGAGACGACACCCGACCGGAAGCGGAGCTGAAGCCCGATGCGCCGGTGAGACAAGACCGGTCGGGAAGCAGTACAGTCGTGCCGGAGGGGTCGAACATGCCCAGGATTCTCAAGCCTTCATTTTCGTTCCGATCAGCTCTGGGAGACCTCCCGCAGCAGATCCAGATCCTGGATGTTGGGGCCATGCTGGAGGGAGAGGCTTGCTACGCGCGCTTGCTGACGGAGGGCCTGGGCATGGTGACCGGGTTCGAGCCCAACGCCAACGAGCGGGCGCGGCTGGAGCGCGACGGCCCCGAAGACTGCACCTGGCTTCCGTATTTTCTGGGCACTGGTGAGGAGGCGACCTTTTACCAAACCCGGTACCCAGGCTGCTCCTCGCTGTATGCCCCAGACCCTGAGATCATCGACCTCTTTCAGACCATTGGCGCGGGAAGACCCGGCGGAAACTTCTACGTCCAGGGCACTGAGAGGGTGTCGACTCACCGGCTGGATGACATCAAGGAGTGTCCTCCGATCGACTTCATCAAGCTTGATGTCCAAGGATCTGAGTTGGATATCCTTAAAAATGGTGTGAACACACTGGCCAACACAATGGTTGTTCAGTCTGAGGTCGAGTTCGTCGCGCTCTACAAAGACCAGCCGTTGTTTGGCGACGTACAGGTCTTCATGCGTAAGCAGGGCTTCCAGCTTCACAAGCTCATTGATGTCGCAGGACGGTGCATGCGGCCGTTCACGCTCACTCACAGCCCGTATGCGGCCATGAGTCAGGCCCTGTGGTGTGATGCGATCTTTGTGCGTGACTTTCGCACCTTCGGCGACCTGTCCGTGCCCGCGCTGCTCAAGACGGCAGCCATCCTCCACGAGGTGTACCTCTCCTATGACGTTGTGCTCTTCATCCTCCGAGAGCTCGATCGGCGAAGCGGCGGCACCCTTGCGGCGCGCTACAACGACGCCTTGAGGCGCTCTCCCCCCACACAGCGCCAGTTCATGAACCTGAAAGAAGACATCAGCTGAGGAGCATCGTCAGGGGCTACTGAGGCCAGGGCATGCTGCGGCTCAGCCGGCACACGATGACGTCCCCAGCGGGCCTCGGATCACCAGGCACGAGCAGTCCATGAGGGGCTGACACGTCGCTGGCGTTACGCCTCAGCCGTCGGCGTTTCCAGCGATGCTCACGCTGGCCTTGGCGCCCAGGAAGATGCTGTCCGCCCACTGCTCGGCATCCGAGGTGGGGAGCACGTCGTTGTAGAGAATGCGCAGTCCATACTCGATGTACATCGTGCCCAGTCCCTGAACACTGGTCAGCGCATCGTTGCTGGTGATCGACAGCTCCCCCTCACCAATGCTGCCCAGGCCCTGGAGGCCGTCGAGCTGGGTCAGGGCAGCATTGTCAGAGATGTCGACCCCACGCTCCGCGTACTCGATGGACGCCAAGCCTGTCAGCGTCTCCAGCGACGGATTGTTGGTGATGGTCAGGCCATGGGCGACCGCCGTCACCGCAGCCAGCGCGGTCAGTTCGGAGAGCAGGGGGTTGTCTCCGATCCAGAGGTCTCCACTGATCTTCAAGACGTTCTCCAGCCCCGCCAGGCGCTCCAAGACGCGGTTGTCTCGGATGGTGATGCTGTGGGTGTAGAGCACCATGCCCAGTCCATCGAGGCTGACCAGCGATTCATTCTCGGAGATCGTCAGCGAGCCGCCCAGCTCCGCCAGCGCCCCCAGTCCCGCCAGGCTCTCCAGGAGGTCGTTCTCAGAGACCGTCAGGTATCCATCGACATGCGCCAGCGCATCCAGTCCCTCGAGTGAGTCCAGCGCACTGTTCTGGACGATCAGGAGATTGCCGGTGATGCCCACCAGGCAAGACAGCCCGGTGAGGCTCTTGGCCTCCGAGATGAACAGATCGCCGTCAATGCTCTGCTCCTGTCCATCGTCACAGAGGCTGTCGCCGAGCACCTGCCAGTCGTAGTCGCCCTCATAGACTCCCGAATTCGGGTCGTCCGGTTCGTCCGGTTCGTCGGGTTCGTCGCTGTCGTCCGGCCATACTGGCCACACCGGCGCACCCTCATGGAGGGTCAGAGAGGGGTCATCGGCGCTGGGCGGCTCACTGAGCGGTGCGGCAGGCTCAGGCTGAGCGCATCCGATCAGGGCAACGAGCCCGAGCAAGGCGCAAGGAGGACGGACGCGATGTGATTCCTGAGTGGTCATGATTGCTCCAGTCGTTGCGCTCGTGTGCATCGTTTACGGCAGCGGAATGTGCCCTGACGCTGCTCTATACGATCACCTCAGTCAACCGACAGTGGTGGCTGTAGCTTATCATTCAAGTTGTGACGGCGTTCCCTGGTGAGGGCACTGCGGGCGAAGCCTGGGGAGGTCGGTGTCCAGAAGTGGTGACGCGCGACCGCAGCGCGCAGGTGCAGGCCGCCGGGGCTGGCGGAGGCTTCCGTCACGCACGCCTTGCCGGCGCTCCCGGAGGGTGGGCAGGCTGTGGATGGCCCGGCCCCCGATGCTGAGTGCACTGAGGATGCTGGGGAACGGGCACCGGCTCCGCTATTGCTTCTCAATGTCGGAGAGTATCCAGCTGTCCTCGTCCCATGTGAACGAGAACAACCAGACCTCAGCGGCCAGCGTCACGTCGACACAGGGGGCGTCGTCGCAGGTCTTCCAGGTGTACTCGAGCTCGGGCAGCTCTTGGTCGACGGAGCCGCCCAGCAGGGCAAAGAGCCGAATATCCAGCTCGACCGCTTCATCGGGGACGTAGCGGACACGACCGCGCTGCTCGGTGTCTTCGAGCCGGTTGACGAACTCCAGCAGCCCGCTGTCGACGAAGCTTCCCGGCTGCAGCGAGCTGGCCACGATGCGGCCCTGGCTCGCGGTCTCGACAGTATCCAACATTGCGCACATGGGCTGAATGTTGAGGGTGTCATCGTCGATGGTGTAGTCGGAGTGCTCGGAGCGGCTGCTGCAGTCTTCGGGCGCTGGAGACGTCTGACCGAGGTGCCAGCGCTCTTCGACCATGGCGCTGCCGCGATCGGAGCGCACGGCAAAGCTGTCGATGACCATGAAGTGGCCATCGGCGAGGTGCAGGAGCCAGCGGTCGAAGGCACTCAGCCATCCAAGCTCCAGGTTGTCAGAACCGTAGACGGTGTCCCCGTTGAGGTGGATCACCTCTGCGTCTCCAACGGTCTCGGCGGCGATGGTGCCCCAGGAGTCTTCAATCTGGCTGGTGTTGGTCGAGGCGTCTCCGTCATAGAGCGCCTCAGGGATGACCAGGGTGTTGTGCCCGGTGGGGTTCTGGTCGGGGGGCATGTCCGGATCGGTCTCGTAGCGATCGGTGTTCAGATCGCCATAGCCAGAGTCGAGCAGCAGTCGGTTTCCGTAGGCAGTCCAGACCAGGGATCCGAAGTCCAGCTCAGTGTGCGAGAAGTAGCTGGGGATGGCACTGACCGCGAGAAAGGTCTGGTCAGCCTGTGAGTACCGCTTGCTGTGATCCTCGGTCTGCGCCAGCTCAGTCGCGCCCACCTGCCACGTTCGAATTCCACCCCAGCCGCCCTCGTCATGGACCGACACCAGGACCTGACCGTCTTGGGAGTCTGCGTCGCACTTGTCGACGACGGAGTACCAGTCTCGCAGGAGCAGTGGCGAGGTCCGAAAGGGATCGGTCATGCCGTGGTAGTAGTACTTGTTGGTGAAAAATCGCTTCACCAAGCACGGATCAAGCTCGGCGGGATCGTCGAGGTCGCCCTCATTGATGAGCATCATGCTCAGGGGGGTGAAGTTGTACCAGCCGCGCTTTGCCCAGGAGTCTCCAAAGTCGACGAGCAGTCCATCGGGGGCCATAAAGTCCAGGGACCACGCTGCAGTTCCGGCCATGCGGGACCAGTAGACGCTGTCGAGCGGCTCGCCAAAGACCCGCTGCGTCATGTGGTTGATCTCCAGCAGCGCGTCGAAGGAGACCGAGGCATACGACAAGCCCTCCTCGTAGGTGCTGTCTTCGCGGTAGAAGTCTCGGTGCAGCCAGAGGGTCTGGAGCGCTCTCTTCACCAGCTCCGGAGCGCGCTCATCCTCATGGTAGTAGGTCACGCCCCAGTAGAGGGCGCCGTTGACCAGCACAGGCGTCCAGTTGTTGCCGTTGAACAGCGCCCAGTGGCCCTCTTCGTAGATGGTGAAGAAGTTCTCAATCAGCGGATCGAAGGCGGCCTGGATCTCTGCATGCTGCGCCGCGCTGAGATCGTCCCAGAGGATGTCAGCGATGAGGGTCCAGCGGCGCATGGGCGGGGTCGTGAAGAGGTCGAAGCCGAAGCTGTAGGAGTACCAGCTCTCCTCTGGCAGGAGGGCCATCTCATGGTCGATGAACAGCGGGATGAGCGTCTCGACTTCTTCGCTCGTGAAGGGGCAGTCGGTGCCGCCCAGGGCGTGACAGGCCCGCGTGGTTCGGATCAGGTGCAGGAGCTGAACGACGTTCTGATCGGACCAGTCGTCTCCGGGCCCCTTGCCCGACAGGTAGAGGCTGGCGAATTCGTGGTCGTAGAGGGTCTCGGGCTTCTCGCCGATGCAGCTTGCCCCCCCGAGCGTGGAGAGCTCCCACTGGTTCCGCACGTTGGTGATGGCGCCCCAGTCGCTGTTCTCGGGGTAGTCAGGCTCCTCCCGGCAGGGAAGGTCAAGGTAGGCCAGCTGCTCGGGATACCAGGTCTCATTGGCACCATGCAGCCTGGGGTGCTCGAGTGGGGGCTCGGCAGCCAGCGTGGTGACCGCCTCGGTCTGTAGAGAAGCATTGCCAAGCCCGATGGAGTACTCGCTGAAGAAGGTGTTGGTTGCATCGATGCAGTAGTCCTCCTCGCAGCCGCCGGGGTACTGGTGCCAGACGAGCGCGGTGACCGTGAGCTCGGGTGCTTCCTGGAGGTGTGCGGGGACCTCGATCTCGGTCTCCTCGATGTCCCAGATCAGGTCGTTGGCGGGCGCATGCGGACCGGTGATGTGCCACCCATTGCACGCGTTGGGGACGGTCCACAGCAAGAAGACTCCGGCCGGGACATCCTCGGACCAGTCGTCGTCCTCGTTGAGAAAGCGGGTGCAGTTGCCGTCTTCGTCCTGCTCGTTTTCATGGCAGGTCTCTGGATGGCTGCCGAAGAGGCGCCCCATGTCATGCTGGTAGCGGAACCAGGTGGCCTGGTGGCCTTCAGGGATGGCAAAGCGCCAGCTCACCCAGCCGGGCTCTCCGCTGACCGGGTAGTCGTTGTCAGCGGGTGTGCGGTTGGCGATGTAGAGCAGGCCGTCTTGTTTGTGGTTGGAGAGCTGAACCCGGCACTCTGTTGAGCCGTCCTCAAGCGGGAGCAGCGGCCCGACGCTGACCCGCGAAGCATCCCAGAGCGAGTCCACACTGCACGCCGTCTCGTCTCCCTCCCAGTCGTCGTACACGGTCGCTGCAGCGACCGTGTCAAGCCGGAAGCCTGCGACATCCTCCCAGTCGGTCTCGAGCGGCTTCGCGGTGACTGCGGGGAGCATGTCGGAGTAGTCGGCCAGCGAGGCGGCAATGATCCCCCAGTCAGTTTCCTCCGAGCAGTCCGTGAATTCACACTCGAAGCACAGCCATGGCGTCTCGGGATCGTCGCATGCCTCGCCTGCATCCAGGATCCCGTTCCCGCACAGGGGGGCGTACTCACCGGTGTCCTCACCGGTGTCCTCACCGGGAGGGGGGCTGGTGTCCTCACCGGGAGGAGGGCTGGTGTCCTCACTGGAGGGCACGGTCGTGTCAGCAGGGACGACCTCGGGGACCTCTTCACATGCACAGAAGAGGAAGAGGGAGCAGAGCACTGATAGGACTCGGAAGTGTGTCTTCATCTGACCAGTCTGTATCAGGACCGTCCAGACAACAAGCTCCAGGACATCAACCCGCTGCCGATGCACGCCATGGCGTGCTCACGCACCAGAAAACCGTTCATCTTCAGGCTGTCGAGATGGCTCCTGGGGCGCCCTGCGGAGAGGAAGCCTGCACGGGAAAGAGCAGCTTGAAGATCGCGCCCTCACCTGGCGTGGAGACCACGCTGACCTGGCCGCTGCAGCGGGACATGATGGACTGTACCGCATGCAGCCCCAGCCCCGTGCCGGTGGTCTGGCTCTTGGTGCTGAAGTAGGGCTCAAAGACCTGCGCTGCGATGTCCGCATCGATTCCTGGACCGTTGTCACGCACAGACAGCTCTGCCGTGGAGTCCGTTCTCCGCAGCCCCACCCAGATGAGTCCCTCGCCGCACATGGCGTCGCAGGAATTGTTGATCAGGTTGTTGAGCATGCGTCGCACATCTGTCGGAGAGAGCGTGACCACGCCGCACTCCTCGATGTCTGTCTCGACTGCGATGCCCTCAGGAAGGAATTGGCGGAGCTGCCGCATGGTCTGACGAACCTGACGACCGAGCAGGCAGCGCTCTCCGATACCGACATAGGCGCCCTCGCTCGATGCCGTGAGCAAGCGGGCGGCGAGGGTCTCCACATCCTTGAGTCCGGTCTCGATATCCTCCAGCACCTCCTGGACCTCATCAGCAGGCAGGATCTCCATGTCGATGATCTCGACGTTCAGGATGAGCTGGAGGGTGTTTCGGAGGTCGTGTGCAATGGAGCCTGCGAAGCGGCTGGTTGCTTCAATTCGCTCCTGCTGGCTGTGGTATGCCTCGAGTGCAATGAGCCGATGGGCTTCTCGAGCCTCGTACAAGCGCAGCTGCTCTGCCTGCTGGAGCACCGACGCTGTCTGCTGCACGCTGAGACGCAGGCGCTCGAGCACCCCGACCACGGACATTCCCAGGGCCAGCAGCAGCAGGAAAACCTGCGGAGCCATGCGGTACCAAGAGTTGCTGAGGTTCATGCTCAGCCTGTCCAACGGCGGCAAGATCCCGTAGTGCTGATGGTGCCATCCTGTGAGCAAGAAGCCGACAATCAGAGCCACCATCATCAGCGCTGTTGAGCGATAGCGCTGCAGCAGCACGCTCCAGACGATGGCCATGGCGATGGCAGATATCGTGACTGGATTGTCGTACCCATTGAAGATGACGCCGATCAGCCCGGGCAGGAAAGTTCCAAACAAGAGCACAGGGAAGACCAGAGCGGGCTTCGCTGAGGATGAGAACCCCGTCCAGAGGAGGAGCGCCAAACACGGGCAGATGCTCAGATACATCGTGAAGTGCATGCGCGGAGCGATGCTCAAGTGAATGGACAGCACAATCAACACGAGCAGGCCAACGGCACGAGTCATCCTGCGGGCGAACTTGAGCTGCCAGGAGTTCAGCTCGACAGACGCCTCTTGCTCATCAGCTGGAGGCTGCTTGATGTCGTAGTGCTCGCCGACACTCTGTAGGGATCCTTCAGGGTGGAGTGACGTGTGCGTTGCTGAGGTGTGAGCAGAGAGCGTCGAGGCATCTACGGGCTGACACAAGCCGAAGGTCATCTCAACCCGAGTCCCAATTGAAGGTGCGCTCTCAAGCCGCAGCTCACCACTGCTCTGCTCGGCAATGGCGAGCGCAACGGAGAGCCCGAGCCCGGTCTGACACGCTCGTGTGGAGAAGAACGGCTCAAGGACCAGCGCGAGGTTGTCCGTGGTGATGCCATGGCCGGTGTCTTCAACCACCAGCATGGCGTGGCTGATGCTTCCGTTGACTGGCTGGGCATAGATGGTGGAGACCTGGATGGTGCCTGCTGGAGTGGCCTCGTGGGCATTGAGGAGCAGGTTAAGAACGGCCTGCTGGATGCTGCTCTTGCTGCCAACGACCTCAAGTCCGGGCTGCAGCTGCAGCGTCACGGCTGCGGTGCTGTGAAGCTGCCTGGCCTCTGCGCTGCGGCATACCGTCTTCACAACCTCGGACAGCTCGCAGCCTCCCCAGGCATTTGGCTCGCTGCTCCGGCTGAGCATCATGAGATCGTTAATGATCTGTACTGAAGGAAGGAACGCGCTGCTGACAGCCTCGGAGAAGATCCGGCGCTCAGGCATTGAGGTGCTGTCTATGCCGGCCTCCATGAGACCACGGACATCATGAATACGCTGGCTGAAGTGCTGCGCGAGGCCATGCCCGAGTCGGGCAATGGACTCACTCTTTTGCCCCTTTAGTAGAGCCTGCTCAGCGGTAATTCGAGCGTTGCGGATCTCCGTCATCGCGGCTCGACTCCGCTCGACCTCGCGCTGCCGCTTCTTGAGATGCAGGAGAGTGCGCCCGATGTACTGCGACAGGTCCTGGATAATCAACGACAAGCAGCCCAAGACCGCGACAAGGTACACCGTCACGCGCAGCCAGCCTCGAAAGAGGTCCCGCTCATTGAAGACGCGAGAGAAGTAGATCCACCCCATGTCGACCGCAAAGCCGCTCAAGACAAAGACGACGGGCAGCGCCAGCAAGACCAGGCCCATGGCGACCCTGCCCGAGAGCAAGCCTGAGACAACCAGCAGGAAGATGTAAGACACTGTGACGACCGGCGCATACCCAGCTTGTAGAAATATAATCAAGAGGCTCGTGCTAAGAGCCATCAGCAACAAGGCGCTGCGTACGCGATTCGACAGTCTGCCACTTCTGCCGATGAACAACAGCAGAATCCCGACAGCAAATACGCTTGTCTGAAACAAGCGCAGCTCACCACTCAAGGCCGCCTGAAAAAAGGGTCCCAAGAGATGCAGAGCAGACATCGGTGTGGCGAGCTGGCGAAAAATTCTCTGATGCCACTCTCGCTCTTGCGCATGCCCCTTACTCGGGGTTGAGCTTGCGCTCACGCGAGAAGAAGAGGGCAGATTCAAGACATCTCCATCAGGATGCGGCTGAAGGTCATGACTGAAGATTACTTACTAAAGTGTTTCTGAACGTTTATACTATATTTTATTCTGTAAGCCCATGAACTCTAAGCTAACAAGATATTTTTCACATGCCTGTCTTTTTTTTATGCACCGTGAGACCGCATCACCAAATATTCCCTTATTTCAGCTTTAATCATGTTTTTAGCTAAAATAAAACACCTGGATAGATCCTCATTTAGAGGACTATAGACTTTCATAAAAATTATCGTCCAGCAATGGTAATACTGTCCCTATCCAACAATATATTTGTTTATGAGTACAATCTGTGAGGCCAATTATAGAGAAGTCAAGGAGTGAGGACCTGTCCGGCCTAAAATGGCTCTCCGGACAGCCCAGTCTCGATCCCGCTGCTGCAGTAGACATCAATTCCTGTCGACTGAACACTCACCTGGCAGGCTCTCAGCAGCTCTCTGGTCAGCTCAGTGGATCTCCATGCAGCCCCATCATCCGTTGTCTCCGCCAGCCCTGAGAGAACCGCGCGGGAGATGTCGTCGTGCCCCGCTGGAAAAGCAATGTTCTGCATCAGCATCGCGAGCGGCGACATCTGATCCACTTCATGGCAGAAGACAAACCCATGGGAGAACACCTGGCAGGATCGGCCCCCACTTCCCGACCAGCTCACCCGGTGATCGTCCGTGACATCCCCCAGCCACCCATTGTCTTCGGTCGTTGGCCGCGCGGTGGGCGCCACGTGTTCCACGGTGCTCCACCACAAGGGCTCCTGGGCAAACGCCGCATGCGTGAGCCAGATCTCCACGTCATTGCCGCGCTGATAGACCCAGAACGGCAGGCGGTGGCGATCAGTGTCCTTGATGCCACCGAAGGCATCGACTCCCTGGACGGTGGAATAGAACGTGCGGTCGCCAGGGAGCCACGGATGGCTCTCCCAGTCGTGGCGAGGAGCCTGCGCGCTCATCAAGGCCGCGATGATGGCCGAGACGTGCTCTTCTTGCGCATTGGTCATCGTGATGAGAGAAGACCTGGCATCTCGCCGATAGTGAATTCCCTCGGAAAAAGACTGCTCGACCTGCTGTGGCATGCCGACACTGAGCCCAGGAAGCGCGACCCTATCCTCGACTCGCTCGGTCACGGACCACGCTCCAGCAGACTCAAACAATCCGCTGACAACCATCCACATGACGTCATCGCGGACCACAGCATCGTGGGTGTCGATCACCACCCCTGCAGGGGTGACATGCAGGCGAAACGCAGCCGACAGATCCGAGGTCTGGTAGGAACGCGAGCCGTCGGAGATCGGCCTGGACTGCCACTGCTGCTCTCCCGGCGCCAGCGCCGACTGAACATCGCTCACCAGTCCAGCGACATCATTGGCTGACATCGCTGGAAGCTCCAGGCGAGACCACATCGCAAACGCCCCCAGCATCCACGTCGAGGTGTAAGAAGCCCCTCCGACCAGCTCCTGACGTACCCGGGTCGCCTGGGTCGGATCGTGGTCCAGTCGGCTGATGATCTGCGGTGCCTCCCCTCGCCCGTACCGCGCCCGAGCGACGGTCCACAGCGGCTGGTCGCGCAGGGTCTGACGCCAGCGTCGGCGCTCCTGTCGTTGCTCACGAGAGGTGAGCATCGGCGCTGTCGGCGCGGCGGACAGCAAAGGCACCTCCCCTCCGTCTTCAGCACCGCACGGCTCAGCCTCTGGACGGTCCGCTGGGGAACCGGCGAGCGCCTGCCCGCACAGCGCAGACAGCACCCCGAGCCAGACACAGGCCCGGGCTCCCCACACTCGGGCTCGCGCGCCCACATCCCTCACTGCATCATTCGTGATCATACCGAGCCCCTTGTCATTCGCTCCTGACAGTGAGCGTTTCTGCAAGAGGCATACCACTGCACAGCAGCGACAGCAGCGGCAGCAGACGGCGGTCGAGCCACGTGCGCAGAGTCCAGATGATAGATCTAAATCTATCGTTAAGCGCGGCCCCCTCTACGCAGGAGACGAAGCGGTGCGGTCGATGATGACGGGCGTCGTCTCCCGCCGATGTCACACCACGCGACAAACCGTGGCATGATGGCTCCCATGAATCGTATCCTCTTGCTTCTTACTGGTCTTACGCTGTCTTGCAGTCCCAAAGATGCCATCCTGCTCGGCCCCTCCCCTGCCGACACTGACACCCCCTCGACGCAGACCGACTCCAGCACGACTCCAGACTCTGGACGTCCCCAGGACACCGACGACACCGACGACACCGACGACACCGACGACACCCGCGTGCCCAAGGTGCTGACCGTTATGATCGACGGATGGAAGCCGGAGGTGATCGCCACCGCCCAGACGCCGACCATCGACACCCTCCTCAGCACCGCTGCCTACAGCCTGCAGACACGGGTCGAGGACACCACCATCAGCGGCTCGGGACAGACCACGTTCCTGACCGGGGTACACCGCGACAAGCACCAGGTTCCCGACAACAGCTTCTCCAAGCCCAACACCAGCGACTATCCGCACCACTTCACGCGCATCAAGTCGGCCCGTCCGGACCTCATGACGGCCTCCTACCACACCTGGTCGCCCGTCCACGCCAGCATCGTCTCTGATGCCGACATCGACGCCTTTGCCGAGTATGAAGACGACGGCGATGCGCAGATGGTCAGCCAGCTGATCGACGATCTCTCTGTCGCAGAGCTCGACGTCATCTCGCTGATGCTCTCCGACCTCGATGTCGTTGGACACACCTACGGATTCGACGCCAGCGGCTCAGCCTACATCGCCGAGATGGAGTCCATCGACGGTCAGATCGCGCGCGTCCTGGCTGCCGTCGAGGCCCGGAAGACCCACGAGAGCGAGCGCTGGCTCGTCGTCCTGTCCACCGATCACGCCGGGACCTCATACGCGCACGGCGAGAACATCTCCGAGCATCGCCTCGTGCCGCTGCTCGTCCACGGAGACGGGGTGGCGGCTGGACCGATCTGGCCCGCCCCCGACGCGGTGGACATCGTCCCCACGGTGCTCGCCCACCTCGGCATCGAGCCAGAGCCCACCTGGGGGCTCGATGGTCGCATCCTCGGTCAAGAACAGACCGCGCCGCCTGACGCGGCGCTGGAGACCAACCTCATCTTCAACGGTGATGCAGAGCATGAGCGCGGGTATGGCGACTTCACCCCCGATGCGGCCGTTCCTGGGTGGACGGACTCCGGCGACGCGACCGTGATGCTCTACGGCTCCGCTGATGGCTTCCCCACGTCCTCTGACCCCGGTCCCGAGGAGCGCGGCGCCAACTTCTTCTGCGGCGGCGGCACCAGCGACGACACCACCCTTCAGCAGCGCATCGATCTGAGCGCCCTCGCGACCGACATCGCCGCTGGCACGACCTACGACTTCTCCGCTCATGTCGGCGGCTACAGCAGCCAAGACGACCGCTCGCAGGTCATGATCGCCTTCGTGGACAGCAGCGGCGCTGCTCTTCACACCGCAACCATCGGTCCCCTGACCGCATCGGAGCGCAGCAACACAACCGGGCTGTGGCCAGTCTCCACCACCGGCACCGTCCCCGCTGCCGCCGTCGGCGTCGAGGTGACCATCAACGCGATCCAGTCCAGCGGCTACAACGATGGATATGCCGACAACCTCTCGCTAATTCTCCGCCAGGAGTAGCGCGTCACCAGGAAGACGCAGGAGCACCCGCTGCCCGATGGAGCGACAGGAGTGCTCACGGCGGGTCGTGTGAATGCCTCCCGTGAGCGACAGCACCCGACGCCAGACCCGGCACACACTGTCGGTCTCTCCAGCGTGTCTTGCCGGCCCGTTGCGCCTGAACTCTTCACGACCTCAACGAGACGCACCACGGCCCCACACAGCAGCTCAGAAGAGAGGGGAACCCGAGCTGATGTGAAACGTCGATCTCTTGGGTCGCAGGGAACATGAACCATACTGTCGGGGTATTCCCCTATAAACCATTGAGATGCTTCGTCTTCTGAGGAACACTGCGTCGAAGCGGAGTGCTCAGAGACGGCGTGGATTGTTGCATAGCGACGTGCGCCTCCCCGGACCATGCTCAACTCATCGAGGCCGCCCCGATGGTCCAGCGGACACCGAACAGCACTAAAAACAAGTTCCTTAGTTAGTTTAACAGAACACACCATGCAATTAAGCCCGGACCGGCAGGTTCTTGCTCGCGCAATCACGCCACACACTCAGCAGCGACAGCCTGATAAATGAATAATATTTGAATAAAAAATCGCTTGATGGCTATACAAGGCGCACTTGTAAAACTGGAGTCTGTCGTGATCCTCCTGCTCCCTTCCGTTCTCTACGCTCAAGAGAACACACCACCTCTGGACACGCCCGATGCGGCTCCAGCAGCTGAGAGCGAGGCTCCTGAAGACCTCGAGCCCACTGCGGCAGCCCCTGTCGAGCCCGGCTTCATCTCCGAGCTTCTTCCCTCAGGGATGAAGGTCTCCATTCTCTCCGACCCCGATTATCCCATCGTCGCCACTCAGATGTGGGTGCAGGTGGGGTCCGCTCATGAGACCGAACAAGAGCTGGGCTTTGCCCACCTCTTCGAGCACCTGATGTTCGGCGAGACCAGCCAGTACGACAAGGAAGCCTACTCGCGCCACCACACCGTCCACGGCGGCACCCAGAACGCCTACACCGCCTTTGACAACACCGTCTATATCTCTGAGATCAGCCCGTCAGAGCACGATCATGTGCTGGTGCTCGAGGCCGATCGCATGGTCAACCTCATCCTCGACGCCGACAACCTCGCCAACGAGCAGAAGATCGTGGCTGAGGAGCTGCGGATGCGCACCGAGAACAACCCGGGCGCGCGGCTGGTGGGACCGGCGCTGGGGACCCTGTTCGGCGAGCACCCCTACGGCCACCTACCGGCAGGAACCAAAGAAGACATTGCTGGTGCAAGTCTGGATATGGTCCAGAAGTTCTACACTGGATACTACCACCCAGCCAACATGCACCTGGTCATCGTCGGACCGGTGAACGGACCGCAGACCCTTGCACGCGTCGAGACGCTGTTTGCTGCCGTCGACAAGGAGCGCCTCACCCCGCCCGAGGTCGCCGACCTCTCCTCCTGGACCTTCCCAGAGCAGGTCACGCTCAAGGAGGATCTGCCGCCGATCAAGGTCGCCGCGCAGGTCTGGTTCGGCCCCACCCAACGCGACGCCGACTACTGGGCCTACCGGGTGATGACCGAGATGCTGGCCGGCGGTGAGCTCGACCGCTTCCGAGAGGAGCTGGTCACCAATCGCGGCAAGGCCATCGAGGCGTTCACCCTCAGCGATAACCTCCGCGCCGGCTCCCTCCTCTCGCTCGTCTCCATCAACCTCCCGTTCCGAGCACGGGGCAAGGCCTTTCGGCTGCTGGATCAGAGCGTCGACACCCTCAGCGAGGGCGACTGGATGAGCACAGAGAACCTGGAGACGGTGCGACGCAGGATGCTGAGCGCCGAGCTGACCCGCAGCTATTACGCCGCCTCCATGGCCAAAGCCATCGGACAGGCCTATGCATGGCAGAACGACGACCAGCTCGCCCTGAAGGGCTCCGCTGAGTCGATCGATGCCGTCACCATCGATCAGGTCCGCGCCGCCTGGCAGACCTACATCATCGACACAGAGCCCGTCGAATTGTTCATTAAGAAGGGCAAGGCCACCGAGCTCGCCCCCGAGACCACTACGCTACACTCCGCGGAGCAGCGATGATCGCCCTACTGACAGTCCTGAATGCCTCTGCACAAGACGACATCGTCACAGACGCTGCCACAGACGAGGCCGCTCCAGCGGCGGTCGCTCCAGCCCCCGTCCACGAGCCCGCCCTCAAGGCGCCGGTGCTCTGGGCGGTAGATGCAGCCACCACTGCTGTGCTGGTCGAAGATCACCGCGCTCCGCTCGTCCAGCTTCGGATCCAGGTTCCCGCCGGAAACTGGACGCCGTGGCTGATTGAAAACCACGGCATCGAGGCGTGGTTGAGACAAAACTACGACACCGATGGTGACCTGCGCGCCCGCGCCGATTCTCTGGCCGCCGACTTCTACTTCAACGTCCGCGAGCAGCGCAGCACAATGGTAGTCAGATGCCTCAAGCGCGACCTGCCTGCGGTCCTGGAGCTGGTCGACGACATCCTCACCAACACCGACTACGACACCGAGGAGCTCAAGCGCATGCAGCAGGGCTACGACATCGGCTGGAAGGGAAGCCAGAAGGAACACACGTTTCGGATGAACCAGGCCACGCACCGGCTGCTGTTTGCCGAAGGCGACCCTCGACGCATTTCCTACGAGAAGCCGGGAAGTGTCGAGACCAACAGCGACGAGCTCGTGGCAGTCCGCGATGCCATGCTGCGGCTGCCTGGCCGGGTCATCGGCTTCAGCGGCGATCTGACCCTCGAGGAAGCCGAGGCGATGGTCGGCGGCATCCTGCCGGAAGCAGAGGCAGCGCCGGAAGGAATGGAGCCGGTCTTTTATCCCCTCAGCGTGCTGCCGGAGTCGGCTGTTGAGTCAATGGACAACCTCACCCAGACCTACTTCGCGTGGTTCAAGGCGGGTCCCAACTGGGAGGCAGAGGACTATGCGGCGTGGCGGGTGGCCGATCACGTGCTCGGTGGACACAACTTCTCTCGGCTCAACGTCGCCCTGCGTCACGATGGCGGCGAGACCTATGGGGTCAGAACCGCAGGCAGGGGCAGCGAGAATGAGAGGGTCTACAGCATCAGCACCTTCACCCGCCTGGAGAACACCGAGAGCACCGAGGAGAAGCTGCGGGCTGCTCTGGCCACCTTCCACAGCGAGGGCATCTCTGCAGAGGAGCTCGATGGCGCGATCGGCTACTGGCTCGGCAGCCGACTGAGCGACAAGCAGTCTCCAAATCAGATTCTCAACGAGACGCTGTGGGCGCTGGGCAATGATCGCACAATAGACTGGAAGGACGACCTCAACGAAGCAATCGCAGCGCTGACCGTCGAGGACGTCAATGCTGCGATCACCGAGCATTTTGCTCCAGAAAGCTTCACGATGCTCAGGGTGACCGAGGAATAGGAAGCGCGCCGGCTCAGCCGCCACACCGAGCCCTCACCCCGTCGGCACCGCCGCAGCAGTCCGACGGAGTGAGGGCGACGGTGGCTCGGGGGTATGAGGCCTCAAGCGAAGGGGCCGACAGCACCATGCTGCGTGCTTGGGGAGATGCGCCAGCGCGTACAGTCGTACTCTGCTCGTGCCCGCTCGGGCACTGTGTGGCCAATGAATCGGGAGGAGACGCCAGTGGAGACCCTGCACACGCAGCTGCCGCCTGGCGCCTCAGTCCAGACAAGCCTGGGGTCACTCCAGATCACCCTTCCCGTCCGCTCTAGCTCATCAGGGAAGGCAAGCGTCCACCTCAACGCCGCCAGAGTCGGAGTCGTCTTCATGCTCGGCCTCTTCAGCGCCATCGCCTACTTGTATGTGTCTGCACATTGCTTGATGTTCATCGATCGTCTCTTCAAGCTGGGCGGGCTGGAGTCGATTATTGGGGCGCTGGTGTTTTTTGTGGGATTCGGAAAGGTCATGCCGACGACGGTCGTGCAGAGCAACCGAAAGATAAAAGCGCGCATCGCGGCACGCGACGAACACTACGCCACCTTTGTACTGGAGCGGCACACACTCACTGTTCCCATGTCTCGTGGGAAGACCCAGAGGATCGAGCTGGCGGAGGTTCTCTTCTTCTCGAACGGTCCGCCACCACGGGCTCAGCTCAAGGACAAGCGCTCCATCACCTTCGCCCGTATACAAGCTCCAGACGCTCAGGCGTGGCTCGTGTCGGTCTGCCAGGCCGCCCTGAAGGAGCGCGGTGATGCAGCGGTGTACACCGAGGCGGTGCCTGCCGCCCTGCGCACCCTCACGCAGCAGCAGCCCGCCTGACACAGAACCTCAAGCGACGCTCCGCAGCCCCAGGCATCGCGGCTCCAGAGAGAAGAGGCATCCTGCTGGCGCTTGAGCACGACGCATCAGTCCGACATCACGATGGGTCCATGCGCCCTCCTCAGGAACTCATCCGCTTGATTTCACTGTGAACAACGACACGCACACAGCAGGTCTGGGCCTGCTCGGCCCAAGCTCAGCGCCGTCTCCATGCCTCATCCCCGCGCGGTGTCGTCCGACATCGGCGCGGGGAGACGGTGATCCAACACGGAGAGATGGCATAAGCCCTGGTAAGCTCTGTGTAGAGTCGACCCAAGCAGACCTCGGGAGAATCAAGTGCTGCAAATACTTCTCGTGCTCGGGACACCAGCTGAGGCGGCTTCACCTGAGCCATTCACGTTCGTTGTCGTGGGGGATGTACAGACCGACGGCGACGAGAGCTCCGTCAACTGGGATGTTCTGCCCCAGCTGATCACCGACATGAACACCCACGAGCCCGTCTTTGGGCTGTTCGTGGGCGATCTCGTGGGTGGCGCCTACAGCGTGTCGGAGACCGTGAGCCAGTGGGAGGACTTCCTGCAGGCCACAGACGACTTTGTCGGGACGCCGCTGCCCATCCCGGGCAACCACGACGTCTATGGTGGCAATGGATCATTTGATGCCTTTGCCCAAACCTTCGACTGGCTGCCACAAGACGATTCTCCCCCCGGTGAGGAAGGGGTGTCGTACTACGTTGACTACGAGAATGTTCGGTTCGTCGGCATCACCAGCGATCAAGAGTCCGGGGTCAGCTATCGGGTCTCCGCAGCGGGGCTCTCCTGGCTCGACGGGGTGCTCGGCAGCAGCGATGAATTCGACCACGTCTTCGTCTACACCCATCACCCCATGAGCTTCTCTCAGGAGAACAACCTCGGCGGCACCTCCGGAGACTTCTGGCAGATGCTGGTCGGGTACGGCGTGACCGGTGTGTTCAACGGTCACTGGCACCGGTATCAGCCCAGCCAGCCCGGCGCAGGCGGCGCAACCTGGGAGACCATCATCGGCACCGGCGGAGGCTGGACCGGCTTCGATCCGATCCGCGAGTACCAGCAGATGTGGGGCTTCTTGGTCGTCGAGGTCGCTGGAGACAGCGCCATCGCGAGCTTCTATGCCGACGATGACGGCGATGGTTCCTACGATGACCGGATGGACAGCTACACGCTCGCGTGGCCGGTCAGCGACGGAGAGAGCACACAGCCCCATGGGCTCCTCGCCCGCTACACCTTTGATGACGGCGATGCGTCCGACTCCGCACCAGCCCCCCTCGGTCGCGGCATCGACGCCATCCTCGAGAACGGTGCCCAGATCTCGGGCAGCGGTGTGAGCGGCGATGCCCTGTGGGTCCCAGACGACGATGAGTATGCAGAAGCCGGCGCCATCGACGACTACGTCCTGTCGCTCAACGGCGACCTCACGATCTCGCTCTGGGCCAACTTCGACTCGCTGAGCACGACGAATTGGGGCAACACCCTGCTGTGCTACGGCACCAACGACTACTACTCCGAAGATGAAGAGACCAACTACTCCTACTGGCTGAGTGTCGAGGAGGTCTCCGGGGAGTTCTACCTGTTCATGTTCTGGGAGCAGGACGATGGTGCCAACGTCTACGCGTACAGCGACGTCCCGGTCGAGCTCGAGCTCGAGGCATGGCACCACCTCGCCGCCACGCGCAGCGCCGAGGGCATGGCGGTTGAGTTCTTCGTCAATGGTGAGCCGCTCGGCGGGCCGGTCAGCGTGGATGCGATGCCGACAAGCGGCGGCCGAGGGATGCTCTACTTCGGCTCAGACACACCAGACTTCCTGGGCAACGACTACGACCTTCACGGCGGCCTCGACGAGGTGTGCATCTACGACATGGTGCTGGGAGCCACGGAGATTCAGGGCCTCAGCGCGCTGGAAGACTGCCGAAGCTACGGAGATCAGCCGCCCGAAGATGACACCGACACCGACACCGACACCGACACCGACACCGACACCGACACCGACACAGGCTCCGACACAGGCTCCGACACCGACACCCCGGGCGCAGGTGGAGACTCAGACGTCATCGGGGTCCAAGGAGCGGGCTGCAGCTGCGCAGCGCGCCCCTCAGGAGCACCGGCACGCGTGCACCACTATGCCTGGCTGATCCTGGGGCTCGCGGGCGTGCTGCGGTGGCGGCGGAGCGGCAAGTCTCAGCATGCACGGCCAGGAAGCGGCCAGCGGTGCTCCGCAGCGCCATGAAGGTGCGGCTTACCGACAGCGCATCACCGCATCACCGCCGCGCCACACCAGCAGGATGCAGCGGTGCGCCGAGGAGCCGGCTGAAGTCGGATGGCCTGAGCGGCTTCTCCAGCACCTCGTTGTCGATGCGGTTGATGAACGCGCGTGCACGTGGGCTGAACGCACCGCCGGTACAGAAGACGATTCGCTCGACGAGGTGTGGAGAGCGCATGCGGAGCATGTCGAAGAACTGAGGCCCGTCGACCTCTGGCATCATCATGTCGCAGAGGATGACATCAAAGTCCTCGTCCGTTCTCAAGATCTCAAGCGCCTCTGTCCCGCTGGATGTCACCGTGGCATCATGGCTACGGAACATGCGACGATACGCACGGACCATGCCCAGATCGTCATCGATGACGAGAATCCTCCGCCCCTTGACCAGCGGCACGGCCCGTGGACTCCGCGTGTTGGAGAGAGAGAGCCCGGTGTCGTGGGGAAGCCGGACGCGAAACATGGTCCCGACGCCCAGGGTGCTCTCGACATCGATCGTTCCCCCGTGGGCCTCGACGATGCTCGCGCACAGCGCCAGACCAAGCCCGGTGCCCTGCTCCGGTCCCTTGGTCGTAAAGAACGGCTCAAAGATGCGGGCGAGGGTTTGCGCGTCCATGCCGATGCCGCTGTCTTCGACGGTGAAGATGAGCTCTGTGTCGCTTGACCGGGTCGTGACTCGGATGTGGTTTGAGCTGGCGCTCCCTTCAGTGATCGCCTGCGCAGCATTCATGAGCAGGTTTGTGGCGACCTGGCCAAGCTTCCCGCGCCGTGCGGCAATCGTTGGCAGATCCGCCTCCAGCGCGAGCTGCAGCTGTGCGTGATGACGCAGCTCATTGCGAAGCATGCGGATCGAGACTTGAACGGAGTCGTTGAGGTCGACTTCAATTACGACGGGCTCCTGCGCTCGGGTGAAGAACCGAAGGTCACGCGTCACCAGCTGAATTCGCTCGATCCCTTTTCGGTTGTCGCGCTGCAGCTCTTGCATGGATGCGATGTCTGGCGCCTGCGCAAGGATGGCATGCAGCGCCTTCTTCTGAGTCGGATCCGAGAGGGTTTCGGCGAACATCGCGATGTTCTCGGTGAGCGTCTTCACTGCAGCTAGCTGCTGTTCTGCGACATCGGTGTTCATCAGCATGAAGGCTGCGGGGTTGTTGATCTCGTGCACGACGCCCGCCGCGACCTCGCCCACGGCAGCAAGACGCTCAGAGCGCTCGATCTTCTCTTGCTGTGCTCGACGCTCGCTGACATCGCGAATGATCATCACGACCAACATCTGGCCCCGGCTCTCGAAGACGTTCTGCATCATGTCTGCGATGAACGTGGCTCCGCTGCGCCGAACGAGCACGGTGTCAGCATTGACACAGCGTCCGGTCTGGAGGAGGTCGTCATACATTTGATCCTGAAGACCGGCCTCAGGTGATGAGAGGAGATCCCCCACAGATACCGACTGAAACTGAACCGTACTCCAGCCAAAGAGCGCACAGGCTGACGGGTTGGCCTCGATGCACTTCCCTGTGTTCAGCTCACGGATGATGACGGCATCTCCCGTGCAGGTCACCACACCACGGTAGAAGGCCTCTGACTCTAAGAGATCCTCTCGCTCGATGCGGAAGCGTGCGTCTGTCTCGTGAGTGCTCTTGGGAATGGACATGATGGTTGCCGAGTAGGTGCGCTCCCCGACATCAAACTTCTGCAGGCGCAGATCCATCTTGAAAATGGATCCATTCCGGCACCGAATCGGGACGGCACCGACCGTTGTCGACCCAAGCGTGATCAGCTCTTGGCTGACCCGACGATGCTCTTCTCTTGGAAACTGACTGAGGTCTCCCCCCGTCATCACGCTGAGCTCAGCCATCGTGTAGCCAAGCTCAGAGAGCGCGCCCGGGCTGGCATCGACGAAGCGCGCAGTCTCCCAGTCGGCAATCAACACCAGCGCTCTAGACTCCGCGATGAGCGTCTGGTACACCTCAGGCTCACGAAATGTTGAGCGAAATGTTGTGCTGGTCGTCATCGGAGCGGACGACTGTGGACGTGCACTCTGGACCAACACGGCTTCACAACGAGTCGATTCGAGTGCTCGAACTTCATCTAATGGGTGCCCCTCAGCAGAGTCGCAGAAGCCATGGCAGCCCCGACAAGAGAGCTGCTCGGTGCTGCCGCCCTCGCCAGGCACGCAGTTGTGTCACAACTATCTTGCTCTAAAGTAAAGGGTGCGTCCACACCGATGACGCCATGCTGCCCATTTTGCAGCCCTCAGATTGGTTCCGTCTGGTGGAGCCGACTCCGGACGACGGCACCACGCGGCTCCTGCCACGCTGAGAAACCACAGAACGCACCCTATGAATGGTCTCACCCTGCAATTCGTGTCCATTCCTCGTCAGCGCGTCGGCGCCGTCTCGCAGGGCTGGGTCACTGCGCTCGACCTGAGCGACGCTCGCCGGGGTCTGTGGCGAGGCGCACCACCGCAGCCTGCCATCCCGGCACGTCCGCCGGCATCGGCCGAGACAGGCGGACACATCCCGGCCTTGATCCTTTCATACTGCGAGCGGGACGGCGATGCTCCGAGGGTAAAGGCCATCGAGAACAGTGCCCCCAGCGTCGGCCCGGGAGGCCCGACGAGGTGGCCGTAGCCTGGATCACCATCGGCGACGTTGATGAGGAAGGTCGTGTTCGCGATGAAGACCGGATGAAACCGCACCCAGCCGACATCAGCAGCGCAGACGGCACGCTCTCGGGGATGCGTCCGGACGCATCGTCGTGGTCATGTATAGTCTTCACCGTCCTGATCCCCGCATCAGCTGGTGAGAGACCGATCGCAGACGATGTATCATCTGGAGATGAACTCGCTCCTTGCACTCTCCCTCGTCCTGACCTCCGCCCACGCTGAGGAGGTCTATGAAGATGCCTTCTTGAGCGACAAGGGGCGCTGGGTCGGCGGCACCATCCATGAAGGCAGCCTGCAGCTCTCCAGCGAGTCCGCCACACTGGCGCTGCCCGCATCCACCGCGCTGGTCGGTACGCTGGTGCTGCGGCAGCGCGATGCGGCGGCCCTCTCCCTGCGTCTTGACGAGGCTCACTGGGGCGCCGACTACACCGAAGCGGGCGCCCTCTCTCTCGGAGACCAGCGCCTGCACTTTCCCCACGGTCATCGAGACTGGCAGACCGAGGCTGAGCCGGTCCTGCAGCCCTCCGCGGAGGACTGGTGGGAGTCCGGCAGCGTCCTGCACTGCGATGTCCACTACGACGAGGGCAGCGGCACCTGGTTCCTCTACTACACGGGCGTGATGAGCCCCGGCTACGGCTACCGTCAGCTCAACGTGGCCACCTCCTCGGATGGAGAGACCTGGACCCGGTATGCGGGCAACCCCATCATCACCATCGACTACGACCTCACAACGGTCGACGGCATCCACGCCCACATGCCGTCGGTGATCAAGGATTCAGAAGGAACGTTCCACCTATACTATTCCTGTTACCAGAACGACGTCGGGAACCGCATCTGCCACGCAACCTCCGAAGATGGCCTCGCCTGGAGTCGACCAGACTACGGCACAGGACGGGTGGCGCTCGATCTGGGGGCGTCCGGGGACTTCGACGACGCGAGTGTGCGAGAGCCCGATGTGTCCGTGGCCCCAGACGGAAGCTTCCAGATGCTCTATGTCGGCACCCGCTCCGATGAACACTATGGTCCTGCCGGTCTCGCGCAGTCCGTAGACGGCGGCTGGACCTGGACGCGCCTGGCCCAGATCACCGACGTAAAAGGAGACCTCCAGGGAGGATCGGTCGTGCAGTCCGCCTACGGACTGGAGCAGTGGTACCAGTGCGACGACGCCTTCTGCTTCGCGGAGAGCACGGGAACCGACTCAGATGGAGGCGTCGACTGGAGCCGCTGGACCCTCCACGAAGCGCCGGTGCTCTTGAAGAACTGGGCCACCTGGAACAGCGGCTACATCCAGGCACCCTCAGCCTGGCTGGACCAAGACAGCCGGGTCCACCTCTGGTTCAACGCCTACGACTATGACAGCGGCCTGGAGGTCCTGGGACATGTGCGCAGTGTCCCCCGCCCCGACCAGTGGGTCGAGGTGCAGCTCGCCTGGGACGGCGCCGAGCTCAGCGTGTCCTTCGACGGCGGCCCCGAGCTGAAGACGGGCCTCGATCATGTGTCCTCGCTGGTCCTGGAGAGCACCGGAGAGGCGGAGATCGATGAGATCCGGCTGGAGTGGACGCCCACAGTCGAGGAGAACGACACGGGCATCGACACGCCGGAGGACACCGGCGGCGGTGAAGAGACCGGCGAGAATGTGGACGATGCGTCTGGTGACGACGCGGACTCAGCCCTGGAGGAATCCACCTGTGGCTGCACAGCCACACACCGCGCAGCGCCGCTCGCGTGGTCGCTGGGTCTTGGGCTCCTGGTGGGGCTCGTCCGCACCCGCTTCTCGCGGTGTCCGCCGGAAGCGCGCTAGGCTCGCAGCCGGCATCCCGGAGCCCCGGCGGCGGGTCCTCAGACCGGCTCTCGGACCGGCAAGACGACGCGGAGACCGCTGCTGTCGAATCGACTCTTGGGGTCCCGCATGAGGCGAAAGGTCACGCGCAGGGTGCCGGCATCGCTGCCAAACGCGCCCCCTCGAAGCACACGCATGGTGCCGCTCTGCGGGCCCGATGGATCAGCTTCACCGTTGCTGATGCGGCCGCCGGTCCATGCGCCATGCCAATCCCACACCCACTCGTAGACGTTTCCAGACAGGTCATAGAAGCCCCGGGCGCTGGGGCGGCGCTGACCAACAGGCCGGGTCCGGCCGCCGCTGTTGCCCGCGTGCCAGGCGACCATATCGAGAGCACTGGCGCTGCTGTGCGAATGGCTCGGCCCGACCTTTGCCGCATACTCCCACTCGGCTTCGGTCGGCAGCCGAAAGCCATGGGCACCGAATCGACAGGCCACCGCGCGCGCTCCGTCGATGCTGTAGACCGACTCCAGGCCGCACCGTCGGCTCAGCGCGTTGCAGAACTGGATCGCGTCAAACCAGCTCACGTTCTCTACCGGGTGCTGGTCAGAGGCGGGGTTGGAGGACGGCTCGAGCGCCATGATCGCACGATAGAGTCCCTGCGTCACCGGAGTCTGGCCGACCATGATCTCGCGGGTCAGGCGCACGGTGTGAGCCGGACGCTCGTCGTCAAAAGCCTCTCGATCGGCGTCGGAGGCACCCATCGAGAACGTCCCCGGCGGCACCACCACCAGCTCAAGCCCCCCAAACCCAGGCACCTCAATGCGCCGGATCCGGCCAGGCTCTCTGGGCCCCTGGAAGCGGTGGATGCCGAACAGGGGGAAGCCCTGAGGCCACTGCGTCTCGCTGCTGATCTGGATCCCCTTCAGGACCGCCCGGCTCAGGTCGGCACCGCTCAGGTCCGCTCCGCAGAGACGGGCCCAGGAGAGCTCGGCGCCGCGAAGGCTGCAGCCGGTGAGGTTGGCCTCGCGGAGGTTCGCCCAGCTGAGCGTGGCACTGGTCAGGTCAGCACCGCGAAGATCAGCGCCGCTCAGGTCAGCACCACGAAGATCAGCGCCGCTCAGGTCAGCGGCCGGGGTCTCTGGACCGACACTCATCAGCTCCGGCGGAACATTGGCCTGGGTGAGGACACCGCGAAGGTCGGCATCGCGCAAGCACGCCCCGCCCAGATCTACGCCGACCAGCTCCGCACCGCAGAGGCTCGCCCGCTCCAGATTGGCTGCGCCCAGGTCGGCGTGGTTGAGCTGAGCCCCCCGAAGCTGCGCATCCACAAGCCTGACGCGCCGCAGCTGCGCATGGGTGAGGTTTGCCGCCGAGAGGTCTGCTCCCTGGAGCTCCGCGCTCCACAACCGCACGCCACGAAAGTCTCCACCAGACAGCGGCTCCGAGCGCTCCCCGACCGACCAGCCGCGCAGGCGGTCAACATCCGCACCCTGGGTGCGCTTCTTGAAGAACTTCCACCACGACATCGCTTTCCTTCTGCATCGACTTCACATGATGACACGACAGCACACGCACCGGTGCCCGAGGTGCCCCCAACGCATGCTCCTGGAGTACGCCGGGAGGGGCATCGTCTGCGTGGAGACCACCACCGCTGGACGGAAACCCGATATACGACGCGGCATGAAGACACGCGTGAGCGCCTACGGGCTTGTCATCCAAGACGACCACATCCTGCTGACCCAGCTTGCAGACTACTGCTACCGGCCCGGGCACTGGACCCTGCCTGGCGGGGGCATGGACCACGGCGAGCTTCCCGAGCAGACCGTGGTGCGAGAGCTCTTTGAGGAGACCGGGCTCACCGCACGCGACCTCGACCTCTTCCATGTACATGCCTTCTCAGAGAACGAGCGGGGCCCGTTCCTGGGGGTGCAGATCGTCTACCGCGCACAGGCCAGCGGCGTGCCGAGCGTGCAGGAAGTGGGCGGCTCGACGGCTGCGGCGGCCTGGATTGCGCTGGCGGATCTGGGGACGCTCCCCCGCGTTCCTGGACTGGACGTGGTCCTTGGCAAGCTGGGGATTGCGGTGAACCCGTAGGTCGGACGACGACGACGACCACGCGGGCCACGGCCTGTGGACACCCGTGCCCACAGACCGCCCCGCGCCCTCAGGCGCACAGCCCCCCTGTCCGCTATGCCGCTAAGCTGATCTCACTCCACGACGGGATCGTGCCGTCCTGGAGCGCCGTCACCTGCTCTCCAACGGCGGTCTCGAGCCGGGTCAGGCTGCTGAGGGCCTGCTCAACGCTCTGCAGGCTCTTCTGCTTGTCGCGGTCGAAGGTCGTGGGCTGCCAGCGCTTGGCTTCTTGCAGCTCATGGAGCTTCTGCTGCCAGAGGGGGCGGTTGCTGGTATAGCCGCTGAGCAGCTTCTGCAGAGACGCAACCTGCTGGGGAAAGGCCTCCGCTCCCTTCTGCTGCAGGCGCGCTGCGGTGCTGAGCTGGGCCTGGACAAGACGTCCCTGAACATTGAACCAGCTCGGTCCCGGAGAGGAGACCTGGACGCCCGAGGAGGACTCCTCAAGGAGCTTGCCAGCGGAGCGCAGCGAGTCCCACATGCCCCGAACCGAGGGCTTGACGGCGCCGACGTTCTGTCCATCTTCGCCAAGCAGCTGCTTGCGGAGGATGGCCTGGCTGACGTTCTTGCTGAGCACATCGCCCTTGGAGAGCCCTCGGCTCTCGCAGAACTTGATGGCCATGCTGTTGCCCGACATCGCCCGCTGAATCATCAGCTGGGTCGCATACAGCTCGCTGTTCTTGAAGATGCGAACCATCGCGCGACGGGACCCCGCGCGGGCTGCTGCGAGATCAGCCTTGGCCTTCTTGGCCGCCGAGCGATCGTGCCACTTCTGATAGGCCGTGGAGATGGTGCCCGCCGTGGCCTCCATGATCCAGCCGATAACCGGGGCTGTGACCGCAGCCTGACCGCTGAGCAGAAGCCCAGCCTGCGCAGCGAGCGCGGACGCGGTTCCGACCGCATCGATGGTCGCTGTGACCTTCTGCTGATCAGACTTCTGGACGAACCTGCGCATTGAATTTCGCATGGCCTCATCCTTGGCAGAGTCTTCATCGACCGACATCTCGTCTTCGAGGCGATGATCGGTGCTGGCCTGCTGGTAGGCATCCTTGAGCTTCTTGAGCTGGTAGCCGAGCTTGATGGTGCTCGCTGCGACACCAACGCCCGGCACAAACGCGGCGGTAGAGCCCGCCTCCACCGGGATCTCCAGGGCCGTGAGGATGCACTCGGCGCCAAACGCAGTCTTGTAGAGAAAGTCTGTCTCCTTCTCGCCGAGGCCGACCATCTTGTCGAGGGTGGTCCGCTGGAGCTGCTCGCGGAGCTGATCGAGCTCCACCGGAAGCATCGCCTCTGCGTCCTTGGCGACCGTTCGGTTCTCTTTGTCCGTCTTGTAGAGCGCATAGGCATCCTGGCTCAGGTCTGCCGCCGAGAGGAGCGCGCCGACGACACCCGCAATGGGCCAGGCCACGGCGGCGGTGTTGACTGTCGCGCCGGCAAACTCCGCCAGGAAATCTGCGCTGCACAGCCCCAGGCCCGCCAAGGTGTTCACGACGTTGGAGACATCCTCCAGGTTGTGGGCAATTCCGCTGCGCGCAATCTGCTCACGGACGTCGTTATCCTGGCTGACTTCGTCAACAAACAGCTGCTCAATCTCAGCAAAGTCTTTCGACTCTGCGATGAGGCTGTCTGGCCAGAAAGCCCTGGGGATCGGGTCGAGGAGGAGGAGATACTTCTCAGGGCTCTCTCCCAGGGTCTTCAGGCGCTCGATGTCCGCGATCACCTGCTCGGCATGCTGCATGGCGACGGCGTACTGCTCGGGGTTCTGATCCGCGAGCTTCTGAAGCTGGCTGGGGGCCCCCTTCTTGTTCAGGGTTCCCTCGTAGATGTCCTCGACATCCTTGAACATCTGCATCGACTCGCGGAGCTCGTCGGTCATCGCCAGCGCGCTGCTGTGGATCGCGAACACCTCATCGCGGGACTGGCTGACGAGGATGTCGGCCTCAGCGATCTGCCGGCCAGCGTCGAGATCATCCTGCTGCTCATAGAGATGATGGAGGTTGTTGAGGCTGTCCATGAGGGCTTTCTGATCATCCACAGAGTGCTGATCAGCCGCGCGAATCTTCTCCAGCATCGCGTCTTCTTGTGCCTTGAGCGTCTTCGCCACGTCTGCACTCTCGCGCTCGGCGATCGCCTCTCTTTCCCGACATTCTTCGACCTCAGCCTCGGCATCCTTGATGGCCTGTCCGAGGCTCTTGAGGTGCATCGTGTCGGGCTTAAATTTGCTCAGAAGCTCCGCGTGGGCGTCTTTGAGCGTGTCGATTTTCTCCTCGGCCGTCTTGAGCCGTCCGACGAGACCAGAGCCGCGCCGCAAGAAGCCACCGTTTGCTGCACCGAGGTCCTTCTTAATCTTCGCGACGGACTTCTCTCCAGCCTTGATGCCTTCACTGAGCTGCCGAGCCCTGTCCTTAGCCATCTCGTACTGCTCGATGGGCTGTGCAAGCTCGGCCTTGAGCGCAAAGAGCGCCTCCTCCGCTGCGGTGGTCTCTGCGCCCTCGGCGGCGGCTTCCAGCTTCTTCACGGCGTCACTAATCCGCCCATACGCTCGGTCGGCCTTCGCCTTCAGGGTCTCGCGCTGTAGCCGAAGGGTGTCGCGGTCACTCTGCGCCTTGGCGATGTTGCCCTTGACCAGCTCGAGGTGCTCTTCCTGCTTCTTGATCTGCTTCTCGATCTGCTTCTTCTGCTTACTGAGCTTGGCATATTGCGCCAGAATCTCAGCATCGTTGGTCTTGTCTTGCTGCGAGTCTGTGGCGGCCTTGAGCTGCTCCTGCTTCTTGGACAGGAGCGCTTTCTTGGCTGTGATGACCGCCTTGGCCTGCTCTGGCGTCAGGGGAACGTTGTCCTCAATGCCGCTCGCGCGGAGCTTCTTGAGGGCGGCCTCTCGCATGGGGATCAGCACCTCGTTGTCGCCGACATCCGCCAGCGGGAAGAGCGCCTCGAGGGTGTCTCCAGAAGCAACCAGCTTCTCCTCAATCTGGGCCTGGGTCGCGACGTCGCTGAGTGCATCGAGGCGGAGCTGGTTGGCTGCGGCGGCATCCTGCGCGACCTTCAGCGCCTTCACGGCGAGGTTGTGGCCTGCTTCCGTCTGCCGGACGCCGTTTCGGCTGATCTTCTTCTGCTGCTCTAAGATCTTGAGTGTTGCTTCAGCCTCGCGCGTCTTCTCATGGGCGCTCTGTAGGGCGGCTTCTTTCTCCGACTGCTCGCGGTGCGTCTCTTTGTAGGCGGCTTCGTCCTCTTCAAGACCCGCATCATTGAGCGCGGTCGTGAGCTCCTGCTCGGCTGCATTGGTTCTCTCGAGCTGAGAATCAAGCCGTAGCTTCTCGATTGACTCCTCGATGTTGGTCTCGGTGAGCTGCTGCTCACGCCACTGCAGCTTCTCCTTGGAGAGGGTGTCGATCTCAGCAACGAGGGTGTTCTGCTTCGCCAGCAAGGCATCGAGCCGCTTCTGGTACTTCTTGCGGCTGCGCGCAAACCAAGCCCCAGAGATCTTATCGGTGAGATCAGCGATCTCACGCAGCAGGTCCGTGCGCTGCTGCTCCTTGGAGTCGATGATCTCTGCGACGGCCCTGATCTTATCGGTCGCTGTCGCCAGCTCATCTCGCTGGGCGAGCGTCGCCTTCTCTTGCTCGTTCTGGGCTTCCTCCAGTGCGACCTGCTTGGACTGGATGGTCAGTCGAAGCGCATTGGCGTGCTGCTGCGCCTCGACGAGGCTCATTCCATGGGTCGCGAGCGCCAGCGCTGCATCCTTGAGCTTCAGAGATGGCTCCACCTTCTTGAGCTTCAGCTCGAGATCCCTGAGCTCTTGCTCCAGCTTCTTGACCGTGTCGTCCGCAGCGGTGACCCGCCCATGGGCGACAGTGATCACCTCCTGGCTGGCGGACTTCTCCGCGTTGAGGCGCTCGATGTCTTTCTTGAGGGCCTCAAGCTCCGCGTTCTTTTCAGCCTTGAGGGACTTGTTCTTGCTGCGCCAGCTCAGCCAGCTGCTCGAGAGGTCGTTGATTTCTTTGTCGAGGTTCGCAAGCTCGCGTTCCTTGCGACGAAGCTCTTTGTTGACCTCCAGGAGTCGCTGAGCGGTCTCCTGAGCTTCCTGCCGCTGCGCCCGTTCATCGCGCTCGCCGAGGAGCGTGTCGAGCTGCTCCTGCCGCGCTGGAGTCATCTGGAGGCGAAGGAGCAGATCTTCGATGCGCTTGCTCTCTGCAATTCGCTTCTCGAAGAGACTGCGAGACTCGACAAGGAGCTTGTCCAGATCCAATCGGACAGACTCGACCTGTGTATTTGTAGACTCGGCCGACGCCTTCCATGTGTTGACCGTCTCGCCACGCGGGTCGTGCCCCGCCCAGAACTTGGTTCCGGTGTCGTCCGTATGAAACGTCAGCCGCTCATCGTAGAACGCCGCGTTCGTGATGAGGCTCTCGCTCAGCGCGGCCGCCTGTCCCAAGGTCTTGACGAGGATGGGCTCGACCTGGCGCTCGACGACGGAGAAGCCCAGCAGCAGCTGTCGGTATTTCTGCTCGACGGCAGTGTGCTGTTCGGGGCTCGGAGAGTTGCCCAGGTTGCGGATCTCTACCGAGATCTCGTCGAGTTGGGTGTGAAGCTGAAGGGCTTGGCCGCCCATCGTCGCTGCGGCGCTGTGGCCGGTCTCCACAAGCTGGTGCTCCGCCGTCTGCTCAGCGGTGTCCTCTTTGTGCTCCTGAAGGTCATACGCCCACTCATCGTCAAGGTTGAGCGGCACGGGCTTCTCGCTGCGGGTAAAGACACGCCTGAAGAAGCCATCCTTGATGGCGCGATCGGAAGCCCCCGAGATGAGCTTGTTGTTCTCTGCGGCATCGAGCTCGATCACGCTGGCCATCGCCTGATTCCGCTTGATGAGCAGCGCCGCGCGAAGGTTCTCCTGCTCGCTGAAAGAGCCGGTGAGTGCCAGCTCGATCTCACCCGGGCTCAGTCCGGCTTGCTCGAGGTTCTCCTTCAAGAGCTTCAGGCCAAGCGCCGTCTTCTCTGCGCTGGTTCCGCCGGAGACGACCGCGATCTGGTCCGGGGCGAGATCTCCGACCGACAGGCTGCTCAGGAAGTCCTCAGGGGAGATGAATCCATCAGAGTCAGACATGCTCGCGAGCATGTCGATCTGCTTCTGGACCGCTGCCTGCTCTTGGACAAGCGCGCTGTTCTCTGCGGCGTTCTCCTTCACATACTGACTGCCCAGCGCCTGGGCCTCCTCGTCATCCATACGATGAAGGCAGATCTTCCCGATGCGAACGCCGACCGCTTTCTCCATCTTCTTGATGAGGACCTCGGCCTTGCTGGCGCGAAACTTCCCGCGCAGCACAGAGAACGTGATTCCCTTGCTCGGGTCACGCCACGCCAGCCCCTCGGCAATGTTGGCGCGGTTCTTGGCCGTCTTTTTTAATGGAGCGGCAATGGAGTTGTTCACCTTGCCTTTTCCGGGAGCCCCTGCGACAAGTCGAGGCATCCCGTCCATCGCGGACTCAACCCACAGGAACGGGACCTTCTTCTTCTCGCTGGACTTCCGAAGTCTTTTAAAGGACTGAGCAAGAGTATTCTGGTCTTTCTCATCGTAGCTGATCTTCATCTGTGACCTTCTCAGTAGGCGCGTACTGAGTGGTGTCTACCATACTCAGATTTGAGCAATCAAACCCACTCGACAAGAGTGTAGATAGTCTGGCATGAAGCTACAGAAAATCAAGGGTAGACATTTAAACTTGGTCACCAATACACGGAGCATGTCTAATTCAGACTTGTTCCTCTCGACGAATCGGCAACACCCCGACCGCTCACGGTCAAAAATAGGACAACGCAGAGGCACTCAAGATTGCAGCGCGCCCGACGCCTCCCGCGCCAGCCATGCGGTCAGCGCAGGAGTGAGGGTCAGAGACTTCAGAGCGCGCAGTCCGAGCAGCCCCGGTGCCGCCTGGAGCGCGTCACAGTGCGCCAGCGTCAGCGTGGTGAGGCTGGAGAGTCCCCTCAGGCCATCGACGCCAGACAGCTGAGGGCTGAAGGAGAGATCAAGATGGGTGAGCGCGGTGCACGGAGACAGCGCCGCGATGTCGGTCAAGCGAGGGTTGCGAGAGGCCCCCAGAGACTGCAAGGCGGGCAGCGCGGAGAGGCCGGCCAGGCTGGTCAGGTTGGGACAGCGGTGCAGCCCGAGCCGCGTGAGCTTGGGCAGCAGCGGCATGCTCGACAGGTCGGTCAGCGGAGACGTGGTCAGCCCGAGGGCCTCGAGGCGTGTGAGCGAGGCGAGCATGGAGAGGTCGGTGAGGACCACGGAGAGTGCGGTGATCTGGCTGCGCAGCGCGGCAGCCTTTCGACAGGACTCCGGTGCAAGACAGACCAGGGAAGCCAGCCGCTGATCGGAGATCCCAGCGAGAGACTGTCCAGGGATGAGCTTGTCTTTACTGTAGACAGTGCCCGCGATGAGCTGCTCCCATAGGTCCGGAGTCGCGCCGCCGAGCAGCTCATCCAGTGCAGCACTCGCGGCGTGCTCGTCGCTGCCACGAAGCGCCTGCTGGAGCGCCTCGATGTGCTGCGGGCGGGCGGGTGGCGTCGCGGTGCGAGAAGAGGAGACGAGCGACATGCTGCGCTTGATGCGGTCTGGGACCACCTGATCCAGGACCACCTCCTCGGCAGCAAACAGGGGCCGATGCCGCTGGCGCATGGCCCGGGCAGCCGCAGCGTCGGCCTGTGTGATGTCCTCGACCATCTGCAGGGCCTCGAAGCAGGCGTGCAGGTCGGGTGAGGCCGGGCGCAGCGTCACGGCCCAGGAGACACCGTGCTCGGGATCCACCCTCCGGGCGCTGCCGCAGCTGCGATACAGAGCCTCAAAGGCGTCCTCGGAGTCGGAGTTCGTGATGGCCAGGAACAACGAGAACATCTCCTGTGATGGCATCAAGCGAACCACCCACAGGGTCTGTCCGCTGGGGAGGGAGCGCTTGAGGCGCTGTCGGCCATGGCCACCGGGCCAGTACGGCAGCGGATCGATGGGCGCGCTTGCGGCGTGCTGACGGACTCGGGCCTCGGCGGCGTGGCGGTCGGCGCGGTCACGCGCATCGGCCTCGCGCATGGCCTCAGGATCGGCGGCGCAGAGGATGAGATCGGCGCCGGCGCTGGCCGAAACCAGCCGACCACCCATCTTCGGTATCGCCGCGCGCCAGGCATCCGCGCTGCGCAGCTGCGGCGCCCCCTGGAGGAACACCTCAACCCCCGCAAGCGGTCGCCCGTGCCCACGGACCCCGTCGGGCAGGGACAGCCGGAAGCGCTGGGCGGGCTTCTTCAGGCCGTCGGCGACCGGAAAGCACCAGCCCGGCGCAAAGAAGTAGCGCCCCAGGCAGCCCCGCCAGGTGTCGATGTCAAAGCCACTCTTTCGCTTGTAGTGCATGCCGACGCCGTGTCGGGCGTAGATGGAGAGGACCCGATCCAGATCCCCTCGGGTTCGCGCCAGCTGTAGGAGTCCCTTCACGACACCTCCGCAGGGACCGCAGCGGTGGCTGGCTCCCCCGTCCAGGGTACCGCACGGTGAAGAAATCCTCGGCCGACAGTGGGCGGCTGGGCTGGGACCCGTGTGGGTGTCAGATGCTGGAAGCGGGCGCGCGCGCTCGGCTCATCGTGTGCGGAGGGCGTGATCCTGGAGGTCTTGGGGGCGGGTGTGCTGGAGCGCTGCGGCGTGGGTGGCCTCAAGGACCACCGGCGGTGCGACCCCGGCCTGGCGCGCCTCTTCCCAGCGCGCAGCACACAGGCACCAGCGATCGTTGGGACGCAGGCCGGGAAACCCCAGCTGCGGGCGCGGTGTGGTGAGGTCGTTGCCGTGCTGCGCGGTGTAGTCGAGGAAGTCAGCAGTGAGGGCCGCGCAGACCACGTGCACACCGCGATCTTCCGCACCCGTTCGGCAGCGGCCATCTCGGTAGTAGCCCGTCAGCGGATCCGCAGAGCAGAGCGCGATCGGGGCACCGGTCACGCTCTCCAGCGCCTCACCGGCAGCCTCGGCACGGGGCGGGCCGACGCCCAGACAGGCCTCCGCCTCTGCTCCGGGCGGACACGCATCCTCACCAGAGGCGGGCAGGCAGCCCAGCAGGAAGATCAGCAGCATTGTGTACAGCGCCATGGCTGTGCCTAGCGCTCTAAAGCGGCATCGCAAGTCGCCCTGTGCGCTGGCGCCGCTGCGGACAGGGACGTCAGCCGGCATCGCTCCAGGAGCAGTCCGCAATCGGAGCGCCCACCGCGTAGTCTACCCCAGAGTCATCGGTGTCCTGAAGCACGCCGTCGACGCTGACGCGGCGCACCGACTCACCGCTGTAGGTCCCGGAGGTGTAGGTGAAGCCCGCATCGAGGTGGGCTGGAAGGCGCTTAAAGTCCCCGCTGTCCTCATCCATCAGGGCCTCCATCGTGTCGATGACATCCTCGGCGGGAACCTTGAGGGCCTCCTGCCAGCCTGTACCCACAGTCTCCATGGACTCAAAGGCGCTGGGGGCAACAACCACAATCGTAGGACCAAAGACCGTGACCAGCCAGTCATACCCGGCGGTGTAGAAGACCGACTCCAGGTTCTCGACCACCGGGTCGTCGTGATCTTCTCCGCTCTCGACGTAGGTCTCGTAGTGGGCGTCGAGGTGGTTGAGGGTGGAGTAGGGCTGGTGATCGGCGGCGTCCTGGGCAATCCGAATGCAGTCGCCTGGGGCCAAGAGGACGTCTTCGCCGCTGCCCGGAATGCGCCAGAGGTTGCCGAAGTAGACATGGTCGACGTCCTCGACCAGCTCACTGGGCTCATTTCCGTTGTTGATCTCTCCGGCGAGCCCGTAGAGATCGCCCAGCCCCACCCCGCCCAGCTCGATCGGGTGATCGCTGATGTTGCGGAGCTGGATGAACTGATCGGCGTAGTAGCGATCGATGCCCTCCGTCGGCGGGCTCCCCGCGTAATACACCTCCTCGATCTTGAGGTTGCCCATGGCCGGGAGCGGCTCTAAGGCGGCGGTGTCTTCCCCAGATGGACGACAGGCAAGAAGGGTGATGAAGAGAAGGCTCATGGGCTCATCTCTACTGGTCAGCCTCCATCCCTGCAACCACCCCACAGCGTGGGTCATCGCAGATGCCTCGGACTTCTTCCCTCATCGACCACCATGATTTTGCACGCGCCGCGGCCGCCCCCTGAGTCGGCAGCATAGACGGGAAGACTGTGGCACCGCGAGCCCCACCCCACCGGCCACCTATGATCGCAAAAAGTAAGGGTAAAATGATACCTTATAGTGGACAAAAGAATACTTAATTCAGTGTGTTTCACCTCCAGATTGAAGACACTCATGCGCTGCGCTGTCTTCGCTTCCCTGCTGCTCGATGCCGTCTGTGACGCACCCGGTGCCGCCGACATCGCGATCCACCAAGACGGTGATCGGCTGGTTGTCAGCATTTCATCTACACTGTCGAGTCCGATCGCGGATGAAATCCGTGCGATGAGGCTCCGTGTCCCGCAGACCGAAGCGGCGTGGGTGCTGCCAGCGGCGGCCATCTGTCGCATACTGAGGCCATGCTGTTCATCCTCCTGAGCGCCTGTTCGTCCGCGCCGGTCACCGACTCCCCGCCGGCAGTGGACTCCACGACAGACACCGCGCCTCCAGACACCAACACACCAGACACCGGACAGCCGGAGGCCTGCGGTCCAGAGGGCAGCCCTGGAGCGGCCTCCCCGCCGCTGCTGTCTGCGGCGGCGCTGCTCGCCGATGCCGCGCCCGACGCCCCCCTCGACAGCGCGGCATTTGTCGCCGCAGACGGTGCGGACGATCCGCTGCACACCCTGGAGGGCTGGCTGACCATCACGCCTGGAGCGGGAGCGCGCACCGTCTACCATGCCGAGTACTGGCTCACCGAGGACGATCAGCAGGCCCCCTTGCCGGAGATCTCTGGAGAGTTTGTTCAGTGCGGGCGCGATCTGCTGCCCACCGCGCGCGGGCGGCAGCTCACCGACGATGCGTACTGGGACATCCTGCTCAGCCCGGGCCGCATCTGGTCCAACCCACACGACGCTGGCCGCAGCCGAGTGGCCCTGCCGTTTGCGCTCAGCCTGAAGTCCGTCAACTGCGTCTTCAACGGCATGCTGACCTTCCTCTATGACGGCACCACGACCTCTCAGGTGCGCTGGCAGGTGACGCAGGAGACCTGTCACCTGATGAAGCTCGATGCCTGGGGGCAAGGCGCTGCGACGGTGGTGCCCGGTGTCGGCGCGGCGGCCGAGGTGGCGCGGTCGGACTTCATCGCGGAGCGGGCAGCACGCCCAGAGGTGCGCCCCTTTGCCCAGCTTGCCGTCGATCACCCCGGCGTGGACCTCTCGGCGCTGGATGCAGGTCTGAGCTTGCCCGATCTCAGCGCACGCGGCCTGCTGGTCGATGACGTGCTCTACCTGGACACCTGCCGCACGCGACACGGCGATCACCCCTTCTGTGCGGACCTCATCCTGCCGTCGTTCTCCCTGGCCAAGACCGCCTACACCAGCCTCGGACTGGCGGCGATGGCGCAGGAATTCGACGCCGACCCCTACGCGCGCACCCTCTCCGAGCTTCTGGGCGCTGACGGGAGCTGGGGGGCCGTCACCGTGGAGAACCTGCTGGACATGTCCACCGGACACTACCTGGTCGACACCCAGGCTGACCCCGACGTGCCCGGCTTCTACGGCAGCCTCGATCTGGCGGGACGACTGGATGCGACCTTCGCGCTCCCACAGCGCAGCGCGCCCGGAGAGCGGGTGGTCTACCTCACCCCCAACTCTCAGGTCGCTGCTGCGGCCATGGATGCCCACCTCGCAGACGTTGGCGCATCCGAGACCGACAGCTTTGCGTATGTGGTCGATCGGGTCCTCCGCCCTGCTGGGGTGACCCCCGACAGCTTCCAGAGCCTGCGGACCTGGGAGGATGGCGGGCAGAACAACGGCACCGGCTTTGGCGGCTACGGCATGTGGTTTACCCCCCACGGCATCACCGCGCTGGGCGCCTTCATGCAGCGCGGCGGCGACGGCGTGCTGCACCCCGAGCGGCTGGCCGAGACCCTGTTTCAGACTGACGACTACGGCGCACAGATGAGCTACTACAGCTACCGCTACAACAACGGGATGTGGGGATACCCCATCACCGGCTGCGATCAGCGGGTGCCGATCCTGTTTGGGATCAGCGGCATCACCGTGCTCCTCGCCCCCAATGGTCTGGTCTACTTCGCCTTCACCGACAGCCAGTCCTACCCCGTCTCCAGCGTGCTCACGCAGCTCGACGCGATCCGGCCGCTCTGCGAGTGAGCCCTGCCGCCGCTTCGAGCCCGATTGAGCCGGCTGCGGTCACCGGTTGCCCGTGTCAAAGGTGACCAAGACGCGGCACGACAGCATGCTGATGAGCGACTCCGCCGTCTGGTGAATTTCAGCAGCCCCTCCTCCCAGGCGTGCACCGACGAGCCGTCAGAACAGCCCCATCATTCCGCCCCCCAGGAAAGACCCCCGTGAGCACAGAGAGCCACAGAGCGCCGACCACGACGCTCCTGTCCAGCGAGCGCCTGCGCATCGAGCCGCTTCGAATCGAGCACACCGAGCAGGTCATGTCCGACTTACAAGATCCTGCCATCTACAGGTACCTGCCCGGAGATCCGCCCTCTCCACAAGCCCTGCACAGGCGCCACGCAGCCTGGGTCGTCGGGCACAGCCCCGATGGAGGAGAGCTGTGGCTGAATTGGGTCGCATTTCTTGGCGACACGATGCTCCCCATCGGGACCGCTCAGGCAACCCTTCCCCGTCAAGGCCCTGGGATGTTCGCTTACACGATCTTCCCCCCCTACTGGCGGCAAGGCTACGCAAAAGAGATGACCCGCAGTGTGCTCGACCACCTGTTCAAGACCCACAAGCTGTTCAAGACCCACAAGAGCACCGAGCTTCGCGCCGAGATCGACACCCGAAACATCGGGTCCATTCGAGTGGTGGAGTCCCTCGGGCTCGCGCGCGTTGCCCTGACCCGAGACGCCGACTTCTTCAAGGGCACATCAAGCGATGAGTTCACCTACGCGATCTCCCGAGACGACTGGCTAGCGCAGAACTGATCCAGATCCCGAGCGGGTCCGTGCTCGGGTGCAGATGGCCCCTCAGGACGTGCCGCGAGCGCGCCCCTGACTGGTGCCCCGGATGAGAACGGATAGTGTCCAACGTCCCCTACACGGAGTCACAATGCCCCGATCCCTCATCGCGCTGGCCATGACCTGTAGCCTGGGCTGCTCAGAATATGCGCTCAAGGGCGAGGCGTCCGAGCCGACCACGGGCGAGGAGCAAGACAGCGCCGTGGACGCCAATGACAGCGCCGTGGACGCCAATGACAGCGCCGAGCCCGTCACAGAGTCCTGCGACGGACTGGACAACGACGGCGACGGAGCGGTCGACGAGGGCTTTCCGGACACAGACGGCGACGGCACCGCAGACTGCGTGGACCCTGAGGAGTGCGACGGACTGGACAACGACGGCGACGGAGAGATCGACGAGGGCTTTGATGCGGACAGCGACGGGGTCGCGGACTGCCTGGAGGTCCTGCACACCGTCGAGCTGCGGCTGACCACCGATGACATCTGGGAGGGCTACGTCGATGGCACCCTGCTCGACAAGCAGAGCGGCTGGAGTCAGGTCGACAGCTATGCGCTGAGCTTGAGCACAGGCACCCATGTCCTGGCAGTCCATGGCTGGGACGTGGGGCTGTCTATCGCAGGCTTTCTCGCAGAGGTGAGCGTCGACGGCACCCCGGTCTCGCACACCGGTGATGGGAGCTGGCGGGTCACGTCCGGCTCTGAGCCCTCGGGCTGGACAGAGGTCACCCACGATGACTCGGGCTGGGCAGCTCCGGTGAGCTGCGCAGACACCAGTCCCTGGGGCGCTCAGCCCTCAGCGCTGCTGGACACCGGCTCGGTCTGGGTCTGGTATGAGCCCAGCGGAGACTGTCGCTCCAGTGCATCGCTCGACGATGCCTGGTTCCGCCTGACCCTACAGCTGGACTGAGACCCCGAGGCGCTCAGCGTGCGCGGCAGAGGCGCCCCGCGCTACAGCGCATCGAGCCCCGAGACCTGTCCGAAGGTGTCCTGTCCCCAGCAGGAGGCCAGCCCATCGTGACTGAGGGCGCAGCTGTGAAATGCGCCGCTGTACAGCTTCGCAAATGACCCAGAGGGGACATCGGAGAGCTGCCCAAATTCGTCGCTTCCCCAGCAGGAGATCACACCATCGGAATCCAGCGCGCAGTTGTGGTACGCCCCGACGCTGATGGCAGCGAAGACCTGCGAGGTCGGGGTGGTGGTCACCTGCCCGTGGTCTTTGCTGTCCTCGCCATCATCCACCCCCCAGCAGGACACCGCACCGACAGTGTCGATGGCGCAGTTGTGTCGACAGCCGCTGCCGATGTCCGCGAAGACCCCCGAGGGCGTGTCGGTGATCTGGCCATGGGAGTCCCGTCCCCAGCAGTACAGGGTCGACTCTGGAGTGAGACCGCACTGGTGGTAGTGGCCGGCGATGGTGGAGGACAGGATTCCCTCAGGGGCGAGGCTGACCTGCCCAAACTCCAGCTGCTCGTTGGGCTCGGTGATGCCCCAGCAGGCAACCTCTCCCGAGGTTCGGAGCGCGCAGCCGTGCATACCATCCACGCTCACCGCGGTAAAAGTGCCCGTGGGAGTCGCAGAGACCTGCCCGAAGTCAAAGTCGCCCCCGGTGATCCCCCAGCAGGCCAGGGTGCCGTCGGTGGCGAGCGCGCAGCTGTGTGCCCAGCCAGCGCTGATGGTGGAGAAGGTGCCCTGGGGAATGTTGTCGAGCTGACCGAAGTCGTACTCGCTGTCATCCTCGATGCCCCAGCAGACAATCTCACCAGCCGAGTCAATGGCGCAGCTGTGTGCCCAGCCCAGGTTGATATCCTGCCATCCGCAGGCATCCAGGGTGCCGTCGCGATCATACGGAAACAGGCGGGCGTTGCTGTCGTCGCAGTCTCCAGCACAGACAGAGAACCCGTCGCCGTCGAGGTCAGGCGCTCCCGCGCAGGCATCGACGGAAGAGGTGTCGATGGGATCGTTCGGAGTCGCACAGCCAGCCAGCACGAGGAGGGTCAAGGTGAGCATCGGGCGCTCCGTGGAGGATGAGTCAGTGTATACCTGACGCCAGGGAATGTCAGCGAGGAGCGCCAGCGCCCCTCCCAAGCCCCGAGACGCCATGCTCTAGCCAGACATGAACTGTGAGGGTCATGGCTGCAGCCCTCCAACTGTGCGCGCATGCTCACCAGCACCGCCACGGTCTGCGGATGCTCCAGACCGACATGAGGCGAAGCAGCCTGCGACAAGACAGCAGCGCCAGCCCGCGAGCAAATGAGCCCCCAAGAGAGGCGATAAGAATGCGCAGGGGTCATTCTGGGACATCCTGGGACAAACGGAGCGGCCAGCAGTCGTTACGGTGGTTCTGTCCTTACCGATAAGCACTGGAGCACCACAATGAACCCACGCGCGCCGTTTTTAATCTTTCTCCTTGGCTGTGACGTCGGCGCGGATGAGCTGACTGGCCTGTCGGAGACCCTCATCACAGTCGCCTCGGACGAAGATGTTCGGGTGCTCGAAGCGAAAGACGACGAGCTGGTGGCCCTGCTCCAAGAACTTCGAGACACCATCACCGCACAAGAGGTCCGCATTGTCGACCTGGAAGAGAGCTGCGATCTGGGCCTCAACGGCGAGAACTATGCCACCCGCGAGTGGGTGGAGAGCCTCGGCAGCACCAACGCCCTGCTGAGCAACTATGTGACGGTGGACGAGGCAGAGTCAGCGATCATCTTCAGCGGCATCAACGTCCACATTCGCTCAGGCTCCGGGACCTCCACCGATGACGAAGAGCTGCTCGGTCTGGGTAACTTGATCATCGGCTACAACGAAGACAGCGGTGACGATGACCGCTCTGGAAGTCACAACCTCGTCGTCGGCGGATACCACAGCTACAGCAGCTACGGCGGCTTGGTCACAGGACTTGGGAACGCCATCACCGCCCCCCACGCTGTCAGCATCGGTGGGCGGGACAACCTCGCCGCCGGCTCTGGCAGTGCGGTGCTCGGCGGCTTTGACAACAATGCGGAGGTGAGTGGGGCGGTCGTGATCGGTGGACAACAGAACACCGGAAAAGGCTACTACGCCACCATTGTTGGGGGATACCTCAACGAAACCTCCGGCTCACACAGCGTCATCACCGGCGGCAGCCTCAACCTCAGCAGCGGCTCCTACAGCGTCACCTCCGGCGGCTCCGCCAACGATGCCACCGAGTACGGCAGCAGCGTCAGTGGTGGGACCGCCAACACAGCGAGCGGTTTCTACAGCAGCGTCTCCGGAGGCCATGAAAACAAAGCGATCGGGGAAACCAGCGCGGTCAGTGGCGGAT
>JAQXDW010000131.1 GCA_029251165.1 Myxococcota bacterium
CAGGACCGCCCTCGCCGCCAGGACCGCCGCCCTCGCCGCCAGGACCGCCGCCCTCGCCGCCAGGACCGCCAGGACCACCGCCCTCGCCGCCGGGACCGCCAGGACCACCGCCCTCGCCGCCAGGACCACCGCCCTCGCCGCCGGAGCCGCCGTTGTTCGGACCGCCGTTGTTCGGACCGCCGTTGTTGGACTGATTGCCGCCCTGAGGGCCGGCTTCCGGGGGTGTCGGACAGCCAGCCAGCAGTGCGACAAGGGGGAAGAGGCAGGAAAGCCGCATCGTCATTCTCCTGTTTGAATCAGATTCAACCACGCCGCTCGCTCACGATAAAGCCCACCCCACCTCACCCATCCCCACCAACACGAACCAAAACCAGCCTTAAAATACTTCTTTAGCAATTATTTAAATCGAAAATCCATCAACAAGGCTCAGAGCACCGTCCACTCAAGCAGGTGCTCAGTGCGTCCTCGCTGCCGCCGCGCGGCTGAGTCGATCGTTGATCGCATGCCCCAGCCCAGAAGCCTCAGACCGCTCCGCGATGAGGATATCGACCCCCAGCAGATCCAGCCGACGCAGCTCGGCATACAGGCGGCGAGCGTGGTCCGCAGGCTCACCAGCCAACAGAATCGCGACGGTGCGCCCCTCGCTGCGGAGCCGGGTGGCATCTTCCTCCGGAGTGGTGCTGAGCAGCAGCGCAGTCCGCGGCGCATAGTGAGACGCCAGCGTGCCTGGAGCACGGGTATCCGAGGTGGTGAGGGGACCGGAGATCGCCTCGATCGCCTCGATCGAGATCCCGCCAGGCCTCAGCAGCGCAGGGGGTCCAGACAAGTCGATGATCGTGCTCTCCACGCCCACCGAGCACGGTCCGCCGTCGAGGACCGGCACCGCCTCGCCAAACTCGGCGCGGACATGCGCGGCAGTCGTCGGGCTGACCCGACCGAACCGGTTGGCCGAGGGCGCCGCCACACCGCCGCCGAACGCCGAGAGCAGCGCTGCAGCAACGGGGTGGCTGGGGATGCGGATTCCCACGGTCTCCAGCCCCCCGGTGACCTCATCGTGCACCGTGGGCCTCCGAGGCAGAACCAAGGTCAGCGGTCCAGGCCAGAAAGCCTCAGCGAGTGCGCGAGCGACTGGACTCATCACCGCCCAGTCCTCGATCTGCCCAAGTCGGGCAAGGTGAACGATGAGTGGGTGGTCCGCAGGACGCCCCTTGCGCGCAAAGATCTGGCGAACAGCCAGGGGCTTGGAGGCATCCGCCCCGAGCCCATAGACGGTCTCAGTAGGGAAGGCGACCAGCCCGCCAGCGCGCAGGATCGCGACCGCGTCTACCAAAGAGGTGCTCATCTCACCGGCATAACCGGCCCGCATCCCCTCACAAAAGGGGTATCCTCGCATCCCCGATTGGAGGACAACCATGCAGCGGCTTCTCTGGCTGACCCTCGCACTACCTGTCGGCTGTGGCGACAAGGAAACCGAAAACAACAGCAGCGATGCTGACGGCGACGGATACGCCATCGGTGAAGACTGCAACGACACCGACGCCAGCATCTATCCCGGCGCGCCTGAGACCTGGTACGACGGCACCGACACCGACTGCCTGGGCGACGATGACTACGACGCAGACGCAGATGGTGAGCGCGATCCCGTCGGTGGAGGCGTCGACTGCAACGACACCGACGCCAGCATCTATCCCGGTGCGCCCGAGACCTGGTATGACGGCGTCGACTCAGACTGCGCAGAAGACAACGACTTCGACGCAGACGCCGATGGCTTCGAGGCAGACACCGAGGGAGGGGATGACTGCAGCGATGAAGATGCGGACATCTACCCCGGCGCGCCCGAGACCTGGTACGACGGCATCGACACCGACTGCGCAGAAGACAACGACTTCGACGCAGATGCCGATGGCTTCGAGGCCGATGGCTACGGTGGCCAGGACTGCGACGACAGCAGCGACATCACCTGGCCCGACGCCGACGAGGTCATCGACGGCGCAGACAACGACTGCGACGGCACCGACGATGACTTCCGTGTCGACGAGAGCTACGGCGCGCTGTCCGTCCAGGGAACAGACAGCGGCGGCGGCGTGGGTGCTGCACTGGCCATCGGAGACATCGACGGTGATGGTCTGCCTGACGCGGCCATCCTCCAGACCTCCGATCTCTACTACAGCGACTCTGGCGGCGGCGCAGTCCACCTCCTGCTCAACGCTGACCTTCAGTCTTCGACCTCCGTCACCTCCGCGACCTACCAGATCGTCGCTGACACCGCCTCTGGCGGGCTGGACGGCGTCTGGTTCATCTCCGACGTCAACAACGACAGCATCACAGAGCTGCTGGTGGCCTCTACCGACAGCCGGCAGGGGCAGAACGTCATCGGCCGAGCAGGACTGTTCGCCAGCTCCGAGCTGAGCAGCACCGTCCCTGAGCTGAGCGAGGCGGAGCGGGTCCTGGAAGGCTCAGGCGGAACGTTCGGTGCTGCGGCTGCGAGCTGGCCAGATATGGACGGTGACGGGCTCGACGAGCTGGTCATCACCGCGCCGAACATGGGCGGGAGCGGCGCAGTCTACCTGTGGTGGTCCGATGACCTGAGCAGCACCGGCACCATGACCGCAGATGACGCCGTGGCGATCAGTGGCGCCGCCAACGGAGACGAGCTGGGTGCAGACGTCGTGGGCATGGCCGATCTCAACGGCGACGGCTACGGCGAGCTGGTCATCGGCGCACCAGGAGCCGGCAGCGAGTCGGGCAGCGTCTACCTGCTCCAGGGCAACTCCAGCCAGATCTCCGGGCAGATCACCGGCCGGGCATGGATGACCGTGACCGGAGATGCCGAGGGCGATCGAACAGGAGACACCCTGGCGATCGGAGACGTCGACGGTGATGGAGAGGACGATCTCATCATCGCAGCAACCTCCGAGGACACCCGAGCCGGACGGATCCATGTTGTTCTCGGTGCAGACTTCTCCGCCGGGACCAGCTCCCTCTCCAGCATCGATCACGTCAGCTACGGCGGCGCCTCGATCAGCGGCTACGCCGGCACCGCGCTGGCGAGCGGCGGCGACATGAACGATGACGGCATGGAAGACATCCTCATCGGCGGTCCAGGAGCCAGCAACAACAACACCGATGCCGGAGAGGCATGGGCGGTCATCTCTGGAGAGAGCGGCGACCGCGCTCTGGTCAACGCCGCCTCCAGCTTCTATGGCTCTGCCGATGAGCAGGTCGGCTCCGCTGTAGGCATGGCTGACATAGACGGCGACGGCATGGACGACATCCTCATCGGTGTACCTGGTGAGTCCTCCCTGCTGTCTGGAGAGGGAGCCGTCTACATCGGGATCAGCGCATACTGAGATCGTGAATTGGCTATCGCGTTCTGAAAGACATCCCGGCCGCTGCTGCTGACATTGAGGGCCTCAGGGAGTGATCCCTGAAGAACAGGCCAGCATCCTCCATCAGCACGATCTGTTCGGCAAAATTGCGTTCGTCGAAAGCCACCTCCAACCGTACAGAGCGTTTCCACCTGGGAAAAAGCCACCCCTAAAAACAGGACACTTTATGTCCGATGCGCTGGTTGAATGATCACGTCATCTGTCGTACATTGAGTGGGTAAATGAACCCCCACCGGTGAGCAGATTCGCCGGTTTTTTCCCGGAGAACGTCATGACTGTCAACAAGGTCATCCTGATCGGAAACCTGGGCCAGGACCCAGAACTTAGGAACACCAAGAGCGGCACTGCGGTGGTCAACCTCCGCATCGCCACCAACGAGCGCCGGCGCAACCAGGAGGGTCAGTGGGACAACCACACCGAGTGGCACAGCGTCGTCGCATTCGGCAAGACCGCTGAGAACATCAACCGCTTCATGAAGAAGGGGCGTCAGCTCTTCATCGAGGGACGTCTTCAGACCCGCAAGTGGGAAGATCAGAACGGCAATGAGCGCTACTCTACTGAGGTTGTCGCAGACAACGTCCGCTTCCTGAGCAACCGCAGTGACGACGAAGGCGGCGGCGGCGGCGGCTACAGCGGCGGTCGCGGCGGCGGCGGCGGCGGCGGCGGCGGCTACGGCGGCGGAAGCAGCAGCGGCGGCGGCGGCGGAAGCTATGGCGGCGGCGGCGGCGGTGGGAGCAGCAGCGGCGGTAACTACGGCGGCGGTGGCAAGCCCTCTGGTGGCGGCGCCTCTGGTGGCGGCGCCTCCGGTGGTGGCAGCGACTACCAGGATGACGACATCCCGTTCTAGCCCACCATCAACACACACTTCGAGGAGACTCGGAGTGTGATGTCATGACCCAAAGCAGGGCACCGTGTGGTGCCCTGTACTTGTCTGCGCCATCTCTCGACCGACTCAGTCGTCGTCGCCCAGATCGCCCTCGTCAGAGACATATTCCTCCAGGCCAGAGTCCCGGATCAGGACTCCCGGGAGAAACTTGATCGGCAGGGCCCCATGGTTGATCGGCTTGAACCGACGTGGCCAGATGGTCTCTTCATCGTAGACCGCGTCCCGCAGATCGGCTCCTCCAAGCTCTGCGCGGCGCAGGTTGGCCCCCATGAACTTCCCCCACTGCAGATCCGCCCCGGCGAGGTTGGCTCGGCGGAGGTTGGCCTCGACGAGGTTGGCGTTCATCAGCAGCGCCCCCTGGAGGTTGGCGCCGCGAAGGTTTGCCCCCTGGAGGGAGGCTCCCCTCAGGTCTGCGCCGGACAGATCTGCACCCGAGAAGTCTGCATCGGTAAGATCCGCTTCCACCAGAATCGCACCCCGCAGTGAGGTGTCGCTGAAGTCAGCCTCCTTGAGGTTGGCGTACTTCAGGTAGGCGTAGTCCATCTTCTGCTCTGAGAGGTCCTCTTCTTCGAGGTTCTTCCCTTCCGGCTTTGTGGCTGACACCTTGGTGCCCATGCGTTCGCTCTTCTTCGCCATGACCGCTCCGCGATGCTCAGGGGTCCAAGCATATCGGATCTAATCAGCGGTGTATGCTGAGTCGGTAGCCAGGGAGGACCACATGGCGGCCGCTCCGCTCACCAGCATGCTGTCTTCCGTGACCGTCCAGGTCGGCTCGACAGGGCTGACGCGTCGCCAACTCAGCATCCTTGACCAGCACAGCACAGCCATCGGTGGGCTGCAGTGCTCGGTGCTGGGGGGCCACATGCCGCTCGCCTTGTGTCCAGTGTGGCGATCCTCTTTAGACGAAGCGGTGGCCTTGTGATTGCGCTCCTGTTCCTTCAGCTGCTCTCACCAGCACATGCTGAGCCCACTGATCCAGCGGCCATCGCCACACTCCGTCAAGAGACCCTGCCAGATCTCCAGCGGCGCGCCGCAGCGGCAAAGGAACGCGTCAAGTCTGCGGAGCAGTTCTTCGACAGCAAGGCTCCGCTGGGATCGGCCTGGCCAGAGCTGGCGAGTGCACCGCTCAACGAGCCCGGCTACCTCTATGGTCGGCTCCAGGAACTCTCCGATCGAGACGAGGCACGCGCGCTGGAGCGCATCTCTGCAGGGCCCGAGGGCCTCCCGAAGTCCATGCAGACTCAGCGGAGTCGCGCGCTGACCACCGCAATCGAGGCAGAGGTCCGCGCAGATGCTCTGGAGCGGCAGCTCCTCGCTGCGCTGGTGGCCGGACTCAAGCGCGCACCAGCGCTCCAGGCATCCTCCGTCGAGCCCGTCATCACGCAGTGGCGTACCCTCCAGCGAGCCGCCCAGGACCGCGATCCAGCGGACCCGGCCGGCGCGGAGGCCATCCGCCAGGCCCGAGAGGCCGGCGAGCAGGAGGTGATCCTCAGCCGCTACGCGCAGGCCGCTGTGCTGGTCATGACCGTTCCCGGTGATCTGAGCCTGGCCCGACTGGTCCGCGCTGACCTCACCCGAATGGCGGGCCGCAGCACGCTGGAGCGAGAGGCCGCGCTGGATCGCATCCGTCGCGTGCTTCCCCTCATCCCGACGACGCTCGCAGCAGAGGCACAGGTCCTGCTCGACGACACCGAGCGCACAAAGCTCACCGACCAGCTGACCGCGCTGGCAGAAGAAGAGACCGAAGCCCTGGCTGAGTCCACGCGCTCCCAGCTGACCGACGCTGCTCCCGAAGAGCTCGAGGAGGTCGTCGCCACAGCAGCACGTGAACTTGAGGCGGCCCGCTCAGCGGCGTCCGCGATCCTGACAGTCCCACCGGACTCCGAGCTCGAGCAGCTGAGGCGAGCCGCGACAGAGCAGCAGCTCCGCATCCTGGAGCTGCGGCTACAGACTGCTCGCAGCCTCCTGAGGAAGTCCACAGAGGATGCCAAGACCCGTGATGTCATCGATGGGGCCGCTCAGACTCAGGCGCAGGTCAACGATGCACAGAGACTCGCTAAGGAGGCCCGTCAGCGTGCCGAAGACGCCGGCAAGGAAGACCTCCAGGCGCTGATCGATGATCTTCTGGTGCTCTCTGCCCGCATGGCCGAGGCCGAGGCCACCCGACACGCCCAGGTCAGCGGTACCATCAACCACCTCCAGGAAGAGCAGCGCGCGCGGGCTGAGGCGACCATCATCGCGCTAAGCGCCCCCCCCGCGCTGCGCACCGAGGAGCTGAAGCAGGAGTACGTCGCGCAGCTCCACTGGCTCGAGCAGCTTCGGCGACGCCTGGAAGAGCGCAGCAGCAGCGCACGTGGACTCGCGGAGAAGAACGCCACCATCGCTGCCAATGAGCTGCCAACTCCAGAGATGGTCGCGACAGCTGCCGGAAACGACCGAACCCTCACCCGAGATGCTCAGGGCGCCGTCGAGGCCGTCCAGGGCGCAATGGACGAGCGGCTCCGACAGGCAAACCGAGAGACCGATGCCATCGCCCGAATGCTTCGAACGGCACGTACATCTCTTCGGGACATCCGGGAGCAGCTCTCGCGAGTCGATCAGATCGCCGCAGAGCGGGAGGCCGGCATCGAGCCGCTGCTCCTCGCGGCAGCAGAGCTGGCCGATGTTCCGCCGCTGCTGACCGAGAAGTACCGGACCCTGCGAGAGCTTCAGTCCTGGAGCATCTCCAGCATCTCTCGCCAGGTCCTCATCTTCATCGTCAAGTCCTTCCACATCATCCTGGTGCTGCTGGGCTGGCACCTGCTGCGCAATCAGGGCGCGAGCTGGATCGAGCGTATCCTCCGGGTCTCCCAACAGATCATCCCGCGCAGCGCACGACAGCAGCGCTTCGACCTCTGGATAGACCTCGATCTCGACGGACTGACCACGCGGCTTGGCCCAACAATTCGCCCTGCTGCGGATGCACTCGCCGTAGCCCTGATCCATGCCTCCATCTCTGGAGTATCGCCGTTCCTCGGCATCTTTACGCTGCTGTTGTTTATCCGAACCATGCTGAAGCTGGTCCCACACCTGGTCAACCTTCTGGTGGTCGACGCCGCCACTGGTACGGCGGAGACGCGACAATTCGCCCTGCTCCAGACCTCCGCAGACATCCTCCGGCTCATCACTCGGAGTGCACAGGTGGTGGTGTGGTGGTGGCTGCTGCTGGGCATGATGCACTACCTCACCTACGAGGTTCTTCGCGCCGACATGCTCGACGCGATGCTCTCTTCGCTGACGATGCTGATCGTCGTCGCCCTGTTGCTCCGAGAGTTTCTGCGCTGGGGCCCGACCATCCAGTCACACATCCAGGACCTCAACCCGACCGGCTGGCTGGCGGACTGGATGGTCGTCTCCTCTCCCAGCAGCGCACTCACCATCGCGCGCGCGTTCGTGGGCACCCTCTACTCCATCGCTCACCTCACCACGCACCTCACCGCGATGCTGGTCGAGGGGCGCGGCGGCATGAACTGGATCGGCTCCCTCATCGCGCACCACTCACTGAAGCAGCTCAACGAGAACTGCCCGCCGATCACGGCTCCGGAGCGCGAGATCATCCGAGCCACCCACCAGAGCAGCTTCCTCCACGATGGACTCGTCACCAGCATCTTCGAGGAGTACACCCGCTGGCGTGCCGAGCAGCGCAGCGGGATGGTCGCAGTGATCGGCTCGCCAGGAGCCGGAAAGACCATGGTGATGAGGCGGACGGTGGCCCGACTGACCGGCGACGGGCTTCCCACCGTACAGCTCCGCCCTTCCTCCAGGACCTCCGAGTCACAGGACGTCCTGACCTGGCTCTACGCTGCCCTGGACCTTCCCCAAGCCGAGCCATTGAGCTGGAGTTCGATCACCGACGCACTGCTTGAGGCTGAGCCCACTGTGTTCGTCATCGACGATGCCCACCGTCTCCTGCTCCGGGCCGTCGGTGGCTTCTCCGCGCTCCGCCGACTCGTCAACCTCATGCACGCCACCTCCGGTCAGCACTTCTGGATTGCCTCCTTCCATGAGCAGACCTGGGGATTTCTGGAGAGCAGCGCGGTGCCGGTCAGCATCGATCTGTTCCGAGCACGGTTCAACATCCAGCCGCTGTCTCCCACCCAGATCTCCGAGTGGCTGCGCAGCAACACCCGCGCAGCGGGCTTCGACTTCGACTTCGACAACCTCATCGCCGGAGCAGTGCTGGGCGCGGATCCCACGCGCTCCATGGAGCGCGTGAAGGCCGCCTTCTGGCGTCGGCTCGCAGACATCAGCGAGGGCAATCCCCAGATCGCGCTCCAGTACTGGCTGGAGAGCCTCCATCATCCCGCTCACCCTGAGCTGGAGATCGCGCAAGACCCCGAGCACGCCTCGCTCATCCCCCTCGACGTCGCCCTGTACACCCCGCCGTTTCCCGAGATCATCGACGCGCTCTCCGACACCGGGCTGTTTGTTCTCGCGGCCATCGTCATCCACGACGGCCTCTCCGTCGCGGACCTCGCCAGCAGCCTGAACACCTCCCCCGGTCTCATCCGGGTGACCACCCGGCACCTCCAGATCCTGGATGTGCTCGTCATCCGAGATGGTGAGTACCGCATCTCAGTCGCCGGGCTTCCTGCGGTCATCCGCACGCTCCGCCAGCGACATTTTCTCCACAGCCTAGGGTAAACAATGGAAATCGTCTCCGCCCTCGGCGTTGATTCCGACCTCGTACAGTTCATCAAGCTCGACGGAGTGCTCACAGCGCTGGTGATCGTCGCGATTGCCTGGGGACTCATTCGGCTGATCAGCCGCTCGCTGGACACCCTTGGTGACCGAATCACCGAGCGGCGGCTGCTGCTCAAGCAGGTCTCGCTGCTGAGCCGGTTCGCGCTGCTCATCGGCGCCGGACTCCTGGCCGCCAACAGCGTCTTCGACTTCTCCGGTCAGGCGCTCTACGGCGTCGCCGGTCTGGTCTTCCTGGGCCTGGGCTACGCGTTCAAGGACGTCCTGTCCTCCATAACCGCTGGCGTAATTATTCTCTTTGATCGTCCATTCCAGGTCGGAGACCGCATCGCGTTTGGCGGTCACTATGGAGAGGTCATCGAGATCGGAATTCGCAAGGTTCAGCTCGTTGACCTCGACGACAACATTGTCTCCATCCCCAACAGCTGCTTTCTCTCCGACATTGTCTCTTCCGCCAACTTCGGTGCGCTGCATCAGATGTGCGTTTACTCGTTCTACATCGGCTGCAACGAAGACTTCGAGCAGGCCAAGAAGCTCATCTCTGAGGCAACCGTCTCCAGCCGGTACGTCTTCCTTGACCTCCCGGTGGTCGTGTTCTTCTCAGAAGGCGCGGTCCCGGATGGTGCAGAGCGGTTCGCACTGAAGCTGACCGTGAAGGCCTACGTGTTCGATGGGCGCTACGAGAGCGCGTTCGGCACCGACATCCACGAGCGGGTCAAGCGCGCCTTCCGAGACGCCAACATCAGAACTGCCGGGGAGATCGAGTGGGGAGCACACACGCCCGGGGGAACCTCAGAGGGGAGAGAAGCCCGGGTCCAGTGACCACGGACCTGGCCGAGAGGGCTGGCCGAGCAGGTGGTGTAGCTCGCTGAGGTATTGCTCCCGGGGCAGCTCAGAGCCGCCGAACCGAGCAAGGTGATCGGTTCGTACCTGTGCATCAACGAGGGTAATTCCCCAGGCTTCCATCTGGCGGACAAGCCAGACAAAGGCAACCTTAGAGGCATCGCTGCGGCGGGCGAACATGCTCTCGCCGGAGAACAGACCGCCGATGGACACCCCATACAGTCCGCCGACCAGCTCACCTTCAAACCATGCCTCCGCGGAGTGGGCATGTCCCAGGCGATGCAGCTCGACGTAAGCCGCCTCCATATCTGGCGTGATCCAGGTTCCGCGCTGTCCGGGACGGTAGGCTTCCTTGCAGCCCCGGATCACTCCTGAGAACGCTGTGTCCAAGCGGATCTCGTAGTCTCCACGTCGAATGATCTTCTTGAGGCTTCGGCCAACCTTCAGCGACTCAGGACGCAGCACAAAGCGGGGATCCGGGGAGAACCACAGGATCGGCTGGCCGGCGCTGTACCAGGGAAAGATGCCGTTGACATACGCCAGCATCAGCCGACCTGGATCCAGGTCGCCTCCGACGCCCAGCAGTCCATCCGGCTCTGCCAGCGAAGGGTGGGGGAAGAGATGCTTGTCTGGAATCCGAAAGACGGGCATCAGCCGCCGGCAGTGTCGATGTCGCGAACCAACCGAAAGCCGAGGTCTGCGGCTCGTGCAGCGGGTGAGACAATGTGAAGCGCCTTGGCCCAGGCAGCCATCGAGGGCTGCTCCCAAGAGCCCGGGTGGATCACGCGGCGGTCGCCGACCACGTCCACGGTCCACTCCCCGACGTTGCCGGCGAGGTCGTTGACACCCTCGGGCGTCCGATCGCTGGGAAACACGCCGATCGCGGAGGGCTTGCCGAGGACCTCCTCGCGGGTGTTGGCGTTGGCCTGTCCAAACGGTGCTCCCCACGGATAGGGCCGCTTGCCATCACCACGCGTAATGCGGACCCGCTCGTCGAACTCAATGAGGCGTGCGCCGTGGGCGCTGGCATACGCCATCGCCTCGTACCAGCTCACCCCGACCACTGGCTGGTTGGGGGCAATGAGCGAGCGGGAGTCCTCTGCTGCCGCAAGCATCGTCCATGTCGGACGCTCACTGTCGCGCCAGGAGAGGCCGTCTTCCGTCCAGTGGGCGTCGTCGCTGTAGGCTGGCGAGTCGACGAAGGCCTTCCACGCTGCGGTGGTGACCATGTCGCGGCCAACCTGCAGGCGGTGATCGTCGCCCAGCTCGACCGTGACCCAGTAGTCATCCGCGTCTGGACTGCGGAGGCGGGGATCGCCGAGGGTACCGAGGGCTTCGCCCAGCGCCATGCGCTGCTGCGGGGTGAAGTCAGGCTCGTCGATGAGGGCCACAAGCTTCGGGACGACAGAGCCATCCCCACGACCAGCGGCGTCGAGGAGTGCTTCCAGGCGGCTGGTCGGTGACAGGGACTGCGACTCGTTCATGGTGAACCTCCACAGCGCCGGTAACCTGTGGGGAGAAGATCAGGCCAGCGAACCGGTGACTCCAGCCACAACCAGGAGGGTCAGTCCAGCAGGGCGAGCAGCTCGTCTCGGGTCAGAGAGGCCGCACGATCCGCACCACCCACCGCAGCTTCAGCCAGGGCGCGCTTTCGATCCTGGAGCTGAAGGATGCGCTCCTCGACAGTGCCCTCAGCGACCAGTCGATAGACGATGACCGGGCGGTCCTGACCGATACGATGGGCACGGTCGGCAGCCTGATCCTCGACTGCCGGGTTCCACCAGGGATCGATGAGGAAGACATGATCGGCGGCGGTGAGGTTCAGCCCGGTACCGCCAGCCTTGAGCGAGATGAGGAACACCGGCGGTCCATCGTCTGCCTGGAAGGCATCCACGACCGCCTTGCGATCTCGAGTGGTGCCGTCGAGTCGAACATACTGAACATTGTTCTTCTTGAGGTGCGGCTCGATGAGATTGAGCATCGCGGTCCACTGCGAGAAGACCAGGGCCTTGTGACCCTCGGCGATGACCTCGTCGAGGGTCTCCATCAGCAGCTCGATCTTTGAGGAGCTGGGAGCGGTGTGGTTGGGCAGCAGACCGGTGTGGCAAGAGGCCTGACGCAGCCGCAGGAGCGCCTCCAGGGCAGCCATGACGTTGTTGCCACCGAGCTGCTTGACCAGCTTCTCCTGGGCCGCGACCCGGACCGTGTCGTATGCACGACGCTCATCGGAGGTGAGGGTGCAGCGGAGGGTGACATCGGTGCGTGGCGGAAGCTCAGGGGCAACCTCTGACTTCAGGCGACGCAGCACAAACGGGCCGATGCGCTCCCGGAGCCGAGCAGCGACACCAGGCTCTCCAGCAGCGATGGGCTTTGCGTACCGCTCCTGGAAGTCGCGACGGCCCGACAGCAGGCCGGGGTTGAGGAAGTGGAACTGGCTCCACAGCTCCTCGAGGCGGTTCTCTACGGGGGTACCGGTGAGGGTCATCCGGAAGGGGGCCCTGAGCCGGAAGGCCGCCTGGGCAACCTGACTGGTCGGGTTCTTGATGGCCTGGGCCTCGTCGAGGACGATGGTGTCCCAGGTGGTCTCACACAGCAGGTTGATGTCCAGCCGCAGCAGGGCATAGCTGGTGAGGATGATGTCCGCAGAGGTGTCGAGCTTGCGGCGGGTGCCGTGGTAGAGGCAGACCGTAAGCGACGGTCGGAACTTCTCGGCCTCGCTGGCCCAGTTGTGCAGGACAGAGGTGGGGGCAACGACCAGCGTCCGGCCAGTCAGCGCACAGAGGGCCTGGAGGGTCTTTCCGAGCCCCATGTCATCGGCCAGGATGCCGCCCATGCCTGCGGTACGCAGGAAGCACAGCCAGTCCACGCCCTTGAGCTGGTAGGTGCGGAGAGTGGCAGTGAGGTCTGCCGGAAGCTCTGCACGCTCGATGCCCTCGAACCCATCCGCCAGGGCGCGGAGACCGTCGAGGCCTGGCGGTGGCGGCTGGTTGAGCTCTTCGCAGAGTCGGGCAAGGTCGAACAGGGCGTGACGGGGGACCTTTCCTGAAGAGGTCTGGGCGGCGAGCAGATCGAAGACCCGGTGGCCGTACTGGGCCAGCCAGTCTTCCGGCAGCGGCGCCCAGCCACCACCGATCCGAGGCACCAGGGACTCGCCGTCCATCCAGGCCCGCAGCAGGCGGTCACCATCCACGCCGTCCCAGTCCACCTCGACCCGATCACCGCGCACCTCCAGGGTGGGGGTGATGGCCTCGGTGCGCTGAAACTCACGCCAGGCAGAGCCGGAGATGTTGGCAGAGTGCGCCCGCATCCGCTCCACAAACCGCACCGCGCTTGTGCCCTTGAACCGGGCCTCCAGACCTGCTGCGAGGTTGAGATCGTCGGCCATGCGGCGGGCAATGCGATCCTCTGAGCGCTTGCTTCGGATCGGTACCACGCCGCCTCGGAGCACCAGCCGACCGCGCTCGACATGGGCGGTCGGGGGGTCGCCATAGACGATGAGCGGCATGACGATCAGGGTCTCGCCAGAGCGGGTGGTCTCCAGCAGCATGCGCGGCGGCGCGGCGTCGATGGCCGGCAGGCGCTCGCTCTTGTAGTCGATGGGAATCAGGCGAGCGAGGTTGGGGATGGTCTCCGCGACCAGCTTACCGACCTCTGTGGGCTCGTAGTAGACCCCACGAGACAGCAGTCGATACTGCTCTTGAGAGAGCCCGCCACGCCCGATCGGACGGAGCACTTCGCCGCAGCGAACCATGCCGCTGCCGAAGACTTCCTCGATGGTGGAGTCCCGCACGATGCGAACTCGGAAGCCCTCACCCTCGGTCTCGACCCGTCCACGGGGAACCACGGGATCATCGCTGGTGGCGATCTTCCGGCCCTCTATCTGGACATCCTCGCAGCCTGAGAGTGCGCCCAGCAATCGGCTGCTCAGCTCCTTGGGAACCACCCGGTCAAACCGATGGCTGACCACCTTCTCCACCGCCTGGTCCGCGTCTCGAAAAGAGAGCGGTCCGCCGTTGTGTCGGCTGGAGAGGTTGCCTCGCAGCGGCGCCTCGCTGCCGTTCTTGACGCTCACCCTGCGCAGCAGGAGGCCGCGGGCGTGGCGCTCGAAGCGGTAGCCGGGCCGAGCCATCTTCGACGCAGCCCCCGACAGTCCCCGACCCGTCATCCGGGCCTGGTTCCAGGCAATGACACCGGCTGCGACGTGTAGGCAGGTATCCTTTGGGATGGGGCAGTCACAAGACCACTCTTCATCATCCGGCCAGAGGTGGACGGTGAACGGTGGGGCGCTGGCGTGCATCTGCACGCACAGGATCACCTCATCGTCTTCACCTGGAGCTCCGGCGGCAACTCGCCCGGCACGGGCGATTTGAACACCGCGGGACCAGACTGCAGCCGAGCAGTCTTGTCGGATGGCATCGAGGATGGACATGAACCCCCCCGTTAACCCACACGACGCCTCAGGTCAGCATCGTTGTGCTCCATGATCACGGTCTCCACAGATCATCCGCCGCCGACCGCCCGGATGATCTCCAAACGATCTCCTGCTGCGATGATCCAATCGGCGTGCTGGCCGCGGGGCACGACGTCGAGATTGATCGCTACCGCAACCCCATCTTTCGGCAGAGACAGCGCCGCCAGGAGTGCTGCGATGGTTGTTCCCTCCGCCAGGACACGCTCCTCACCGTTGATCCAAACCTGCATCAGCCACCCTCGAAGAGCTTGGGATTGTTGGAGAAGATAATCGCCTGCTGCTTTGAGATCTGGCGACGCCGCACTGCAGTGCGCAGCGCCATCTCCATGGTCTGCATGCCCGCTCCCTTGCCCGTCTCCATAGAGCTGGCGATCTGGTGGAGCTTGTTCTCGCGGATGAGGTTTCGGATCGCCCGGTTGACGATCATGATCTCGTGGACCGCCACCCGCCCCTTGCCGTCCAGCCGCCGCATGAGCCCCTGAGTGATGACCGCCATCAGCGAGGTAGAGAGCATCGTGCGGACCTGAGACTGCTGCTCGTGGGGGTAGGAGTCGATGATCCGGTCGATGGTCTCGGGGCAGGAATTGGTGTGGAGGGTGCCGAAGACAAGGTGGCCCGTCTCAGCAGCGGACATTGCCAGTGAGATGGTCTCCAGGTCCCGGAGCTCGCCGACCAGGATGATGTCCGGATCCTCCCGCAGCGCGCTGCGCAGGGCGTTGCTGAAGTTCAGCGTGTGGGCACCGACCTCGCGCTGGTTGATGAGGCACTTCTGCGGCGTGTGAACGAACTCCAGCGGATCCTCGATGGTGATGATGTGGTCATCGCGGGTCTTGTTGATGTGGTCGATCATCGCGGCAAGGGTGGTGGACTTTCCCGAGCCCGTCGGGCCCGTCACCAGGATGAGTCCCTTGTGGGTGTCGGCGATCTTTCGGAAGATGTTGGGGGCGCTGATGTCCTCAAGGGTCAGCACCTTGGTGGGGATCTGCCGCAGCACCATGCCGACCCCCTTGCGCTGGTTGAACACGTTGACTCGGAACCGGGCGAGGCCCTTGAGGCCAAACGAGAAGTCCAGCTCCATCTCGTTCTCAAAGATCACCTTCTGCTTTTCGTTCATCACGGAGTACGCCAGCCGCCGAGCGTGCTCCGGGGTCAGCCGCTCGAGATCCTCCAGCCGCTGGATCGCACCGTCGATCCGAAACGCCGGGATCTCTCCAGCGCCGAGGTGGATGTCAGAGGCGCCGTTCTCCACCGCGCGGTTGAGGAGGTCGTGGATTCGAATTGCCATCGGGTCTCCGGACTCAGTGAGGGACAAGGATACCAAGTAGAGGACCGACAGGGTTTCCCGTCCTCGACAGCACAGACACTCCAGATGACGGCTACCCTGTACTCACCCCCCGGAGTCTCCATGCGCCTGCTCTCCGCACTCCTGCTGACTGGCTGCTTGCTTGAGACCGGGCTGAACCAGGAGACTCCTGCGGAGCTTCCCGGAGACTCTGGTGTCGACACCCTCGACACCCAGGCACCAGAGCCCAGCCCGTGCGCACTCTCACTGGCCGAGGCCCGCACAGTCGAGACCGACGAAGCATGCGAGGCGCCGACGATGCTGATCACCGAGCCGTGGGATGTGGCGCTGGAGTGGCAGTGGGCTGGCGTGACCGATGACGAGGCGGTCCGTCACGTCATCGCAATGCCCGCCATCGGCAACCTCACCGACGACGACGGCGACGGGCTGGTCACCGAGTCCGACGTCCCCGATGTGGTCTTCATCGCTGGCGACCCCAGCGATCTCCTCGGCACCCGCTCCCGCCTGGTGGTGCTCGACGGCGCGACCGGAGAGGAGCACTGGAGCCTGGCAGGCTTCTACTGGCTCTCTGGGGTCGCGCTGGCTGATGTGGACAGCGACGGCGAGGTCGAGATCATCACCACCGACATCAACCGGCACCCGATCGCCCTGTCGGCGGACGGCACGGTCGAATGGATCGCCAGCGGGGTGACCATGAGCGAGCCCTACGATGCCCAGGACTATCCCTCCCCGCAGGTCGCGGACCTGTGGGGAGATGGCTCCCCGGAGGTCGTCTTCGACGCCTTCATCATCGACGGCGCGACTGGTGCGCTGGTCAGCGAGCTGTTCCGCGAAGACGGAGACATCACCCGATACACCATCCCGACCATCGGCGACATCGACCGCGACGGAGTCCAGGAGATCGTATTCCACAACCGGCTGTTTGAGCCCGACGGAACCGAGGTATGGCAGTCGAGAATGGTCGAGGAGAAGGGATTCTGGTCGGCGATCATCAACTACGATGAGGACGACGACGGCGAGGTCGTGATGATCGGCGGCGGGCTGCTGGGGATCTACGATCCGGACGGCACGGTGCTCTCAGAGGTCGAGGTTGCCTCCAACCAGCCCGGCCCGCCCTGCGTGGCGGACTTCGACGGCGACGGTGCCGTCGAGATTGCCTGGGCCAATTCCACCTCGCTGCGACTCTATGAGCTGGACGGCACCGAGATCTGGGCGCGCTCCATCGAGGACGCCACCGGCCTCTCCGCCTGCAGCGGCTACGACGTCAACGGAGACGGTGCCTATGAGGTTCTCTACGCAGACGAGCAGACCTTCGGCATCTACGACGGCACCTCCGGCTCCGCGAAGTATGTCTACTTTGAGCACACCTCCAACACCGTCTGGGAGTACCCGGTCGTTGCGGACATCGACGGCGACCTCTCCGCCGAGATCGTCTTCGCCAGCAACGACTCCCAGCAGAGCGGAGGCTGGTCCGGGATCACCGCGCTGGGGCATGCGAACCAAGGGTGGCTCGCCAGCGGCCCGACCTGGCACGTCCACGACTTCGCGGTCACCAACATCAACCCAGACGGCACCATCCCCGCGAGTCCGCCGCCGTCGTGGCTGGAGTACAACATCTTCCGCGCCCGACCAGCAATGGACCGGCGAATGGGCATGGACCTGACCGTCGAGATCACCGATGTCTGCGCAGACGGGGATGCGCCGGATGATCTTGTGCGGATCGCAGTCCAGGTCAGCAACCACGGAGTCTACACCGTGCCGAGCAGCGTGCCGGTCGCGGTGTTCTCCAACGACGGCGCCTCGCTGACCCTCGCCGGGCTCGCCAGCACCGAGGAGCCCATCGCGCCAGGAGTCGCTGCGGCAGGCATGGCGCTGACGATGCTGCGCGCGGACTACACCGCAGAGGGCATTACTGTGCGGGCCGATGAGCTGGGAGCGGGAGTTGGGATCGTGGCGGAGTGCGACGAGACCAACAACGACGCAGCCTGGACCGCGGCCCTTCCATAGCCGCTGTCGTCCAGGCCGGAGCCCTACTTCGCGACCAGCTTGACCTTGAGGTCCATGTTGTCGCGGTTCTTCAGCTGACCGAACAGGGCCGAGTAGGGCTCGAAGCCGAACTGACTGGCGGTGATGCCGATGGAGCCAGTGATCTTCACGCCGCCCTCATGGTCGATGACGGTGGCGGGCATGTTGACCGACTGGGTCTTTCCACGAATGGTGAGGTCTCCCGTGATGCTGCTGGCAGTGCAGGACGTGGACTGGAAGGTGATGTTGGGGTGCGCGCCGCTGTTGAGCTGACCGACGCTGAGCATGTTCTTCTTGACGTCCTCTCGCATGCCGTCGTCCAGCTCACCGTCCAGACCTGCCGCCTTGCGCATCCAAGACTCATCGGGGGTCAGGGAGTTGACCGGCATCGTGATCGCGATGTTGCAGCCCGCGGGGTTTGCGGCGTCCCAGGTGACGCTCCCGCTGACCGTGGCGGCGCGCACGGCATGGTCATGGGAGATGCCCGCGGCGAGGGTATCCGGATCCTTGTAGACCTTGATGTAGAGCAAGGTGTCGCTGTTGCTGACGGCATAGTCCGCCGCGTCCGCGACAGCAGAGAGGCTGAGGGCACCCATCAGCGCAACAGCAGAGATCAATCGGTTCATCGTCTTACTCCATCTCAAGGGGATGCAGGTGAGTACGGCCCCAGTGTTCAGTTGGTTACCGCGAGCAATCAACCAGTAGAGCCTACCTGAACATTCCGTGCCATCACAGAAACCCTCAGAGAGTCATTGTCCACGTTGGAGCTATCGGGGTGAGATATGTGAGAGCGACGCACCAGAGACGACCATGCTCACCGCACGCTCCGTCGGGATGCCTGGGTGACTTTCTGGCGAACGTGACCCCGATCGCATCGGGGTACGATTAGAGGCCCCGACAATACCCCGCACCAGAGACGACCATGACCAACCGCACGCTCGTGATGATCATGGCCGGCGGCAAGGGCTCCCGGCTCACCCCGATGACCTGCCACCGCGCCAAGCCCTCCGTTCCGTTCGGCGGGCGGTATCGCATCATCGACTTCGTTCTCTCAAACTTCATCAACTCGGGGTATCGACGGGTTCATGTGCTCACCCAGTACATGTCCAGCAGCCTCATCTCCCACCTCAACCGCAACTGGAACATGTCCGGGTTCGGCGACTTCATCGAGGTCGTGCCCGCCCAGATGCGGACCGGAGAGCACTGGTATCGGGGCACCGCCGACAGCGTGTTCCAGAACCTGAACCTCATCCGAGACGCCGCACCGAAGAACGTCTGCGTGTTTGGCGGCGACCACATCTACAAGTTCGCCATCAACCGGATGGAGACCCAGCACAACGACACCAACGCCGACCTCACCGTCGCCGCCTACCCGGTCCCGAAGGCCGAGGCGAGCCAGTTCGGGGTCATCCAGATCGACGACACCGGGCGGATCATCGGCTTCCAGGAGAAGCCCGAGAACCCCTGCACCATTCCCGGCGATCCAGAGCACTGCTTAGTGAGCATGGGCAACTACATCTTCAAGCGCAAGGTGCTCGAAGATTCGCTGATCGCCGACAACCGCGACGAGTCCTCTCGACACGACTTCGGCCACAACATCATCCCCAGGCTGGTCGCAGAGGGCCGAAACGTCCGGACCTACGACTTCAGCCAGAACATCATCCCCGGCGATCCCGAGGGCAGCCGCCCATACTGGCGAGATGTCGGCACCATCGACAGCTACGTCCAGGCCAACATGGAGCTTCGGAGTGCACTCCCGGCGATCAACCTTTACAACCGGTCCTGGCCGATCTGCTCAGCGCAGCGGAATTACCCTCCCGTCCGGTTCGTCCGTCACGCTGGCTACAGCGCCGCAGATGTCGAGGACAGCCTGATCTGTGAGGGCTCGATCATCTCCAGCGCGACCCTCTACCAGACCATGATCGGCTACGACTGCTTCGTCCATGCAGGAGCAAAGCTGACCAGCTCGATCCTGCTGTCGGGCTGCGACATCGGCTCGGGTGCAGAGCTGCAGCACGTGCTGATGGACAAGAACTGCACCGTCGCCCCCGGCGCTCGGATCGGTCTGGATGCTGACGAGGACCGCCGACGGTTCCCGTTCATCACCCCCTCCGGCATCGTCGTGCTGCCCAAGGGAACCCACGTCCCCGCCTCGGGACCGGTCCAGTTCTCCTACGACATGGTCGAGCTGATGTGCAAAGACCCCTCAACCATCGACCAGATGATCGCATTTGAAGAAAGCTATGCGATCTCAGGCCGCAGCCGACACAGCCACGAGTCTGCCGGCCCCCGCTACGAGAAGTTCGGACCGGGTGGGATCGTTCCAGCATGAAGATCGCCCACATCACCTCAGAGGCCGCACCCTGGTGCAAGTCCGGCGGACTCGGGGATGTCCTCGGTGCGCTGCCGGGTGCCCAGGCGCGGGATGGTGCCCAGGTCGCAGTGTTTCTGCCGCTGCATCGCGCGGCGCGACAGGCTGCAAAGAAGCACAACCTCACCCTGTCCACGACCGGCGTGTCCGCCACCTCACGCATCGCCGGGCACGACGTCACCGGCCACTTCCTCAGCCACACCGACTCCAACGGGGTGACCACCTTCCTGCTGGACTGCCAGCGGTTCTTCGACCGCGACGGGCTGTACACCGGCAGCGATGGCCGCTCCTACGCGGACAACGGCGTGCGCTATGCCTTCTTCTGTCAGGCGGTGCTCCAGGCGGTCAGCGCGCTGATGGGCGGGGCTCCAGATGTCCTCCACGCCCACGACTGGCAGGCCGCGTTGATTCCGATCTACCTGCGTCATGCGCCGGTACCGACCGTGATCACCATCCACAACCTCGCCTACCAGGGGATGTTCCACAAGGACCTCATCCCCGCGATCGGGCTGGACTGGGAGGTCTTCTCGCCGTCCTGCGCAGAGTTCCATGACCACCTCGGTCTCCTCAAGGGCGGCATCGCCTGTGCAAACGCAGTCACCACCGTCAGCCCGACCTACGCCCGAGAGATCACCACCGAGACGTTCGGTCACGGCCTCCACGAGTTCATCCGCCACAACGCCCGCCGACTGACCGGCATCATCAACGGAATCGACGAGTCGGAGTGGTCTCCAGAGGTCGATCCACACATCGCCCAGAACTTCTCCGCCACCGACCTCAGCGGAAAGTGGGCCTGCCGAGAAGCGCTCCAGGCGGAGTTCGGGCTGCGCCTGAAGCCCGGCGAGCCCCTGCTGGCTGTGGTCTCCCGGTTTGCCTCACAGAAGGGCCTCGACATCATCGCCGACATCGCCCCAGAGCTGGAGAGCATGGGCGCTGGGCTGGTGGTCCTCGGGACGGGAGAGTCCGCGCTGGAGAAGCGCTTCGCGTGGCTCTCCAGCCGCTTCCGCCGGGTGTCTGCGCGCATCGACTTCGACGTGCCCCTCGCCCATCGGATCACCGCCGGGGCGGACATGTTCCTGATGCCCTCCCGCTTTGAGCCCTGCGGACTCAACCAGCTCTACGCCATGGCCGCAGGGACCATCCCGGTCGTCAACGCCGTCGGTGGACTCGCGGACACGGTGGATGATCAGGTCGGCTTCCGGTTCGGTCACGCCAACGTCGACGGACTGCGCTGGGCGCTGCACCAGGCGATCGGGCGGTATCGGTATGATCCCTCTGGCTGGAACCGGCTGATGGTCACCGGCATGAGGCGGGACTTCTCCTGGCGTCAGCCAGCACGACAGTACATGCGCTTGTATCAGAGTCTCTGACACGGTGCGGTCGTCGGGTTGCCCTCCTCAGAGCTCCTCTTCGTCTACATCCGGCGTCTCCATCGTCACCTCAAAAGCCCCATACTCCCTCGGCAGTGGGACCTCCTTGAGCCGGGTCTCGATCACCTGCCCGCGGATGACCATCGAGGACTCCAGCAGCAGCCCCTCGGCGCTCCAGCCAAGCTCCAGTCGGCCCTCGGGAGTGTCGATCCCCCAGCGGTGAACCGCCACGGTGCGACCACCGACGGTCAGGTCGCCCTCGCCGAGATCCTCCAGCACACCCACCATCACATCGCCGGTCTCTGCGGAGAGCAGCTGGACGCGGGTGAGGTCGGTGATGACCTGAGAGCGCACCGGATCGAGCAGATCCATCGTGGAGAGGTCGATCTCTGTGCGACGAAGCTCGCGGGTGTTGTGCTTGCCACTTCGAACCTCGCTGACCTGCCATCGCCCGTCGTCGATGGTGCGCCCCTGGATCTCGGAGAGATCACCGTTGACGGAGACCGACGAGGTGAAGCTGCTGCGGAGGTCGGTGGCGTGGGAGGTCGTGCGGTTGCGCACGGCGAGGCTCCAGCCGGCGATGTCGGCGTCGATCTGCGTCCAGGTCTGGGTGATCCGGACCTCGTGGTCGCTGACCCCCTCCTCTGCTGGAAGGTAGCGGAGAGAGACCTCTCGGGAGCCGACGACCTCACCGTTCATCAGAAGGTCAAATGCCACCGTTCGGGGCTCTTCCGCCATCGCAGGGGCTGCGGAGAGCGCCGCGAGGAGAGTGAGGACGAGGGTGCAGCACATGTCGGCTCCGAGCGGTTGACGCGACAACAATATCCCACAAGGCGGACGATATCTTCCTCGATACAGGGCAAGAGGATAGACCTCGACAATGGCCCCACGCCCACCAGACCCGATCTCCAGACGTCTCCAATCAGAGCGCGGCAGCCGCTTTGCACAAGGCGGCCCACGGGTCGCGATGCTCTACCCAAGCCCTTACCGAGCGGGGATGTCCTCGCTGGGCTACCAGTGGATCCTCTCGACCCTCAACGACGCCGGATTCAGTGCAGAGCGGGCGTTCCTCCCGGATGATCTCACGACCCATCGCGGCGGAATCGTCACCTATGAGACGCGCACTCCGCTGTCGCGGTTTCCCGTCATCGGGGTGAGCCTGGCGTATGAGCTGGAGCTGGCGGGGCTGATCCAGGCGCTGAAGCTGGCGGGAATTCCGCCGCTGCGTCGAGATCGGGGTCCACAGGATCCGCGGATCATCCTCGGCGGTCCGATCACCTTCTCCAATCCCCTGCCCGCCGCCCCCTTCGTCGATGTGATGCTCTTGGGTGAAGCGGAAGAACAGGTCATTCCTGCATTCTCAGAGGCCATGTCCGCCAATCGCGAGGAGTGGCTCAATTCCGTAGCGGACATGCCTGGTGGATTCGTGCCTGAGCGACACGGCTGCCGGCTGCCCGCCGTCGCCAAGGCCACCGACGCCCTGCTCCCCGCTCGGGGGCGCATCCTGGCGCCAGAGGCAGAGCTGCGGGACATGTTCCTCATCGAGGGCGAGCGGGGCTGCCACCGATCCTGCACGTTCTGCGTGATGCGGAGATCGACCAACGGCGGGATGCGACTGGTGACCCCAGAGCGGGTCCTCTCGTTCATTCCCGACGAGGCGAAGCGGGTCGGGCTGGTCGGCGCGGCGATCTCGGACCACCCCAAGCTCGTCGGACTGCTTCGGGAGATCGTGGACAGCGGCCGAGAGGTCGGGGTCAGCTCGCTGCGGGCGGATCGCATTGCTCGAAAGCCTGAGATCGCACGGCTGCTGCGGGCCGGCGGCTACAAGACCCTCACCGTTGCCTCGGACGCCGCCAGCCAGCGGCTGAGGCGACAGATCTCGAAGGGCACCCTGGAGAAGCACCTCGTCGAGTGCGCAAAGCTCGCCGCAGAGCATCGCTACAAGGTTCTGAAGGTCTACATGATGGTCGGGGTTCCCGATGAGCGGGACGAAGACATCGACGAGCTGATCCGATTCACCAAGGAGCTGGCCGCGATCCACCCGGTCGCCCTGGGCGTCGCCCCGTTCGTGCCCAAGCGCAACACGCCCCTCGATGCCATCGAATTTGCAGGAATCAAGACCATCGAGTCTCGGCTCAAGCAGCTCAACGCCGGGCTCCGCCGCAGCCGAGCCGTGGTCCGGCCGACCTCCGCGCGGTGGGCCTGGGTGGAGTACATGATGGCGCAGGGCGGTCCAGAGATGGGCGAGGCGGTGCTTGCTGCCGTCGAGGCTGGCGGTCGGTTTGCACACTGGAAGCGCGCACTGAACGCTGTCGAGCCGGTTCATATGGCTCCGTGGCGGTCTGCAATGCCGATCCAGGTGGTCACATCACCACGCACCGACCCCTGAGAGGTCCAGTGCTCCGCAGAGGGGTCCAGTGCTCCGCAGAGGGGTCCCGTACTCCACAGAGGGGTCCCGTACTCCACAGAGAAGTCCCGTACTCCACAGAGAAGTCCCATGCTCCGCAATGACGCCTCCCAGCGGCACGTCGTGCACACCGACAGTGTGTCCTGGCAGCCCAGCCCCGCTCCCGGTGTCACGCGGAAGCGGCTGGAGCGGTCCGGTCCGAAGGAAGCCGGCCGGGTGACCTCGATCGTCTGCTACGCCCCCGGCAGCGCCTTTCACCGACACCCCCACCCCGACGGCGAGGAGATCCTGGTGCTGTCTGGGATCTTCTCCGACGATCGCGGCGACCATCCCGCGGGCACGATGCTGCTCAACCCTGAGGGCTTCAGCCACGCGCCCGGCTCCGCAGGGGGCTGCACCCTGTTCGTGAAGCTCCGCCAGTACGGCGGTCCCGGTCGTCCCCAGGCCGCCATCGACACCCACACGATGCCCTGGCAGCCCCACTCTACGCTCCCAGGCATCTCCATCAAGCGACTGTACTGCCAGCCCGACCGTCCCGAACAAATTCACCTGGTTCGCCTCGCACCAGGGACCACTGTCGGCGCGGTGGGCTTCGTCGGCGGCGTGGAGGTCCTGGTGCTCTCGGGTGATCTGTCCGACGGCCATGGCCACTACCGGACCCACACCTGGATTCGAGACCCCACTGGGACACAGCACGCCCCGGCCACCCAGGGTGGCTGCACGCTGTACGTCAAGACAGGCCACCTCTCCCGCTGAGTGTGCTCAGCGGAGGGCGAAGCGGGCAAGCACAGTCACAAAGAGGTGGACCACGATGGCGGTCACCAGGGCGATGAGGTGGGCAGGGTTGATGCTCATGGAGACGCCAAGCGAGACGGTCGTCATCTCCATGAACTGACCCAGCAAGGGCTCCGTGATCGCGACGATCATCTGGTGCGCTTCCCGGAGGCCCCAAGAGTTCATGCTGTCGAGCACCATCCGCGCCAGGAGCAGGGCATAGCCGATCCAGAACGGCACCGAGATCAACGCCTGGAGAATGGACAGCGTGCGCTGCGCGCGGTGGTGGCCGATCAGCGCCTCGCGCGCGCAGTCAGCCTGCTCCTGCTGGATGGATTGATCGTGTTGGTTGAAGCTGGTGGCTTCTTCAGCATCGTCCCAGACCAGGTTGTCCTGGTGCATTGCTCCCCCGACTCCTAAGCACGTTCAATTCCCCAAGATGAGCTTGGATCGCCGTCGCGGATGCTGGCGAAGACACCCATGCGACACTGGAGCACCGTCGCATTGTCTGGATCAGAATTCATGTGACAAGCCTGAAAACACATCACCGTCTGTCCGAAACCAACCCCTCCACACGACAAGACATCGCCTCAGAATGACGGGCAAAGCCAGATCTTAGCGCACGACCCATCATCAACTCGACCACCGGGGCGAGCAGTCCCCGGATGCGATCTGTGGTCTCGTAGCGACACCGGTCGGATCTGATCGCGGTGATGGTCTGGGTCCGCTCTGCCCGGATGAGCCAAGGCAGCCCGATGTCCAGCACCCACACCAGCTGATGGGGCGGTGCGATCGCGGTGATGGTTAGCCGCTGGCGCATGGTCAGCCCGTGCAGTCGAACCGTCAGTCGGACCGCGCTGCCAACCGACAGCTCTCCGCTGACCCCCGGTGTCATCGGACTCCAGGCGCCATAGTCAGCAAAGTCAGTCAGGACACTCCAGGCCGCCGATGCTGGGGCAGCGATATCGACGGAAGCCGTGTAGTCGCTCACATCGGTGCCAGGTGCTCGGCGACGTAGCGGCTGAGGCGGTCGAGGTGCTCGACACGGTGGATCAGGAATTCCGGCAGCAGTGCCTCATCCAGCAGAAAGATAAAGATCGCCTCGTCGAGGTAGCCCGCATCCTGTGCTTCGGAGAGCCGCAGCCACAGCAGCCCGGAGGCCGCTCCGCCGCCGGGGAGGGTCGCCAGGGTTCGCTCGACTGCGCTGCGCTCGATCTGAAGCGGGCTGCGACCTTCTCCAGCAGCAGTCAGCCGGCTCTTCTGGTACACCCGCCCTGCAGCACCGGAGAACGGTCCCTCTGGAGCACCCTCGATGCTCGCCGGATCCGCATCGCGCCCGGGTGCCTCCGGCTTGTCGAGCGGCATCCAGCGGAACGCACCGTCGCCTTCCTGGGTGATCCGCTCCAGGAACCGCCAGCCAATGTCATACTCTGGGTTGCAGGCCACAGCGGTCGCGGCGCGGTCCCGAGCACCGATGAGATCGCCCTCCTTGCGCAGGGTGTCTCCCCAGAATCGGTGCGCCGGCCAGTAGCACGCCTCAAGGGAGAGAGACTCCTGGTAGCCCTCCCGAGCCTTGTCAAAGTCTCCCAGCGCGAACCAGACGTCGCCGTAGTAGGTCCACCACGAGGCAGCCTCCGGGCAGAGGCTCAGAGCACGGCGGTAGTGGGTACCAGCAGCATCCATGTTGCGCTGGGCGAACGCGACCTCGGCCTTCTCGTGCTGCTCGTGCGCCTCCTCGGAGCACTCTGGAGCCGACTCCGTGAGCAGGCTGGGATCGGTCATCTCCGAGAGGATGCCCTGGCTCAAGGCAACGTAGGGCGACTCCGGCTCCAGCTCAGTGAGCCAGCTCATCAAGACCATTCCCTCGTTGAGCATCTCGGCAGCCTGGGGGTTGTCCGGTGAGGCGCTGCTGATGAGAAGGACCGCCTGGATGCCCACCGCGCGGGGATTGTCGTTGTCGTGGTCCCGCGCCTTGCTCGACAGCGCCCAGGCCTTCTCGACCGAACCTGCTAGCAGCGCGTTCTCGGCACGGCCCGCGAGCCTCTCACCACGCCGATCTCCCGCAGCAGCACTCAGAGACAGCAACAGAACCGACAGCACGACAGCCTCCTGGCGGACAACACAAGATCGGCTGCCGGCTTCGAAGAAGTGTACCCGGATGAGCCATCGTCAGCGCGATACAGGGCCAGCATGAAGAACCTGATGCAGACTCCGCTCGGCCGCTTCCGCCTGGTGAGCATGGTGGAGGGGCTGTCCTACGCCCTCCTCGTGTTCGTGGCGATGCCCTTGAAGTACGGCCTGGACATGCCGGGGATGGTTCGGTGGATGGGGCGGGCACACGGCGGGCTGTTCATCGCCTTCGTGGTCGCCCTCGTCCTGGCCATGTTCTCTCGAAAGTGGTCGGTGGTGCGCGCTGGCTTGCTGTTCGCCGCCTCGATGATCCCGCTGGGTGCGATCTGGATCGAGAAGACCTGCGCGGCAGAGGCCGAGTAGCACCACCGCGGCACGCGGCAACCCGCGACCGGCCCATGCAGGTCACTTCACCCGGTAGCCGCCCATCTCGTTGTTGAAGATCCAGGCCACGACCTCGCCGATCTCGAAGTGGTTCCCGAGGTAGCTCTCGATGCTTGCGGCGGCACTTCCGGCGTCTCGCAGGACCGCGCGGGCCTTGATCATCTTCTCCAGCCGCCCCTTCCAGACCGCCATGTTGCGGACACGCAGGTCGATCCAGCCCTTGCTGATCCAGGCCTCGCGGGTGTCGGCATCGGTGAGGGGTACGGTGGTGGTGTGGCCGATGACTTCTGGAACGTTGATGCGCGGACCACGCAGCATGCGCTTGCCGTCGGGCATGAGCACCGGGATGCCGATGGAGGGTGCCGTGCGGGAGACACCAGAGTCCCCCAGCGCCTTGACCACCGCAGCGGAGAGCGCCTCGGGGGAGGTGGCGACCGCCTTGGTGAGCGAGCCGCAGGCATGCTTGAGGAGCTGGGCCTCGAACAGCAGCTTGGAGAGCTCCGGGGGACCGAGGCGACCGAGCGCGATGGAGGGAATCTTGCTCTCCTCCTCAGCCTGGGCGAGGTCTGAGAGGGCAGCACTGCGGAGAAGACCAGCCTTGTAGCTGGGACTCAGGACGCTGGCGTCCATCGCAGAGATGATGTCCTGGCCGGTGTTGGCCCCGCGAATCTCCAGGACGATGATCTTGGCGATCTCCTCGGGGGTGATGTACTCCATCTGCCCAAGCGCAGTGATCGCAGCGAACTCACCCCGGGTGAACACGCCGTTCTCGCCAGTGTCGACGACCGGAACATCGAGGGATCCGGACTTCTTGTAGTCACCCAGCGACTCGCGGAGCTGAAGGGAGTCTCCCTCCAAGGCGATCTCACGGGGCTCGTAGAGGTCGCTGCTGTTGTAGCGATCCCGAGCCTGGATGACCCGCACACCGCGGTAGCCGATCATCGCGGCGGGCTTGACCTCCTTGACGATCGGAGCATTGGGAGTCCGAGCGAGCAGGAACATCAGGCCGGTGTGTCCAAAGGCAGCCTCGTTCTTGGCGAGTAGCTTGCGGGAAGGCTTGTCTTCGGAGTGGGTGTAGGGAATGTTCAGCCCCATGCCGCCGGTGCCGGTGGTGCCGCACTTGAGGTAAACCCGGGTGGTGTACTCAGTGGTCGCCCGGTGAACGAGCCGGACATGGCGAATGATCTGCGGACCGGTCTGGCTCAGCAGCAGGGCCTCCATGTCGCTGATGCCCTTTGCATCGTAGCCATCGTCGCTGATCCAGCTGCGGACCTTGGCCGCACCGTCGAAGACATCCTGGTAGGACAGTCCGGTGGCGGTGTTCACGCAGTCGACGATAACCTCAGGGCGGTGGCGCCGGATGATGCGGACGAGGTGATTCTCGCCATAGGCAGCCTCGAAGTCATCGTACAGCGCAGCGAGTAGACGGCGGCGCTGCTTCGCAGAGGCCATGATCTCGCCCCGCGGGGTGTCGGCGAGGTCCGTGGGCACGAACAGGTTGCCCCACTCCGGAACGAACGCGATCCGATCTCCAAACTCTGCCTCCAGCTTCTGGCAGGCCTCCACCGCTTCGCTCTCCTTGAGAGAAGCGACGACGATGCGACGCGGATCGAGCTGGGTGACGATATGGCGGCACACCTGGAGACCGACCAGACCGGCGCCTCCGAGGATCAGAAAGTCATGGTACATGGGCGGGCTCCCGAGACGTGAGGCGGGAAGAATAACCCACGGCGGTAGAGAAGCGGGGGGGCCAGGGTCGCAGGAGACATCATGGGCGACAGAAAGTCTGCCGTTGTGTGCGATACAGGCTGCGGCCGCCCCGATTTACGACCGGACAAGATCCTGTAGACCAGAATGACCGCTGCTCGACTGGCGGCTTTTTTCAGGCTCAGGCAGGGCCTCAGACACTCCTTCCATAAGACGGACAACCCACGAGAGGTATGACGCAACCGTACACGTCGGCCTGGAGTGGCTCCGGCCCCGCACCACACACCGCGGCGGATGCCGAAGAAAGAACCATGGGGGGCAGCATGCAGACCCCCCAGCGCAGTCCGATGGTGAGAGACACGTCAAAAGGGCAGACAAAAAGAACGGCGCCCAGGTCGTTTCCCCATGACCCGGGCGCCGCGAGCGTGTCTCCCCCAAGACTACTTCGGAGAAGTGGTGTCCTCTCCGGCGCTCTCACACTCACAACAAGCAAGCAGCGTGCCATCATCCACAAGAACGCTAAGTATTTGAGATCACACAAAATCAGATCTCAAGAATGGCGCAGACACCCACTGGTCACATGCGCGCGCAGTGCGCGCTGCGCCGGTTAGCTCCCCTACGATGCACGACCACCACCTCCCCGCACTGCGCGATCTCTGCGAGCTGCTCTCTGGGCGGCGCTTGGTCGTCCTGACCGGCGCGGGATGCAGCACCGACTCCGGGATCCCCGACTATCGAGGACCATTAACCCGTAAGAAGGCTCGCAATCCCATTCAGTATCGACAGTTCAGGGACAGCGCGGAGGCCCGGCAGCGGTACTGGGCGCGCAGCACAATCGGCTGGCAGCGCATCGCCTCTGCCCGTCCCAACGCCACCCACCTTGCCCTGGCGCGGCTCGAAGATGCCGGCGTCCTCGCCGGGGTGATCACCCAGAACGTCGATCGGCTCCACCACCACGCCGGCTCTCGCCGCGTCGTCGAGCTTCACGGCGCCCTGGCGAACGTGCGCTGTCTCTCCTGCGCGCACGTTGAGCTGCGCAGCTCTCTTCAGCGCCGGCTCCAGATCGCCAACCCGCACCGCTCTCTGGCCCCCGCAGAGCTTGCCCCCGATGGAGACGCTGAGGTCTCTGACACCGCAACCTTCCGTGTCGTCGGCTGCCTGCGGTGCGGCGGGGTGCTCAAGCCAGACGTGGTCTTCTTCGGTGAGAACGTGCCGAAGCCAGTGGTCGAGGATGCCTGGGCGCTGTTTGGAGAGGCAGAGGCACTGCTGGTGCTGGGATCATCGCTGGCGGTGTTCTCTGGCTACCGGTTCGTGCACCGAGCGGCGAAGCTGGAGGTTCCGGTGGGCATCATCAACCTCGGCTCCTCTCGGGGCGATCGAGATGCCGCCGTTCTCGTCCAGGCGCCGCTGGGACAGGTCGTACCGATCCTCGTCGAGAGCCTCACGTCACCGCAAACAGCGCCGCGAGCACGGTGAGCACCGCGTCTGGATCGGCGCCGTACAGCGCAGACTTCTGAGCAGGGTTGGCCTCGACCACTGCCAGGTCTGCCCCTGCGATCTCTCCAATGTCCACCACCGCCTCGGCAGCCAGCGGCAGCGCAGCACCGCTGGCATAGACCCCAGCAGCAAACCACTTGTCATCAGCGGGCTTGAAGAACACCCGATCCGGATACGCACCAGCCTCACGGCGAGAGTGCAGCGCGATCGGTCGCTTCCGCAGCGGCTCGGGCAGCTCGGGCAGCCAGGAGAGCGGCGGGGCGGGCACGATGAGGCCGAGGTGCTGGCTGGCGAGCGGGCTGAACAGCTCTCCGCCGTAGATGACCACCGCAGCAGGGTCAAGCTCTTCTGGTATCCGCCAGCCAGAGCGCACCGCCGACCAGCCCCGGGCCAGCGCAGCCGCGCGCAGGGAGATCGACTCCGAAGAGAGGACCGGCGCCAGAAAGAGAGTGGGTATGGCTACCGACGAGCAGCGCGGGCCTGACGGGCGAGCCCGACGATGAGGTCATCGGTCGGAGAGGCTCCTGCGAGCATGCGCCCGGAGTCGTGTCCCAGCTCTTCGAGGTACAGCGCCGCCAGTCCCCGAGCACCCGGCGGCATTCGGCGGGATCGACGAACCCGATCGATGGCGCGAACCAGGGGGCGCTCGTCGAGGATGCCCAGCAGCGGGTGGGTCCACAGCCCCAGCGCCGCGCAGTCTTGCTCGACGGCCTGGGCAGCCAGCCCGGTCAGCTTGCGCACCCAGTCGACATGCAGCGCCGGGAGCACCCGGTCACCCACCGCGAAGATGTCGATCTGGAGGGGATGGAGCTCGCCGGGGAAGACGTAGGGAAGGTTCTGATCGGACAGCGCCATGCGACCTGCGCGCTCCCGATCTTGGCTGACCAGGGCATGCAGCCGACCCGCAGGAATCCACCAGGTGTCATCTCCGCTCGCCTCCTTCTCCAGCGCAGCGGCGGTCTTCGCGTCCAGGCGGTCTCCCAGCGCGATCCCAACCCGGACCCGATCGGCGAGGCAGGACTGTTCGGCGACCGCGACAGTGCCCAGGCCGGCCAGCGCACGCTGGATCGGGTCCAGCGACATCGCCTCGAGTGCGGCGCGGAGATCGGGAACCTGACGGGCGAGGCGGAGGGCGATGTCTGGGAGGCAGCCATCGCGGTGACACTGCTGGAGGAGGTCGAGCATGCGGCAGGTTTAGCATCTTCAGACACTCCATTCTCGGAGCATCCAGCCACAGCCCACGCCTGCTGCTGATCACAAGGGCCTCAGAATATTGACTTTCGATGTCTATAATTACTATAAAAACCCTCAAACAGGCCGACCAATGCGGGGGTCTGTTCAGGCTGCACCGCGACCAGAATTGCGACGCGCACGGCTGCGACGGCGGGGCGAAGATCGTGGGTGCAGGAGACCGTGACGCGCAGCAGGAGCGAGCAGACAAGCTCGAGGCGATGCTGAGGGCATGTCGACTGATGCCAAGAAGACCGGCGGCAAGAAGTCCCCTGCCACAGCACGAGCCTCTGGACCGACAGCCGACGGTACAGTGATGTGGTCTGTGCTCATGGGCCATGCGGTGCTCTGCAGACGAGAGCCTGGCGCGCTCGTGCTCGGCCTATCGGACAGGAGACGCTTGACGGCGAGACGTCTCGTCCGAGCCCAGCGGAAAGGGCGCGAGTCTCCGCGCCAGCACGTTCTGGTACACGACGAAGTTGGCGCTGCCGTAGCGGACCCGTCCGGACTGCTGAAAGTGGTCCGCGTCCGTGATCAACGCCTCCACCTGTGGGTGGTTGATGATGATCCACATCGGCCGAGGAGCCGCCGCTGCCGATTCGTGCACGCGCGCCATCACCTGGCGCAGGATGTGCTCCTCGAAGGGGTTGTAGAGGTAGATCACGTGGATGTCATCGGCAACAGGCCAGGCCGATGCATCGGCATGTACAAGCTCAATCTGCGCACCTCGGCTCGTTCGAGCGCGGTACCGATCCACATTGTCTCGGGCGGTACGGACGAGGTTCTCTCCAAATTCTACGCCGATGATGCGCGCAAATGGCAACCGGCTCGCCTTCAACAAGACCAGTCCCTTTCCGCTGCCGATGTCGACAAAGCCGAGCCCGGCCGGAAGCTCCAGTGCAGCGAAGATCCGGTCGAGGTGACGCCCCCGGGTGGGCACGTATGAGCGGCTGGCCTGCGCATTGGCACCGACAACACCGAAGACCGACTCGACCGGCACAACGGTCCGGGTCTCGATGCCATAGCGGAGATCGAAGACGACATCCTCGACCACGCTCGCGACAGACTGCGCAGTCTGTCGCGCTGATGCGATCCGTCGGAGAGCCCGCCGAATCGGAGGGTCGGACGCGTCGACATTGGAGCCCGGGACGCGAAACGCTGCACGGAGCGTCTTCCGAAGTCCCTCGCCATCCACTCGACTCAAGATGCTCAGAGACACTGCGGTTCCTTGTAAAAGGAGAGGCCACCACTATTGCCCTCGTGAGGTAAAGTCGCGAGCACAATTTGAAGCGATGTGCGCGTGCTGACCGAGCACTCCAGCGCATCGACCCCGGCTCGTGCGTCGACGCAGCAGACACAGGTCAGCGACTGCACCCCGCCCACATCTTCCCTGCCGTCTCTGTGGTGCGGCACCGCGACCGCGGATCAGATCGCACAGTCTGAGCGGATGTGAGCCCCATTGTCTCATGAGAAGCACACCGGATGGGCTGTGAGAGGAGACCGTGTGCACCCGCCCCACAAGGCTGACCACTCCGGAGCACCGATAAGCGCCTGCCTGACGAGACTGGCGAGTGAAATTGAATCAAACGAGCAAGAACTGAGATACGCATCTCGCCCCAAAATCCACAGCAGTAATTTCGACTTTAAGCAGTTTACGCTTGCTATACCGTTCACGCTGTGGATAGCGTGTTTCATCATGCAGCCAATCTCACCCCGTCCCGAGCGCTCCGCTGTGCTGCTGCTCTGGCAGCTTGCGCTCGCGTTTGAAGCCCGGCTCGCCACTGAGCTGGCGAGCATGGACCTCACCACCGCCTCGTTTCGCCTCATCGGTGAGGTAATGCTGGCATCGGATGGCCTCCGCACAGAAGAGCTGGCGCGCCGTCTCAAGGTGAGCCTCTCCACCCTCACGGCAACCGTCTCCCAGATGGTGATCTCGGATCTTCTCCTCATGAGTCCAGATCCTGCCGATCCGAGCCATCAGCTGGTGACCCTCAGCGCGCGCGCAGATCTCCTCCCGGGCATCGAGGTGCTGGCGCGTATCGAGGACGTGCTGCTGGCTGGCCTGAGCGGCGAAGATCAGCACGCGGCTCAGGATCTCCTGGCGATCCTCAACCAAAACCTCCAGCCCTCAGGGTAGACCCACCAATAGACCCACCAGGTCAGCGGACAAGGTCATGCGGTCTCTGCTCGGGGTATACGAGGGTCATGCTTGAACTCGCTGGGATTCGCGTCGACGCCATCAGCATCGGGGGGCTGCGGACCTGCATCCAGCTGCCGGGGATGAATCTGGCGTTCGACATGGGGTGCTGCCCCCCCTCCTCCGTGAGCCGCCGCACCGTGCTGTTCACCCACGCCCACACCGACCACATGGCCTCGGTCGTGCTGCACTGCGCGACCCGCGATCTCACCGGAATGAAGCCTCCGCACTACGTCATCCCGCCAGAGAATGCCGAGGCATTCGGTGAGCTGTTTGCGGTCTGGCGAAGGCTCGATCGCTCCAGCCTGCCGTGCAGCATCCACCCCGTCGGCCCCCGAGGAGAGTTCCCGCTCTCAAAAGGCCTCATCGCGCGGCCGGTGCGGGCCTACCATCGGGTCGCAGCCCAAGGCTACGTCATCAGCCAGCGCAAGAAGAAGCTGAAGGCTCAGTGGCAGGGAAAGAGCCACACAGAGATCCGAGATGCGCGGCTCTCCGGAGTGGAGATCACCGACAGCGTGGAGAGCATCGAGGTGGCGTTCACCGGAGACTCCCGGATCGAGATCCTCGACAAGAACCCGGAGATGTACAAGGCGAAGCTTCTGATGATGGAGGTGACCTTCATCGATGAGAAGGTCCCGGTGGAGCGCGCACGCAGCCAGGGACACATCCACCTCGATGAGGTCATTGCCCGGGCGGATCGCTTCGAGAACGAGGCAATCCTGTTTACCCACCTCTCGGCTCGCTACGATGCTCGGCGCGCGGAGGAGGTCATCCAGGCGAGGCTCCCGGAGCACCTCGCCAGCAGGGTGACCCTGCTGCACCCACCGACTTAGCGCGGTGTAAGCCTTACAGAAACATACCGCGCCCTCATGTTTATCCAGTAGTGTCCGTCTTCAGAAACAACAGTTGACAACAACAACTGCTGACAACAACCGCTGACAACAACCGACATACTACCTACACTTCCGCAGGTCGGGGTCTGCAAAGACTCCGGCCTGTTTGTCTTCAGTCCGCCCCGGAGAGCAGCCTGAGGAGCGCAGATGTCAGCAGGGAATCGTCCGGCTCCAGTCCACCGTCGACGGCACCCGTCGTGAGCTTCTCGGTGGTGGTCGGCAAGGATAGGGGTCGGCCATTGTAGGTGACCTCTGGGACCGCAGCGGCGCTGTCGATGCAGGCAAAGGTGTGCGCGATCCGTCCGCCCAGCGCATGATCGGGCAGGCCCTGAAAGCGCCAGTAGGGCACGGTGACCCCACCGATGAGCCCCGCAGGCTCTCGGGCATCCCACCATGCTGCGGTGTCGTCGACCTGCTCGGCATATGCTCGAAGCGCATCGGGTCCGATCCCCACTGCATACGCCAGGTCTTCCTCCAGCCAGCCGGGTCCCTCGTAGTCGAGCCAGGCGAGGACCGCGAGGTCGTCGTGGCGCGACAACGCCCCGGCGGCCATGGCCGCACCAAACGAGCGCGAGAACAGCACCACCGCGTCTGGATCGACCCGCTCGCGGGCCGCCACCCACCGGGTGAGCGCGGCGAGGTCGTCCTGCCCGGTGGGACCATTGGCGTCCTCCGCTCCCTCAGAGTCTCCCCGACCGCGAGGGTCAAACGCCACGACTGTCAGCCCGGCATCCACCAGGGCATCCGACTGATCCGTCTCCAGCAGCGGGAGTCCCGACTGGAGGCCGCCAGGGATGATCACGACCGCGCCGCTGCAGCCTCCCCGTGGCTCTCGCATGGTCACCGCCAGGGCAACACCATCGTCCATGACCAGCGCACCGCTCCAGCGCTGGGAGCGCTCCTGCGCTGACCCTGCGGCATCACAGCCATCCTCCGGCCATGTGGTCGGAGGATGCTCGGTCGCGGTGCAGCCCAGAGCGGCTGCGCAGCCCAGGAGGAGGAAGCGCACCCTCCCAGGATAGTGCCTACAGCCCACCGCCGCCGAAGATGTACAGCCCGCCGACGTCGGTCTGGCTGATGCTGCCGTCTCCATCGTCGGCACCAGCGCCGATGATCATGTCCAGCTCGCCGTCGCCGTTGAGGTCACCAGGCCCCACAATGACCCGACCAAACTCGCCGTCCCCTTCGGTGTTTCCGGTGAACTTCGCATCACAGTCGCTGGCATCAAGTTCTCCGGTGACTGGACCATAGAACAGGTAGGCCGCACCGACGTTGCCGTCTGCGGTGACCGCACCGATCGCGATGTCGGCGCTGCCGTCGTCGTCAATGTCGCCGACCATTCCGACACCATCACCAAACTTGTCGTACTGGTTCTCACCGATGATCTTGGCCGACTCGCTGAGCTGACCGTTGACGATGGCGTCACCGTAGATGATGTAGGCCGCCCCGTTGTTCGAGGAGGTGGAGGAAAGATTGAAGCCGGAGGCACCGACGAGGAAGTCATCATAGCCGTCGTCGTTGGAGTCTCCCGCGCCGGAGATGGAGACGCCGGCATTGTCGCCTTCGTTCTCACCGTAGAAGTAGGCACCAGCGGAGGCGATCTCAAGCACACCATAGTGCTCGGTGCCGTCACCGAGGATGACGTACGCCGTGCCAGCGTCTTCGTAGGTGTTGACGCCGATGGTGACGTCCTGTTCGTAGGCGCCGACACCGAAGTCATCCACGCCATCGCCGTTGAGATCACCGAGCCCCGAGAGGGTCTCGCCGGTGCGATCGTCATCCGCGATGCCCTCCCAGTGGGCGTAGCCGCCGGTCTCATTCTCGGCCTCGTCTTGCGGATAGACCTCGGCGTCATCAGAGAAGCGATCGTCTGAGCCGTAGATGAGGGTTGCTGCGCCCTTGGCGGAAGAGATGCACGAGCCGATGAGGAGATCGTCGCGATTGTCGCCGTTGATGTCGCCGGCATTGGCCAGGGCACAGCCGAAGTTGCCCTCTGCCAAGGTGCCCGACAGCAAGCCCGCCGCATCGTCAGAGAGGTTGCTGTCTGTGCCGATGTCCTCAGCATCAGCGCTTCCATAGAAGACATAGACCTGACCGGCATCGGAGAGCTCGCTCGTGCCGCTGCCCGAAGGGCTGACCTCCTGACCGTAGGCTGTGACGATCATCTCGTCGTAGCCATCACCGTCGAGGTCGGCAGCGGTCACGGCGTAGCCGGCAGCGTCGTCTTCGGCATCTCCCCAGAGGATGATCTCTGCATCGTCAGCGTCCATGCTGGTGTCGGAGAGCGGGCCAAAGAAGACATACGCGGCACCGCTGTCGTTGTTGTCGTCGTTGACGCCGCTGGCACCGACGATGAGGTCGTCGTCACCGTCTCCGTTGAAGTCACCCACTGCGATGGACCGGCCAAACTGATCGCCGTCCTCTGCGCTCCCCGAGGGCTTGCCAGAGAGCCCCTGTAGGGTGGTGTCGGCATCGGAGTAAGCAAGCTCATCTTCCAGCGCACAGGGCGTGGGAGAGTCGTCGCAGTTGTTGTCCTTGCCGTCATCGCAGACCTCTTCGAGGCCGGGGTTGATCTCGTCGTCGAGGTCGTTGCAGTCCAGGCTGCTGTCGTCGGAGCGGACGTAGCCGGTGGGCTGGTTGCACTGCGCAAGGCTGAAGTTGCTGGTGCCGTAGCTGTCGCTGTCCGCGTCGATGTACCACAAGACGTCCACACCGCTGGCGTCGACATACAGGACGATGCTGTCGTCGTCGTCGATGTCGCTGTCGCAGTCGTTGTCGACCTCGTCACAGACCTCGGTGGCGCCAGGGTTGATGTTGGCGTCGAGGTCGTTGCAGTCGTCGCTGGTCTCGACGTAGCTGGTCGGCGCAGTGCAGGCGACGGTCGAGAATGTGGTGCCGCCATAGCCGTCGCCATCGGAGTCGCCATACCAGGTGATGGCATCAGTCGCCTCCACCTCGTCCACCTCGTCGTTGCAGTCGTTGTCCTGCCCGTCGCAGATCTCGATGCCGTCGGGATTGATGGAGCCATCGAGATCGTTGCAGTCGTCAGAGTTGGAGACGTAGGGCTTCTTCTCGTCTTCCTCGTCTTTCTCGTCTTCATCGAGCTCTGAATTGCAGCTGGTCCTGGCCACGCTCAGGTCTCCGTAGCCGTCTTCATCCGCATCGAGGTACCAGACAGAAGCGTCGATGGCGTAGTCATCATCGGGCTGTCCGGTGCAGTCGTTGTCCAGGCCGTCGCAGACCTCGACCGCATAGGGTGAGATCATCGGGTCGGTGTCGTCGCAGTCGCCGCTAACGGTGACGTACACGCCGCTCTCGTTGGGATCGATCGGAGGACTCTCTAGGCATCCCTGGACTGACGGCTCGTTCTGGCCCACGCCATCGCCATCACCGTCGAAGTAAAAGGTCGTCTGGACGTTCTCGTCGATGGCGTCGTCGCAGTCGTTGTCCAGCCCGTCGCAGACGTCATCCTCTCCAGGATTGACCGCGGCATTGTAGTCATCGCAGTCGCCGAGGTTGCCGGCGTAGCCATCGGGAATGTCGCAGTCCTCAGTGGTCAGGGCCTCGATCCCGTAGCCGTCGCCGTCTGCGTCAAGAAAGTACGTCTTAAGTACATTCTCATCGACTTCAGTATCGCAGTCGTTGTCCAGCCCGTCACAGATCTCGGTGGCATTTGGATACACCAGCGGATTGGTGTCGTCACAGTCCACGTCTTCCATGACACCGTCGTTGTCGGTGTCCACACCGCAACCAGTAGCCAGCAGCAAGCCAAGCGCGAGTCCCAGTCTCATCGGACGCCTCCGTAATTGTCGAAACAAGAGCATATCAGGGGTGCTCCTGCTCTGGGGGTGGTTCGCCTGAGAGGCCATTCCCACCGCTTTTCTTTTCTGTGAGTTGATCCACTGTGTGGCGCAGCCGCTGGAGCATCCGCCACATCTCTGGCAGGCGACGGCTGACCGCCATCATCCGGCGAGTGAGGCGAATGGGTGCCGCCGGGACACCCAGGTATGCCTGGCCACCCGCGAGTCGGCCATGTGCCGCCGCCCGCGCACCGAGCTGTGCTCCGGGTCCGATCTCGCAGTGATCCGCCACTCCGACCTGTCCACCGAGGAGCACAAAGTCTCCGATGGTGCAGCTGCCCGAGATTCCGGTCTGTGCGGCCGCGATCACCCCGCGACCGAGCTGGCTGTTGTGCCCGACATGGACCAGATTGTCGAGCTTGACGCCATCTCCGATGCGGGTCTCGGTGAGGAACGCCCGATCGATGGTCGCTCCGGCACCGACCTCAACCTCATCTCCGATCACCACCCGCCCGACCTGAGGTACCTTGAGGATGCCGTCAGCTGTGGGGTGGTAGGAGAAGCCATCCGCACCGATCACTGCACCGGCATGAATACGGCATCGGCGGCCGACAATGGTTCTCGGATAGAGGACGGCGTTGGGGAAGATGATCGTGTTCTCGCCGATCTCACAGTCCGCACCGACCACTGCTCCTGGGTAGATCACCGCACCCACACCCAGCCGCGCCGAGGGATCGACGTGCGCACCGGGATGAACACCGCTTGGGTGCATCTCGGGAAACAGGTGGCGCAGCAGGGTGATAAACGCCGCCTTCGGATCGCCAACGACCACGCAGCAGCGCCCCTCAATGGGCTCACCGACCAGCAGCACTCCAGCCGCGCAGTCCTCTGGCACTGCTCTCTCGGCATAGGCTGCATGCTCAGGACCTGCACCTGTCAGAGGCGCGACGGTCTCAAAGTGCCCGTCCGGGCCAGCATGGACCCCTCCGACCAGCACGGCCAGCGCAGCGGCATCCATCACTCGGAAGTCATCGCCCAGTCTTCGGTAATATTACAGTTACTATCTTCATCGTCATTGTTTTGATCAATATTGAGAAGCTCATATTCGAGCTCATTGAGAGACTTCCACCACACCCCATCTGTTCCGTAGCGAGCACGCCAGCCCGGCACACTCGCGAGGTTGTGGTACCACTCTGCGGCCCAGAGGTGGGTGGGATGGGCGAAGTGAAGCAGGACGACCATATAGTCATCTGAGCAGATGCCACCGCTTACTTCATCCTCGAAGGTCAGCAGCTCGTCGCCATCGTCGAAGTAGGCGATCGGAACCTCCACAGCGACCGCGATGTCCTGCTGGCAGCATTTCTCGAAGTCGCCGACATCTTCGATGTGCTCTGCGGGCACGTAGTGGTCCGCAGGGGGCACCCCGGTGATGTTGAGCAGCCAGTCATTCCCATCATCTTCGATGAAGGTCAGCTCGTCATAGGAGTCACCAAGATCCTCACCAGACAACCAGAGATAGGGGCGCAGCCCGATGTCGTAGTCGCTGTTGGTCCGACCAGTCTCGCTGCCGCCAATGGTGATGGAGTCGTTGCTGTCGAGGTTGGTCGTGATGTCAAAGGACAGTGCGGTGTCAGAGATGCTGATCACCGTGTCGTCGCCGTCCTGGAGTAGCTCAAAGGCCGTGGCAGTGGCCTCCTTGGAGAACAACGACCAGCCGGCATTGATCTCCATCGCATCGGCAATGCTGCTGCCCTCGCCCTCGATGTAGGCGATGACGGTGTCGCTGATGCCCACATACGCCAGCCCGCCGCTGAGTCCCCCGAAGAGGTCCTCCTCGCTGTAGTTCTCATCCTCGGTGTCGATGGTGTGCAGCGGGGACTCCAGCAGGGATATTTCTTTGCTGGCGCCCGTGTTCTCGTAGACCGTCGGCAAGTAGAGCGACCACGTTAGCGTGCCGAGATCCGGAGAGATGATGCTGAGGTCAGCGCTGTCCGGCGTGAACACTGCGGTGCTCACGGTGGCCTCGCAGTCAGTGAACGCGACGTTCATCACCTGCTCTTCGTAGTTGTAGTAGGTGATCGCCTCGTTGTTCAGCAGGGTCACTCCGCCGAAGGTCACCCGGGTCAGGGAGAGGAAGAGTCCATCCCGACAGTCTCCCTCGTCGACCCGGACCGTGATCGTGCTCACCGCGCTGCTGGGCTCATCGGTGTCGGTGTCGGTGTCGGTGTCCGTGTCCGTGTCGGCGTCCGTGTCCGTGTCGGTATCGGTATCGGTGTCCGTGTCCACGTCAGGCTCAGGGGAAATGGTTCCGGAGGTGCCGGTGCAGCCGAGTATGCTCAGCATGAAGAGCACGGCGGAGTCGCGAGCCAAGGAACGGGAGCCCATCATCTTCCAGCCTCAGGCGAGATGTTTTTCATCAGAGCTGGAGGATACCGTAAGGCTCTGGCGATGCCATCTTATATGGATCTTATGCGAAAAGGGGAGCCGGCAGAGACAGGCTCTCAACAGACCTTGAGCTCGTGCAGCATCCGGTTTCTTTGCGGGCCAGCGCTGTTCTCTCGTAGGGCCAGCCTTCGAAGGCGTCATCGAGAATGAGGCAGATGGCGCGGAAGGAGAGACCGACGCTCCGCCAGCAGCATCACCAGCCCCGAGCGGGCCGCAGCACGCTGGCCGCGCTTACATCCCGCCAATGATCCGGAATTCCACGCGGCGGTTGTTGGCCTTGCCAGTTCTGGTGCGGTTGGTGTCGATCGGGAGGGTCTCGCCGAAGCCCTCATAGGTCATCCGAGAGCCCTCGACGCCACCACGACTGACCAGGTACTCCCGGACAGCCTCGGCGCGATCCTCGGACAGCCTCAGGTTGTTGCTCTCCGAGCCGTCCGAGTCCGTGTGGCCCTCGATCTTGACCCGGAGGTTCGGGTAGTCGCGCATGACCTGGGCGACCGAGTCGAGGATCCCGTAGCTGACCGGCAAGATGCGCGACTTCCCAGAGGCGAAGAGGATCTTGTCATCGATCTCGATCTTCTCCTGGGTGATGCGGACGTTCTGCGGCGGAGAGTCCGGGCAGCCATCCTCGTCGAGGTACTCGTTGACCGTCTCGGCGTCGTAGACGCACTTGTCGACGTCATCGCCGATGCCGTCGCCATCGGAGTCCTTCGCAGCGTCGGGGCAGCCGTCGAAGTCCTCGTCACCGTCCATGTCCTCGGGAGTATCGGGGCACTTATCGGAGACATCGGGAATGCCGTCGCTGTCGTTGTCCCGATCCGGGCAGCCGTCGGAGTCCATGAAGTTGTCGAGATCTTCCGGCTCGGTCGGGCACTGGTCCTCAGAGTCCCAGATTCCGTCGCGATCGCGGTCGCCCTCAGGGCAGCCATCGTCGTCGTTGAAGCCGTTGAAGACTTCAGCCTCGTCTGGACACTTGTCGACACCATCGAGGATGCCATCTCCGTCGCGGTCCTTGGGCCGACACCGCTCTGCAGCTTCCAGCGCAAGGGCGATGTTGGTGCGCGCGATGAGGAGGTGCTCTTCCGCACGGCGATCGTTGCCTTGCTCGAATTCAAGCTCCGCGAAGGCCTGGTTGGACTGGGCGAGTGCAAGCTCTCGGGGAGCACACTCCTGAGTCCACTGGTCCACAGCAGCTTCCTGGAGACCGGAGGCGACCTCCTGATGGTAGCCGGGCAGATCGCCGACCTTCACACACCCTTCGAGCAGGGCGACAGCGAGTAGCAGCATGTGACTCACTCCCAGACCCCCGCTTCATTGTCATCTTCATCGAGGAAGTCAACATCAAGGTCATCGCTGTCCGAGTCGTCTTCCCCTTCAAGGTCGAGCCCATCAGCGGGGTCAAGAGACTCACCAGGGATTACCAGATCATTTTCGGCGTTTCGAATCGCCGGGGTGTCGCTCGGAGCGCGCTGGAGGTTCTCGGGAATGATGTTGGGGGCATCTTCCAGCGGGCTGATGTCCATGCCTTCAGCGATGGACTTTGCTTTGACCGACCAGCTGCTGGCTTTCATGGCGAGCGCTGTCGCGGCCTGGTAGTCGGCGTGCGCATACTCCTCGCGAGACTTGTTCATGTAAGCCTCGGCCATTGTCCAGGCATAGATCGCCAGATCTTCCGCCTCAGCAGCCTGAGCCAGCGAGTAATCCTGCTCGGCCTCGACCATCTGGATGGTACCGCGAGCGGCGGTGCAGCCCATGAGCAGGGGCAGAAACGTCCAGCGCATCATTTTCCTCACTGCCCGATCAAGTCATGGAGACGGGGTATTGTCAACTGACCCCCCATTCTCCCCAGGCTGTCGGCGCTCTGAGAGGTCGAACACGGCCATCAGATAGCGCGAGGGAAGATCTGGTGTCGGTAGGGAGACCTCCTGGCTGGCCCACGGAATCCAAGCGGGGCCTACCGGGAAGTGGCGACGCTTGCCTGGCCACTCAAATGCTGTCTGCTCCGTGTGCTGCTCCGGCTCGATGCCCAGTCGCTCGGAGAGTCGTCGGACCACATCCCGAAACAGGATGTCTCCCTGGCTGGGATCGACGAGGTAGTAGCCGCGCTCGTGGATGACCATCCACCGATAGTCACCGCTCGCCAGCAGTCGATCGAGGTCAGCATCAACGAGCTGAGAGAGGTCCGCGGAGAGGGGATCGGAAGAGAGGTGTCGAAAGATCTCTTCGGTGGGATCCCGGCGGGGCTCAGCGCTTGCAAGCCACCGGAGACGCCGGCCGACATCTCCACCGCCCGCGCGTCGGATCCAGGGGGGAACGGCCGGGCTGGTCGCCCAGGAGCGGTAGACCTTGCGGTGGTGAAAGGACTGGTAGGTGCAGATGAGGTCCTGCTGCTGATCCAGCGGCAGCTCGATGATGCCCTCCCAGCCCTCCGGATCCAGCTCGGCGTACCAGTCGGGGATCTCCATGGCGCTGATCTGGGTGGGAATCCGCCACATCGAGGGGCGGGCATTTTCGGGTACGTCCTCAAGATCAAACCGATAGAACGGCTGGAGCACAATCGCCGCAGTCATCAGCAGCGCAGCGGGAATTCGTCGACGGAGGCGGAGCTGATCGAGGCTGATGCTCACCAGCACCACGGCAGCGACCACCACCATGCTCGCCATACGGTATGGGGCAAACATCCGAGACATACCGGGTACGATCTTGAACATCAAGACGTAGGGCATCCGGACGACATAGTCACCGAGCATCACAACATCAGCGGTGTCTTTCTGGGCGCCGAGCTTGAGGAACGGTCCCATCGTGCCCAGCCAGAACAGCGTGTAGATCGCCAGCCAGATCCGCGCCCGAGGAATGAAGATCGCTGGAATCACCCCGAACAGGAACACCGCCGCCGGGAATGCCTTGCCGCCATGCCGGGGATCGAGGACGTGATCAGCAGGCCAGGCGGAGTCGATGCCTCGGTGCAGCGAGGAGAGCACGTTCTCCCGATACGAGGTCGGCCGGAGGGGGGCTGACGCGACGGTATCGTAATCAGGATAAGAAAGGAGAAAAGTAACTTCTGGAAGACGCTCGCTGCCGCCGCGAGCCTCTTCATCCTGACCACCGGAGAGGTACGGCATCAGGAACAGAAAGATGCCGACCGCAGCCGTCACCGCAGAGGGGAGCAGCCAGCGGAGCGCGCGCTGCCACGGCGGCCGCACGGTTGCCCACCACCACACCAACCACACCGCGGTCATCATGGCAGCAAAAAGTCCGTAGAACCAATAGAACGCAGCCACAGCGGAGAACACCGCTCCGACAATGACCCCGTCTTTACGCTCACAGGTCCGCCCCGCTCGGGCCAGAAAGATCGGGTAGAGCAGCAGCCACCACAGCAGCACCTGCCGCAGCCCGGTCTTGTTGATGTCCTGGATGACGAGGGGGTTGAAGATCGCCACGCTGGCAGCCGCGATGGAGACCGGCACGGAGTCGGTGAACGACCGCGCTAAAGCGTAGGCACACAGCCCGTTGCCCATCAAGATGAGCATGACCTTGAGGTTGTGGTCCGCCGGGAAGCCCACCAGCTCGCGCAGGGGGTAGGACAGCAGCAGGATGTCGAGGATGTTTCCGGTCTCAGGGAAGCGCCCCAGGCCGACGAGAGAGGAGAGGGTGGCGAGCAGGCCGGTGTCCTCTGCGGACAGCGCGGCGACCTCCTCAAAGTGCCACCACTGCCGCCACAGCCAGCCCCCAAACTCGCCGCCGCCGACGATGACCTCGTCGAGGTGAGCCGCTGCCGGCCAAGTCATCAGCACCGCCATGCCGAAGAACACCATGGTGGCGAGGAGCAGCTCGATGGCTGTCCGCTTCCGGTGGTTCATCGCGCGCTCACCACGGCGGGGTCGGAGAGGGTGTAGATCAGGCGACCATCCGCCCGCTCCGGCTCACCGATCGCTCCGGTCAGCAGTGTCTCGACCTGTGCAACCTTGAACGCTGGGTACAGCGACTCGTGCACCACGATGTAGCGGTAGCCCTGCCGCGCGAGGTTGCGCGCAGAGATCACCATGTCCAGCTCCGGCAGCCGAGGCGCCAGGACATGCGACCGAGTGGCCTCCAGTCGAATGAGGGTGACAGTCAGCCGGTTCTCCAGCAGCAGCCGGGGCATCGGCTCGTTGAGTCCCCAGGGCACCGGTCGGTTGTGGACCGACTGATACCAGACGTAGACCGCCCGCTCCAGGTTGGGCACCGTCATCGGAAGGTCGAGCACCGCGCCGGGAACCGGATCAGCGGCGAGGTCAGAGTAAAACGCCGGGACGGTGGAGTCAGCGGTGGGAACGGGGAGTCGGGCCGGGGTGACGGTGGCGATCTCAACCAGCGCAAGGACGCTCAAGCCAGCGGCGATCGCAATCTGCGCGGGCAGCGGGCGGCGGCGCAGGAGATGGCGCAGACCATGCGCCGCGAGCATTGCAAGGGCCAGCTGCACGCCCATGACGAACCGAAACGGGTGAGAGATGCGATCAAAGACCGGCAGCGCCTTGTACAGCGGCAGGAACGGCAGGGGCACCCGGCGCCCAAAGAGCTCGACGTACTCCCCGCCGACGTTGAGGTAGGGGCCGAGGCTGAACAGGAAGAACACCCCACCAAGCAGCATCCAGGACGCGAATTCGCGGCGACGGCGGGTCGCCCACAGCGCGTATCCAGCAACCAGCAGCCCCACCCACCCCAGGTAGATCACGATGATCAGCTCCTCACCGTACAGGGTGTTCAGGTCCGGGCTCGCGATCCGAGAAGGCCGGAAGAAGGCCAGGATGTCGGTGATGTTGTGGTTGATCAGCGAGGCCTCGACGAACGCCGGATCCCGGGTGACCAGGGCATCCTCGGCGTCGAGCGAGGACGAGAAGCTACCGAACACCGGGAGGATGAGGGCCAGGGTGCCTGCGGCCGCGCCGACGAGCGCGGCGAAGGTCCGTCCCCACTGAATCGACCAGGAGCGCCGAGTGGTCTGCCAGCCGATGATGAGGAGCGAGCCGAGGGCAGCAAACAGCCCAAAGTACCAGGAGGTCAGCACGCAGGCAGACGCGCACAGCGCCAGGGTGATCGCGCGACCCATGCTCGCGCGCTCCAGCAGACGGAGCACGCACAGCAGCGTCAGCGGAAACCAGCCGGCACAGACCGTCTCAGAGATGCCGTTGTAGGCCTGCCCCAGCAGGTGTGGTGAGGCCCCATAGACGACCAGAGCTGCACCGCTCGCCAGGGCATCGCCGGTCAGCCGCCGGGCCAGCAGCCACGCTGCGAAGCCAGCCAGGGCCAGCTGGAGGACGATCACCGTGTTGAAGGCCAGGGCCGGCCCGCCGAGCCACTGAAGCGGCCAGGAGGCCACTGCCTGCACGGTGTCGATAAAGTAGAGCGTCCCGCCGCGAGGATAGGACAGCAGATCGGTGTGGATGGGCCAGCGCCCTGCAGACAGCTCCGCGCCGACCCACCAGTACCCCCAGATGTGGTTCCAGCTGTCATTTCCTGGATGTCCGACAACCCTGCTGGTCGGATGAAGGACCACAGGCCAGGTCACGATCGCTGCGAGCACCAGAGAGGTGAGGGCGGCGAGGAGGGAGGCTGCGTTGTCCTTGAGAAGCTGCACGGTGTCGGGGAGTCTACCCTGGATCACATCTGGGCTCAGAGGGGTGATAGTCTACAGGCATGATGCGCTTGTGGACAGTGCTGATCCCGATGCTGGTCAGCTGCTCAGCCCAGCCGACTCCGCTACCCACTGAGGAAGCGGTCGCGGTGTTTGATCGAGATGCCGCGCCGCCGCTGTATCAGCTGCTCTACACCGCTCCCGTCCTGCCGGCAGACAGCACCACTCCGTCGCAGCTGCGCATGCTGATCTGGATGAGGCACATGGGCTTGTCTGCCAGCCAGCTCGATCAGCTGGAGTCACTGCGGGCGCTGTCCGCGGAGCGTGCAGCACGCATCCGCTCTGCAGAGGAAGCCGTCGTCGCGCAGTACGCCGCATCAGAGAGCTCGGTCCACGCTGCGATCCTGGAGCAGGTCGCCGCAGGTGTCCCGATCGATGATCCGATCTTTCCGCCGCTTCTGGAGCAGCTCGCGGAGCTGAAGGCGGGCGGAGAGCGCGAGCGCGAGCTGATGAAGCTGCGAATGGAGAGCATGCGCTCAATCCTGGAGGCGGAGAGCGTGTTCCTTCGCTCCTTGAGCCCCAGCCAGGAGATGATGTTGGCTGACGCCCTGTTCGTCCTGCGCGCCAGCCTCGATCCAATCGCCAACCCCGGAGACTACCGGGCACTGGTCGGGACCACTTACGAGCCAGGGCAGTACGCGGTCCTCACCCGAGGGACCGGCGAGGGGGCACGAGACCCACTGAACATCGGCGCCCTGTGGACCGACAACGGCGAGCTGACTGGCTATGCCTTGCACGAAGCACGCCGGGAGGTCCTGCTCTACATGATCCTCCTCGAGCCTGGACTTGCGGAGGCGATCGTGCAGGCAAAGGCGCTGCTGTAGCGCCTCACGCGCCCCGCCAGTCCGCCACTCCTGCTGCAATCCCCGACAGCCGCTCCGCTGGGCCGCCCTCTCGGATCACCTGCGCAATCGCCAGTCCAACGACCACCGGCACGAAGCGACGGCGGCGAAGAAGGCGAAGGTGACCGGAGACGGCGTGGCGCTGAGCGGAGGCTGAGCGCCGGGAGAGCGTGGCACCGCCGAGGTGCTGGCAGCGGGCAGCGGGCACGATGCACACCGCGCGCCCCTGCGCACGGATTCGCTGGCACAGCTCAATGTCCTCAAAGCCATGGGTGAACGACTCGTCCAGCCGCTCCTCTGCGCGCAGCATCAAGCAGGCCCCCGACAGGGCATCGACCGCAGTCGTCTGCGCTGGCAGCCGCTGTAAGATCCGCACCCGCCCCCAGGACGCCACCGAGATTCCCGCCGACTCCACCGCACCATCCAAATCCAGCAGCACCGGTCCGACTGCGCCGGCGCGATCAGACCAGGCAGCCACCAGCGCTTCGATGCAGCCCGGCTGCGGACGGGCGTCGTCGTTGAGGAGCAAGACGTGGGTAGCACCGAGCACACAAGCTGCTGCAAGACCAGCGTTGACGGCACGCGCAAAGCCCTGGCTGCCCGCAGTGCGCACCATGGTCACCCCGACCGGCTCCGCCACAGCGCACCCAGACGGAGCGTCGTTGACCACCACCACCGGCAGTCCTCCTGTCGCCGCGATGGTCTCCGGCAAGAGATCCCAGCGCCGATGACAGGGAATCACCACCACCAACCTCACCGCTACTCCGGCGGCTGAACGGTCAGGGAGAGCGCGATCCCGGTCTGCGCGGCACCACCAGCCACCGGGTTTCCGCCGTACCAGCCAACCGGCTCGTTGTGATCGGGCTTGCCGTCCTGGTTGTCGTCTGCGTATCCGCCGACCCAGAGCTGACCGATGCTCGCGGAGACCGACACCGACCAGGCTCCAGGCTCCGCCAGACGCGCCACGCCGACCACCGACGGACGCGGACCATCGAGGTCGCGCTGGTCGCCATCGAAGACATCCACTCGGATCGGTGCGCCAGACCAGTCCGCGAGCGCGATGGTGCCCGACAGGGTGATCGTCGGTCCGTTGTCTCCCAGCGGCTGACCAGGTGGCGGCTCATCAGGAACCCCCGGTGGCGGCTCATCAGGAACTCCAGGGCCATCCGGAGCGGCGGTGCCAGGCAGCCCACCCGGTGCGACTCCTGGCTCCCCCGGCGCACCAGCAGCCCTCCCCGGAGAGCCGCCCGGCGGTGGTGGCTGACCTGGACCAGATGGGCTCGCAGAGCTGCTCTGAGCAGCCAGTTCTGCGGCGCGCTGCTCGATGGGATCTTCACCACAGCCCGTCGCGGCAGCTACCATGATCAGGCACGTGATCAAACCACGGTTATAGGATCCCATGAACCCGGTGATGAACATCCTGCAGGCTGGCATGCGGTCGCCCATCCTCTCGATGGTTGCAAAGGTATACATCCCGACTCTCTTTCCGCTGACGTTTCTGATCGCGCTGACCGCGACGTGGCTGGATGCCCTGCTGGGCTTTGGTGATGGCTTCTTACCCACTAGCCTGAATCTTCCTATTGCCGCTGTCAGCTTTATATTGGGCGCAGTCTTGTGGCTGTGGACTTACGAGCAACTGACACGCCTCGGTGAGGGCTCGCCCTCTCCCACCGCCGGCCGAACACAGAAGCTTGTCATTATTGGGATCTACGCCCACTCTCGAAACCCGTCTCTGTTCGGCAAGCTCCTCGGTGTGCTTGCCGTCGGGTTCGCCTTGAATTCCATCTCTTTCTGCTTCATCCTGGTACCCATGCTCCTGACCATCTCGCTCGCCGAGAAGGTTGTGCGACAGGAACCCCAGCTCGTCGATGTCTTCGGCGAGGACTACGAACAGTACCGCAAGGATGTTCCGCTCTTTATTCCCTGGAAGCTGCTCTTTCGACGCAAATAAGTCCTCTTACAGGGCGCGCAGAGCACAGCTGTAGACATACTGGTCAAGACACGGAGGAATCCATGGACATCACCCTGATCAACCCCCCCGAGAAGCTCAGGGTATGGGCGGGTATTCCCAAGGCGCATGCCCACGGCGTGTACTGCTTCCCGCCGCTGGGCCTGATGTACATTCAGGCTGCCATCGAGAAGCGCTCTCACTACAAGGCTGAGATCGTCGATCCGGTCGTCGATGACCTCGACTACCCCGACTTCGAGAAGATGCTCAAGCGGTATCCGCTCGATCTGGTTGGAATCAGCACCTACACGCACTCGCTGCCTGACGTGCAGATGACCATGAACCTGGTCCGCAAGATCAACCCCAACGCTACGATCGTACTCGGCGGGCCGCACTGCGCGATGTTCCCCGAGTACGCCATCCAGCTCGACACCGCCGATGCGATCATCACCGGAGACGGCGAGGATGCCTTCCTCGAGATGGTCAAGCGCTTCGATGCGGGCAACCGTGACTTCTCCGGCATCGCCGGGGTCTGGTGGAAGAGCGACGGCCAGGTCATCAAGAACACCGAGCGGGTCTCCACCAAGAACCTCTCCGCCTACCCCTGGCCCGATCGCCGCCGCTCCCGGTACAAGGACTACTACCTGCCGGGCACCAAGCAGCCGATGGTCACCACCGCCATCACCAGCCGCGGCTGTCCGCACTCCTGTCCGTTCTGCCTCACCTACAAGAAGCAGTACCGCATCCGGGACATCGAAGACATCCTCGACGAGATGGAGGACTGCGTCTCGCTGGGCATCACCGAGACCCACTTCATCGACGACCTGTTCACCCCGAACAGCCAGTGGGTCCTCAAGTTCTGTGACGCCATTGAGCGCCGCGGTCTGAAGTTCAGCTGGGGCTACAAGACCACCATCGCAGGCACCACGCGCGAGCAGATCCGTCGCTGTCGGGAGACCGGCTGCACCAAGATCCACTTCGGAGTGGAGTCTGCCAACAACGAAGGTCTGGACTCCTGGGGCAAGCACTGCGACACCGACGACGTCCACCGCGTCTTCAAGTGGTGTCGTGAGGAAGGCGTGCGAAGCGTGGCGTACATCATGCTTGCCGGCCCCCACGAGCACACTCTGGAGGATGCGGTCAAGAACATCGACGAGATGATCAAGCTCGACGCCGAGTACGCCGTGTTTGCAGTGTTCTCGCCCTACCCAGGCACCGACTCCTTCGCCGATGGCGCCAAGATGGGCCTCTACCCTGCAGACTGCTGGGATCGCATGATGAAGGATCCGCTGTGCGGGGTCGAGGTTCCGGTCTGCTGGGAGGAGCACCTCAACAAGGCAGAAATCCTGGAGCTGCTCAAGATCGCACACCGTAAGTTCTACATGCGCCCCAGGTTCGTCGCCCGCCAGATCCTCAATCTGGAGACCGGCGCCGAGTTCAAGCGGCTCACCAAGGCTGCCATGTCGCTGGCAAAGCTGGAGCTGCTCAAGGCCAACAGCAGGACCGCGCCCGTCTAAGGGAAGGTCAGACTGTCTGCTCAGAAGGCCCGCCACATGGCGGGTCTTTTTTGTTGGCGATAGAGCCATCCAGATGACCATCTTCCGATCCATCCTCGCATTTGTCCTGATCTCCGCCACCGCCAAGGCCGAGAACACCGACTGGATCGTGCGAACGGCACGCATGGAGGGCGCCGCAGCGAACATCGAGGAGACTGCTGCAGCGCTGGAAGAGACCGCCGCCCGGATCGTGGCCGCGAAGCGACTCCACGCCATGGCGGAGCTGGTCTCCGATGCTGACGAGCTGAACCGACGGGTGCTCGCGGCCGGCTTGGCAGCTGAGGTCCTCGACAAGACCCGATAGTCCTCACCCAACCAATAGTCCTCACCCAACCAGAGGCGGTCAGAGCTTGCTTTGAACGGGGAAACCCTATGAGGAACCCTGTGGACATCTCCGTAACAATTTGCTATGTCAATACAAGTGTGCGGTCCTATCTCAAGGATTCTCCTCAGCACGCATCCTCGCCCATGCCAGCCTTTCCTCCGGGTTCCCACATGTCCAATGGCCTCGCATTTACTGAACATCCCCGTTCTACCGGCGAAATTGGTGCTACAGAGCAGATCGCACAGATCCTTCAGAGCTCAGGCCTCGATGCGCCAGCAACGCTCTACGATGAGTCGCTGGCCTATGCACAGGAGGGCAAGCTCGCTGCCGCAACCGAGCGTCTCCGCATGCTGCTCTGCCTGGACCCCACCGACACCGACGCTTCGATGCTGCTCGGCAAGGTCCTCGCGACCCGCAACCAGTGGCAGGAAGCGCTGGCTTACATCGACTCGGCCATCAACAACGGAGCCGTGGCTGAGCCTGGACTCCGTGATCACGTGGAGACCAATTTGCGACGTCAGGTTGAAGCCGATGAGCAGCGTCGTGCACGGGTAACGGCACGAGAGCAGGGTGAGATCCTCACCCTCCGCAGCGAGGCCAAGCGTCTCCGCAGCGACAATGCAGCCCTCGATGCCCAGGTCGATGACCTCCAGAAGCGCATCCGCATCTGGAGCAGCGTCACCGCGCTGATCGCTGGAAGTGCCAGCGCCCTGCTGATTGCCGCGCTGCTGTTTGGCGGAGGCGGCTCAGAGTCCACCGAGCCCGTCGCGGCTGAAGCGACCACCATCGCGCAGCCCACGCCCAGCGTGGTCACCGCTCCCGCAGCCGTCACGCCCGCAGCCGTCGCGCCCGCAGCCGTCGCGCCCGAGCCCGAGCCGCTCAACACTGCTCCAGTGGCCTCCGATCCCAACGCCTCTGGCCAAGAGTTCCCAGCAACGCACACCGTCAAGCGTGGCGACACCCTCGGCCAGATCTCGATGCGCTACTATGGCAAGGCCAGCCTGTACAGCCACATCAAGCAGGCCAACGACATGACCAGTGAGGACCTCCAGCTTGGTCAGAAGCTGCTCATTCCAGAGCCGCCCGAAGACGACTGAGCGCAAGCACTCGCGCACGGCGGACTCTACCGAACGCTCCCTCCAGAGGGAGCGTGCTGCGTTTCAGTGGCCAGCGGCGTGCGGGTCAGCCCTCGGAGGCTTCTTTTGCCCGTCGTGTCTCGATGCGCTCCAGCTTCGCCTTGGCCCGCTTCAGCTTGTTCGCGCGCCAGGCAGCCTTATATGCCACCTCAGCCTCATCCCAGTTCTTCTGCTTGTAGTAGACGTTCCCCTTGTAATACAGAGAGTACGCTCGCTGGTAATCTGAGAGGTTGAAGGCCAGGTATTTGTCGGCGTGGGCAATCGATGCGTCGAACTTTCCCCAGCGGAGATAGAGCCGCTGCATGTAGTAGTGGACCCGCTCGTTGTTGCCGTCGATGGCCAGAACGCGCTTGTAGGTCGACTCGCTCTCGGCATACATCCGACGGTACATCTGGATGCGACCGAGCACCTGAAGGTTGACGATGTTGTTGGGATAGGCGCGAGACAGGCTCGTCGCGAGGCCCAGCGCCCGGTTCATCTCCCCCTCTTCAATCCAGGTGTATGTCAGGGCGTGTCCAGCAGCGGGCCTCAGGAAGACCGACTCGCGCTGGGCGAGCTGCATCATCTCGATCCCCTTCTCGCGCTCATCCGAGAAGGTCGGGACGCCAGGGGTGTTTAGGGCGATCACGCTGCGCCAGTACAGCCAGAGGCCATCTCCGAGCTGAGCGTCGACAAACTGCGGGGCCATCTCTCCAGCCAACGCAACGTACTTCATCGCCTCCATGCCGCGATTGATCGCCGTGACGAACTCTTCCTTGCGCATCTTGTGGATCGCATCGACCCCCAGCAGCGCACCGAGCAAGAAGGTCTCCCAGACCTCGTTGCCTGGAGAGAGCATCGCCTGCTCCATGGACTGACGTGCACGGTTGAACGTGGAGTTGTACTGAGCGTCGTACTTAAAATCGAAGTTCTCCAGCATCAGCGCCTGCCACACCAGGGCCTGCCCGACCGGACCGACGCCAGAGCCACGCCACCGGGTCTCGATGCCGGCGAAGGTGGCCCTGGACTTGGCATAGTCCCGCTCATAGAGCCCCTCCATCGCCTGCCAGCACTCCCACACGAATTCGACATCCATGTTGAGCATCTCCGCGCCCCGAGCAATCCGAGCCGGGTACTGACCGATCATTTCCTCCTCAGCGGAGGGCGTGATGGTGCCATCTTCACGGATATTGCCCCGCAGCGGGGGCGGCTTGCGGCCGGTGACCGAGTCCCCCTGAGGGACTGCAGGCTCCTCAGTGCTGTCCTCAGCGAAGGCTGGGGCTGAGAGGAGCAGGGCGAGGGCGAGGCGCATCATGAGGCGACTCCGTTGTTGAAGCGGTTGATCACAGCATCTGTCAGGGTGCGCTCCAGGCGCAGTCCCATCAGCCGGTTGATCTCCTGGATCCCGGTGGGGCTCGTGACGTTAATCTCGGTCAGGTAGTTCCCGATGATGTCGATTCCGACAAACAGCAGCCCCTCTGCCTTCAGCCGAGCAGACAGCGCATCACAGATCTCGCGATCCCGCTCGGTCAGGTCGAAGGCCTCTACGGTGGCACCGACGTGCATGTTGCCGCGATGGTCACCAGGCTGGGGGACACGGGCCATCCAGCCGACCGGCTCGCCGTCGATCAGGATGATCCGCTTGTCACCCTGCGTGATCTCGGGGATGTAGCGCTGCACCAGGATGTACTGCTTCTCTTCTTCGGTGAGGATCTCGATCATCGAGCGGAGGTTTGCGTCTCTCGCATGACTCACCAAGACACCTCGGCCGCCGTTTCCATCCCACGGCTTGAGCACAACCTTCTCCCACTGCTCCGCCCATGCCTTCGCCCGGGCGATGTGTCGGGTGGCGAGAGTGGGGGGGCAGAGGTGTGGCCACTGCATCGCATACATCTTCTCGTTGGAATTGCGAATGGTCGCTGGGTCGTTGAGGACCATCGTGGTGTCTGGCACCAGATCCAGCAGGTAGGTCGAGAAGATGTAGTCCATGTCAAACGGGGGATCTTTGCGCATCCACACCACATCAAATTCTCCGAGGCAGACCTCCTCCGCCGGCTCAGGAACGAAGTGCGGAGCCTGCTGTGAGACCTCGACCGCGCTGATCTTTCCCCAGGTCGCGCCATCGACTGCGTAGAGGTCGCCCGGGGTGCAGAAGGAGACCGGCCAGCCGCGCCGGCGCGCCTCCAACATAAGCATGTAGGTAGAGTCTCCAGAGATGTGGATTCGCTCAAGGGGATCCATCACAAACAGGGTCTTCAAGGGGGCTCCGGTCGCAGCAGGGGTGACATTTCGAGGGTGGGATTCAGGGGATTGTATCCGACAGCTTTTTATCCGACCGGCTCCGCTCAAGAATTCGCTTCCGTCGTGGTCGTCCATCTTCGGAAGCTCGGAGGAGGAGCCATCTACAGTGCCCACCCGCCCTTCGAGAGCAGCCGTCGATCACTTCCCGATGCAGAACTTCGAGAACAGCCGATCCAGCACCGCCTCGCGAACATCCTCACCAGACAGCTCTGCGAGGCGCTCCAGGGCTGCAGTGACCTCTTCTGCAGCGATGGCTGGACCGAGGAGAGACGAGAGGGCACCAGCCGCCTGCTCCACATGCTCCGAGACTGATCGGAACAAGTCGTGCTGACGCTGGCTGAGCACCACCAGCTGCTCGCCTCCAGAGGCTCCCGCTGACAGCTGCGCACGGATCGCAGCCTTCAGCGAGCGCACGCCGTCACCGGTCGTGCTGCTGACGCACAGATCGACTGGAGGCGCATCGCGATGAGCCGGAAGGTCTGTGTGGGTGCCGATGCGGAGGCGGGGGAGGGCGGCCGTTCGCTCCAGCAGCTCCGGCCAGGCGGGATCAGGAGGCGCACTGAGCGGGGTGATCAGCAACAGCAGATCGGCCTCAGCGGTCATGGCTCGACCCAGCGCAATTCCTGCGGCTTCGATGGGATCGTCGGTGCTGCTTCGCTCTCCAGCGGTGTCGAGGTAGCGAACCTCCAGCCCCTCCAGCAGCACGCTGCGCTCGACGACATCTCGGGTGGTGCCCGGTGTGGGGCTGACCAGCGCACGGGCGGTGCCGACGAGCTGGTTGAACAGGCTCGACTTTCCGGCGTTGACCGACCCAATCAGGGCGACGGTCGCACCCTGGATGCGGACCCTGCCCGCGCGCCAGGACGAAGCCGCTGCAGCGGCACGCCCAGCGACCGCGTGGAGGCCATCGATCACTGCGCCATCGTCCTCGTATCCCAGCTCATCGCCGGGGTGGTCCAGGCGCGCCTCAAGCTCTGCGGCGAGGTCGAGCAGGGCCTCGGACAGCGACGCCGACAGCGCACCTGTCGCTCCGCTCATTCCAGCATGGGCCAGGGCCACTCCTGCCGGAGAGGTCGCCGCGATCAGCGCGCGCAGGGCCTCCGCACCGAGCAGTGTAGTGCGCCCGCTGAGCAGCGCCTGCCGGGTGAATTCTCCAGGACGAGCCATCCGCGCGCCCGACGCGATCAGCGCGGAGAGCAGCAGCTCGACGATCACCGGATTGCCGTGACAGGACAGCTCGACGACATCCTCGCCGGTGAAGCTTCTGGGGCCAGGCATCCAGACCACGAGGAGGGCATCGATCGGCCCATCTGGACCGATCGCAGTGCGCAGGCTGGCCCGCCGTGGGCGCCACGGGGGACCGCCCGGACAGACCATCGAGGCGATCGGCTTCGCCTCGGGTCCGCTCAGGCGGAGCATCGCCACCCCGCTCCGCCCCATCGGGGTGGCCAGGGCGACGATGGTTGACACTACTCTTCGGAGCCTTCGCGCAGGATGCGGACCCGCTTGTCGTCGCCGTCCATGAAGCTGGCCGTGCTCACACCATCGATCTCCGCGATCGTGATGTGCACAATCCGACGCTCAAAGGAGTTGAGGGACTGGCGGATGTCGATGGGCTTGCCATCCTCGAGGACCCGAGCAGCCAGCTTCTGAGCGAGACGCTCAAGCGCTGCGACGTCCTCATCGGAGCGACGGGGACGGCTGCGTCGGTCATCCCGACGGCCACCGCGATCATCCCGACGGCCACCGCGGTCATCCCGGCGACCACCGCGGTCATCCCGGCGACCACCGCGGTCATCCCGACGACCACCGCGGTCGTCCCGGCGACCACCGCGATCATCCCGACGGTCATCCCGACGGTCATCCCGACGGTCATCCCGATCCCGACCGCCGCCGATGTCCATGCGGAAGTTCCAGTCACCGTGCTCGACGGACATCGCCGCCTCCAGCATCTCCTGGATGGCGCGGAGCGTGGCACCCTGGCGACCGACCAGGTAGCGACCAGACTCCGAGTCCACCAGCAGCGTGGCGTGCTTGTTGGTGCCGAGGCGAACGCCGACGGTTGCCTCGAAGCCCATCTTCTCGATGAGCCCGACCAGCCAGAGCCGTGCAGCCTCAGCGCCAGCGGTCTCTGCCGGATCGCGAGCCCAGGCCGCGATCTTGACAGTGTCCATGCCAGTGCTGGTGCCGTTCTTGCTCAGGAAGTGCTCGCGATCGATCTTGTAGGAGACCGACATTGCCGGCACTCCGAGCTCAGAAGCCGCCTGCTTGAGGGCATCGTTGAGGGTCCGCGCTTCGGCGGTGACAGCACCCTTGGGAATTGTAGTCATATTGAATCTCCAGTCTCAGGCCGCCGCAGGCGGTTCGATCTTGATCTGCCGGTTGATGAGCCACTGCTGGCCGATGGTCAGCAGGATGTTGCAGCAGAAGTACAGCACGAGGCCGCTCGGGAAGGTGAACATGAACGCAGCGAACATCAGCGGCATCAACTTCATGATGCGCTGCTGAGCGGGATCCATGTTGCCCATCGGCATCATGCGCTGCTGTCCCAGGATCAAGACCGCGTAGACAATCGGCAGAACGCCGTAGGGGTCCTCCGCGGTGAGATCCATCAAGTAAAGGAAGGAAGAGTCGTACAGCTCAACACTGTAGAGCATCACATTGTACAGGGCGATCCAGACCGGGAACTGGATGAGGGTCGGCAGGCAGCCTCCCATCGGGTTGACCCCATGCTCCTTGAACAGGTTCATCGTCTCCTGAGTCTGGAGCTCCCGGTTGTCCTTGTACTTCTCCTTGAGTGCGGAGAGCTTGGGCTGAAGGGCCTGCATCCGACGGGAGCTGGTGAACGCCTTCTGGGTCAGCGGGAAGAACGCGAGCTTGACGATGAGGGTCAGCAGCAGGATCGCGAGCCCCCAGTTCACCACGCCAGCCTGGAAGATCTTCAGCATCCACAGAAGGATTCGGGCAAAGAAGCCGAACCAGCCAAGCTCCACAGCATCACCCAGCTCTGGGCTGATCGACTCGAGGATGTCGAGCTGCTTGGGACCCATGTAGGCGTGCAGGGTGATGGTGCGGCTGGCGCCGGCATCCAGCGGCTGGTTGGATTGCGCGAACGCACCATAGCGCTCTTCAGCTCCACCCGGCAGATCGTCGACGACGAGGCTGGTGAGTCCAGATCCCTCAGCGGGCCGCAGCACACTCATGAAGTAGCGATCGCCCACACCAAACCAGGCCGGAGACTCGCTGATCTGCTCGGCTGCCTCGGTGAGGTCTTCGAGATCGTCGAAGTGCTCTACGCCGCCGTCGACATGGGCCAGGGGACGGATGGCATTGGAGAACCGACCGGCCTCACCGCTCATCTCATCTGCCACACCAATCCACAGCCGATCAATGGAGCGGCTGGTGTTGTTGGTGAAGGTGACGGTCACGTCCAAAGAGAACGGGTTGCTGCCCGGGGCGTACTCCTTGACAATCGAGAGCCCGGCGGGATCGTTGTGCGTCGCGACGATGCGATCGCCACGACGCTCGATGATGTAACCCTCAGCTGGACGAAGCTCTCCGGCGCCGGCAAGGAGCAGCGCGCCGTTGTCGGTGAGCAGCTCGTGGGGATCGTCTCCGCCCTGATAAGGCTGCCAGCCGTCCTCACCCTCCATGCCATCCATCAGCCAGGAGTACAGCGGAGTGACCTCGATTGCTGCGGTGTAGCCCGTCAGCGCGAGGTCGCGGATCGCGCCTTCGCGGGAGTGGACGTTGCCCATCCACTTGCTGTCGGTGCTCTCGCTGAGCTGGACCTCGTTGTCCGGGACCGCGATCGCCGGAGCGAGTGTCGAGGCCGGCGAGGTGACAGCGGGAGTGGAGGGTGTTCCCGGAGCGGCTGGTGTGTCACCGATCGCATCGCCAGTCGAGTCGGTCGCGACGTCGCTGATCGGTGCCGCCGGCTGGGGCGGCGGGAACAAGCTCATCCAGAAGAAGTAGACCGCGATGCACAGCGTGATCGCGATCAGCGCACGTCGATCGGTGTTGTTACCCAACCTTGTCTCCTGACATGGAATCGGGTTGCCCCTGGCTCAGCTCAGCCACCATCGCTGCCGAAGGCACGATGTGGCGAGCCTCGTCGTGGGGATGGTGTCCGTGAGCCGGTGGAACCGGGTCATACCCGCCGGGATGGAACGGATTGCACCGGAGGATCCGCCAGGAAGCCATGGCAGCGCCGCGTGCCGGACCGTAGGACCGAAGCGCAGTGACAGCGTATTGGCTGCAGGTGGGATGGAACCGACAGACCGGTGGCGTATAGTACGAGATCATCCGTTGGTAGCCACGGACTGTCCAGACGACAAGGTCAGACGGCAGGCTCATCGGCGTCGACCCCGTGAGCCGCGTGGACCCGGAGGGCGCTGAGCGATGCCCAGTGCGGTCGTGAGCTGTCTGCTGAGCTCGGCCTGATCGGCCGCTGCGGCTGAGGGATGGGCAATGACGACAACATCCCAGCACCCTGACATCTCAGGATACTGGTGCCTCAGCCCCTCTCTCAGCCAGCGCTTGACGCGATTGCGGACCACAGCATTCCCTACCCGACGACTGACGGTCAGCCCGATACGTGTACAGCTGCTCCGCCCAGGGAGGACGAGCAGCATGAGGTTAGGCTGACGAACCTTACGACCCCGACCCTGAACACGCCGAAAATCGCGCGACTTCTTCAGTCGCATCTTCGGCTGCCAGGAGAACCTGTTCTGCCTGACAGGCTCAGGAGTATCGACAGGCTCAGGAGTCACAACGAGCGCCCGGACAGGGGATCAGCTGCGCTTGGTTCCGACGGTGGGAGCCAGCCGCTTGCGGCCCTTGGCGCGCCGACGGGACAGCACATTGCGGCCACCGGGGGTGGACATGCGGGCTCGGAAGCCATGGCTGCGCTTGCGCTTGATGTTGCTCGGCTGGTAGGTGCGTTTCACGGGAGAATCCTCCGGATATTCGGTATGCTTGGCCGTCTTGATGGGGCGATGAAGCAGGATGACCTGCAGGCGCACCAGACACAGAAAGGCCCATGTAGTGACTCGAACTATTCAGCCAAGGCGCTCCGGTCAAGCACTGGCTTCTCGGCATTGTGAGATCTGGGTCGGGCCTGTTACCCTCAGCAGGTTGCGGTGCGGCCTGACGACAGGCCTGCATCCACTGACCCAAGAGGGGAGCGGAAGACACGCATGGAGCAGATCTGGAACAAGGTAAAGGGCTCTCTGAAAGAAACGCTCGGCCCACAGAACTACGCGATCTGGATCCGCTCGATTCAGTTCGTCAGCAACACCACAGATCAGATCAGCCTGCAGGTTCCCAACCGCTACTACCGAGACTGGGTGCAGTCCAACTATGGGGACACACTGCAGAACGCGCTCCGAGGAGAGCTCGGCTTCCCGGTCACCATCCGCTTCCAGATCGGCAACGAGACTGTGGAAGCGACCACGGAATCTCCCGCGTCTTCTGCTGATCCCCAGCAGAAGATCCTGATCGTCCCAGACACCGAGGAGCTCCCCGTTGCGCGTGAGCCTGTCGCCAGAGGTGTCAGCCAGGACAAGATCTTTAGCAACTTCGTCGTCGGTACCTGCAACCAGTTTGCTCATGCGGCATCACTGGCGGTCGCCGAGTCTCCAGGAGATCAGCAGTACAACCCGCTGTTCATCTACGGATCGACCGGCCTGGGCAAGACCCACCTTCTGCACGCCATCGGCAACCACATCAAGAACGTCGAGCCCAACTCACACATCCTCTACGTGACCGCCGAGCGATTCACCAACGATCTCATTGACGCCCTCCGCTACCGTCGGATGTCAGAGTTCCGCGAGCGCTACCGCAAGCTGCCGACCGTCCTGCTGATGGACGACGTTCAGTTTCTCACCGGCAAGGATCGAACCCAGGAAGAGCTCTTCCACACGTTTGAGTGGCTCAAAGAGCGCGGTCGCCAGATCGTGTTCACTTCCGATGTCCTGCCTCGCGAGATCAAGATGTTCGAGCCGCGGCTTCGAACCCGCTGCGAGAGCGGCATGCTCGCCGACACCCAGCCACCAGACATGGAGACGATGCTCGCCATTCTTCAGCAGAAGGCTGAGGGCATGGAGATGGAGCTGTCTTCGGAGCTCGCCCAGTACATCGCCAGCCGGGTGCGAGGAAACATTCGAGAGCTGGAGGGAGTGCTCAACCGCCTCAAGGCCCTCTGCCGACTGCACAAGAGCCAGCCAACCATCGACTTCGCGCGCATGTACCTCGGCAACGTCCTCGCTGACGAGCCACACCTGCTGAGCGCTGATGAGATCATTCAGACCGTCGCGAACTTCTTCAACATCAAGGTCGTCGACATCAAGGGCAAGCGCCGCCTCAAGCAGTATGTTCGCCCCCGCCATGTCGCGATGTGGATCATCCGCAAGCACACCGACCTCTCCTTTCCAGACATTGGTCGGGTGTTCAACGACCGCGATCATGCCACGGTCCAGCATGGCTGCAAGAAAATCCGCGACCTGCTCAAGAACGACGCCGACACTCAGAACACCATCCGCCTGCTGGAGCGGAATCTCGGCCGGTAGTCCGAAGCGGCTCGTCAGAAACACCGTCAGCGTGTCCCCTCTGTGGGTGTCCTCTGTATAGGGGTGCGCTGCCTGCGCGCGTCTTCAGAAGTTCTCCGCAGCCTATGGATCGTTCTGTGGGGAACCGTCTCCTCGCCGCCCGAGATCTCCACAGGATGATCCACAGCCTGTGGATCACTCCCCGATTGTGAGAGAATCTCAATGGATATTCACAGCCTATGGGGATCTCTGTGGGGATCCCCTTCTCGAGATCCCCGAGCGAGCCCTGGGAGGACATATGGCAGAACTGCACATGCCCCTGAGGCACGATCCGGTCGAATTCTGGCTGTGGAAAACCCTCCGAATTCTGTGGATTCGGTTATGGACGGCCTGCGAATGAATTGGGGACAACCCCGCCAGGTGGACTTGTGCACATTTCTTCCCCAGGCCGGCCACAGCTTACTCCACAGATCACCCTTCAAAAAACGCCCGCATAAATCTTATAAATCCGGGTTTTCCACACTGTCCACAGGCCCTATTGATCTACTACTAATTAAGAAGAGATCTTCTATAGATCTATTAGATCATAGGTGGCGTTGAGGAACGGACGTACCCGAGGAGAAAGTGATGGACCTATACATTGATCGCACTGAGCTGATTCGTGGACTCGCTCGGGTTCAGGGTGTCGTCGAGCGACGAACAACCAACCTCGCGCTGGCTCATGTCATGCTCAGCGCACAGGGTGACACCCTCAGCATGACCGCTACCGACACCATGCTCACTCTGGTTGCTGGCTACAAAGCCCGTGTTCAGTCTGAGGGTGAGCTGAGCGTTGATGCCCAGAGCTTCTTCCAGATTGCTCGTGCGCTGCCGGAGCCGACCGTTCACCTGCAGTCCATCGCCGGCAACCGCCTCCAGGTCCGCTGCGGCAACGCCCAGTTCCAGGTTGTTGGCATGGGTGCAGAGAGCTTCCCGCCTCAGCCGGCCAGCACGGAGAAGTCTTCCCTCTCCATCGACGGCAGCACGCTGCGACGGATCATCGAGGAGACTTCGTTCTCGGTCTGCACCGATGACAACCGCTACGGCATCAACGGTGCTCACATGGAGGAGGTCAAGACCGCCGACGGCAGCCGCCTTCGAGTCGTCACCACCGACGGCAGCCGCCTGTCTTACTCCGAGACTCCGTTTCTCGGAGAGTTTGGTATGGGGCGTCGGATGCTCCTTCCCCGCAAGGCGCTCTCTGAGATTCGCAAGCTCATCGACAACGACAAGGGAACCTGGCACGTTGTCTTCGGTGATCGCTCTGCGACCCTGAAGACTGACGACCTCACCCTGATGATTCGTCTGGTTGATGGTGAGTTTCCTGACTATCGCCGAGTCCTTCCCGATAACAGTCAGCGGCGGGTCACGGTCTCCCGTGAGCACTTCACCAACGCGCTCAAGCGCGTTGCCATCGTCGCCTCGGATCGCAACCACTCCGTCCGGTTCGCCTTCGAGAGCGATCGCATGGTTCTCTCTGCTCGCAACGTCGATCTCGGCGAGGCTCGTGAAGAAGTTCCGATCGAGCTGAGCGGTGCGCCGATGGTCACGGGCTTCAACGTCAAGTACTTCCAGGACATCCTCTCCGCGACCAAGAGCGATCAGATGATCCTTCGACTGGGCGATGCGCTGGACCCCTGCATCATCGAGATGCCCGATCGCGACGACAGCCTGTTCGTCGTGATGCCGATGCGGCTTGACTGACCGTCGGATCTTAAAATAGAAAAAGAACAGTCCAAAACCGTTTTTTCGAAGGAAAGATCTGCCATGCGGGTCACCTCATTGGCGGTTGAGGGCTGGCGAAATCTGAGCCGGGCATCGCTGACAAGCGATGCCCGGTTTGTCGTTCTACACGGCGAAAATGCCCAGGGAAAGACGAACCTGCTGGAGGCGGTCTTCATGATGGCCTCTCTTCGCTCGTTTCGAGAGAGCAGGCCCCGCCGGCTCATCCAGCACGGCTCAAAATCGGCCGGAATTGAGCTCGAGGTTGTGGGGCTGTCTGGAAAACGGAAGATGCGGTGGTCATACGGGCCGTCCGGGCGGAAGCTCTTCCTCGATGATGGCCCCGTCAGTCGACTTCAGGAGTGGTTTGGTCCGATCCGAGCCATTCTGTTCTGCCCCGAGCATGCAGCGATTGTTCGTGGCGGCCCCGATGAGCGGCGCCGATTTATCGATCGGGCTCGCTTCACCGCCGCGCCGGCCTATCTCGACCTGGTGCGCTCCTACCAGCGGGTCGTGCGCCAGAAAGCGATGCTGCTTCGGGGGCCAGCGCGCGATGTCGAGCTGGATGTCTGGGATCAGCGGTTGGTCGATCTGGGGATGCGTCTTGCCCAGCAGCGCCAGCAGATGGTCGATGAGCTGCGGGAACCGTTCAAGCAGATGATCAAGGAGATCGCTGGGAATGAGACCGTGGATCTCCAGTTGCGCGGGGTGGGGATCCCCGGATCGAGTCGGGGATCCCTGGCGGAGATCGTCGCGAGATCCCGGGCCGAAGAGCGGCGGCAAAAGCGGGTTCTTGTGGGGCCCCATCGCGACGATCTCGCGATCCTCCTCAATGGGCGGCTGGCCCGCAACTATGCCTCTCAAGGCCAGGCCCGCTCCATCGTGCTGGCCCTCAAGCTCGCCGAGCTCCTCGCAGCCCGACACCGCAACGACGCCCCCCTGTTCCTCCTCGATGATCTCACCAGCGAGCTGGACGCCCGGCGCATGCGTCGGCTGGTCGGCGTTCTCTCCCAGATGCAGAGTCAGGTTTGGATCACCACCACTGATCCGGCTCATCTCGGACCGCTACCCCCATCTGAGTGCCTCCTGAGGCGGGTAGTAGGGGGCACGGTGGGGAGCGAAGCCGGAACGCGACAGAGAGGGACTGACGGCGCTGAAGAGTGAGGGGCGTTTCCGAAGCGGGGTTCGTCTCCCAAGAAAAGCCAACCTCTTCATAAAGCGGGCGAAACCTGACCGCTTCAGCATGGACGGCAGAGGGGTCAGAGGTTACGAGAACAGTGCTTAATTATAGTGTGAGGACCACTGATGGAGCCGAGCAAAACTGAAAATCCGGTCGATGGCTACAGCGAGGCCAGCATCACGGTGCTGGAGGGTCTTGAAGCCGTCCGGAAGCGACCTGCAATGTACATCGGCTCTACAGGTCAGGGGGGACTGCACCACCTCGTCTATGAGGTCGTCGACAACTCAATCGATGAGGCCTTGGCTGGTCACTGTGACACCATCACCGTCACACTTCATGACGACGAGTCCTGCTCCGTTGAGGACAACGGTCGTGGCATCCCCACCGGGATGCACCACAAGTACACCGACAAGTCTGCAGCAGAGGTGGTCCTGACCGTTCTGCATGCCGGTGGAAAGTTCAACAAGGGCACCTACAAGGTCTCTGGTGGACTGCACGGCGTCGGTGTCTCCTGCGTCAATGCCTTGTCTGAGTGGCTGCTGGTGGACATCTGGCGCAGCGGCAAGCGCCACACCATGAAGTTCAACCGCGGCGCGCCGATCACGAAGCTGACCGCCACTCCGTCTCCAGCTCCGCTGGCCGACAAGCGCGGCACCCGCGTCCGCTTCATGCCGGATGATCAGATCTTCACCGAGACCACGATCTTCACCCGCGAGATCCTCACCCGTCGTCTCCGAGAGCTGGCTTTTCTCAACCCAGGTGTCTCCATCCGCCTCCACGACGAGCGCGATGACTCCGATGAGACTTTCCAGTACGAAGGCGGCATCCGCAGCTTCGTGGAGTGGCTCAACTCTGCCAAGAGCAAGCTGCACCCCGAGGTTGCCTTCCTCCAGGGCGAGAAGGACGATGTCATGGTCGACATCGCTCTGCAGTGGACCTCCTCCTACAGCAACACCCTCTCCGGCTTCGTCAACAACATCAACACCATCGACGGTGGCACTCACATCTCTGGCTTCAAGGCCGGACTCACCCGCACCATCAACAGCTATGCCCTGAGCACCGGGCTGCTGAAGGCTGCGAAGAACGAGTCGATTGGCGGAGACGACATCCGCGAGGGTCTCACCTGCGTGGTCTCCGTCAAGGTCCCTGAGCCGCAGTTCGAGGGGCAGACGAAGGGCAAGCTTGGCAACTCCGAGGTCAAGGGCATCGTCGAGAGCATCGTCAACGATCAGCTCGCCGCCTTCCTCAGTGAGCATCCCCGAGTCGCTCGGTCGGTCATCGGCAAGGCTGTCGAGGCTTCTCGGGCGCGAGAAGCCGCTCGTCGCGCGCGTGATCTCGCTCGCCGGAAGTCTGCGCTTGAGGGCGGAGAGCTTCCTGGAAAGCTTGCTGATTGCCAGGAAAAGGATGCCTCGAAGTGTGAGCTGTACCTCGTCGAGGGAGACTCCGCGGGTGGCTCTGCCAAGCAGGGTCGGGATCGCCGCTACCAGGCCATCCTTCCGCTGCGCGGCAAGATCCTCAACGTCGAGAAAGCCCGGTTCGATCGGATGCTCGCCAACGAGGAGATCCGAACCATCATCTCTGCGCTCGGCGGAGGAATCGGTCCAGATTTCGCCCCGGAGAAGCTCCGCTACAGCCGCCTCATCATCATGACGGATGCAGATGTCGACGGAAGTCACATCCGTACCCTTCTGCTGACCTTTTTCTTCCGGCAGATGCCTGAGTTGGTCAAGGGTGGTCATCTCTATATTGCTCAGCCGCCCTTGTATAAAGTCAAGCGTGGCAAGAAAGAGCGCTACCTCAAGGATGATCCGGCGCTTGAGGAATTCCTGCTCGCACAGGGCATCCGCTCTCTCGTCCTCACTGACGCAAACGGCAAGGTCCTGGACTCCGAGTCCCTGCTCGCAGTGGTCGAGGGTGTACGCCGCTACACCCGTCGCCTCAACGAGGGCGCACGCCGTCGGGTTCCGGTTGTCGTGGATGCTTGGTACACCCTCGGTGGTCACCGACTGGATTTCTCCTCTCCCGATGATCTCACCGCGATCGTGCCTCGGCTCCAGGAGGTCCTCGGCTCCCTGGCGCCCAACCTCCACATCACGACCACCGCTGTCAAGACGGTGACCGCTGAGGATGGAACCGTCTCGTATCGCCTGGTGATCTCTACCCTCCGAGATGGTACCGAGCGTCAGACCGTGCTTGGCCCGCTGCCGGAGGAAGCCGACAGTTTCTCCAGTCTGGTCGACATGCTCGCCGAAAAGCTTCCGCTACCCGCTCAGATCAGCGGCGTTGTGGAGCCGATCTATGGCTGGCGTCAGCTGCTGGAGCTGGTCTTGACCAACGCACGCAAGGGCTTCGAGATCCAGCGCTACAAGGGGCTCGGTGAGATGAACCCCGATCAGCTCTGGGAGACCACCATGGATCCGGCACGCCGGACGCTGCTGCAGGTCACCGTGGACAACCCCACCGAAGCCGATCAGATCTTCAGCGTCTTGATGGGTGACTCGGTCGAGCCTCGGCGGAGGTTCATCCAGACCAACGCACTGAATGTGAGAAATCTCGACGTGTAGTGCCCGGCTGTTCGTGCTGGCTGATGGGAAACAAACCTGTGTCTGATTTGTCCGGAGAAGTGCAGCCCGGGCCGGGCGGATTATGAGTGAGACCGAGTGGGGCTTCCCATTCGGTCCACGCCTTTCAGCCGGAGTTGACCACAGGCAACCAATAAGGTTGTGGAAAACCGGTAGGTTGATAAAAATCAGGAGACATCGGGGACGTGAAGCTCGCCACGCTGCTCAACAGCCGTCTGATCCTGGTGACAGGGAAAGGGGGTACTGGAAAGACCAGCATCTCCGCTGCGATTGGGAGCATGAGTGCTGCTCGCGGTCTTCGCACCCTGATCGTCGAGGTCGACAACTTTCACCCGTCCCTGACTCGCCTGTTCGGTACCGAGCCGGTCTATGCGCCGCGCGCAGTCTCTGACAAGCTGTTCATCTGCAACCTCACCTGGATGAGCGCGCTGAAGGACTGGCTGAAGTCGACCGTGAAGTCACGTCGAGTCACGAAGCTGATCCTCGATAATCGGATGGCAACGGTCTTCCTCGATGCCACGCCTGGTGCCCGAGAGATCGTCATCCTCTCCAAGATCATCAGCCTGATGGATGACTTCGATCAGGTGGTGGTCGATCTGCCCGCCTCCGGACATGCCCTGGGCATCCTCCGGGTTCCTCGGACCGCTACCCGGCTGATGCGGTCGGGACCGGTGCGGGAGAAGGCCGAGCAGATCCTGGAGGTCTTTCGAGAGAAGACCACCGCGCTCGCCATCATTGGCCTGCCCGAAGAGATGGTGGTCAACGAGACTCTGGAGCTTTGGGAGAAGATCCACCGAGAAGTCCCCGAGCTTCAGGCCCCCAAGATCTTCCTCAACCGCTCCAGCCCGCCGAGCCTCACCCCCGATGAGATCACCCTCCTCGATCGCCTCGAGGCCGCGATGAAGGACGTCCCGGAGGCTGCAGAGCTGCTCCAGGCGGGTCGCTGGGAGGAAGAGCTGGAGACGGCGACTGCCGATGCGCTGATGCGCCTGGAAGAAGCGATGCACGATGGCGTGATCACCTTCCCCCGTCTCGGTGCCCTCGGAGGCTTCGATCGCGGTCCGGCGAAGGTGGTCATGCAGATGAGCAAGGCGCTCTCCCGCCAGCAGCTCAAGGAGGATCGCTGATGTCGGATACTCCTGACACCCCCACTCCTGACACTCCCACTCCTGACACCCCCGAGCAGTCCTCAGCTCTCGGAGAGGTCATTCGGCAGCGTCGGTTGCTGATCTGTGTTGGCTCTGGTGGTGTGGGAAAGACTACTTTGGCAGCCTCGGTCGGGGTCCGTGCTGCCCGCGAGGGGCGTCGGGTCCTGGTGCTGACCATTGACCCAGCCCGCCGACTCGCGAATTCCCTCGGCCTCAAGCAGTTCGGCAACTCTGAGACCCGCATCGATCTGAGCCATGTCGAGGGCGCCACCGGAGAGCTGTGGGCGATGATGCTTGATCCCCAGCACACCTTCGACGATCTCATCCGTCGGGTTGCGCGCACTCCAGAGCGTCAGGAGGCGATCCTCAACAACCGCGTCTACCGATCCATCACCGACACCATCGTCGGCAACCAGGAGTACATGGCGACCGAGAAGCTCTACGATGTCGTGGACTCTGGCCGCTACGATCTCGTCGTGCTCGACACCCCGCCGGTCAAGAATGCCCTGGACTTTCTTGAGTCTCCGGGTCGCATGGCTCGATTCGTCGACAAGCGGATCATGAAGTGGTTCTTGACCCCGTACGACGAGGGCAAGGTGTTCGGCCGGTTCATGATGGGCACCTCTGCGGTCCTCTTTCGGCTGCTCAGCTACATCTTCGGTCGCGAGTTCCTCGCAGATCTCTCCGAGTTCTTCCTCCACTTTCGAGATCTCTACGAAGGCTTCCAGGAGCGACACTCTGCGGTCATGGAGATGTTCCATGCTCAGGACACCTCGTTCCTGGTGGTGACCGCGCCCAACCGGCCCTCGGTGGATGTCGCTCGGTTCTTCATCGACGAGCTGCAGTCCCGGAACATGCCCAGCGTCGGAGTCTTGGTCAACCAGTGCCATCGCATCCTCGGTCGCCCGCTCGAGCCTCAGGCTGTCCTCGGTGAGGTTGCCCAGGTCCAGTCTGAGGGCCTCGCACGCCACACCGCCGGCGCCTTGCTCGCGCGGCTCGGTGCTGCACACCGCCGGCTCTCTGAGCTGACTGCCATCGAGGGCGAGCTGATCGAGGAACTCCAGGGTGCCACGCCAGCGAGCCAGTCGGTCTGGACAGTGCCTCGTCTCGCCGGTGAGGTTCACGATCTCCCAGCCCTTGGTCGGGTCGGTGATCACCTCTTTGGCGCCATCGCTCCGAAGGATTCCTGACCAATCGGCTCAAAGCCGGATACTTTTCGACTGATTCCCGGAGATAATCGTGATCAGCCTGCTCCTGCTTAGTGCCTCAGCCGACGCGGCACGGATGCCACTGGAACCTCAGAACCGCCTCCACCTCGGCCTCGCTGCGATGGATGGTACTGAGTCCTATGGACTGACCTTTGGTATGGATTCCCGACTGACCCGGTTTGTCTCCATCGACATCGGCGGCTTCCTGTCTGCGACGGACTCTCCGGTCCTCACCCCACCAGAGAACGACACGATCGAGGACTGGATCACGATGCGACATGGCATCTGGTTCGCTCCTGGTCTTCGTATTCCGCATCGCTATGGCGAGGGACTGACCTGGGATGTCTTTCTTCGCGGTGGCTTCGCAACGGTCTGGTCCGAAGATGCCTCTGCAGACTACGACTCGCTGTTTGACGTCGCGATGCTCGGCGGACTCGACTTCATGATCCGCAAGGACAAGCTCGGTCTCCGAGCTTCTGGAAAGGGGTTCTTCTACAAGGCCTCTCCCTACGTCGCCTGGCAGCAGAAGTGGGAGGCCAGCGAGCGGTTTGTGTTCGCTCCCCAGGTCAGCCTGGAAGCCATCTACCAGTTTTAGGGCCATCAGCGCTCGAGTGTTCGTGCTTGGCGGCTACACTGTGACACGAACTACACTGTGACACGAGCAAGAGCGTCCAAGTGATCCCAATCGTGGGGCCCTCAGTGCGTGCTGGTTTTCTGCGGTCTCCTTGGCTGTGACACCAAGGAAGATGCCGGTGTCGGCGAAGACTGCGCGAGCAGTGTGTTCTATGCGGACAGCGACGGTGATGGCAGCGGAGATGTCGCCAGCACTACGGAGGCTTGTGAGCTGCCCAGCGGCTACGCTGAGGATGCCACGGACTGCGACGACTCCGACGCTGCTGTAAACCCGACTGCAGAAGAATCCTGTGATGGGCTGGACAACAGTCTGTCGGTGTGGGCCTCAGCCAATCTGGCGGCGGAGGTGCAGGTCAGTCTCCGCATCACCGGCACCGTGACCACGGCCGCTGGTGGGGTCAACACGGAGACCGACTACCGGAGTCCTGACCCGCTGGTCTACACGCCGTGGCTCATCTGGGTTGTTCCTTCCGGACGCCGGACCAGTGCCGGTGAGGTGTCCGGAAGGAAGACCCAGACTGCGCGCCTACATCGAGCTGGCGGCCTTCTCCATCAGCGCCTGCAGGCGACCGGCGAAGCCGGCCGGATCGGCGACCCGACCCTCAGCGATCTGGGCGTGATCGAGCAGGAGCCGAGCGAACGGCTCGAGGCCAGGGCTGCCGTCAGAGTTGAGGCGGGCGAGGGTACGGACCATGGGGTGCTCGGGGTTGATCTCCAGGACCCGCTTGTCCTGCATGACCTGCTGGTTGGCGGCCTTGAGGATGTTCTCCATGTTTGCACCCATTGCACCCTCCTTGTTGACCAGCACGCTGGGGGAGTCGGTCAGGCGGCTTGAGAGGCGAACCTCCTCGACGTCACCGGAGAGCATCTCGCCCATCCAGGTTGCCAGGGGAGTGGCCTCGGTGCGGGCCTTCTGCTCATCCTCGCTGAGATCCTCCTCGTCGGTCTCCGGCAGCTCACCGTGGGCAGCGCTCTTGAGCGGGACCTCCTCGAAGTCCTTGATGCTCATCACCACCCACTCATCGACCGGATCGGTCATCAGCATGACCTCCCAGTCGCGCTGCTTGAAGCCCTCCAGGACCGGCTTGCTGGCGATGCGATCCTTGTCGACGTCGGTCAGGTACCAGATGGTGTCCTGGCCCTCGACCATCGACTCCTTGAGCTCAACCAGTGAGCGGAGATCGCCACCGGAGGCGGTGGTGGGGTAGCGGAGGAGGCCGGTGAGGAGCTTCTTGCTTCCCTCTTCCTCGTGAATGCCTTCCTTGAGGAGGTGACCCATCTCGCCCCAGAAGGCGTTGTACTTCTCTGCACCGCCGTCCTCATCGCGGGTCAGATCGCGCAGCTTCTTGAGCACCCGGCTGGTGAGCTGCTTCTTGATGGTGGCGACCACCGCCGTCTGCTGGAGGATCTCTCGCGAGACGTTGAGGTCGACGTCCGGGGAGTCCACCACGCCGGTCACGAACCGCAGGAATCGGGGCAGCAGGGCATCGGCATGGTCGAGGATCTTGATGCGCTTCTGGTAGAGCTTCAGGCCGACCTTGAAGTCGAGCCGGTCCAGCTCCCATGGCCGACGGGCGGGAACGAACAGGATCGCCTGGTACTGCAGCGGGGCCTCGGCGCGGACGTGCAGCGTGACCAGGGGCTCGTTCCAGTCACCGGAGATGTGCTTGTAGAAGGCGCTGTACTCTTCTTCGGTGACCTCGCGGGGATCGCGGGTCCAGAGGGCCGCCTGCTCGTTGACCTGCTCGCCGTCCATCGAGACCGGCCAGGAGACGAACTCGGAGTGCTTCTTGATGATCTCCTGGATCTTGTCGGCGTCGAGGAACTCTGCGGAGTCCTCGCGGAGGTGCAGGACGATGTCGGTGCCGCGAGTCTCGCGCTCCGCAGAGACGAGGGTGTAGCCCTCGCCGCCGTCGCTGGTCCACTCGATGGCCTCCGCCTCGGGCAGCCCAGAGCGGCTGGTGACCACGACCTTGTCGGCGACCATGAACGAAGCGTAGAAGCCAACGCCGAACTGACCGATCATGGAGCTTGCGTCCTCGCCGCGCTCCTTGATGGCTGCGGCGAGGGCCTTGGTGCCGGACTGGGCGATGGTGCCAAGGTTCTCTGTGGCCTGCTCGGCGGTGAGGCCGATTCCGTCGTCGGAGATGGTGATCGTGCCGGCCTCAGCGTCCACGGAGATCCGGATGCCTGGATCCTCGACGGAGAGGAGGTCATCGCGCTGAAGACCCTCGAAGCGAGCAGCATCCAGCGCATCAGAGGCATTGGAGATCAGCTCCCGGAGGAAGACCTCCCGGTCGGAGTAAATGGAGTGGGTGACCAGGTGGAGAATCTGGCGGACGTCGGCCTGAAACTGATGGGAGTCCATGAGCGCTACCTGTGGTTGAAAAATGAGCGAGACCATCCACATCGACTGGGAGAAGACCAGCGGAGGTGACTGGGCAGGGAAAGGGGGAACACACAGCAGATAGGGACATCCAGCGATGCGTCAAGCCCCGGAGGGCTCAGAAAGCGACCCACACTGGACCGGACAGCACGAGCGCGCTGAAGGTGGGGAGCCTACTCCGCGAGGGTGCCGTCTTGAGCGACCTGGACACCGTGCTCGGGAAAGTCCTGCTGGGTGAGGGTGCGGATGAGGTCGACCGCGCGGGCCTGTGCGTCCTGGACCGGGAAGCCTTCGCCCTCCTGGATGGTCGGCAGGAGCTGTCCAGAGACAAACCGGCCCGTCTTGTCGAGGGTGACGTCAAGAACCACGCCGAGCCCTGAATTTCCGGTGAGGTTGAACCGGGAGTAGGTGGCGAAGTTTCCCAGAGAGTAGGCGATGAGCCGGTCGCTGTAGACCTCCATGCCGCGCAGGACATGGGGACCGTGGCCGAGCACCAGATCGGCACCCGCATCAACGACGAGGTGGGTGAAGGTCCGCAGATCACCACGGTTCTCGCCGTAGAAAGTCTCCTGGCCTCTGGGGGTGTGGATCGCTCGGCTGCCCTCCGCACCACCATGGAAGCTCACGATCACGATGTCGTGGGTGGCAGAGAGGGAGGAGACCAGCGCCACAGCGGTCTCGTGATCGTTGACATAGTGGCAGGACTGGCTGGTGTGGAAGCCGATCATCGCGATCTTCAGGCCGTCATGTTCGACGCTGGCGATGTCTCCGGGGCGGCCGCTGTGGGCGATTCCGGCATCGTCGAGGAGGCGCTCCGTCTCCAGGCGGCAGACCTCGCCGAAGTCTCCGGCGTGGTTGTTGGCGGTCGAGACCATGTCGAAGCCGGCGTCGACGTAGTGCTGGATGTAGCTGGCAGGGGTGCGGAAGGCGTAGCAGCTGCCGGGCTTGGCGTCGGGCTTGCACTTGCTCGTGCGCCCGCTGTCACAGAGGGGACCCTCCAGGTTGCCGAAGGTGAGGTCGGCGTCTGTGAGCCAGTCAGAGACGCCAGCGAAGATGGTTGCGCCGCCTTGCGGGGGGAGGTGGCCTGCGGGGAAGTCGGTGCCGATCATCATGTCGCCGACCGCACGCATGCGGACCGTGGCGCCATCGGGAGCGGTGGAGACGAAGGTTCGCTCTGCGTTCGCCCTGCCCTGAGCGAGCAGCTCCTGAAGGCTGAGGTTGTCTCTGGCCTGGGAGAGGTACGTGCTCAGCCCGCTGCGATCCGGCTCAGTCTGCTGCACCACGGTCCAGTGCTCCACGACCGTCATCCAGTCACCGGTCAGCCAGTACGCCCAGCCGATCTCCCAGTGGCAGTCGAGGAGCTGAGGAGAGTCGGGCTCTGCGATGCAGGTCTGGAAGTGACCGATGGCGGCTCCAGCGTCTTTTTCGGCCAGCGCTGCGACCCCATGATCGTAAGCAGACAAGGGTGCAGAGGGTGGATCCTCAGCGAGTGCGGTGAGAGCAGAGAGCAGCATGAACATCGGCGGAACCTCCGGCGGGGCTACAACCTAATCGACCGCCGTGACATTCCGAGCATTGTCGTGATCACGAGTGGCTCGGAAGCCCTTGATATGATGCCCGATAGTGTTGGTTTCAGGTTTGTTTTCGAGTCATTGATGACAGGCATCATTCTGGACTGAAATTCACGGTCAGTTTGTGTCCATATTGTCGAAAATAGACTCCGGATCGGTTACGTGAAAACATCGGGTGAATCCCGTCGATCACTCCGGCGGCGCCGAGGTCATCCCCTCCCAGATTCCCCCCCCCCTTCGCAACGGAGCAGTAATGGATCAGAGCGCAGGCGCAGACAGTATCGCGAGCAACCTGGAGGAGATCGACATTGAGCAGGAGATGCGCTCGTCGTATCTCGACTACTCCATGTCCGTGATCATCGGTCGAGCCCTCCCCGATGTTCGAGACGGGCTCAAGCCCGTCCACCGTCGCATCCTCTACGCCATGCTTCGAGAGGGCAACCTCTCCAACCGGCGCTACTCCAAGTGCGCTGGTGTGGTCGGTGAGGTCCTCAAGAAGTACCACCCCCACGGCGACTCCGCAGTCTACGACGCCCTGGTCCGCATGGCCCAGCCCTGGAACATGCGCGCTCCGCTGGTCGATGGCCAGGGTAACTTTGGAAGCGTCGATGGCGACCCGGCGGCGGCCTACCGGTACACCGAGTGCCGGATGCAGAAGCTCGCTGAGTTCCTGCTCCTGGACATCGACAAAGACACCGTCAACTTCGGTCCCAACTTCGACGGTGCTACCGAAGAGCCTCTGGTCCTGCCCGCTGCCTACCCAAACCTCCTGGTGAACGGATCCGATGGCATCGCGGTCGGCATGGCGACCCGCATCCCGCCCCACAACCTCGGCGAGATCATCAACGGCACGGTCGCCCTCATCGACAACCCGGAGATCACCACTGAGGAGCTGATGGAGATCATCCCGGCTCCCGACTTCCCCACCGCTGGCACCATCTACGGTCGCGCCGGGGTCAAGGAAGCCTACTCCACCGGCCGGGGCAAGATCCTCCTTCGTGGAAATGCAACCTTCGAGGATATCTCTGGCGGTCGCAGTGCGATCATCATCGACGAGCTGCCCTACCAGGTGAACAAGGCCCGGCTGGTCGAAGAGATCGCCAACCTCGTGAAGTCCAAGCGCATCGAGGGAATCTCTGCCCTGCGCGACGAGAGCGACCGCAGCGGCATGCGGGTGGTGGTCGAGCTGAAGCGCGACACGGTCCGCGAGGTCATGCTCAACCGCCTGTTCAAGCACACCGCGCTGCAGAATACCTACGGTGTGATTCTCCTCGCCATCGTCAACAACCGTCCGGTAGTCCTCACCCTCCGCGAGGCCCTTCAGCACTACATCTCTCACCGCAGGGATGTCACCATTCGTCGCTGTCGGTTCGAGCTTCGCAAGGCGCTGGCCCGCCAGCACATCCTCGCCGGCTACCTCATCGCGCTGGACAACATCGACGAGGTCATCTCGATCATTCGCTCCAGCCCGGACTCCACCACCGCGCGTGAGCGCCTGACCGCTCGGTTTGAGCTCAGTCCCATCCAGGCTCAGGCCATCCTCGACATGCGGCTCCAGCGCCTCACCGGACTCGAGCGGCAGAAGATTGAGGATGAGTACAACGATCTGGAGGAGATCGTCGTCCGCCTCCACGGCATCCTCAACAACGAGAGCCGCCTCATGGAGGTGATCAAGGAGGAGCTGATCGCGGTCCGCGACAAGTTCGCCAACCCCCGCCGCACCAAGATCATCGATGCCTCCGGCAAGCTCTCCATCCTCGATCTCATCGCTGAGGAGGAGCAGGTCGTCACGCTCTCGATGCGCGGCTACATCAAGCGCTCCTCAATGGAGCAGTACCAGGAGCAGCGGCGCGGCGGCTTCGGTCGGCGCGGGATGAAGACCCGCGATCAGGACTCCATCCAGGACTTGTTCATCGCCAACACCCTCAGCGTGCTGCTGGTGTTTACGACTCAAGGGCAGCTGTTCAAGGTGCCGGTCTATGAGATCCCAGAGACCTCACGGGATTCTCGAGGGACCCCGATCGTCAACCTCGTACACCTCGAGAACAACGACAAGATCGCAGCGGTCTTGAGCATCGAGGACTTCGACGAAGAGGTCGATCTCCTGTTCTGCTCTCGCAAGGGACTCGTCAAGCGCACCAGCCTCGGCGACTACCGCAACATCCGTCGAACCGGCCTGCGGGCGTATGACTGCGCAGAAGGCGACGAGCTGTTCACTGTGGTCAAGACCAGCGAGGGGCAGGACTTCCTCATCCTCACCCGAAACGGAAAGTCCATCCGAATTCCTTACCACTACCACACCGAGAATGAAGAAGGTGAGCGGGTTATCAAGGTTGATGAGGACGGCGAGCCCATCATGCAGATCCGCCACACTGGCCGGGTTGCTCGGGGAGTGCGCGGCATCAACATGCAGGACGGAGACGAGATCGCTGACATGCGGGTCGTCAATGAGGACCCGGATCTGCTGCTGCTGACCATCACCGAGAACGGCTACGGGAAGCGCACACGACTCGAAGAGTACCGTCAGCAGAATCGCGGTGGTCAGGGCATCATCGACATCGTCACCGGAGAGCGCAACGGTCGGGTGGCGGGTGCTGCTCAGGTCGCAGATGGCGATCGAATCATGATGATCACGGACACTGGCCGGGTCATTAAGACCCCAGTGACCACGATCCGCATTCAGGGCCGCAATACCAAGGGCGTGACCTTGATGCGTGTCGAGGGCGATGAGCGCATCGTCAGCGTAGCGCGGGTTGTCGAGAGCGAGGCCGAGGTCGAAGAGTAGGGCGACTGCGCTCCTGGCGAGCTGTGATCACCGGATCTTCACAGAGCCCCGACGATCAGCCGAGTACGGTGATCATCGGGGCTTGATCATTGTGTTCATGGGGGGTCAACTTTGCGCGATCCTGGCGATCCTGGCTACCCGCCTGAGATGTCTCTCCTCCGTCTCACTGCCGCCCTCTGTCTGCTCGGGGTCACCCTCCTCGTTGGCTGGTGGTGGAGCCCATACTCTCCGGTTGCGTTTGACCGACCTGCTGCGGTCCTGGCGAGCGGCGATGCCGAGGGCGCTCTGGCCGGCTACCGCGCCCTTGCCGCTGCGCCGATTACCAGGCGTGACGAGGCCCTGTGGCAGGCAGCACTGATCGCAGAGATCGAGCTGTCTCGTGTCGATGAAGCCACCGCGCTGCTCCAGGACTGTGTGCTGCTCGGTGGTCCCCTGGCAGCCGATGCCGCTGCGCGCCTGGCCCGGCTGGCCGTGGAGCCGCTCGCTGCCGCTGAGCACTGGATGACCGCAGCAGAGCTGGAGCCGGGCCATGCAGAGTCTGGTCGGTGGCTGCTCAATGCCGGAGAGGCTGCGATGACCGTCGGTGATCTCCCGATGGCCGAGGCCGCTCTGTTTGCTGCTGCTGAGCGCGAAGAGTCTGCGGTTCTCGCCTGGCTCCTCCTCGGCCGCGCGGCCCTGGAGTCCGACCCAGCCACTGCCCATGTCCGCTACGATGCTGCGCTGACCGCGGGTGCAGAAGGCGTCACGGCCACGCTGGCCCGCTCCGGTCGCGAGGCTGCCGCGACGCTGATGGAGGATGGCATGATCCTGGCCGATGTGCTGGATGCAGAGTGAGGGAGTCGGGTCTGTGAGATAGGAGTGCTGTCCAACAACCCTGGAGCCTCCATGAGCCGCTCGACCGATCTCCTCGCAGAAGCACGCGCTTTCATCCCAGGTGGAGTGAACTCTCCCGTCCGTGCCTTCAATGCCGTCGACGGTGATCCCCCATTCATCGCCTCTGCCAAGGGCTGCTGGCTGACTGATGAGGATGGCCACCGCTACCTCGACCTGATCAACTCCTGGGGACCGACCATCCTGGGTCATGCCAACCCGGTGGTGGTCCAGGCGATCTGTGAGACTGCGGCGAAGGGCACCTCATTTGGAGCGCCGACCGCTGGCGAGGTTGAGTTTGCTGCGGCGCTGTGTGAAGCACACCCGACGCTGGACATGGTGCGGCTGTGCTCGTCGGGTACCGAGGCCACCATGCATGCCATTCGGCTGGCCCGAGGCTTCACCGGCCGCGATCAGATCATCAAGATCGACGGCTGCTACCACGGCGCTCACGACAGCGTGCTGGTCAAGGCTGGCTCCGGAGTCGCCACGTTCGCCGCTCCCGGATCTCCGGGGATCCCCGCTGCGACCGCCGGGCTGACCCTCACCGCGCCCTTCAACGACCTCGACGCCATCGCCGCACACCTCGCCACTCATGCGGTCGCGGCGGTTATCCTGGAGGCCGTGCCGGGCAACATGGGCTGCATCGATCCCGTCGAGGGCTACTTCTCAGGGCTCTCAGCGCTCTGTCGTGAGCACGGCGCGCTGCTCATCATCGATGAGGTGATGACCGGCTTTCGGCTGGCGCTGGGCGGGGCCTGTGAGCGGTTCTCCATCGACGCAGACCTCGTGACGCTGGGCAAGGTGGTCGGCGGCGGTCTTCCGCTGGCGGCATTTGGTGGTCGCCGCGAGGTCATGTCTTGCCTCTCCCCCGAGGGACCGGTCTACCAGGCCGGCACCCTGTCTGGGAATCCCCTCGCGGTTCAGGCCGGACTCGCCACCCTCCGCCAGCTCACCCCGGCGGTCTACACCCGACTTGAAGAGATCGGAGCAGCGGTCGAGGCTGGGCTGCGTCCGGCAGTCGAAGCTGCGGGCTGCTCGATGACCCGGGTGGGCTCGATGTTCACCATCTTCTTCCGCTCGACTCCGCCGACCTGCTTCTCCGAGGTCTCCGAGTGCGACATGGCAGCATTTGGTCGCTTTCACCGGGCTGCGCTGGAGGCTGGGGTCTACCTGCCGCCGTCACAGTACGAGGCGGCGTTCCTGGCGGCGACCCTCACAGAGTCCGAGCTCTCGCACCTCATCAACGGCCTGAACGCTGCGCTGGCCAGCGAACCAGCGACTGCCACCTGACACAGCACCCAAGCCTGACCATTCCCCGAACGGGGAAGAAAGAAAGAAGCCGAAGATGCAGCATTGCCCGGGAGCGGAGGTTGTGATAGTAGGGCACACCTCGATCCTCAGGAATGAGGAGGGAACACCAGTATGTCTACTTCTAAACTGCAAAAGCAGTTAATTGGGGTCTCTGGTATGGTGATGGAGATGACCATCCTGGTTATCCTCGGAGCCCTCGTCGGGGGCTGGCTCGATAGTCAGCTTCAGACCTCCCCTCTTCTCCTCCTGTTCGCACTCGGGGCGGCCCTGATCCTGGGCATGACCCGAATCATCCGCACCATCGACAGACTCACCAAAGCCCCTCCCCGATGAAGTTCGACCTGACGAGCATTACCCGAAAAGCCCTTGCCTTACTGGCAATCGGCTCTGCCGTTGCTGCCTGGCAGGGCGGCGCGGGTGCTGGTATTGGGTTCATCCTGGGTGGTCTGCTGCTGATGGTCAGCTTCGGTGCTGGCTGGTGGCTGAGCCGTCCGTCAGAAGATGGCTCGGTCCCTGCCCGCAACATCAGCGGTGTCGCGGGTCTGACCGCAATCAAGCTTCCGATCATCGGTGGCGTCGCCTGGCTGCTGTTCACCAACTTCCCGCCGGTGGCTGTTGCCCTCGGTGGCATGGTCTTCAGCTTCTCCATTTCCCTGGATGCCTGGATGAACAGCCGCCTTCCTGACTTCAAATCAACCGCCAATACAGCAGGGAACACCTGATGTATCATTATACATGGCTCGAGCAGATTCCCGGCGTGGTTCATGCCTTTGAGTCCGTAGGTCTCGGTGGCTCTGCTGCCTCGATCATGCACGCCTGGCTGCTCAGCTTCCTGCTCATCGGTGTCGCGCTGCTGGGCCGGATGAAGCTCAACTCTGTGATGGCTGCCGGTGGCGACACGCTCTACGTCCCCGACAGCTCGCTGACCATCCGCAACTTCTGGGAGCTGTTCGTCGGCGGGCTGGACAATCTGACCCGCTCCGTCCTCGAACACGACAACCGCAAGCCGGTCTACTTCGCGCTGCTGTCCGGGCTGTTTATCTACATCCTGTTCGGCAACCTGATGGGCATGGTCCCAGGCTTTGCTGCTCCCACTGGCGACTTCAACACCAACCTCGCGATGGCCATGGTCGTCCTGGTGGTGTTCAACGTTGCTGGCCTGATGGCCAACGGCATCGGCCATATTACGCATCTCTTCGGACCGATCTGGTGGCTTGCGCCCCTGATCTTCATTGTCGAAGCGTTGGGTATGTTCCTTGTCCGTCCTTTCTCTCTGACGCTTCGGCTGACCGGAAACATGTTCGGAGACCACATGGTCTTCGGAATCATGTCCGATCTCGTTCCGCCGGTTCTCCCTAGCGTTTTTCTTGGCCTTGGATCGTTCGTATCGTTCATCCAGGCTCTGGTGTTCACCCTGCTGTCAGCCGTCTACATTGCTCTGGCGACAGCTCACGATGACGATCATCACTGATCCCTTCTGGAGGCATCCATGAAGTCCCTGCTTAAGACCCTGCCCGTCGCGGCGGCCCTTCTTCTCATCTCCACCCCGGCTTTCGCTGAGGGTGCACTCTCCACCGCTTCTCAGAGCGATCCGGGCCTCGTCGGCTTCGGTGCCGGCTTCGCCATCGGCCTCGCTGCTCTGGGTTCCGGACTTGGTCAGGGCCGCATTGCAGCCAGCGCCATGGACGGAATGGCTCGCAACCCGCAGGCTGGCGGCGACATCCGTACCTCCATGCTCATCGCTCTGGCGTTCCCTGAGTCCCTCGTGCTCTTTGCCTTCGCGATCGCTTACCTGCTTATCCAGGCCCTGTAGTCCATACAGATCGCCTCGTGATGGGGCTGTCTGCAACGGTTGCATTGCAACCCTGCTGATGACCTGTTGCACCGGAGGGGAAGCCAATCACGGCTTCCCCTCTTTGCGTATGAGAGGGCAAGTTGCGTACAATCCTCTCGACCCACTCATCCGACCCGGAGACTCCATGCGTCAGATGCTCATCCCCGCGCTCGTTGCCCTCTCAGGCTGCGGTAAGAAAGACACCGCTTCCGCCCCTCCGCCGGTTGGCTGGTTCTCGGAGGAGGGCTGGACGATGCAGTGCTACTTCCCGCCAGACTTCGACACCATGAACGAGACCGACCGCCGGATGAAGCGATCGCAGTCCATGGACGAGATGCTGTCTCAGTGGGGCGGCAAGCGCGACGACGGCGTCTCGTTTGGTGACGATCTGGTCATGGAGGTCGAGACCGTGCTTCTTGGACGTCCGGACAACATCCAGGCGGTCCTCCAGCAGAACCTCAACAAGTGCAAGCAGGCTGCGGGTGGCGGTGGATCTGCCGAGTGGAAGTCCTGGGCTGGCGGCCTCGCGGCGGTACTCACCGAGGGAGAGTGCGGGATTCCCTTGGACTATACGATGTTCGACTACCTCGACATCGAGTCTGGCTGGCAGCGCACCCTCTCGATCTGTCAGGGCAACGTCATCCGCATCTCTGGCAGCGAGAGCGATCAGTATCGGATCTCCGATAAGGGACCGTGGATGAACGTCGCTGGTGACACCTCTGGCTCCTCTGCTGGTGCAGACTGGCCGTGCAATTTCGAGGGCTGCTACCCCGGCCAGCTCATCATGCGCTTTGTCTCAGAAGCGGGCATCGAGACCGTCATGCCGGTCGGCCTCGAGCTGATCTTTGAGGCGCCCGAGCATGGCAAGATCAGCTACCGGATCAACGACGTCACCCTGTACGACAACAAGTGGTATCAGCAGGGCTCGATCATCGATCACACCTCCATCGAGATCACGCCGATGGATCGCGTGGAGTAAAATCGAAGGCCCCCCTCTGGAGGCTTCGTGGGCTCTCTGCCGCGTCGGCTTATCTTCTCGCTGGTTCCAGTTGTGGCCCTGTTCTCTCTCGCAGAGGGCGGGCTGCGAATGTCTGGCTATCCGCCCGAAGCTACCGCACCATTTGAGCACAACGAGCCGTTCTGGATTGTTGACGCGGACCAGCGTCTGGAGGCAACGACTCACAAAGAGCTCGGCATCTCCTTTCCGGTCTCCACAAACCACGACGGGCTGCGCGCCCCGCTGGTCGAGCTCGACAACACCGCAGACGACTGGCGCATCATGACGATGGGCTGCTCGACGACATTTGGGTGGGGAGTCGCAGACGACGAGTCGTACCCCGCCCAGCTCGACACCCTCATCGCGGACAGTGGCCAGGGTGGAGTGCAGGTCATCAACGGCGGGCAGCCCGGCTACACCAGCTTCCAGGGGCGGTGGCTCTGGGACAGCGTGCTCGCGGACTACAAGCCTGACGTCGTGCTCATCGGATTCATTGTCCAGGACGCCCGCAAGGCGGCCTACTCCGACAAGAGCCAGGCCGTCCTTCAGGGGGATGCCCGATTTCTTAAGGACAACATCCTCTACAAGCTGCGAACCTACCTGTGGCTGTTCGAGCGGCTCGGTGCGGTCCAGATCGAGGCCAAGGAGCGCGGTCAGGGAGACGACGGCGGGACCTTCCGGGTGCCGCTCAAGGAATACGGCGAGAACCTCCAGGCCCTCATCAGCGCGGTCAAGGCGAGCGGTGGAACCCCAGTGCTGTTCGGCTATCCCTTAGAGCGTACCGGCTACACCAAGCAGCACCGCTACTATATCCAGGCCACCGCCGAGCACGCAGGGGTCTCCTTCTTCGATCCTCAGCCGCAGATGGAGTCTGCCTCCAACGACTCTGAGCTGTACTTTCCGCAGGATCGCGGGCATGCAAACGCAGCGGGGAATGCTTTGATTGCGAAGTGGGTGTTCGACTTTTTGCGAGACAACGCGCTGCTTTCAGAGGGCGGATCATGAAGCGAGACTCTACCCTGGTCCTTTTGGTTCTCAACGAAATCGACGGCCTGAGGCAGGTGTGGGATGAGCTGCCCCTGTCCGAGTTTGCTCGAGTGCTTGCAGTCGACGGTGGCTCTACCGATGGCACCCGCGAGTTCCTCACCGAGCGCGACATCCTGATCTTAGAGCAGCCCATTGCGGGTCGAGGGGTTGCCTTCCGGGTGGCTGCAGAGGCCTCGGACACCGAGCGCATGGTCTACTACTCCCCCGATGGAAACGAGGATCCCGCTGACATTGTGCGACTCGATGATCTCATCGCTGGCGGAGCGGATCTTGCCATCGCAAGTCGGTTTGCTGACGGTGCGGTCAATGAGGAGACCGACTCTCTGCGTCCTCGCGCGCGGGTCAACCAGACGCTGACCTGGGTCGCCAATCGACTGTTCAACCACGGCCCCTACGTCACGGACACCATCAACGGCTTCCGAGCCATGCGCCGTCGCGCGTTCCTGGATCTCCAGACCACCGTCAAGCGCTTCCCCATTGAGTACCAGATCTCGATTCGTGCAATGCGTCGTCGCTGGAAAATCACTGAGGTCGCCACGATCGAGGGGCAGCGTGCGGGCGGAGAGAGCAAGGCGCTGTCTTGGCCGGTGGGGAAGGATCACCTCAAGGTTCTGCTCTCGGAGCTGCCCGGCGCGAGGATTCTCAATTGAGCCAGCGCGACGACATCAGCCGCCTGATCGAGAAGTACGCCGACTTCAATCCCGACCGCCTCCACGATGCCTCTCTCGGCCTCCCCCTCGCCGTGCCCTCGTTTGGTGCAGCAGAGATTGGCGAGGCCATCTCTGCCCTGCTCAGCGGCTGGGTCACCATGGGCAAGCGGGTGGCCGCGTTCGAGGAAGCCTGGGCAAGCCAGGTCGGGACGACAGAGGCCATCGCGGTGAACTCTGGCTCCTCTGCCCTCCTGGTGATGCTCACCGCGCTGATCGCAGAGGGGCACCTCCGCCGCGGGGATGAAGTCCTCGTACCAGCGGTGGGCTGGTCAACGTCGCTGTTCTCTGTGGTCCAGGCTGGGCTGACTGCGGTCATTGTCGACATCGACCCGGACTCTCTGTGCATCGAAGGCAAGCGGGATCGACCGGCGCTAGCCCTTCACATGCTGGGCTGTCCCTCTCGGGTCACGGCACCACTGATCATCGAAGATGCCTGCGGTGCTCATGGCGCAATGATCGGAGACAAGCCGGTTGGAAGCTTGGGGATTGCCGCTGCGTTCAGCTTCTTTTTCTCCCACCACATCACCACTGGAGAAGGCGGAGCGGTCACCACCTCTGATCCTGCCCTCGCGGACGCCGCGCGGAGCATCCGGGCGCACGGCTGGACTCGAGAGCGCACTGACGCTGCTGCTCAGGCCGCAGCCCGTCCAGACATCGATCCGCGCTTCCTGTTTGTCACTCCGGGCTACAACCTCCGCATGACCGATCTCGCTGGTGCGTTTGGGATGCACCAGGTCGGTCGCTTGGACGCCTTTGTTGCCCGTCGGCGGGCCAACCACATCGACTGGTGCGCCCGCATCGACGCCCTCGGCCTGCCCCTGCGAACCTTTCCCGAACTGCCCGGTACCCGCCATGCGGCATTTGCTTTCCCGCTGCTGCTCTCTGAGGACTGCCCGCTGACCCGTGCGCAGCTGTGTGCTCACCTGGAGGCTGCCGGGATCGCGACCCGGCCGATATCGGGCTCCAATCTTGCGCGACAGCCAGCATTTGAGCGGCTCGTCGGGGTCCGAGTGGAGGGTGAGCTTCCAGTGGCGGATGCTGTTCATGAGCGTGGCCTGTTCGTCGGTCAGTCACATGCCTTCGGTACCGATCACGGCACGCTGCTGGCGAGTACCCTGCTGTCGGCGTTTTGATCGAGCGCGTGGGAACTCTGGAAGCGTGGAGAGAAATCCTCTGTGGACAGATATGAAATCTGTGAAGATTGAGTGCCGGTAGGACCAATTGAGATTTTTACGGGTACTTCTCTGTAAGAATGATTCCTTCAGTGGGGAAATACTGAATGCTTCTCGTCGCTATGTTGCTCGCGTGCTCAACAAGTGTTGATAAAGTTAATCCAGATACTAACTGGATTAATGGCGTAGAATCATCGACTTCTGAGGAGATACCCTCGGTCATTGAGGTCAGCTTTTCCACACCTGAACCAGCAGTCGCCTGGGTCGAGTTCGGCGGTGATAGTCTGACCCGAACAACCAATGTTGGCGAAATGTCCACGGAGCACAACGTCGCAGTCGTGGGTGCCAGTCCGCTGAGTGAAGTGATGATGCGGATTGTGGTTCAGGTTGACGGTGAGGAGCACCGCAGCGGCATCTTCACCCACACAAGCGGCGGTCTGCTCCCCGAGACCCCAGTATTCGAGATCATTGTAGACAACTACGATCCGCCCGAAGAAGCCGTCCTGCTGATGTCGGTCTACAACAAATCGAGCCACATGGTCATGCTCAATTTTGACGGCGAGGTTGTCTGGTCCATGAAGAGCGGCGATGCCGACGACGGCAAGGGCCTCGGTGTCCAGCCAGTGGATGGTGAGATTCAGTACAACCACTTCGAGGGCGTCTGGGATAACGGCACGATCAAGCGGATGTCGCTGTCTGGCAAGCCGATTGAGACCATCGCTCTCCTGGACTCCCACCACTTCTTCACCGTCGGTCCAGACGGCGAGACGGTCTGGATTCAGCACGATGTTCAGACTCCCAAAGGCGACAGCCCGTTGGTTGGTGACAGCCTGATGGTCGGCACGGGAGACGATGCCGAGATGCTGTTCTCCACCTGGGATCACCTCACCTTCCAGATCGATCCCAGCAACTTCCCCGAGTGGACCCACGCCAACGGCGTCGAGTACAGCGCCGACCGGGACTCCTACATCATGTCCACCGCGTTTGCAGACACGCTCATCGAGCTCGACACCGAGGGCAACCCGCTGCGGATCATCGGTGGCTACAACTCTGCAGACAGCGACTACCAGTTCAACAGCCCCGACGACACCTTCTCCTACCCCCACGGCGTTCGCTGGACCTCCAAGGGGAACCTCCTGGTCTTCTCGACCCTCGACAATGTCAGCAAGGTCATCCGCTATGAGCTCGATGACGAGACCGGCACGATCTGGAAGCGGTGGGAGTTTGGTGCAGACCAGGGCTACGAGGCACGGCTGCTCGGCGAGGTGCATGAACTGGAGGATGGCAACATCCTCATCAGCTGGGGCTCAGTCGGAGTCCTCCAGGTCGTCGACCCCACCAACAACACGGTCCTCTGGGAGGCTCACAGCGCGCTCAAGGAGTTTCCCACGCAGGTTCACTATCTGGACACTCCCTACACCACGCGGTAGCGATGAGGCTGTCTACAGCCGCCAGAGGTGGGTGAACTTGGCGAACAGGGTCTGCTCGACGAGCGCAGAGTCCGCCACTGCCATGCTCGTCCCAATGTAGAGCTCATTCCCGGGCACCTTCATCCAGGTCAGCAGGCCGCTGATGGTCGTCTGGGTCGCGTCATCACTGGACAAGACCGTCTGCTGAAGCAGGCGCAGCCCCATGGGCTCGGTGAACTGCCAGTTGAACCGTGTGAACAGCCGGCTGTAGGTCGTCAGGTCGCTTTCCTGCCGGATGTACCACTGGCGGTTGAAGTCGAGATCGACTCGGATGGCAGTGGTTGGTCGCAGGGTGCTGCTGGCCGTGTTCTGGAAAGACGTCGCCGGAACCAGCGCGGCGTAGTCGATCAGCTGGGCGTAGTTACTGCTCAATGAGAACTTGAAGACTCGGGTGAGGTTGGCCTGATATTTGCCGGAGAGGCTGTAGCCATCGACCTGGACACTGCTCTGCTGCCACTGCATCAGCGCGCCGCTGAGGGATGCGCTGTGGACACCGATGGTGGCGTTCTGGGTGAGGTTGGCGGAGAGGCTGTGGTCTTTGTCTCGCTCCAGGGTGCCTTTGGTTAAGAGCTTGGTGCTCCAGAGGCGGCGCGCCTGCCCGCTGGTGTGGTCGAGCCAGGCGCTGCCTTGCCGGATGCCGCTCTGGGTGAGGAAGCCCATCTCCTGTCGGTAGCCTGGGGTGATCTCGCTGGCGCTGATGCCGCCGCCCAAGCCCAGCCCTGGACTCCGGGTCATCTCGAAACCCGCCTGACCACCAGAGAGGCTCTCTACAGCATCTCCGGCGACCGAGCCGGCACCATGGGCGACCGCCACCCAGTTCTCAGCGAACGGCACGATGATGTCTGCAGCGAGCACATCGTTGTATCCCCCGGTGCTTCCGACGACGCGCTTGTCAGCGAGGGTCAGACCGACCGAGCCGGCGCTGAAAGCATCCAGTCGGACCCGCCCCACGGCATTCTGGGCGACCGCTTCAGTGAGGTCTTCCTCAGAGAAGCCAGGGGTGGAGAGTTCATGAACGGAGGCTCCGGGCTGGCCGTCGATGGACTGGAGTATTCCGATGGATGCTGGCCCCTCCTGCCCCGACATCTTCACCCCGTACAGCGGCGAGACGATGCTGCGGGTGTAGAGGGTGTTGCTGGTGTCGGCAAAGGCATCGATGCCATCAAGAAAGAAGGGCCGCTGCTCGGGGTAGTAGAACGCGAACCGCTGGTTGAGATTGACCTGGACGACATCAGCCTCGACCTGGGAGAAGTCTGGGTTGACGGTGAACGCTGCCCCGAGATCTGGGGTGATACCAAGCCGCAGGTCGACACCGGGCCGGATGCTGTCGTTGATCGGCTCCAGACCAGTCCAGCTCAGGTCACCGTCCTCCTCTACCCGCTGGTGACGAAGGGTGAGCGCGGGCTGAATGGACAGCCCTGCGCCGAGGGGGGCAGGCATGACACCGGTCAGCGGCGCGGCCTGGGTGAATATCCGGGGATGACTCCGACGGATCTGAGGATGAGAATACTTGCTGTTCTCAGCGGGAATCTTCCGGGTGAGGATCAGACCCCAGGTCTGCGGTGTGCCATCTGGATCAGGGTAGCGCAGGGAGCGAAACGGCATCGCAACCTCGATGACGAAGCCGTCCTCTGTGGCGTGCCCCTCAGAGGTGAACACCGTGTCCCACTGCGGGAACCAGTTCCCAGCGGAGTAGCGGATGTCTTGCTGAATGCCGAGGGGGTTGAGGTAGAAGATGTAGCCGGTGGTGCTCTCGCCGAAGGTGTCGAGGTAGATGCCGATCTGGTCGTCGTCGTTGATGTTCTCTCGTGGCGAAATCCGGGCCCGCGGTGGAGTGGAGGTGCCGCGGACGGAGATGCTGATGTAGAGGTGGGTGTCGTCCTGAAGAAAGCGGGCCTCGATGTGCTCATCTGAGGGTGGTCCAGGAGTCGGGATGTAACGATTAAATTCAGTTACCGGCGTGGCTCTCTTCCAGTCTTCCTCATCGAGAAGCCCGTCGATGGTGACAGGATTGTCTGTCCGCAGGACCGGTATGGAGCCCTCAGCCCAGGCGGCCTGTGTGATGAGAAGAAACAGCATGCTTCCACTGTATCTTCGTCAGAATGATTGAGATGAACTGAGGAGGCTTACGGACGGCGTCCGCCACCACCGCGACGACCGCCGCCTCTTCGACGACCATCGCCACGCTCGCCGCCGCCGCGCTCGCCGCCTCCGCGCTCGCCGCCTCCGCCACGCTCGCCGCCACCGCGCTCGCCGCCGCCACGCTCGCCGCCTCCGCCACGCTCGCCGCCGCCGCCGCCAGCACCTCCGCCAGCACCTCCGCCAGCACCTCCGCCAGCACCTCCGCCACTACCGGCACCGCCGCCAGGACTCCCGCTTGGAGCACCACCGCCACCGCCGCCGCCGCCACCGCCGCCAGTACCACCGCCGCCAGCACCACCGCCGCCGCCGCCACCGCCGCCGCCACCGCCGCCACCAGCACCACCGCCGCCGCCAGCACCTCCGCCAGCACCACCGCCGCCGCCACCAGCACCGCCGCCACCAGCACC
>JAQXDW010000045.1 GCA_029251165.1 Myxococcota bacterium
CTGGCAGTGGGCCGGGCGCGGTGAGGTCGTCGATGCTTCTGCTGGATTGCTTGCCGGCGGGGCGCTGCTGCTGCTGGCCGCGCTGGTGGTCTCTGCACGGGATCCGCACCCGGCGCCACGAAGGCGCGTGACCTGGTTCGGGCTCGTGCTCGGCCTCGCTGGCGGTGTGCTGCTCGCTGGACTCCAGCAGCTTCCGGGAGCAATGGCGCTGCCTGTCGGTGCTGTGGCTGTCGTGGTGGTCATCGGGCAGGAACTTTGGTTCCGCAGTGTGCTGCTGTCGCGGCTTGGGGTGTGGTGGAGTACGGCAGTCTGGATCGGAGTCGTGGGCCTCACAGCACCGGTGCATGCTGCGGTCTCTGGGCTGGTGCTTGGCGGGCTGTCCCATCGTCATGGGGTCTTGGTTGCGATCCTGGCGGCGCTGATCTGGAGGGTGGCTGGATGAGGGTTCATCAGCTGGGTGAGGCTGGACATGAGATCCTGGCGCTCCACGGATTCACCGGGAGCGGCATGGACTTCGAGGCGCTGGTGCCCCACCTGTCGGTCGGAATGCTGGCACCCGATCTGCCCGGTCACCTCGGGACACCACCGATGAGCATGCCCGAGGCCGTTGCTGCGCTGGCGCCCCTGGCGGAGGGGCGGGTGGTGATGGGCTACTCAATGGGAGGACGGACCGCGCTCCAGCTTGCCTGTGCGGTGCCGGTTCGCGCGCTGGTGTTGATCGGCGCGACCCCTGGGATTGCGGATCTGGAGGCGAGGCGCGCCCGCCGGCTGGCGGATGCGTCGCTGGCGAGACACATCGAGGCCTGCGGGGTCGAGGCGTTCCTGGCGGAGTGGATGAACAAGCCGATCATCGCCAGCCAGCAGCGCATACCGAGCCCGTGGCGAGAGCGAATAATGACACGAAAGAGCCGCCACTCTGCGACCGGCCTCGCGGGAAGCCTGCTGGGGATGGGGACCGGATCGATGGCGTCGGTCTGGGGTTGTCTACCGACCACTCCGATGCTGCTTGTGGTTGGAGAGGAAGATCGTAAATTCATGGCGATAGCGCAGTCTGTGGCCGAAGCGGCGGCTGGAGCTGAGGTCGCGGTGGTCTCAGGCGTCGGACACTGCGCGCACCTGGAGGCGATCGAGCGAACCGCTTCGGTGATTCATCGTTTCCTTCAACGCCTTGGTTGAGCGTAGAATTGATGTGTAACGGTCTGAATGTTGTTTTATGTTACGGGTGTTTCGCTGGCGTTCCGTCACATATGATGTCGCGGCCGTGCTGTGTCTCCGAGTGTCCCGGACGCGAGGATGGTCCGCGTACACCTTGTTGCCGTGGATTCTTCTCCCAGGCAGTCGACCTCCAGCAGCCGGAGCATCGCCCCGCTCACCGACCGCTCAGCATGGCCTCCAGCCGACGACGATCCACCTTTGCGTTGTGCCGTGGGTCCACCGGAACGGCCTCGACCTCGACCACCCGCACGCCACCTGCAGCCTCGGTGACCATTGCCTCCCATCCCGCTGGGGCTCCGCTGACCGCACACGCCAGCACCGCCTCTCCGGCGACCTCCGCCAGCCCTGCCTTCACCACAAACGGCAGCAGCTCTGCGGGGGCCTCGACCTGCATCGGCCACACCCCACCGACCCGGCCTCCGGCGCGTCCCACCAGCCACAGCCGTCCGTCCGCGTCTCGGTAGCCAGCATCTCCGGTGCGGTGCCACACCCGGCCATTCTCGCGGACCTTGTTCTCTGCGTCGGCCTCGGGGTCCTGGTCGTATCCCTGGTTTACATGGGGGCCCGCGACGAGGATCTCGTCTTCATCGAGCCGCACCTGGAGCTGTCGAACCGGCTGCCCGACCAGCGCGCCTCGGCCGCTGCGGGCGCCGTCTTCTAAATCCTGGAGGTTCTCTCGTACCGGCAGCACTGCGATGGGCTCGGCCTCCGTGGAGCCATACACGATTGAAATCTCTGCTTCTGGTGCGGCTCTACACAGCGCCTTGAGCATCCCGACGGGAACCCTGGCACCGCCGGTGTGGAGGTGCTCCAGCCCGGAGAGGCACTCGCCACGCTCCAGGAGGCGTCGGGCGAGGGGGCCGAAGAACGCCGGAGAGCCAGAGATGCTGGTCACACCAACCGTGCGGATTTGGTCGATCAGGCGGTCGGGATCCACGTCGCCTGGACGGCGCAGATCGGCATCCGCCAGCACACAGGTCGCGCCGCTGGCAAGGGAGTGGAGCAGGAAGACCGGCAGGGTCGGCATGTCGACGTCGCCTGGTGCCAGCCGGAGGTGCTCGGCGAGGATGCGGTGCTGGGTGAGCAGGAAGGCATGCGAGCGCGCGATGGCCTTGGGGGTGCCGGTGGTGCCGGTGGTGAACGTCAGCAGGGCAGGGTGATCACCGGGGTCGACCGGCGGGATGACGCCCTGGATTTGGCTGAGCCTGCGGTGCGGTATCGGGATGAAGCCGGTCGAGACGTACAGCCCAAGTCCCCGCAGCGGACGAAGCTTGAGACGGAGGAGGTGGGCCCTGGGAGAGCCGATCATCGCCACAGGGGCATGTCGGGTGAGGATCGTGGAGATTGGTGCCGAGGGATCGATGAGCACCGCGGTTGCACCGACATGAAACAGGGCGAGCAGGGCGACGTACAGCTCGATGCTCATCGGAACGAGGAGGACCACCCGATCGCCTGGCCGCAGTCCGAGGTCCACCAGCCCCCCAGCCACAGTCCCGACCCGCTGGCGGAGGGCTGTGAAGCTGAGTGTTCGACCATCGGGCTCGATGATTGCCGGTCGTTCGGCGTCCTGGAGGAGCGCGACGATGTTCACAGCGTCTTCTCAAACAAGACGTACTCTCGAATCCGCTCGCCGAGATCGCGAGAGATGCGCTGAGAGCGGTTGCCGTGTGCCATCAGGGCATGGACTCCGCCGCCAGAGAAGCCCAGCGCAGCGCCGACTCGGTGCGTCTCTCCGACCAGCCAGCTTCCCAGTCCCAGCCCGCGAAATGCTGGCATCACTGCAAGGGTCTTGATGACGAATTCCCCACGCTGTGGGCTGAAGGCATCGGGGTAGCTGAAGCAGAAGCCGCCCGGAGCACCGCTCGGTGAGCGGGCGAGCAGGGTGAGCTGCGGGGTGAGCAGCGGACGCACCGGAGCGTAGAGGGCTCCGAATGATTCACGGTCGATGGGGGTGTAGAAGGCGCTGTCGCCAAACGAGGCCAGCGACATCTGCCAGAACAGATCCAGCGCGGACTCAAAGTCTCCCAGCGCGGTGAGATCCTCCAGCTGCCAGCCGGCAGCGCGCAGCGTGGTGTCTCGCTGGCGCGTGGCGGTGATCTGGGGAGTGTTTTCAGCATGGATCGAGGCGTAACGGTGCGCTTCGCTGTATCCTGCAGCCCGCCACGGGGCAGGGGAGGCGGTCGGCTCACCTGGAAAGTATGGCCGCTCGTTGGGGCCGATGTTGGCGCGGTACGCCGACCAGGTCGAGCCCGAGAGCGGGCCGAGCGCATGCGTGCAGCCGGCAGCACGCAGCCAGTCCTCTGCGGCCGTCAGCTCGCCGAGCGGATCGTCACTGGTCGGCGCACCGATACAGCCGACGGGGTGCAGGCCAGGATTGACCCAGGCAGACAGCGGGGCGGGGGCAGTGCGCATGGCTCAGTTTACTACTGACCGCTCAGAGCGTGATCTCGAAGGCGCTGTAGCTGGTGGTGGTGTTTCGAGGGAAGACCACCGCGCGGAGCTGACGGGCGAGGCAGTCGCGGACGGTGGTGTCTCCGCTGGTTACATCCAGGCCGATGAGCACGCCGAGCGGAGAGACATAGCCTCGGAGGCTCGTCTCGCTGGTGATGCAGGTGTCGACCCCGGTCCGAACGGGCTCGATCGCGTTGGTTACCTCGACGAGGCTCAGATCCGATCGCGAGTCGGAGGCGACGGGCCGGAAGGTCATCTCGTCGGTCAGCTCCAGTCGCGGCGTGAGGACCAGCAGCTCTCCCTCGGGGACCGTGACCTCTTCCTCCCAGCTCTGGAAGCCGCTCGCCTCGATGCGCACGGTGAACGGCTCATCGATCGGGAAGGCCTCGTGGATATCGATCACCCCGCCCAGGCCCAGCGTCTGACCATCGATCACGATGTCTCCGGTCGGTGGGTCGGCGCGGACAACGAGGTGGGTCTGGGTGGAGGTTGCCATGTGCTGAAGCCCAGCGAGCAGGGGAAAGCCAACGAGGGCGGCCACTGTGAGCACCGCTCCGACGGTCAGCAGCTGCTTGATGTAGACCTTCCGTCGGATCTCGATGAGCACGGTCCGGTTGCCGCAGCGACGGGTGGCGATGGTCACCTGGACCTCGCCCCGATCCTCGGGCATCGCCATCGGATCGACGGTGACGGTGATGGTCTGCTCGGGCTGGCGGGGATCGAGCGTGGCCGGAGAGGCGCTCGCCCAGGGCTGATCGACCCGGATCGTGCCGGCCATCTCTCCGCGACCGGTGTTCTTCACCACGATGGAGAGGTTGAGCGGCTGTCGAGCCGGGCGGGGGCGGATGACATCGGGGGCTTCGACCACGAGCTTGGGAACAAGCAGGACCGGTCGGGTCCCTGTGACGACCGCTGCGACAGCCGCATCGAGCTCGGTGCTGGGCTCCTCGATGGACTCTGGAGTGATCGGTGCCAGCTCGCTGAGCGGCGGGGGCTCGGGGAAGATGCGCTGGTACTGGTAGTCGTACAGGCGACGACGCTCGGCATCTCCCAGCACCCACCACGCAGCCTCCAGCGCAGTGCTCAGGCGCCGAAACCGCTCGCGATCGGTGATGTTGTTGATCCACTTCCGACGTCGCTTGTAGAACGTCTCCAGCTGCTCGTGCGGAAGGAGAGGGTGAATCCCCAGCGCGGAGTAGTGGTCCGGCAGCTCACCCGCGCGAACCAGATCCTTCTCGGTGAGGATCCGATCCAGGCATCCCTCGGCGATGTCTGCGGGAATGCCGATTTGTTCTGCCTGCTTTGCAACTGCGATCTCCGCCAGCGGGGTGAACTCCCCGTGGATGAGCGCACCCAGGATGAACATCTCCAGCTGATCCAGGCCGCCGCTGCGGATCTGAGCGTCGATGAACCGGAGGTAGTCTGTCCGGCTCTGGAGGAGGAGGTCTCGGAGACGGCTGAAGTTTTGGATGAACCAGGTCGCTTCGGCGCGGTCCTGGGAATTGTCCTGCTGGCCCTGTGCCCAGCTGTGACGATCCTCAAGGCCGGCTTCGCTCTCTCGGATCGAGGCTGTTGGCTTAATCCTCAGGTATGCGAAGAGCGTCGGTGACTCAAAGCGCGCCAGGTCAGTGTGCAGCTGCTCAAATGTACGGAAATCCATTGTGGGACGGATCTACCTGAGCAGACGAGGGACCCGCAAGCTGCTCCTGCCCTTGAGAATGTCATGAGTCTGTGGTCCGTTGACATCGGTGGTTGGTCGCACAACAGCGCAGCCTCTGTCGCTTCAGACTTTACCGGGAGCGCTGGACTGGGCATCATGGCTTCAGATGTCGCGGTTCTACCACTTTACTGTCAGCACTCTCCGGTTCATCGTCCGGCGATACTTCCGCGAGGTCGAGGTCATCGGCCTGGAGCACCTGCCGGAAGACGGGGGCGGCATGCTGGTCTCTTGGCATCCCAACGGCATGATCGATCCGGGCCTCATCCTCACCCACTTCCCCCGGCAGGTCATCTTCGGTGCGCGTGATGGGCTGTTCCGATGGCCTGGCCTGGGCTGGATGATGAAGAAGATGGGGGCGGTTCCCATCTACCGGGCGATGGATCAGCAGCGCGCGGATCCTGAGGCGCGCCGGAAGGCCAACAACAAGAGCCTCAATGCGCTGGCGAGTGCGGTCGCGCAGGGGCGGTATTCCTGTCTGTTCCCCGAAGGCGACAGCCACGACTCTCCCAACCTGCTCGACCTCAAGACCGGCGCGGCACGCTTCTACTACCAGGCCCGAACGCTGAAGGCGGAGGGAAGCGAGGATCCGGTTATTATCCCGGTTGGTCTTCACTATGACGCCAAGCGGACGTTTCGTTCGAGTGTCCTGATCGCCTTTCATCCACCGATCTCGCTGTCGGAGTACCTGGGATCTCTGCCGGAGCCCGACGAGCCGCCTCAGCTGCTCAAGGAGCGCTATCGGGCACTGACCACGGAGATCGAGCGGGTGCTTCGTGAGGTGGTCCATGCCACGGAGAGCTGGGATCTTCACTACCTGATGCATCGGGTCCGCAAGCTCTCGCGGGCGGAGCGAGGGGTTCGGGCTGGTGCGGAGCTCGACAAGCCGATGATGGCAGAGCGGACGCTGGGCTTTGCCCGGGTCTGGGCGGGCTACTACACTCGGCTGGAGAGCCACCCAGAGCAGGTCGCGGTCCTCCGGTCGCGTCTGTCGGAGTATGATCAGGATCTCCGGGCGCTGGGGCTGGAGGATCACGAACTGGACAAGCCGCCCCGCCTGGCGAGTCCCTGGCTGGCTGCGATTCTTGCGCTACAGGTCGTCCTGGTGTTCTTCCTGCTGCCGCCGATTCTTCTGGTCGGCTACATCGTCAACCTTCCGCCGGCCCTGGGGCTGCTCGTGCTCTCCAAGAAGTTCTCCCGGCGCAGGAAGGACGAGTCCTCCATCAAGCTGATGTTCGGGGTCATCGCCTTCCCGGTCACCTGGCTCGCGGCGGGCATCGGGGCGGGCCTGACCCATTGGTGGCTGCACGAGCTGTTTCCCCGGATCCCCAACACCCCCGCCCTCGCTGGGCTGGTGGTGGTGCTGCTGGCGATATTCGGCGGGATGGTTGCGCTGCGGTACATCCGGCTGGCTCGGGAGACCGGCCGAGCGGTTCGGATTCGGCTGACCCGCGCGCGGCGCAGGCTGGCCCTGGCGCGGCTGCGGGTGGAGCGCTCGGAGCTGTATGATGCGATCATGATGTTGGTGGGTGACCTCGATCTGCCTGGTGCTGTTCGTCCCGATGGCAAGGTCGTCTCAGATGAGCAGAACCAGCGCGCCAAAGGCTGGCTGAAGTAATGCTGATCCTTCTGCTGGCCTGTGAGGGTGCGCCGTCGGACTCGGCTGCTCGGCTCGATGAGGTCCCAACGGTGCGTCCTGCGGAGTGCGCGGACGCACCGTCGGTGACCTGGGATGGGTGGGGAGAGGGGTTCGCCACGACGTGGTGCCAGCCATGTCACTCCGCGACGACCGAGGAGCGGAATGGTGCGCCGCCCGGCGTGGACTTCGACACGGAGGCGGAGCTGCGGTTCTGGTCTGATGCGGTTCGTCGGACGGTGCTGGAGGACGGCACCATGCCGGTAGGGGGAGGCGTCTCGGAGACGAACGCAGCGCTGCTGGAGATCCTGCTGGACTGTGGGCTGTGATGTGCACGGCTGCGAATGCGGCAGCTGCAGTGTGCCCTCGACGCATCTCAGCGCGGTTTTTTTCCCTGTCGAGTCGCCCTCATCGAGCCCTCGCTGGTCCTGTGCCGGCGCCGTGGCGGGCATCGCCCCACACTCCGGCACTGAATGTGGCAGCACAACGCTGGTTCAGCGGTATGATTGTCCCATGTGGCTGATGCTTGCCTGCCAGCCGGATCCGAGTCCGGCACCACCCTCCGATACCTCCACCATCTCCTCCTCAGAGACCGCTGAGCCAGCGCCGGAGGTGGTTGTCGAGATTCCTGCGCCTGTGCTGTCTGCGGAGGGCGTCGCGGCGGCCATCGAGTCGGTCTTCGTCAGCGGAATGCCCAGTCCGCTCCTGCCGAGACGGATCTACCTGGAGTCCTTCGCTGGTCGAGACTCCAGCTGTCCTGGCGGCAAGGGCTACAACCTGCCCGGGGCCTTCCAGGGCTGTGTCGCGGAGAGCGGCTGGCTGTATGCGGGGGTCGCGGAGTATGACGGCAGCGTCGATCCGGACGACCTTCGGGACTTCAGTCTGCTTGCGGACTGCTACATGATCGATCCGGACGGCAATTGGTTCGTCGCTGCCGGGGAGCTGCTGCTGGAGCACAGCGGAGATGAGAACGGCGGGATGCTACACGCAGAGCTGAGCGGGACCTACAGCTTTGCCCCGGCGGGCGGCTGGATGGCTCCAGCGGGTGCCGGCGCGGTGCTCAGCCAGAGCGCTGCCTGGGATCACACGGGCTGGCAGCTCGCCATCGACGGTGTGGTCACCGACGGGACCACCTCCGTTCGCCTGGAGGATCTCTCGGTGAGCAGCGGAGAGTGTGCTGGCGTGCCCTCAGGGGTCTACGGGCTGCGCGGGGATGGCGGCTACTGGTACACCCTGGCGGGTGAGGACTGCGGCTGCGGGATGGTCACCTGGGCAGACGGCTCGCAGCTGGGCGAGGCCTGCGTGGATCTCTCCGCAGCATCCGCTGGACTCATCGAGGCGGTGCGCCAGTGATCCTGCTCCTTCTTCTCTCCTGCGGTCAAGAGCGAACCCTCATCTGTATGGAGGGACACAGCCTGGGACCAGACGACGTCTGCTACCCCAACGACACCGCAGCACCCGACCCCCTCACCCTCGACGACTCCGCCTACACCCGCCTCGATGCTCCCCGGCTGCTGCGCCGGATGAGCCTGGACCTGCTGGGCGTCCTGCCGCGCCAAGAGGCACTGGATGCGGTGGAAGCCGATCCGTCGCAGCTTGCGGTCTATCGGGATGAATTCTTCCTGGACCCGCGCCTTGAGGAGCGCCTCGTCCTGCTGCTCTCAGAGCGGTGGCACACCCGGGTCGACGAGTTCCTGATCTTCTACCTGGAGTACCAGGAGCTGGCATTTGATGATGACAATGAGTATCCATTTGAGCGGTCGGTGGGAGAGGAGCCGCTGCGCCTGATGGCCCACGTCATCGCCAACGATCTGCCCTGGTCAGAGATCGTCACCGCCGACTACACCCTCGCCAATCCCCTGCTCGCGGACATCTGGCCGATAGCCCATCCGGGCGGAGACGACTGGGCGGTCAGCACCTACACCGACGGACGACCCGCTGCCGGTGTGCTCTCTACAAACGGCCTGTGGTGGCGCTACTACAGCACCGTCACCAACTACAACCGGGCTCGGGTCGCTGCGATCACCCGCTTGCTGATCTGCGAGGACTATGCCTCTCGCTCGATCAGCTTCTCGGAGTCTGGAGCGCTGTCGGACGGGGCAGACCTTGAGGATGCGATCCGAGAGAGTCCGTACTGCATGGGGTGTCACTCCGCGATCGATCCGATCGCGGTGTCCCTGTTCGGGTTCTGGCCTGCGAACGAGTACAACATCCACGAGGTCGACGTCTACCACCCCGAGCGTGAGGCGATGGGGGCGGAGCTGCTGGGGGTCGAGGCGGAGTGGTATGGGGATCCGGTCTATGGTCTACACGAGCTGGGCCTGCACATCGCCGCCGATCCGCGCTTCTCCCGGTGCGCGGTGCAGAGCATGGCGGAGCTGCTGTGGCGTCGGCCGATCGGGGTCGAGGACTTTGATCGCATCGAGCTCCTCCGGCAGGACCTGGAGTCTGCGGACCTGCGCATGCTCCCACTGCTCACCGCAATCACCGACGACGCGGTCTACCAGGCCGGAGCCGTCGAGGGCAGCGACACGGCCGTCTCCACGCGCCTGATGACCCCCGATCAGCTCTCGGCCACGATCGCAGACCTCACCGGGTTCACCTGGACCTGGCGCGGCTTCGATCAGATGGACAACGACACCTACGGCTACCGCGCGCTGGCTGGCGGGGTGGATGGGGCCTACATCACCACGGCTCAGGAGTCTCCGGGCATGACCTGGGCGCTCGTCGTGCAGCGGCTCGCGGAGGCTGCGACCGGCTACGACCTCCGCAACGGACTGGCCAGCTCGACGATGCTTCAGGGAATCACTGAGGATGCCCGACCCGGCGATCCCGCGTTTGACCTCGTGCTCGACCAGCTGCACTGGCGGCTGTACGGGGTCCGACCAGATGATGCCTGGCGGTCTGATGTCTCGGCGCTCTGGGAGGCCATCTTCGCCAGCGAAGATGCCAAGACAGCCTGGCAGGCGGTGGCGGTGGCGATGCTGCGCGACCCAGCATTTGTGGGGTATTGATGTCGATCAGCAGGCGAGGACTCGGCGGACTGATGGCGGGCGGGCTGCTCCTGCCCCGAGCGCTCCAGGCGGCCTCCGGTAGCGGGGATCGGAAGTTCCTGTTTGTCTTCTGTGTGGGCGGCTGGGATCCGACCTGGGTGTTCGCGGATCTGCTGGGCGCGCAGGATGTCTACACCGATCCGACCGCGGAGCTGGGCACGGCTGGCGGGCTGGAATTTGTCGACTCTGCTGGGCGGCCATCGGTTCGGAGCTTCTTTGAGCGCTACGGCGACCGGTGCTGCATCCTCAACGGCCTCGAGGTCCGCTCGATCACCCACGAGGCCTGTCGCCGCATCATCCTGACGGGCGGCACCGCTGGACTGACCGATGACTGGCCCGCAATCATCGCTGGGAACACCACCGACTTCACCCTGCCTGATCTGGTGCTCTCTGGACCGTCCTACACCTCGCAATACACCGGCTCGGTGATGCGGGTTGGTCCCGACGGACAGCTCGGGAAGCTGCTGTCCGGGTCCGCCTTGTCCAGCAGCACGCTGCCGACACAGGCCCTCCCCGAGAGCGCCAACGCTGACATCGAGGCGTTCCTTCGCCGGCGCAGCGCAGCCGCCCAAGAGGTCGCAGCCGGTCAGTCCGCACAGTTCCTCCGGGACTTCGACACCTCGCTCGGGCAGCTTGATGCCATTCGGGCGATATCCGGGCAGCTGGATCTGTCGGTGAACGGTCTGAACTACGTCTACGTCCAGGAGCGCGTGCTCCCGGCGCTGGACTGCTTCGAGCTTGGGCTGACCCGCTGTGCTGTCGTAGAGCATGCCGGTGAGTGGGACATCGGCTGGGACAGCCACTCTGGCATCGATCGGCAGGGGGCGCACTACTCGGTGCTGTTTGACGATCTCGCTGGGATCGTGGAGACACTGTCTCAGCGCGCTGGCAGCCAGGGCGGATCGCTGCTCGATGAGGTCACGGTGGTGGTCTTCTCTGAGATGGGCCGCGCGCCACAGCTCAACGTCACCGGCGGCAAGGACCACTGGACCTACACCTCTGCGATGCTCATCGGCGCGGGGGTGGCCGGAGGCCAGGTCATCGGCGGCTACGACGACAGCCTCTTTGGGCGCGCGGTCGATCTCCGCACTGGCGCGACCACAGACAGCGGCTCTGGGCTGACAGCGGCGAACCTCGGGGCCACCCTGCTGGCCATGGCCGATATTGATCCTGCAGAATTTACCGAAGCGGAACCGATCAGCGCGGCGATGTCTGAGGGCTGAGCGGCTCAGCGGTGGTGGGCACAGCGCATCAGGTCGCCGCCCATGCCAGCGCACCCGCAAGCAGGCTCGCCAGGAGCCGTCGGCCGACGAGCCGCGTTCGAGACAGCAGCGCAAAGGCGAACACCCCTCCAGCGGCGGCCGCACCGATGCTCTTCAGCGGGAGGGTCGGATCGATCAGGAGGACGGGCAGCATCGGAGCCAGCGCGCCGGAGAAGCTGAGGGGAAGCCGCGGCCAGTCTCGGCTCTGCGCCATGTTCTGCATCGCGATCGCGCCGCCGGTCGCCAGGGTCGCCAGGTAGGGAACGAACAGGGTGTCGTCCTGGAAGTGCCCAAACGCCAGCACCACGATCATCGAGCCCATGGTGGCCGGGAAGATCTCGGTCATGTCGGTCTGACGGACATCCTCTGCGGGTACGGCGGCGATGAAGATGCCGTAGAGGGCTGCGAGGGGAAGCGCCCAGCTCCAGCCGCCCAGCGCCCAGGCGAGCGTTCCGACGAGGAAGACGGTCAGCCCGCCAGCCTCGGTGAGCCCGCTTCGTCCCCAGGTCAGCACCATCAGCGCCAGCGAGACGATCATTCCCTCGAACCAGCCGGACAGCTCCGCCAGTCCCATCCGCAGCGAGCGCTCCAGGATGAGGAAGCAGGCATAGGGAATGAACAGGTTGTCGGTGCCGCGTACGCTGATCGCCTCGGTGGTGGTCGCCATGATCGCGACGACGAGGGTCACCAGCAGCATCTCTGGCCAGCCGGGACGACCCGCGAGGGCGAGCGCGGCGAGGACGATGGTGAAGGTCAGCCCGAAGAAGGTCAGCGATCCCTCGACCGAGCGGGCGCCGTCCATCACCCGGTAGCGCCGCCTCCCCACGCGCTTGCCGACGAGCGCTGCGCCAGTGTCAGAGATGGCGAGCACCACCACGGGCGGGCAGTACAGGAGCGGATCGCCACGGGACAGCCAGAAGATTCCGAGGACTGCGAGCGGGTAGTAGTACGCCCCTGAGGTCTGCCGCTCCACGCCGTGCACGCTCTCCAGCATCCCGGTCAGCTTTCCGCCGAGCAGGAGCACGAAGAACGCCGCAGCCAGGACGGCAACGGTCAGGGTGTGGTCGAGGAGCCAGGGAAAGGCCGCGACGATGAAGCCCGCGCCGAGGTGTGACAGCTTGCGGGTGTACTCCGTCTCGATCGAGAAGACGCGCCGGAGGACCTCACCCGCTGCAAACAGCAGCACGATCCCCACCGCGACTGCTGAGGCTCCTCTCCAGTCTGCCAGCACCGCCGCTGTGATCGCGCCCGGAAGATCGGAGGGGATTTCCACACCGCCACTGTACCCTGCGCGAGACCGCATGTGACGATCTCGGAACCGACGGACTTTCCTCTGTCGCGGTAGGATATTGGGCGCTGAGGGCCGACATGCGAATCTTCATCATCATGCTGCTCGGGGCCTGCTCAGGGGATGAGCCCGCGCCTGAAGACGGCTTCACCATGCCGCAGGCAGTGGTGGTCCTGCCCTCCCTTGAGGTCCAGTCACCAGAGCGGGCAGCCTTCATCGGGGCCAGCACTCTTGCGCTGTCTGGCGCTGTGGAAGCGGGCAGCGCGGCGCTCGATCGGCTGACCCTCAACAGCGACACCGACATCCCCCTCTCCAGCGACGGGGCGTTCAGCGTCCCCATCGGGTTGTCTCCTGGGATCAACATCTTCAGCCTCCGGGCAGAGGATCTCGGCGGAGAACGTGCGGTAGACGGGCGAGCGGTCTACGCCGGTCCGCTTTACCCGCCGGGGGAGCTGCTGGAGGAGTCGGTCCGCCTGCAGCTCGGGCCCGAGCTGCTCGACGATGACGACAGCGATCTTGATGACGTCGCCGGCATCGCCGAGTACTTGCTGGAGGATGTGGGCGTCGCGGATGCGGTCGTCGGGCAGACCATCGAGACTGCCTACGCCGATGTCACGCCGACGTCCCTGGACTTTGGCTCGGTCTCGGTCGATCTCGTCCCGACCAGCGAGGTGATCCTGGCGGAGGTGGTGCTCCATGACCTGTGGATGGACTTCGACGCCGAGCAGTGGGGGCTGTCCACCGATGGGTCCATCTGGGCAGACGCGGTGGTCCTGACCACTGTGCTGTCCATCTCTGGAGACACCGTCACCTCAAGCAGCACGGTCCTTGAATTGGAGGGCTACGGCGGCGAGATCGACTGGCTGCCGGATGCCATCCTGACCTGGGCGGAGGCGTACCTGGAGGAAGAGCTCGCGGCAACCACAGAGGCGCTGGTCACAGACTTGATGGGGGGGTACCTCGGCGCCTTTGCGATCGACACTGAGCTGCTGGACGGGGTCGTGCTCTCGGTGGCCCTGGCGGATGCCTCGGTGAGCGAAGCGGGCCTCCTGCTCCGGCTGGATGCAGCGGTTTCCGCGACCAGTGGAACGCTTCCTCCAGAGGCTGGCTCGGCAATCACCGATGGTCCGGCCCCTGACTGGCCCCTGTCAGATGCTCCGTTCTCTGTCGCAGTGGACGACGACCTGGTCAACCAGCTCTTGTTCGCGCTGTGGGGGGCCGGTGCGCTGTCGGGCTTTGAGTACGACGGCACGGCGCTGATCGCCCTGACCGGTGCAGAGATCGCGCCCCCGCTCGGACCCCTGGAGCGCCTGACCCTCGACATGGACCTCCCCCCGATGCTGGGCGAAGCCACTCAGGATGACATGGACGCCGATCTCTCACTGGGAGAGTGGCGCATGGCATTTCACCGAGACGACGGCGCGCTGCTGGCGTTCTCGGTCAACGTCCGGGTCGGCGCGCAGGTGCGCTTCACAGATGCCGATGCGCTGAGCCTGTCCCTGGACAACCGACCGTCGCTGATCACGATGGCGGTCGGTGTCACCGACTGGCCGTCCTCACTGGACGCGGGCGATCTGGCCGCGCTGGTCAAGCTGATGGTGCCGCCCCTGCTGGGCAACGCCGACAACTTCCTGCCCAGCATCACCCTCCCGCCGATCGAGCTGGGTGGCTTCAGCACGTCGATGGACGGCATTGCCCTGACGCCGCAGGCGCTCACGCTGTCTGTGGACGACGGCGGCTGGGTTGTGCTGGACGGCGCCTTCGGTCCGTGAGTCGGCTCAGCGTGCCGCGAGCGCGGTGGTGAGTGTGGTGTACTCCTCGGAGAGGTAGAATGCGACCAAGGCGGCGATTCGAAGGGTGAGGTCTGGCAGGATCAGCACGCCGTCCGGACCGCGTCGGGCCAGGGCCGAGCGAAGCCCGACCCGCTCGGCGATCACCAGCTCGGCCGCCAGCCGGCTGTGAACGAGACACATCGCACGAACGGTGGCGACCGGATCTCTGGAGAGGAGCAGCGCGGCTCGATCGGCAGTGAGCTGCATGGTGCGGTGGGCGGCCAGGACCCGGGCAGACTCTTGACCGACATCGTTCGTCTTGGCCTTCTGGGCGGGCATGAGCTTGCCCGCTGCGGCGGAGGCGGTGCCCATGTGCCCCGATGCGGTGCTCGCGGCACCTCCGGCGAAGTCTCCGAGCTTGCCGATGTTCTCCGCGACGACCTCGGTGAGGTTCGCCGCCTCGTCGACCTCATAGATCTGCCTCAGCCAGCTCACCGGAATTACCTGGGCGACCGCCGCGTAGGTCCGCTGCTTTCCGATCAGATCCACCGGGATGAACTTCATGAACGGCAGGAAGAACGCGGCAGCCTCGATGGCTGTGGTGCCCTTGTCCCAGACGCCAGCCCAGACATCGCTGGAGGTGATTCGGCTGTGTCCGAAGCGGAGGTGGGCGATCTCTGCGCCGATGACTGCGCGCAGCTCTGCGGGGCGGAGGAAGAGATCGGAGGATGGGTTGAGGTGGTCCCCGCCGATGAGCAGGAACGGCTCCGGTCGCTCGTGGCTTCGGACCCCGACACGCTTCTGGCCCATCGAGATGAACCCGGGCACCGCAGGCATGCCGAGCGCCACGCAAGCACTGGCGATGGCGTCGACCACCTCAGGGTGACGCTGGACACTGATCTGCTCGCAGAAGTCCTGGAGCGCCCCTTGCTCTGGCGGGCTGACCCGAGCCAGGGCGGCCTGCAGCCAGCCCATCGTGCCGCTCTCTCGCGCGACTGGATGACGGACCGACTCAATCTGCGCAGGAGCGAGGGGGCGAGGCGGCGGTGGGCGATCCGCCTCTGAGGGAGTGAGGCCGCCAGGGTCGAGCAGGGTTCGGATCTGTGCCGCGCGGGGGGAGAGGAGCGGATCGTCGAGCTGCGCGAGTGCATCAAGGCGGGCGGAGACCAGGGGGAGGTGTCGGGCGAGCGCGGCGACGGCGCTCAGCTCGGGGGTCGCATCGGGTCCGCGCGCGATGGCGAGCAGCTCCAGGGTCCGGATGTGCAGCGGTGGTCCGCCTTCTCCGGACGTCAGATCCGCACCCGGTGGGGGCAGGACGGCGCGCAGCTCTTCATCCGGCAGCTTCTCCCAGCGGGGCTCCAAGATGGTCACCGCCTCGGCCCGACGGTCGGAGATGATGAGGTGCTCGGCGAGCTCGAGATCGATCTCGGCCTGGGCGGACAGGTCCGTCACCTCGGCGAGCTGGAGGTCGCGGATCTGGCGATGAAGCGGGATGGCCCAGCTCGCGCTGTCGGTGGAGAGGGCGTCGAGCACCTCACCCAGCAGCATCCGAGACTCGGAGAGCGGCTGCTCCCACCGACGCGCCCAGAGGGTGAGGCGACCGGCGTCGGAGTCGGTGGTGGTCAGGTCACGCAGCGCTGCGCGTCGGCCGGCTGGATCCGAGCAGAGCACGGCCCGTGACAGCCGGTCGAGGGGGTCGAGGCTCTGGATGGCATCGAGCAGGGCTGTGGCAGCACCGGGATGACTCCGGAGGGCCAGCAGTCGAGCGGCTGCGCGCAGGCGACGATCCCGACTCTTGGCAGGGAGGGCATGCAGCGGAATGAGCCGCTCTAGACCACCCCGGGGCAGGCGCCATGTGTGCTCTCCGAGCATCGCGGTGTCTCGGGTGAGGCGGTTCTCCGTCAGCACGATGGGGGCCGCCGGCAGAGACTGCGTGTGGGCCTCGCCGTAGCGAGAGATGGCGACCAGTAGGGTGCGATCGGCGGTCATCAAGAACCACATCGGAGCATCAACCTGACCGCCAATAGAGTCCGGGAAGGTGTGCTCTGATGCTGTCGGCAGCCAGGCGATGAGGGGCTCATTCGGGGCCAGCGCGCTGGAGAGCCAGAGGGTCTCCAGCGCGTCGCTGGGCTGCACAAACGGCCCGTCTGTTCGCGGCGGACGAACGGGATGAGCCGCTGCGATGCTCAGGCGGGTCCGGGCGATCATCACCCGGACGCGGTCGCCGGAGCCGATGGGGAGGGTGAACGCCTGGCCGCCGATGGCAATGCGATCCCCCATCGCCCGTCCCTGAAAGCGCAGCTCGGTGGCGCGTCCGAGATCGAGGACGGCACCAGGCGCGCCGGCGACTCCAGCAATGAACACTCCTCGGTCGGTGTGGCACAGCCAGGCGGGGGCCACGCCGCCGCCAGGAAGGGCGATGGGCTCCTTGAGGGCGATCTGTTCGTGGAGGGTGCCGAGCGCGTGGCCCATCAGGTAGCGGGCGAGCGGAGAGTCCATCGGGTCAGCCTCCCAGAAGCTTCGCTGCAAGCTGTGGCTCTCCACCGATCTTGAGGAGCTGGGCGACGCGCTTTGTGAAGTCGGGATCCTTGTTGAGGTAGGCCCCGGCGCGGACCGCCTCCAGGTTGCCGCGTCGTGCCTGGGCGGCTGCGAGGACGACGATGCCGACCCCCTGCGGTCCGCCAGGCTGGCTGAGTGCGACAGTGACGGCTTCTTCCCAGGATCCGCTTCCCGCCAGCGCGATGGCGTAGTGGTCGATGATCATGCCGCGCGGCGGACAGCCCCGCTCTTCGATGGCCCACTTCGCGATCTCGGCGGCCTTTCGGGTCTGCTTGTCCTCGATGTGGGCGGATACGATGAGATCGCAGACGTCGCGGTAGGGGGGATCACCCTCGAGGGCCATGACCAGCAGCGGCAGCGCCTTGTCCAGCTCCTTGTCTCGGTGGTAGTACCAGCCGAGCCCGGCACCCGTGAAGGGGCTGGGCGAGACCCGATGGGCAGCCTCCCAGACCGTTCGGCTGTCCTGCCACTCCGGCAGCCGCAGCTGGAGCGCGATGATTCCGGGGATGGCAATGGCGGGCGCCAGCCATCGCGGCGGACGGGGAAGGACGGCCGCCATCGACAGCGCGAGACCGGCGAGGGCAAAGTAGAGGTAGCGCTCTCCGAGGAGGCCCTTGTCGAGGGTCGCGGCGAGGCTGGGGGCAAACGCGAGGCCGGCCCACAGCAGGCCGACCACCACCAGGGCATCCAGCCGGCTCTTGACCAGCGCGGCGACGACCAGCGCTCCGAACACCAGCAGCCCAGGAATGTTGGTGGCGATGTCGGGGAGGTAGCTGACGTGGCGTGCAGGACTCAGCGGCCATGGGAAAACCAGCAGGCGACCATACAGCGCGATGATCTCCGCTGAGCGCCCGACGATGAGGGCGTAGCTGGACTCGCCGGGCATGATGCCCTCGTTGATCTCTGCGAGGCTGCGCAGTCCAAGGTAGAGGCCTGCGCTGATGATGAACGGCAGGTAGCGCTTGAGATCACCGGGGCGCTTGAAGCGGGCCAGATCGAGCACCACCAGCATGACCGGGGCGAGCACGGCGCTCTCCTTGGAGAGCAGCCCGCCGAGGAACAGCAGGCCCGCTCCGACAGCCTTTCTGGAGTCGAATTCCCGGTCGCTGACCAGCCAGATGGCGAACAGGCTCATCGCAGCGGCCATCGAGTCATTGCGCGCAGCGACCAGGGCGAGGACCTCAGCATTGACCGGGTGGAGGGCGAACAGGGTCGCGGCAGTGATCGCGGCGGCGGGGGTGACCAGCTTTCGGATCAGTCCGTGCAGCGCGACCACGACCAGGAGGTGCCACAGCAGGGAGTGAACGTGCGCGGCGGTCGCTGATAGACCGAACAGGGCGCGATCCACAGCCAGCGACAGCAGGAACATCGGCCGATAGTAGCCGCTCTTGAGGGCCTCCAGTCGCGTGGTCCCCCACAGATCCCGGGTGAAGAATTCACCGATGTTGGCGAGAGAACCCGTGACCTGGTTGTCAAGGATCAAAGCCTCATCATCCCAGGACCAGCCCACCCCCCACAGTCGAGCGTAGGCCAGGGTTGTCACCAGCAGCAGGATCAACAGCGAGCGGTTTCGACGCAGCCAGGGGTTCACAGCAACTCCCGAGGAGCCCTATCATACGCATCGAATCAAAGGAGGATGATGATGCGGACGATGGTACTGGCGCTGCTTATCGCGGGATGTGGGGACAAGGGGGACTCTGGTGTCGCTGAGCTGACCTTCGAGGAGGTCGACGCGGTCCTGGTTCAGTCCTGCGGCTTCTCTTCCTGTCATGGCGGCGCAGCGGGCGGGCTGACCCTGGATGGCGAGGACGATCATGCGGCCCTCGTCGGGGTGGCGAGCACGGCACAGACCGGTGCGACCCTGGTGGTCTCCGGAGATGCTGACGGCAGCTACCTCATCGAGAAGATGGAAGGTGGCAGCAGCATCATCGGAGATCCGATGCCGCCTTCAGGGCTGCTGGACCAGGCCACCATCGATCAGATCCGCGACTGGATCGATCGCGGCGCGCCCAGCGACTGAGGCTCAGTCCCAGGGCAGGGGAGCGAGCCACTGCTCGGCGTCGACGGAGATGCCATCGACGACCAGGCCCCAGTGCAGGTGCGGACCGGTGCTCTGCCCCGTCGAGCCGACCTGTCCGATGACCTCTCCAGCCTCGACGCGCTCACCCACCGTGAGCGCGACTGACGAGAGGTGGTTGTAGCTGGTGGAGACGCCTTGGCCGTGGTCGAGGATGACGACGTTTCCGAAGATGTGCTGCCAGCCGGCGTGAAGCGCGATCCCCGCCGCGGCAGCCCGGACGGGGGTGCCGGTGATGTTGGCGAGGTCCGTTCCGTAGTGGTAGCTCCGTCGGCCATCGGAGTAGGTCCGATAGCGACCGAAGCCTGAGGTCCGCCGACCCTCAATGGGGCGCTGAAGCGGTCCGTCCCAGAGCGGGGCATCGGAGCGGACGGTGTAGGCATCGCGGCGCTCTTTCCGGGTGCGCGCGCGAGAAGGCTCGTCTGCACGGGCTGCGGTCTGCGTCTTGGAGAGGCGGATGAAGCCTCCAGCGGGGAACGTGCCCGCGGCGATGTTCAGCGGGATGGTGGTCTCGGCGGTGTTTCCAGCGGCGTCTGTCGCAGACAGGGTGAGGGGAAAATCACCTGGCTCCTGGGTGATGGCGATGCCGATCAGCGCCCGGTAGCGACCATCTTCGAGGGGGTAGAGGGGCCGCTGCCGGTCGAGGAAGGTCGCGCTTGTGGCGGCGACGGGCTCATCGCTGGTCAGCACGAGCCCCATGGTCTGCCCCTGCACGCCGCTGGTTGGAGCGAGAGCGAGGGTCGGCGCCGTGTTGTCGGTCGCCAGGGAGAGGCGGATCGCGCTGGTGTTTCCAGCGGCATCGGTCGCCTCGATGGAGAGCGCGTGGGCGCCGTCGGAGAGGGAGGCGGTGTCGATGTACCAGGGGGTGCCAAGGAGGGACTGGGCCGGGGCATCGTCGATGCGAGTGGTGACCTGAGCACCGGGCTCAGCAAAGATCGAAACCGACACCGCTCCCCGGTGGTGAGGCTCGGACAGCGGTCGGACGGAGAGCACCGGCGGCTGCGAGTCGATGCAGGCGACGAGAAAGGCCAAAGGAATGGCCCGCTTCACAGCGAAATGACACCCCGCAGAGCGAAGAGTCATATCTTCCCTGCAACACCTGAGGCGTTCTATGTCCCCCGCTCTGCTCACCATGCTGTCCTCCGCAGTCGCCAGTCCTCCACCCCCACCGATTGTAGACGGGGACACCACCGATGACTTTGCACAGGTCGGTGTGCTGGCGATGCGCTTTGGAGAGTATCGGGAGTCATTCTGCTCGGGCACGCTCATCCACCGCAGGTGGGTGCTCACCGCAGCGCACTGCCTCTCCGACCTCGATGCATATGTGCGCCACTACGGTGCTGAGATTGTGTTCATGGTCGGCAGCGACATGTCCAACGGTGACAGCATCACGGAGGAAGTCCTCGCGGTCGACTGGTTCGATCACCCCTCCTACAGCGCCCAGAGTCTCACCGGAGACATCGGGCTTGTCGAGCTCGATGAGGCGCTGTCGATGATGCCGATGCCGCTCAACGAGGAGCCACCCAGCGCGGACTGGAGCGACGAGCCGCTGACCTATGTAGGCTGGGGAGTGACCAGCGACAACGGCTACGACTCTGGGGTCAAGCGCTACGCTGAGATTCCGTACTACGAGCACGACGAGCAGTTCATCTACGCCTACGACTCCGGCGGCTCCAACGTCTGCTACGGTGACTCTGGTGGGGCTGGTCTCGTCGGAAGCCCAGAGCAGGGCTACGCGATCGCTGGCGTGAACTCGTTCGTCTATCCCTCCTGCGTGGGCGGCTACTCTGGTGCCACCCGGGTCGATCAGTACATCGACTGGATCGCGGAGAGTGTTCCCCTGGAGGAGAACGTGTTCACGGCGGATGACGTCGTCCTGGAAGACCTCCTCTCGGGTGGAGAGAGCAGCAACACCGTCCTGCCTGGAGATGGCAGCAGCAGCGACGACAAGTCCTCTGGCGGCTGCACTGTCGCACCGGTCGGTGGCTCGATGTCGCTGATCCTGCTCGGCGCACTCACGGTGTGGAGGCGTCGGGAATAATCTTCCCGTCGGGGCATTGCATAGACACAACACATCAGCGGGTCTGGTCACGCGGTCACATCCTCTGGGAGAGGTCTGCGATGGGGTGCCCGATTCCAGCTCAAAAGAACTTTAGCAATAGAGTTGACGGTTGGGTTGCCTTGAGGGCTATAGTCCTTACACATAAGAACATACGCTGGAGGCAGTCTTCAGCGCGCGAGCGGAGTTAGCCACTCCGATTTCGCCGGATCCCGCCGTGAGGGCGGCGTCTCCCCACCATGGGTGCCGGTGGCTCTTGGTGGATAAGCAGGTCGGGACCTGTGAACATTAACGCACCGAAGAAAGGAGGTGATCCAGTGAGTAAACCCTACGTGCATAGCCAGGTGGTGGCGAAGTAGTGGAGCACCGCGCATCGCTAAACAGATTTCGTCTGACGTGAACTGTAAAGTGTAATCCACTGGTATCAGTGGATATAGCGCAGCCCTTCTCCGGCGTAGATGTTGCGTTGCAACGACTGCGTTCCTTAGAATTGTGACACCGGGGTTCTGTTACGTTCCCGGCTACCACCGACTCCCTCCAGGCACCGGGATGCACGTCCCGGGCAGGCGCAACCATTAGCCTGCATCTGCCTGGGGGGAGCTTTATTTTACGGCATGACATCGCGCGTGGTGCGCGCAGTCTGAGCAGAAGTCACGGACGGAGTACGCTTGCTTCGTCGCGGATGGCCTGGCAGCAAAGACGTGAGACCGTCCATCCATCTTGGGAGCACAGCGGAGGGGGTGTCGCTGGTGCGCTGAGCACGACCGCTGTGCTGCGCTATGGGAATGTCTTCCAGGCGCCATCGGTGGTGACGCTCGCCTCCAGCAGACCCAGCTCAACGAGGGCGGTCCGAGTGGCCGCCCAGCGGACGTCGGTCATCGCGCCGAGGCCGTCCTCGCCGAGAACGAACGGACGCTGTGCGTCGGTGATGCAGGCGAGCAGCTCGGGCTTGAGCTGGTCGTTGAGGCGCGCCAGCTCGGCGTTGGCCCGAGCCGGGTTGTCCAGGTATGCCTGCCAGGCGGCCCGGGTGGCTGCCACGAAGTCAGCGGTCCATGGCGGCGGCGGGTCGGAGACGGTCAGCAGCGCCGCGTACGGATTCCAGCCGACGTCGGCCGCCTTCAGGAAGCTGATGGAGGCACCCTGTCCCTCCGCGAGGCAGGGCTCAGAGGTGATGAACGCCTGCTGTCGAAAGGTCTCATCTACGAGGAAGGGGCCGATCGAGCCACCATACGGCACCGGCTCGATCTTGCCCTCCAGCCCGACCGTCTTCCACAAGAAGCTCTGGAACGGCGAGCCGATCTCGATGGCGAGCTGGCCATCGGTGAGATCCTGGAGCTGGGTGACTCCGCTGCTGCTGTGGACCATCACGCCCTGCGGGTTGATCTGGAGGCTGGGGAAGACCCCGACCGCCTCGATGCCGCGGCTGCGCTTGACGAGCAGATCGTCTGCTGCGCTCAGGGCGGCCTCTGCCTGACCGGACGCCAGCAGCTCCAGGCTCGGCGCTCCGGGGCCGCCAGGGATGATGGTGACGTCGAAGCCGGCAGCCTCGTAGTGCCCGCCGAGCACACCCTCGTAGAAGCCACCAAACTCGGGCTCAGGGTACCAGTTCAGCGCCAGCCGGATGGGGGTGAGCGCCGGGGCGCCGGGCTGAGGGGCCGCGGCTTGTTCTGTCTGGGAGCCGCTACAGGCCAGGATCCACCACACCACTACTCACCTCCGTGCCAGCGCCCAATGCTCAGCTTCTCCAGCAGGCGTACCGCAGAGAAGAAGACCAGGGCAAGTACCGCCGCGGCGAAGATCGCCGCGAAGCTGGTGGCGGTGTCTGCGGATCGGGCCGATCGCAGCACCACAAAGCCCAGCGAGGGGGGGAAGCCGTTGGAGCCGACAAATTCACCGACGATGGCCCCGATGACCGACAGCCCCGCCGCGGTGCGCAGCCCGGAGAACAGGAACGGCAGCGCGCTGGGAAGCCGGAGGTGGAAGAGGGTGGAGAGGAAGCCGGCCCGATACAGCGCGAACAGCTCAACCTGCTCGGTAGGCGTGGATCGAATGCCGAGGTTGGCGGCAGTGAGGACCGGGAAGAACGAGACGATGGCTGCGCTGGCGACTGCCGGAGGAAGCCCGTAGCCGAGCCAGACCACCAGCAGCGGGGCGATGGCGACGATCGGCACGGTCTGTAGCAGGAGCGCGTAGGGGTACAGCGCTGCCTCCAGCCACTTCGAGCGCGAGAACAGCATCGCTCCAAGCAGCCCGAATCCGACCGCGATGAGCATCCCGATGAGCGAGGCGACGGCGGTGGTGGCGGTGGCCTCGGCGAGGATCGGGGCACCGCTGATGCTGGCCTGGAGCACCTCATGAGGAGAGGGCAGCAGGACGGGAGGGTAGCGCGATGCCAGCGCAGCCCAGCCGGAGAGCAAGACCCCGGCGGTGAGGACCGGGAGCAGGTGCGCGAGCTTCACAGCGCGCCCTCCAGTGCTGCAACCAGCGCGACAACCGCCGGCGCGTGACGATCTCGCGGCCGCGGCGTGGTGAGCGTGGTGTCTTCCGCGATGGTGACCGGCTGTCCGGCCAGGACCACCACCCGGTCACCCAGCAGGACCGCTTCTTCCAAGTCATGGGTGACCATGACGACGGTCGTCGAGAGGCTCTCAGTCAGGGAGAGGAATTCAGTGTGCATCTGGCGACGGGTCAGCGCATCGAGGGAGGAGAACGGCTCATCCATCAGGAGCAGCGCCGGCTGCGTCACCAGGGCGCGCGCGAGGCTGACCCGCATCCGCATTCCGCCCGACAGCGCCCGGGGCAGCGATGAGGACGCGTCAGCCAGCCCGACCCGCCCCAGCGCCTCGCGGGCCTGCTCCCGTCGGGTCGTGGCATCGAGCCCGGAGAGCTTCAGCGGCAGCGCAACATTGTCCAGCGCGCTGAGCCAGGGCAAGAGGTTGGGGGACTGGAAGACAAAGGCGCGGCTGGACAGCGGCGCGCTGACGCTCCCAGACTCGGGCGTGAGCAGGCCTGCGAGCAGGCGCAGGATGGTGGACTTGCCACACCCGCTCGCCCCCACCAGCACGGTGATGCTCCCCGGCGCGATGGACAGGGAAAAGTCCGCTGCGATGCACGGGCCATCGGGCCAGGAGAACGAGACGCTGCTGAGCTTCATCCGTCTGCTGAGGACAGACTACAGCGCATTCGTCCAGCTCATGCTGTCGGAGTCGGCGTTGCTGTGCGTGCCGTCGCGGGTGACGGAGGCGTAGGTCTTGCCGGTCGCCTCTTGCCACCGCTTCCGGGCGTTGTAGAGGGTCTTGGCACCGGACTGGATGCCGTAGACGGCATGCCGCAGGGCGCCCGGGTTCCAGACGCGCCCCTCGATGAGGTCGTCATCGGGGGAGATGAGGCCTTGCTCACGGGCAAGCTGTGCGAGCCGAGTGTGCGGGTAGATGCGGATCGGCTGCATCAGCAGGAGGGTGAACATCCGCAGCTTGCCGCCGAGCTCCCAGCGGGCGTGGGCGAGGAACTTGACGATGCTCATCAGGCTGCGGAGATCTTCTCCTGGAGAATTCAGGAAGAAGCTGTACTCGACGTCCATGTTGTGCTTCTTGGCGACCTGGACGGTGTAGAGCATGTCCTCGTAGCGGAAGTTCTTGTCGAGGTTCTTGAGCATCCGATCATCGACGTGATCGGGGGAGAACGACAGCAGCCCGCAGCCGGCACGCTTCAGCCAGATGATCAGCTCATCAGGGAGGGTCTTGCGGTGCTCGTTGAACCACGCCGACCACTGCACGTCGAGCTTGCGGCGGACGATCTCCTTGCAGATGTCGATGGCGTGGGCGACGGGGATGTTGAAGATCTGGTCGCAGAAGAAGAACTGTCGGACGCCGTACGTGTGAACCATGTCCTCGATCTCGTCCACGACGTCGTTGGCTGGACGCATGCGGACGTTGTGGCCGAGGAGGAACGTATCGGAGCAGTGGATACAGCGGAGCGCGCAGCCCCGCTTGGCCTGGAGTCCGACGCTGACGAAGGACGAGGCGAGGTAGGGCTGGTGAGGCACCAGATCGCGCCGGGGGTGGCGCAGCGACTTGAAGTCGACCTTGGAGGGCGGTCCGGTGTACTTCACCTCCTCGCCATCTCGGTAGTAGACCCCGGGAACCTTCCAGGGTGCGTTCAGGGTCTCTAAGAGCTGCGGGAGGCGCTCTTCGGCTTCTCCCCAGATGCCCATGTCGATGGCGTTGACCCGCTTCATCATCGCCTCTGCATAGAGGCTGAACGCGGTACCACCGGCGATGACCTTCACGCTGGGGCACTTCTTCTTGATGAGAAGGATGGTGTCCTGCTGGGGCTCAAAGTCGTCGGTGTACTTGTGGGGCATCCCGACCTTCATGTTGCGAAGGGAGATACCGACGACTTCAGGACTGAACCGGTCGAGGCATGCAGCGAGCGCCTCAAACGGGGCATCCCGGTGAAGGTTGAGATCGAAGATCTCGACATCGTGACCATCGAGATGGGCCGCCAGGTAGGCGAGCCCGATCGGATAGACCAGCTCCATGTCGAGTGCTGTAAAGGCCTGAACCAGAAGGACGCGCATGTCACTGGATATAGCCCGACCCTGTAGGGCATGCCCAAGGTCTAATGATGTCCTTTGATTAAGACGACTTAGGTGGGTTTTAGACGAACAGTGTCAGCTGGTTGCCGATGATCGGCCGCTGGCAGAGTCCGTGGAGGGTCTCCAGCGACAAAGGGATTCCCGTTGCATCGAGTGCCCTCAGCTCCGCTCCGTGTGGGGGAGAGACCATCGTCACGACAGCCAGACCGGGGGGAACCGGGGAGCCATCTCCATAGGGCTGCCAGCGTCCAGCGCCGGTGAGGGTCGCCCGGTGGCTGCTGCTGTATCGAATCTGTAAGTGAAGCATGACCGCAGGTGTTGACGTGGCAACACCGAGTGTACGACTTCACGGACCTGGATTCAACGTCACCAGTCCCGAATCTTCCGGGGCTCACCCTCTGGGAACGACAGCATCTCCCAGGTGACGAACAGTCGGGGACGTCGATCGAGCACGGGCTCCAGCGCGGTCCCGATCGAGACGTGGGTGCAGTCCTCGCACAGCAGGGCGCCGAGGTGAGCGGGTGAGCCGATGACGAGGTCCATGGCTTCCTCGAACGTCGCGGCTGCTGCTACGTTCTCGGTGTGGTCGGCTCTTGGATGGGCGAGGCGGGCGGCGCGGTCGGGGACTCCCTTCGTCACGCCGGGAATGCGGTGGGCAATTACTCCGCTGGAGGCCATCAGTGCGGCATGCTCTCTCGCCACGCTCTCGAACAGCTCGAAGCGCTTGAGGCGCGGAAGCCCACGCTCCGTCCGCAGCGTCTGGAGTGCGTCATACAGCGCGTCCTCCGACTGATGTGGGTTGGGCGGGAGGAGCGCAGCGGCGCTCAGCGCGGGGAGGGGTGGCGGGATGGTGTCGACAAAGACCGAGAAGAGAAGCGCGACCCGGGCATCCTGCTGCTCTCCAGTGATGACCTCCACCCGCCACTCTCCTGGGGTCTCGAATCGATCCAGCCACCGCGCGACGCCCGAGCGAATCGTCAGCTCGATCACCGGACTGTCTGGCGGCGCGAGGAACAGGCGGCTGTTTCGATCAACCGGAGTGAGCAGGTCCATTCGGACGGCGAGGGTCTCGTCGAGCTCGAGTCGAGCGGGCAGCGGATCAACATCGGCAACATGCGGTGCCCAGCCGAGGATCCACAGGGTGATTCCGTCTCCAAAAGTCCGGCTGACGAGTCCGAGGTCGACGGGGAGTCCGTCGGCGGACAGCAGCGCCTGCTCGACAAGGGCATCAGGAAAGGCCCCCCCGGTGATCTGCCGGGCAAACCGCGCCTGTCCCGGAAAGCCCGCACGGGCAGCGGCGAGAGAGGCTGCAGCGGGCGGGATTCGGGCGGTGCGATCCCGCATCACCATCAGCAGATCCTCCGCGGCGCTGACCAGCCCGAGGTCCCACTGCCCGTCTGGGATGATGGCGAGGAGCTGCTGTCCGCTGTCATCGGCGGGCTCGCCAGGGCGATAGCGGACCTGCGGCGTGATGACACGGGGCGTGACGGGCGGGCGGCAGCCCAAGGCGAGGAGGAGAAGCATGAAGCTGGATATATCCTTCTGTCTCACTCGCTGGCGGCGTTGAGCGCCATCGAGATGCCCTCGGTGGTGACCTGTGCCTGAATGCCTGTGAGTCGCAGTCCTGGATGGAGCAGCACGGCTCTCTCATCGATGGACCACATCAGCGTGTCAATGCACACCGCGACGGTGCGTCCCTCGCAGGTCAGCTGGCCCACGGGGCCGCCGACGAAGCCTGCGGCACGAAGCCGCGCCTCGCCCCGCTCCTTCTCCCAGCTTCCCGCGAGCGAGAGCTCAAGGGGGTAGCCGGCGAGGGTCTCCAGGGTGGGATCGATCTGGAGGTGGGGAAGGTCGAAGGCATCTCGAATGCTGTTGACCAGCTCATACGCCAGCGCGCTCGCTTCTGTCGGGCTCGGGGTGGGCTCGCCGGGCAGGGTGAGGATCGGAGCTGGCGGGGTGTCCATGTCGACGTGTAGTGGCACCGAGAGCACCGTGTTGCTCCGCTGGGTCAGCTCCAGCCACCACTCTCCCGGCTCGCTGAGGATCGGCTCCTCGGACATCAGGCCGCTGGTCTCGACACTTGAGGGCGACAGGAGGCGCCAGCCCTCTGCATCGGTCTTTAGCGACAGCGCTGCGCCGAGGGGGAGCTCTCGCTGGAAGGCACCGATGGTGACCCGAGGACGCCCGATGAGCGCGACCCAGCGGTCGGAGCCACCCGAGCGTGCCCGGACCAGTCCGATCTGATCTCCGCTCACCAGGAGACGCTGGAGCTCAGCGAGCAGGGTCTCCGGGATGTTGTCCTGCCGCACGCTGGCGACCAGCAGGCTCCGGACGGGGTGGGGGTAGCCGGACCGAACCGCTGCCCATCGCGCGTTGCTCAGCTCTGGGGCGAACGGCTGCTCCAGGGCCAGCGCGGTCGCTGCGCCAGATAGGGATTCTTGCCATGGAAGCCCCACGGAGACGGCCTGTGCGATGAGCGGATCTCGCGGCTCGCTGATGCCGGTGGCGTAGAGCTCTCCATCCGGTGCTGGCAGGATCGGTGCCGGCGGGAGCGGGGGAGGAGGAGGCTCTTTGGGAGCGCAGGAGAGCAGTGTGAGGAACAACATCAGGTGGGGCCTCAGCAAGATGCGGACCACCCCCTACCCCGGCATGCGCCGGTCCTACACTCGAAATCGTGTCACCAGGCTCCACATCTGCCCGACATTCTGTCATCGAGAAGCTACGATTCACCGTGCTGGGGCACAGTTGTCCCGGTAAGATTGCCCCACCTGGACATGGGAGTGAGCCAGAATTGGCGTTGTATCGTATTACGAAAACGGCGCGACTCTTGCTATGGTTGGTCTGCGGAGGATTGATGCAAACCCCACCCTGCTCTGCCCTGTTTCTGCTGCTTGCTGTCGGCTGTGCGCCAGACAACAACATCAACATCCTTGCTCAAGCCGACCTCTTCTACCAAGAAGGGGCGAGCGCCGTTGACATCCTGTGGGTCGTCGATGACTCCATCTCCATGCAGAACGAGCAGGAGCAGGTCGCGGAAGGGTTTCAGGCATTCATCAGCTCACTACAGTCGAAGAACGTTGACTTTCAGCTCGGCGTGACCACCACAGACATGGACCTCACCACCCCGCTGCGTGGCCGGCTCATCGGACGCCCGGAAGTGCTGACGCCCGACGATGACTACATCTCGATGTTTGAGGAGCGGGTCCTGGTCGGGATCGAGGGATCGGACAAGGAGCGCGGTCTCCAGGCCGCGGCCTCGGTCCTCCTTGAGGACAACCTGGGGTTTGTCCGTGAGGACGCTGGACTGGCGGTGATCTTTGTCTCTGACGAGAACGACTGCTCCGATGACAACGTCATCCCCGACGAGGCCGAGGGGGTGCGCTGCTACGATGAGCCCGATGTCCGTGTGCCGGTTCAGCGCTACATCGATGATCTCCTGGAGCTCAAGGGAGAGCAGCGACTGTCGGTCTCCAGCATCATCGGTCCGACCCTCTCAGAGGGCTGTGAAGGCTCCTGGCCTGGGCTGCGGTATCAGAGCGTCTCTGAGCGCCTTAATGGCCTGCTCGGCAACATCTGTGAGGCTGACTACGCCGAGCTGATGTCTCAGATCGGCGAGCGGATAACCGACCCCATTCGAACCTTCTATCTTGACTATGCTCCCATCGAGGAGACCATCGAGGTCTCCGTCGACGACGAGATAATCGATCAGGATGTTCGCTCTGGCTGGACCTACGATGCCGAGCAGAACACCATTAATTTCGATGGGGTGTGGGTGCCGCCCTTTGAGAGCAGCATCGCGGTTCGCTACGACATTGCTGGAGGGTGAGGGCTGCTGCCAAGGGGGGCGTGACAATCCAGGACAAATTGGCGGTTGCTCTCTGCCTTGAGGTGGCTAACTGACAGTGGGAGCCATCATGATCAAGATCAACGCCAGCCCTCTGGTCATTGCCGCCGCCCTTGGTCTCCTCGGACCGGCAGCGCTGCTCGAGGATGATGAGACCGAAGGACTTGGTGGTCTCTGGGAGCGCACGTCGGCTTCTCGCGAGGCGGGGCTGCCTGATGTCAGCCTGCTCCCTGGTCTGCTCGGTGATCGCATACAGCTCCTCCCGCTGGACGACAGCTACGTGCTTGATGAAGGCAACGGCCGAGACTCTGGCATGAGCAGCTGGAGCGTCGAGCCAGTGGTCCTCCAAGAGCTCAACGTCGCGAACGCAGAAATCACCCGCGAATTCCACACTGAGGACGACACCCTGAAGATCCGCACCGTGGTCTCACAGGAAGGCGAAGTCCTCGAGTACAGTGACTGCTATACCCGCGTGGGCTGAGTATCCGAAGTGACCTGATACGCCGCTCCAGTCAGAGACGCCGCTCCAGTCAGAAACGCCGCTCCAGTCAGAGACGCTGTCCCGAGCTCAGTTCAGCGCAGCCGTGATCGCGGTTGAGGCATACGTCCAAACGTTCACCGCGCTTCCGGCGAAGGCGACGAGCCCAGCAATGATTCCGACGCTGACCAGAGACGCGATGAGCGCGTACTCCATTCCGGTGGATGCCGCGTCATCATTCCACAGCTCAGTGAGTGTGCGCATCCTGACCTCCCCTCCTCATAAGAATAGTATCGGAATTCCTCCTTCAGCTAAACACTCTCGGTGTCTCTTCTTCACGAGGAATACAATAATACACTCATCTGGATACTGATTACAGGGGGAAATGATGCACCTGAAGGGCACTTTTTTCGGCTTTCTGGGCTTGCTTTTCACCTCGAATGCCTACGCTGTACCCAGCTCTGGAGCGGAGTGGCTCGGGCACATTGACTCGGTTGCTCGGGTTGATGACGCCCACATGGTCCTTGAGCTGACGGTGACGGATTCCCGAGGCGAGCAGGCTGGCCGTACCATCGAGATCTGGCAGAAGGGAGATGACAAGCGGATTGTCCGTATGGTTGAGCCGACTCGTCTCAAGGGCGTCGGGCTGCTGGTCACCCACGGAGATGCCCTCCACCTCTTCCTCCCCCAGTACCCTCCAGCACGCCGTGTGATCGGCAGCAAGCGGGCAGATGCATTCATGGGGACCGACTTTGCGGTCGATGATCTCGCTCGGATCGGCTTCGCAGAGGACTATGACGCCGAGATCATCGGCGCTGAGGACGGACTGACCCGCCTGAAGCTGACGCCCCGAGTCGACACCGGCTCGGCTCAGGTTGACCTCTGGGTTGGGGAGGACGGGGTCATCCGGCGGCTGGATCACCTCGACAAGCGCGGCGCCGTCACTCGGCGGCTGACGATGGATGATGTCCGCCTGGAGGGCGAGACTCTGCTGGCACACCGCCTGGAGGTCGTCGATCTCAAGCGCACCCGGAGCACCGTGGCGGTTCTCCAGTCGGCGGTGCTTGAGCAGGGACTGTCTGATGAGCTATTTACGGTGAGTGCGCTGGAAAATCCCTGAATTTTGGGCAGATGGCGCGCACGGGAGCACAAATGAGACACCTACTGTTGATGGCGACCTCTATCGGCATCGCGACCCTGTCTGCCTGCGGTGACAAAGACGACACCGGAGCATCGGCACCATTTGAGGCCGGTGAATTCCTGTTCACCAACACCGCGGTCAGCGATGCCTGCCTCGACGGTGGCTTCACTGTGCTGTTCCTCCCCGAGGGAGACGGCTCGGAGAGCGACTGGGCCTATCCCATTGAGCTTCCGGGCTGGGACAGCCTGCCAGCCAGCTACTCCATCCAGCTCCAGGAGCCGTTCTCCAGCATGGAGATCACGGTCACCGATGGTGGAACCGATCAGCTCGCGATGGCTGGCGCGCTCCAGAGCGGAGTGGTGTTTAACGAGGACTCCTACCCCGACTGCACCGTCGACCTCAGCATCGATGCAACCATCAACATTGAGACCAGCACCACCGTCACCGGCCAGGCGTTCATGAGCGTCAGCAACGCGAGCGGCGACACCTGCCCAGTCTTTAACGGCACTCCCTGCCAGGTCGCCCTGGACTTCTACGGCTCGCGTAAGTAGTGCTGCTCTTGCTCTCCGGGCTTGTGTCGGCGGAGGAGCTTGAGGCCGGCGCATCACTGACGACCAACCTGAGGCTCTCTCCGTCGGGGTACTGGCTGGACTTTCGGGACACAGCCATGTTCTCGCCGTGGACCTCGGCTCGGATCGGTCATCGTGTTCGCGCGCGGGGGAACCTCGACGTCCGGCTGCACAACACCTCGTCCTTTGATGACATCGATGGGGCCAGCACCGTGACCGGCACCCAGCCCTGGTCGCTTCGCGTCCGAGATGCCTGGCTCGCGACCCGTGGCGAGCATGTTTCGCTGAAGGTCGGGGTGCAGCGCATGGCGTGGGGAGTGGGAACCGGGATCAGCCTGGTCGACAACCTGAATCCCTGGGACCTCGAGGATCCGACTCGATTTGATCGCAGACTCTCGACACCTGGCGTCCACGCCGTGGGGAGCTTTGGGGATCTCTCGGTGGAGGGGGCATGGATGCCGTTCTTCGTCGCAGGGGCCCTGCCGACGTCTGGTGTCTCGCTGACTGCGGGCTCTGAGGATGTCTTTGACGCCCAGGCGACCGGCGCAGCGGGCATCGAGATCCGTGAGCTTCAGACCCGCGTGAGCCTGCCAGACCGTGCGATCTGGAGCGGAGGCTTCGGCGGACGACTGCGCTGGAGCGGGGCGCGGGCGGATCTCGCCCTGTCGCTCTACCGCGGCCACGACACCCTTCCCCAGGTCGACGGCGATGTCTTGCTGACGGGCTTCCAGACTGACGCCGATCGGGTCGATGTCGGTGTCCCGCTCGTCTATCCGGCTCAGGGTGTCGGCGGTCTGGAGGTGAAGGGCGAGCTCTTCTCTGGGATCTCTGGGTGGGTCGAGATCGCCGCAGTGCGCCCCGCCGAGACTGCCGCGACCACCAGCCTTGCGCAGCTGGAGTCGCTGGAGAAGCTCGGGACCATTCAGGAAATCCCTGACCCGCTGCCGAGGACCGTGACCCAGGATGGTACGCCCTACCTCAAGTGGCTCGTCGGACTCGACCGTTTCTTTGGGCCGGTCTACCTCAACGTCCAGTGGCTCCATGGCTTCCCGACCGAGCGCCAGGCTTCTGATCTTCGGGACTACGCCTTGCTGACTTCTCGGTGGGGCATCACTCCAACACTCCGACTCGATGCTGCTGCAGCCTCAGATGTCGCCGGCTGGCTGGGAAGCGTCGGGCTGACCTGGCTGTACGCGGACACCGTAGAGTTCTCTGCTGGCGGGGTCTATATCGGTGGCCAGGACGGCAGCGCCCTGGCGGGCTTCTCCGGCGTAAGCCACGGTCGGATGTCCGCGAAGATGTCTTTCTGAGGCTTACTCTGCGGCGGGCGGCGCAGCTTCGCTGGCAGCCTGCGCTGGACGGGCGGGGGGTGTCAGGGCGACCTCCAGGTATCGCTTGAGGGCGTCGGTCTGAGACGAATCCGGCAGCATCTTTCGGATGCGCACTGGCATCGGGGTTCCAGGATCGGCCTGGATGAGGTTCTCCTGGAGGTGGGGGCCGACCTTGCTGTTGGCCACGGGCTCACCGACGCTGGCAACGATGCCCTCGAACAGGGTTGCCTCCGTGGCGTAGGCGTACAGGAAGTTCTGTGAGTAGCCTGGGTAGTTCCAGGTGAGGCTGGAGAGCAGCGCGGTGTCGAAGGTCAGGCCACGCTCGTTGATTCCGGGGACTGGCAGACCGGTCAGCTCGGCGCGGAGGTCTGCGGCGTAGCGGGTGAGGGCGACCAGATCCTCAGGGCTCTCGTAGAGTCGCTTCTCGACCAGGGTGTCGACGATCCCGTCGGTGATCTGGACTGCGACATTCCGGGCGCGCTGATTCTGGAATGGCTCGCGCAGCGCCTCGGGGAGCTCGGGCACATAGCGCTCGGTGAAGCTCGGCTCGTAGAGGATGCGCTCGAACAGGCCCGCGAAGCCCTCGAGCCAGGGTGCGGGTGGGCTCCAGAGGGCCGGACTGGCGGCCTGACTGGCGGGGAGAAGCTGCCACCAGATTGCGTGTCCGCCTTCGTGGGCGAGGGCCTCATACTGCCAGGTCGACCAGCGGCGGTCCTGGCTGATGACGATCGCGACGTTGTCGGGCGGGCGAATCGGGAAGCCGTAGGCCCCTGGACGGGCATAGCGACGAGGCTCGGTGTGGATCTGCCAGCCGCTCGCCGGCAGGCCCATGTCCTGAAACGCCGTGACGACGCGTTCCTCGGCGAGGTCGGCGTCGAAGTAATTGTTCGCCTCGTCTCCCAGGCTGATGAGGCCAGCGGCACGCCGGAGGGTGGGGAGGTTGGCCTGGGTGACGGTGAGGTTGGTCTCTGCGGCTGCTCCCTGGATGGCCTGGAAGGCTGCGGCATTGATCGGCTCGACGATCGGCTTGAGCTTGTCGAGAAACGACTCGACCTGCGCGGGCTTCAGGCCGTTGGTTGCCAGAGACAGCTCCCAGTAGTTGGAGAACCCTGCCCGAACCGCGACCGAATTGCGCAGCTTGATGAGCGCCTGGAAGTCGTCGTCGAGCACCTGGAGTTGGTGCTCGATGTGCTCTCCGTACAGCTCAGACCGGGTCTCCTCGTCGAGGTTCGGGGCGCTCTCGCTGATGTCGTCCCAGCCGCGATCGAGGGTGACGGTGGTCATGCCATCGGGGGAGGACCAGCTCACCTCATCGCTAGACTCCTCCTCCAGTCGTCCGAGCAGTCGGGTCTCTTCGGCCTTCTCGTTGGCGGTCCAGGAGCTGAATTGGAGAGACTCCAGCCAGTAGGCTTCGCCCTTGATTCGCTCTGGTGTCCCGGGCGATGAGGCTCGGGACTCGGAGATGGCCTGCTGGAGCTTCTTCTGGCGGAAGAAGGTGACCCGCGCCTTCTCGGCAGCAGCACGCCGCTGCCGGGCCTCCTTGTTGCGAACATTCCGAGCGTTGTCTCGCTCGGCAGCACCGAGGCTGACCATGATCTCGGTGTACTCGCTGTCGAACTCAGCGAGGGGATCGGTGACCGCATCGCATGCGGCAAGGAGGAATAAGATTGACATGCCCCCACTGTAGCAGAGATGGGGTTGTCACCGCCCTACCGCTCAAGCCATCGCTGGCTGAAGACCTCATCCTCGAGGGGTACGGAGAAGGCCAGCTCCGCGAACACCAGCTCGGTCTGGGATCCGGCCTGGATCTTGTCGACCACCAGCATGTGGGTGGGGAATTTCCGGCCGCCCTCGTACTCGCGAACCTCGGTGAGCGTCCAGCTCTTCACCAGCATCCCGGAGCTGGCGTAGAGATCCTCATGGACCGGGACCATGTGCTCCTTGTCGATCCAGCTCATTCGACGAGGGTAGGCGACATCGCTGCTGCGTGCCGTCAGCTCAAGCTGCCAGCAGTCGCGACCCTCGACGACCTCTTCACCGACCACGGTGGCGCTGTACAGCTCTCGGAACTGGGTGGTCTGGAGGAGATCTTCATAGGAGAGGTTGCTGCCCATCAGTCCGTCGCGGAGCATGTGCCCGGAGATCTTCTGGACCTTCTCGACGCTGGGGAAGTAGGTCCACATCTCGCCGCCGCGCTTGAGCATGCGGGTGCCCTTGTCTCGGGCAGGGGCCTCAAATTCAATGGCGGCTTCATCTGCGCCACGACCGAAGCTCTCCATCTCGTAGACCTTCACCCGCTTGCCAGTGGTGACGGTCATCTGGAGGCTGGCAGAGCGGGAGTCGAAATTCATGTTCTGATCGACGCTGGCGAGCACGGTGTCGGCGTCGGGAGTGGCGAAGGCAGTGGCGATGGAAAGCAGGATGGCAAGCATTGGGTCATCTCCGAGCGCGCATGGCTGTGACGGGTTGGATCCGGGCTGCCCGCATGGCGGGGGAAGCCGAGCCGATGAAGGCCATCAGGATCCCAAGGATGAACGAAATTACCGAGAGCTGATAGCTCCAGTCGGGATGCAGGGTGCGGTTGGCTGGAATTGTGTCGGGAAGATTGGATGCGGCAGTTCCGAGATCAACACCAGTGGACTCCATTATCAGCGATGCGATTGTACCGAGTGTGACGCCCAGCGCGCCTCCGATGGCCGAGATGACCAGTGCCTCGATTACGAACATCAACACCAGCGCCCAGACCTTCATCCCCATCGCGCGAAGTACACCGATCTCCGCAGTACGCTCCAGCACGCTCATCAGCATGGTGTTGAGCACCCCAAGCGCTGTGATGAACACGATGATGAGCGCGATGGTGCCCATGATGACCCGGGCATACCCGAGCAGTGAAGCGAACGGCTCGCGGGTGTCCCAGGAGGAGAGGACCAGCCCCGCGGGGTTGCCCTCCAGGTCTGTGACACCGCCGGCCTCTGCCAGCGCGGGGAGGGTTGGCTCGATGGAGGCCATCAGCGCGCGCGCCTCGTGACGATCCGCACCAAAGATGAGCAGCTCGATGCTGCCGTCAGGGATGTCGGCCATCCAGCGCGCCTTCTCCAGGGGCACGAAGACCTGCTTGTCGAACAGCCCGTTGCCGGTGTCGAGCACCCCGACCACATCAACCCGGATCGGAGAGAGCGAGCCATCCTGGGTCTTGCCCAGAAAGATCGCCTCGTCTCCAGCAGCGATGCCCATGTTCGCGGCCAGGGTGCGGCCGATGAGCGCCTGCTTGTCGTTGTCTTCAGCGGAGAAGAATCCCCCGTCGATGACCTGATTGGAGAAGCCGAGGACGTCGTCAAAGTAGTCCACGGGTGCGCCGACCAGCATCGCGAAGACCGAGCCAAGCTCGTTGCCCTCTACGCTGGCAGCCACGCCGACCTGGATGCGAGGGTGGACGGTCTCTACTGCGGGATTCTCCGAGAGCTTCTCGATGAGGGCAGCGTCATCGGGGATGTTCTCGTACAGCGGCATCAGCCGCTCTCGCGCCGCGAAGCCCTCTGTGACCATGCGGACGTGGCCGTTGGCCTGCACGGAGGCATGGATGAAGTTGCCGTGGATGCCCTGGACCCAGGAGAGCCCGATGGTCAAGAGCGCGCAGCCGAGCATCACTGTCGCGGCGGTGAGCATGGAGCGGCGGCCGTTGCGCAGGACGTTGCGGAAGGCGAGCTGGATGATCGTCAGCATCGGTCAGTCAGCCTTCACTGCATCGGCAGGGTTCAGGGTGGAGGCGTGCCAGGCGGGGTAGGCGCTGGAGAGAATGGAGACGACGAAGCCGAAGACCAGCGAGAAGATGACCGGACCCCAGGTGAACTGCATGTAGAGGGTGGAGGACATCGAGGTCTCACCGAGTGAGTTGGTGAGGCCGGAGATGTCGATTCCGTGAGAGGCGAACCACCAGACCACCGCGCAGCCGACGCCGGCGCCGAGCACACCAGCGGTCAGGCCCATCACGCCCCCCTCCAGCAGGAACAGCGACTGGATGCCGCGGCGGGACATGCCCATCGCGCGGAGCGTTCCGACCTCTCGGACCCGCTCGTAGGTCGCCATGATGACGGTGTTGGCGATGCCGAGCGCCGAGATGAGCATCAAGATGAGCACGACCAGGGAGATCGCCTGCCGTCGGAAGGCGTTGAGGGCGATGAGATCAGCGACTTCCTGGAGGGAAGACTGTGCAGTCCAGCCTCCCACCGACAGCTCCGGGATGATGCCGTCGGACAGCCCGCGCCGCTTGAGCCGCACCGCGATGTGGGTGCGTGCCTCGCCGGGCTCGACGAGCCTCACGGCGTTCTCCATGGGCATCCAGACCGACATCGCGTCGACCGCGGGGCTTCCGGCGGTGACGATGCCGGTGATCTGGTAGGGCAGGGCGTTGATCGCACCGGCCATGGTGTGTGCGTTGAGGACCACCGAGTCTCCAGCAGACAGCTCCAGCATCGACGCCAGGCCTGCGCCCATGGCGATCTGACCATCCTCGGTGGGCCAGGCGCCCGCGACCGTCCACGTCTCGCGAGGGAAGACCGCGGCCTCCGCTTCTGCGCGGTAGCCGATGACCTTCATCCGCACGCTGTCCATGCCGCTGACCATCCGGGCGGAGAACCACAGCCGAGTGGCGTAGGCCTCGATGCGCTCATCCGTCAGCGCCGCTGCCAGGCTCGCCTCGATCGGGGCGGCCTTGTCGAGCGGATAGTTGAGGTTGTCGGATGGAAATTCCGCTGGCCGCAGCAAGACATGGCCCGAGGAGGTGTCTTCCTGGGCGCGGATGACGTTCTCATCCAGTCCGTCCACCAGGCCAAATCCCATGATCAGCACGCTGACCCCGGCGATGACCGCGGCGGAGGTGATCAGGGTGCGGCGGACATTGCGGGTGAGGTTGCGGAACGCCAGGCTGACGATCAAAGACGCCCGCATCACTTCTCCTCGATCCGCTGCAGCTCTCCGTCGAGGATGTGTACGATCCGTCGCGCGTGGTTCACCACCATCGGGTCGTGCGTGGAGAACAGGAAGGTGGCGTCGTGCTCATCGTTGAGACGCTGCATGATCTCCAGGATCTGAGCAGAGTTCTTGGAGTCGAGGTTGGCGGTTGGTTCGTCGGCAATGACCAGGGCGGGCTCCTTGACCAGCGCGCGGGCGACCGCGACTCGCTGCTGCTGACCACCGGAGAGCTGGCTGGGACGTCGGTCCATGAACTTCTCCAGGCCGACCCCGACCAGCGCCGCGCGCACCCGATCCTGCCGCTCGCGCTTGGGCGGATCGTCGGAGAGCTGGAGGGCCAGCTCGACGTTCTCGAAGGCAGAGAGCACCGGGATGAGGTTGAAGCTCTGGAAGATGAACCCGATCTTCTGTGCGCGCAGCACCCCCAGGGCATCCTCAGACAGCGTGCTGACGTCCTGACCCTCGATGAGGACCTGACCCTTTGTGGGCACATCGAGCAGACCAATGAGGTTGAGGAGGGTGGACTTTCCGCTGCCCGATGGTCCGGAGAAGACGGTGAATTCTCCAGAATTAATCGAGACACTGACGCCCTTTACTGCCGGTACCTCGACTTCGCCCATGCGATAGATCTTGTGGACATCGACCAGCTCGCAGATCGCCATACATCCTCCCCGAGGGAGGGGCCTGTAACCAGGATGTAGAGAGTCAGCGGATCTTGAGGAGCCCCACAGACATCCTTTTCACCATCTCGGCAGCGGATCCTGGAGGCGTAAGCTCTGGAACCCCTAAGGACAGCTGGTATGCACCGGTGACCGCAGACAGGATCGCTGCGGTGATCGCGTCGGCGTCATCGACTGCTGCTGTGTCCTCGGACAGCACTGCCGCGACGATGCTGCGAAGCCGGGCGGCGTCTGTGGTGAGCAGCTCTTGGTAGCGGGTGCCGATCGTGGGCATGCGGAGGGCAGCCGCGCCGATCTGCACCCAGCAGGCTACCAGGCGGGGATCGCTGGCGGTGTCGATAGCAAGGTGGGCGTCGATCCAGGCCTCCAATGCGACACGGGGCGGGGCATCTGGTGAGATGCGCTGCTCAAACCGAGCGGTGATCGCCTCCTCGATGGTGTCGAGGACCGCCAGCAGGATCTTCTCCTTGCTGCCGAAGTGGTAGTGCAGCAGGCCTGCCGTGAGGCCCGCGGCGGCTGCGATGGCTTGGATGCTGGCGCGCTCGTAGCCTGCGGTGGCCATCACGGTGAGCATGCCGTCCACGATCTCGGCGCGACGCGCGCGGCTGTTGCTGGGGCGGGGCACGGCGGCTCCTAAAGTCCGAGGGGGCCGCCGGCGGCCTTCCAGGCCTTGTAGCCACCGGTCATCGAGCAGGCGCCCTCGTAGCCCATCCGGTGGAGGCTGTCGGCAGCGAGCGCGGAGCGGCTCCCGTCCTCGCAGTAGAGAATCAGCTCGACCTCGACCTTGCGGTAGTAGATCTCCACGTCGCGCTCGATGGTGCCCTTGGAGAGGTGTCGGGCACCGGGGATGTGGCTGTGCAGCCACTCGCGATCCTCGCGCACGTCGATGAGGTTGATCAGCTCGCCCTTGCTGTGGCGCGCCAGGACCTCAGCGAGAGAAACCTCTTTGATCCGGAACCGGGCGTCCTGGACGAGGTTGGAGAATCGAATCGCGTGCTTGGACATCATCGCTTCCTGTACGCGAAGACTCTACATCACTGAGAAAACCGCAGCGGGTAGCCGAACGTGAAGCCGTCGGGCATGTCGTGGGGGGGGAACGCGGCGTAGCGGAGGGTGTCGGTGATGCAGCCCGTCAGCACCTTGTCCAGACCACCGCTGTCGCTCACCCGCACTCCGGCGACCTGTCCGCTGCAGGCCACCGTGATGTCCAGGGTGACCACCCCCACCGGCCAGTCGCCGTCGATGCAGCGGCTCACCTGCCCGACGAAGGCATCCATGGCACCGGTGACCTGGCTGTGCGACAGCCCGACGCTGGCGACCATCTCGGGCTCATCGCCGTCGACCTCGGAGAGCGAGGGGCCGTCGAGGCAGGGCTGCTCGGCGGGCATGGAGAGGCCGCCCGCTGGCGCCGGCGAGGTGGCTGAGATGCTGCGCCCGCCGCCGCCGCTGCTGCGCTTCCGGGGAGCCTTCTTCGCGGAGGGTGCCGACGAGGCCACGATCTCGCCCTCTCCTGGAATCGTGAGGACCTGATCGATGTCGATGAGGTCGCCAGAGATGCCGTTGGCCTGCCGCAGCGCAGCGACCGTCACGCCGTACTCCCGGGCGATCTTGGAGAGGGAGTCGCCCTTGACGACGGTGTAGGTGACCGGCGGCGGGGCGGTCGGGGTGGGCTCGCAGGCGAGCATTCCGAGCAGGATGAGCATTGGAGTCACATAACGAGTAGGCTGTCAGCCATCCGTGAGGTGTGCAGTGTCGCTGGGGGTCATTGAGGGATTCTACGGGGAGACCTGGGGCTGGCGAGCGCGGACTGAGGCGCTGCCCTTTCTGGCTGCGGCGGGCTTCACCTTCTTCATCTACGCTCCCAAGGGCGATCGTCGCCTGCGCCGGGAGTGGCGCACTGCCCATGACTCCGCAGATGCCAAGGAGCTCCGGGACTTCGGCACGGCGTGTCGGGCGGTCGGCATCGGGTTCGGGGTCGGTCTGACCCCGCTGGCGCTGCATGAGGCGTGGGACGGCGAGGGGAGGTCGGACCTGGAGCGGCGCCTGGAGAGCCTCAAGACGCTGCGGCTGGACTGGCTCGGCGTGCTGTTCGACGACATGCGTGGTGACATGCCGCACCTCGCCCAGACCCAGGCTGACATCGTGAAGGTCGTTGCCGACTCCGGCGTGGCCGCGCACCTGATGATGTGTCCGACCTATTACTCCGACGCCCCCATCCTCGATCGCTTGTTTGGTGACCGACCTGCGGGCTACCTCGGCGCGCTGGGCCGGGCGATGGACAACGCGGTCGACATCTGCTGGACCGGAGAGAAGGTGGTTTCTCCGAATTACACCGCCGCACACCTCGAGCGGGTCGCCGATGAGATGGGGCAGAAGCCGCTCATCTGGGACAACTATCCCGTCAACGATGGCCCCCGGATGTCACGGTTCCTCCACCTCGCCGCGCCAGACCGTGGTCCAGAGATCCTGCCGCGTGTCGCGGGCCTGATGATGAATCCGATGAACCAGAGCTGGCTGAGCCGGATCCCGATGCATGCGGCGGCAGAGAGCCTCCAGGGCAGGGGAGCGGGCAGCACGGAAGCGGACACCATGCAGGCCATTGACAAGCTCCTCCCAGCGGCGCTCGCCGGTCAGCTTTCTGTGGACTGGCGGGCGTTCCAGGAGAACGGCATGGAGACGCTCCAGGACACGGAGCGGGACGAGCTGCTCCGGATCTACACCGGCCTCGAGCACCCCGCAGCTGCCGAGATCGTGCGCTGGCTGAAGGGCGACTACGCGGTCAGTGCGGAGATCCTGACCGACGTCTGAGTGCCAGGAGACCCGTCAGCAGAATCAGCGTGCTGTCTTGGGCTGCTGAGCACGGACCGATGTCGAGCCGGACGGTGACGCTGTCGCCTGGCGTGAGGGGCAGGGGAGCGAGAATGACGGTGCTGTCAAGGGCATCGAGGTCCGCCAGCCCTCCGCCTTCCGCAGCCAGGACCGTGAGAGCCCCCGGCGGCTGGGACGGCTGCGAGCGCGCTGGGCAAAGATACCGACCTCCGTCCAGTCTGGGTTGTTTCGCGTACGGTGAGAGCCTCAGTGGATCGTCTCCGGGGCGATCCGGTCCATAAAGACGAGCGCCTACAGGTGGAAGAAGTCGTATGTCCAGGTAAATCCAACCTCATCGAGGGCGATGATCGCGCTCACGTCGCGCCAGAAGTCGTCGAGGTGAGCGGCTCGGGGGCTCATGACCGGTGCGATAGGGGTGAGGGAGGTGGTCATGGTGGATACAGTGCCCTTGGAGGCGTGATGCTGCTGCTGCTGCTGGCCTGTGGGGCCATATCCGATCCGGTTTCGGACTGTCTGACGGAGTATTCCGCGGACGCCGGCTATGGCTGGGCTCATGACGCTGGGGCAGGCATGAGCGCAGAGGATGCAGCGGAAGACTGCGCAGATGAAGGCCGAGAGGCCTGTGATGCGGCGGAATTCCTCACCCGAGATGCCGCGTTCTGCCTGGCGAGCCTGTCGGGGCTGGCCGAGGGGGTCGAGGACTGGGAGGCGGGCCTGACTTACCACTACCAGTATGAGGTGGTCGTCTGGAACGTGGTCAGCACCTCGTTCTCCGATCCGGGCTACTACGCCGGCGAGACGGTGAGCTTTGATGCGAACACCGGCGAGAACCTGGGCCGCACCGGCTGGGAGGCAACACCGTGAAGTCGTTGATTGCGGAAAGCGTCGAGAAGTCATTCGGAAACCGCCACATCCTTCGTGGCTGCAGCCTGTCTGCCGCTGCTGGGGAGCGCATCGGACTGGTCGGAGCCAACGGCTCGGGCAAGACCACCCTCGTCCGCATCCTGGCCGGTGAGGACTGGCCAGACCACGGCGAGGTCCGCCGGCTGGGCACGATGGCGTGGCTGGCACAGGACCCGGTCCTGCCCGGTCGCACCGTCGGGGAGAGCCTCCGCGAGGCCGTCGGCTGGCACGCGACCCTCCTGGATGCCTACACCGCAGCCCTCGAAGCGGGCGACATGGACGCCGCAGGCACCCACCAAGATCGTCTGGATCTCGTCGGCTGGGAGATCGGCCACCGCATCGAGTCGATCCAGGATCGCCTGCGCACCCCGCCCTCCGATGCGCCCATCGCCAACCTCTCCGGCGGTGAGCTGCGTCGTGTCGCCCTGGCACGCGCGCTCCTGGCTGAGGCCGATGTCCTGCTGCTCGACGAGCCCACCAACCACCTCGACGCCGAGACCGTCGTCTGGCTGGAGGGCTTCCTGGCCGGCTACCGAGGCGCGGTCATTCTGGTCACCCACGATCGCTACCTGCTCGAAGCCGTCGCCAACCGCATCGTCGAGATCGAGGGCGGGGAGTGTGTGGCCTACGACGGCAGCTATACCGACTACCTCATCGCCCGCGCTGAGCGGCACGCGCGCCTGCAGCAGCTGGAGTCGCGTCGGCTGAACATGCTCGCGCGCGAGGCGGCCTGGGCAGCGCGCTCTCCCTCCGCCCGGACCACCAAGCAGAAGGCCCGGCTCAAGCGGCTGGAGGTGCTCCAGGGGCAGAAGCACTGGACCGCGCCCAAGGAGATGTCGCTCAACCTCAGCACCGGCGAGAAGTTCGGCGGCACCGTGGTCGATGTTCAGAACCTCTCGAAGGGCTACGACGGTCGCACATTGATCTCTGGCCTCTCGTTCAGCCTCGCCCCCGGCGAGCGCATCGGAATCGTCGGTGAGAACGGCGCAGGAAAGTCGACCCTGCTGCGCATGCTGCTGGGAAAAGAGGCCCCGGACAGCGGAGAGGTCCTGACCGCCTCCCGGGTGACCGTCGGCGTGCTCGATCAGGCGCGCACCGGCCTGAAGGGCGACGACTCGGTGTTCGAGGCGGCCGGCGGGGGCAACGACCACGTCTGGATCAACAAGGTCCCGATACACGTCGCGGGCTTCCTGGAGCGGTTCCTGTTCACGCGCGAGCACCTCGATCAGCGCGTGGATGCCCTGTCGGGGGGAGAGCGTGCCCGCTTGCTGCTGGCCCGTCTCCTGCTCGGCGGCTCCAGCATGCTGTTCCTCGACGAGCCGACCAATGATCTCGACCTGCTGACCCTCCGGGTGCTTGAAGAGGCCCTGCTCGACTACGACGGCGCGGCGCTGATCGTCACCCATGACCGTGCCTTCCTCGATCGGGTCTGTACCTCCGTCCTGGCCTTCGAGGGCGAGGGGCAGATCACCCGCTACGCCTCTCGCACGCAGGCAGAGGCCGCGATGGCGAAGCGGCGTGCGGCGGCGGCTGCGGAGGCGAAGCGTGCAGCTGCCGCGAAGCGCGTTGTCGAAGCGGCTGCCCCGCCGGTCAAGGCGGTCCGTCCCGAGAAGCGGCTGTCGTACCAGGAGCGGAAGGAGCTGGAGAAGCTGCCGGCGGAGATCGAGTCTGCGGAGGATGTCCAGGCTGGACTGACGGCGAAGCTGGCGGATCCGGCCACCTATCAAGGAGGCGTCGACATCTCGCAGATCACCGCTCAGCTCTCGGAGCTGGAGTCTTCCTTGGAGACGCTCTACGCCCGGTGGGAAGACCTCGAGGCGCGAGCGTAGCGGCTCGTCGTCCTGTGGAGTAAAACCACCACGGAGGCTCCTACATGCTGTTCGCCCTGACCTTCTCCATTCTCGGCTGCAAGAACGTCGATCCTGCCCCTGAGAACCTCGACGCGCTGGCCCACTACTACTGGGACCACTTCGACGATGCAGACGACGACGCCGTGGCCGGAGGTGTGCAGAACCTCCACGCCGCGATCCAGGGCAGCACTCGGGAGGACGTCTCCGACGGCTCGATCTCCAACCTCACCGTCGACCAGCTCGCGCTGATCGGCATGGAGAGCGAGGACCCCTCAGATGCCTACGGGGTCTACATCGCCAACCTCATCGAGGGCTGCAGCCTCGAAGAGATCGAGTACCTCACCTACGCCTCCAACCAGGACGAGCTGCACCCCGGCACCTACGTCACCTACGACCGCGAGTACGGAGAGGACATCGACGCCTACCTCGCCCGAGAGGAAGACGTCCTGACCTGGGTGACCACCTACGAGGTCTCCGGGTTCGCCTCTGACTACACCGCCCAGCTCGACGGCTGGCTCCGCTACGTCCCGGCGCTCGATTCCGAGACCTCGCCCTACGGCCCGATGCTGCTGTCTCGCGGCGTGCTCAAGGATCCGGCCTACTTCAGCGGCTCTGATGAGCGGGCGCTGTTCCAGGACTACCAGCTGGAGGTCTTCTACGAGCGCGCTCCCGGTGAGATCCTGCACTTCTACGTGATCTGGCGGGACATGGTTCCCCTGGCAAACCAGGACTTCTCCTCCGGGTCCACCCAGCGCCTCGTCCTCGACGGCCTGGCCGAGTGGGACGCAGACTCCGAGGCCTACTGCGCCGGAGAGATGTAGACCGCGATGCCGAGCCTTCCCCCGATGGTCACCTTTGCTGCGCCCTCCGGGACCGGCAAGACCACCCTCCTTGAGGGCGTCATCGGTGCGCTGGTCGGGCGCGGGTACCGGGTCGCGGTGCTCAAGCACGATGCCCACCGGCTGACGCTCGACAAGCCCGGCAAGGACTCCTGGCGGTTCCGTCAGGCCGGCGCGTGGCGGGTGGTGGTCGCCAGCAGCGAGCAGCTCGGGCTGTTCTCTTCGCTGGACGGTCCGATCTCACTGGCGGGCGTCTCGGACACCCTGCTCCCCGGCGCAGACATCGTGCTCACCGAGGGCTTCCGCCGCGCGGGGCTGCCGACCATCCTGGTCCGTCGAGCCGGGGCCTCGGATCCCACCTGGGAGATGCCGGAGAACCTCGTCGCGATCGCCACCGACCGCCCCGAGCCCGGGCCGCTGCCGTGCCTCCCGCTGGATGCGCCGGCTGCGGTCGCCGACTTTATTGAGTCCCGGTGGCTCTCCGCTGCTGCGCCGGCCCGACCGGTCACCGCTGCGCTGCCCATCGGTGCCGACATCGCCCCCGACCTCCAGCGCCGCTGGATCGCCCGGGCCCGGGAGCAGTTCGGCGACAACGTCTTGCTCATCGCCGATGCAGACGCCGCCCCGGTCGGGGATGCGCGCATCGTCACCGACATCCGCCCCGGCCTCGGCCCGCTCGGGGCGCTCCTCACTGCGCTCGCTGCCTCCGAGACGCCGGACGTGCTGCTGTGGGGCGTGCGCCACTGGCAGGAGCACCCCGACCGCATCGCAGCGATCCGGGCCGCGGCACCGCGCGCGGATGCTGCGGTGCCGATGCAAGACGGCTTCCCGGAGCCGCTGCTGGCCCGGTACGGTCACCGGTGCCTGTCCGCGATCCAGGGGGCCCTGCTGAGCGGGGAGCGGCGAATGAACGCCTGGTGGGGGCAGGTCCACGTCTGCTGTATTGCTGAGGAGGACTGGCGGGGCTGAGGGGGACTCTGCGATTGGGGCTGGGACTCTGCGATTTGAGCTTGCCGACGCGTTCTGTTCGCCTGCGGCTCTCAGCTTCGGGGCATTCCACTTCGGGGGGTGCTCTTTCACCGCTTGGTTGAGGCTGGCTATTCTATGAGCCATGCTTTTTTCTGTCCACTGCGGGCCGACACAGACCTGACGGTCTGCTTTCGTTGCCCTCCGTTCGAGGGGGCTGCACTCCCGGCGCTTGCGTCTCTCGACGCTGCGCTCTGGTCGCCGCTCCCCTGCGACCCCCAGCCGAACGCAACCACTCATCGATTTCACGCACCCACAAGGGATCAGCGTGGAGCACCACAGGGCACCGGGAGCACTCCCCCCGGTGCCCGGGGCACTTACTTCTCCGCGCTGCCATTCTTCTCCGGCAGCATTCCCTCAATCGTGCGCCCCAGCCGCGTCCCGCCGACGACATCCTGCAGGATGCTGGCGACGTCCTTGCCCTGGAACAGGCTCACGAGGTTCATGTTCGCCGCGACCTCCTCCAGCAGCATCTTGTCGCCGACCGCAGTCAGTGCCTCCACCAGCGCAGGCTGGACGGCCTTGCGCTCTGCGACCGTCGCCGCGCTCTGTGCCGCCAGCTCCTCGAGTCGGATCCGGGTCATCTCGGCCTCGTGGGTCTGCGCTTCTGCATGGCGGAGCCGGTCAGCCTCGACGGCTGCTGCGATCGCTTTCTCAGACTGGGCCAGCTTCGCGGCGCTCTCCTGGTGCTCGCGGGCCAGCCGAGCGGTCAGCTCGCCCTCGAGCCGGGACGACGTGAGGCGGACCTCTTCTGCGGAGACCTTCTCTCGGCTCGCCAGCGTCAGCAGCTCGCGCTCGTGCTCCAGCTTCGCGACCACGCTCTCCAGCGCCGCCCGACGGGTCCGGGCCTCCTGGAGCATCTCCATGCGCTGCCGCTCGATGTCGTGGCGCAGCTTCTCGCTCCGCAGCTTCTCCTCTCCCTGGCGGTCGGAGATGTGCAGGCTGACGCTCTCTCGCTGCACGCCCTCCAGCAGGCCCGCGATCTCCTGGTCGAGGATGGTGCTGGAGAGCACCTCCACCTCCGTGACCCGCATCCCGTTCTCACCAAATGGGCGCCCGGTGCGGCCCTGCTCGGTCTTCTCGCCGAGGATGGTGTCTCGAATGACGCCGGGCACGTTGGGCCACAGCGCAGTCAGCGAGAGCTGGCGGCAGCGGCTTCGGACCAGCGAGCGGAGGTGATCGCAGAGCACCCCGACGTAGTTCTCGTGGGTGAACCACTGGTCCTTGTGGGCATCATCGAAGGTGACCTGGTAGCTGACTCGGATGTGCAGCTCGACGAAGTCGGCGGTCTGTGCCCGGATGACGTCGGTCACCCGGTTTCCGACGGTGCGCAGGAAGCAGGTCTTGATCACCTGCTTGTCGGCCTTCGGAGTGCCGGTAGAGAGGGTCATGGAGACCAGCGTCTCTTCGTACTCCAGCAGCTCCATGCACGGACCCTGGATCACCCGGTAGCCGTCTGAGGAGGCGGCCATGATCGCGGTGTTCGGGGGCACGGTGATCGAGATGGCCCAGGGGGTGACCATCGGCTTGAGGGTCTTCTTGTGGGGCTCTCCCTCTGCGATCCAGAGGTTCCACTGCTCGGTCGGCACCCGCCGGGTGATCTGGACCTCCTTGCGCGGATCGACGAGGTATGACCGCTTCCCACGGACCAGCCGCGCCTCGCCGCTCTCCAGATCCCGGACGTAGATGCCGCTCTTCTGATCGATGCCGATCGCCTCGATGAAGGTCTCGGTGTGGTCGTTGCCGAAGTGGGGCTGACCGTTGAGGGGATCGAGGATCTCGATCTCGTTGAACGGAAAGAAGAACGAATTGACCCCGGTGAGGATCATCTCATCGCCTGGATAGTAGATCTCCTGGGGCAGCTCGGCTCCACGAGGCAGCCGGACGGCCAGCTTCTCCCTCGGGATCTGCCGGATGAACCGCAGCCAGAGCCCGCGCTGGGGCAGCAGCTCATAGGCGTAGTAGATCCGGTTGCTGGAGCCCTCGGTGAGGAAGGTGTCGTAGGGGCCTGGGAAGACGCGGGCCGGGCCGACCTTGATCTGCCGCTTGCCGTCGGCGTCGAGGATGACGCAGAACTCCTTCTCACCGAGCACCACCGCCTGACGGATGAGGCGGTTCTTGCGGACCTCTCGCTCCAGCGCGCTGCGGTGGATCGGGCTGTTGAGCAGCGCCTGGATGGTCTCGGAGGTCAGCGAGCCGTCGCTGCCGCCTTCAAGACGAGGAGGCGCAGCAGGGCGCTGAGAGATCTGCTGCTGGATGGCCTGTCGCCGCCGGGGGCTCTGGTCCGTCTTGCTGCGTCGGCTGCGCTTGGAGTACCGCTGCGGCTCCGCCTCAAGCTCCTCAGCGGACTGCTCCGCCACGATGAACTCTTGGTCTACGATGTCTGGCTCGCGAGCGAACTCCGGCAGCGGCATCTCCTTGAGGATGCGGCGTGCCGCATCGGCGGTGACCTGTCTGCCGTTGCCATCGACCGAGAGATCCGGGACCACATCGACGCCGGTTGGCGGGATGTAGAGCTGGGTGTCCAGGCCACGGATCACGATGAGCTGGCCACGGGTCAGGTTGATCTCGCTGGTGGAGATGTCATCAGCCGGGGCATCTTCCTCGACGGTCGCGCTGGTGATCTGCGCGGAGCGGGCCGTGATCTCGTAGTAGGGAGCCGTCGGATCGACTCCACCGTAGACCTTGACGACGAGGTACTGGTTGCTGGCGAGCTCGTGGGCATCGCGGACCTCGCAGCGCTGGCCGGGGCGGAGATAGAACGAGCAGGGACCCGGGATCATCGCCCGCGTTCCGTTCTTGAGCTGCTTGGGCTCGTTGCGGTTGGGGCGGAAGTGCCCGTTGGGGTGGCCCTCCTCGCGCTCGTTGAGGGGGTTGAACAGCACCGCATACTGGGAATCGGTGACCTCGACCATGCGCTGCGGGCGGTTGTTGGGGCTCTCGGAGAAGCCACCCCGACCATCATCGACCACCACCCGGTCTGCGGCGGTGGGGGAGACCATGGTGGGGCCGACGTGGAGGATGACCTCTCCCTTGTCGTCGTCCTGCACCCAGAGGAACTCTCGCTCGGTGACCGGAATCTTGCTGCGGCTGCCGCGTGCAGCTTCAGAATCGTATCGGCTCATGTTGACCTCTTTCTTGTTTTCTTCAGACCACGAGATGCCCCACCACCGAGGGGACGATGGAGCGTGTGCTCGCTGGCTGGAGCTGGGGGCTGGCTGCCTAAGTGTAGATCTAACACTTATGGCTGAGAGTCATCCAGCAGTTCTAGTATAAATACGGATTTAGCTGAACTACAGTCCCGCGAGACGTGCGGTCATGACAAACCCAGTCGCAGTCTCTGACCGGCCCTCTGGTGGGAATCGCCGCCGCAGCTCATCGGCATCTGCGACGTCGATGACCTCAAAGTCGAGCCGCCTGAGCAGGCCGGAGAGATCCTCGGGGTGGATGGCAAACCGAACCGGCTGACCGAGGTGGCTGAGCTGCGCTGGACGCGTCGCCATTGACCGGCCATCCAGCACCAGCAGCGATCGGGGTGTACACAGCGATCGGATCGCGCTGAGGGTGGCCTTGACCTCGGCGCGGCTGGAGAACATTGCTCCACCCTCCCAGAGAAACAGGCTCCGCGTCGCAGGAGAGAACCCCGCAGATCGCAGCGCAACCGACAGCGGGCCTTCTGGACTGACCCGAACCCGCTCGGCCATCTCGACCGCCGTGATGGCAAAGATCGTTCTATCGCTGAGTGCATCGGCGAACCGCCAGGGACGGGTGTCGTAGTCCCCCACGATGAGAACGACCTGTCCGGGATCGGGCGAGGTGAGGAACCGGGTGAGGGCGTGGTCGAAGTAGCTCGACCGTCGCAGCACATACTGGGCTTCCGCGAGGCTCACCCCCCGTGGTCTTCCCCGAATACGCTCGATGAGGCCTGGGCTGGGGAGGAGCCGGTTGACGAACGAATCGCCTGCCAGCTGCATGCGGATCTGACCCGCGATGGCAGCGGCATGGGCAGTGCTCTGGTGATTCTGAGTTGCGTTGGTCAGCGGGCCGGCTCCAGATAGGGAGTACACCACAACAGGAGGCCACCCATGCCCATTCGAGATCGTCTGCGGCGGCTGCTGAGCCTCGAGAAGCCCGCATCTCCACCCGCCGAGCGCGCCAAGCCGGCTCCGGAACCCACGCCGACTCCGAGCACTCCGGCCGCGCGCCCTGAGCACACGCTCGTCCTCTACAAGTACGACGCCTGCCCGTACTGTCGTCGGGTGATGCAGGTCGTCGACAGACTCCGCCTCCAGGGCACCATCGAGTATCGAGACACCCGGACCGAGCCGAAGTGGCGCGGTGACCTGCAGGAGCGCACTGGCCGTACGCAGGTGCCGTGCCTGTTCATCGACGGCGAGGCGATGTTTGAGTCTGCAGACATCGGCGACTGGCTCCAGAGCAACTACGGATGAGGCGACTGATGGCTGGAGGACTCATTGTGCTGGGAGCCGTGGTGGCCGTCAGCGTGGTCGGCGGTGTCATCGTCAGTGATCCCCGGCCAGAGGGCATGCCCGGTCCCGCCGCAGAGGCCTTGACCGGTGCGCTCCAGTCCAGCGTCAACGTCGCGGCCTGGGAGCAGACCGGCGCGGTGGAGTGGACCTTCGGCGGGCGACAGACTCACCTCTGGGATCGCACTCGGCACCTCGATCGGGTGCAGTGGGGCAACAAGACTGTCCTCATCGACCTCTCCACCCAGCAGGGGCGGGCCTGGGTCGACGACGAAGAGGTCACCGGAGACAAGGCTGAGCGCCTGGTCGAGAAGGCCTGGGCGTTCTGGTGCAACGACGCCTTCTGGCTCAACCCGGTCGCCAAGATGCGTGACGAAGGCACCACCCGAGGTCTCGTCGAGCTTCCCGAAGGAGACGCCCTCCTCATCAGCTACAGCAGCGGCGGCGTCACCCCAGGGGATGCCTACCTCTGGATCCCGGGTGAGGATGGCCGACCGGCGTCCTGGCGGATGTGGGTCTCGATCATTCCGATCGGCGGCATACCCTCCAGCTGGGAAGACTGGCAGCCCCTCTCGACCGGCGCGATGGTCTCGACCAGACACAAGATGGGACCAGTGAGTCTGGAGGTGACCGGGCTCTCGGGAGCAGCCACGCTCAGCGAGCTGTACCCAGACAATGACCCGTTCGCTCCGCTTCTTCAGTAGAGCGCTGATTCTTCAGTAGAGCGGAGAGAGTGAATTCAGTGGATGACCTTCATGTGGGCTGGTATTATTTGGTTGGTTGACCAAACAATAAATGGGGTTGCCATGATCTCGCTGATTCCCAGTGCCCTGACCCGCTCGGAGTGTGCTGCGCTCATCCATCGCCTGACACCGGGCTTTCAGCGCTGCGGGACGGCATACCCGCCCTCATATCGGAGCAACGATCGGCAGGTCTTCGATGACCCTGCTCTCGCGGCCTCCCTTGCTGCTCGGCTGGGGGAGCACCTGCCGGCGTGTCACCGCGGCGGTCGGCTGGTCGGGGTCAACCATCGCCTGCGGGGCTGTCGCTATCGGCCTGGTCAGCAGTTCTCTCGCCACCTCGACGGCATCCACCACCACTCAGACACCGTACGCTCGGCCCTGACCTTCATGATCTATCTCAACGATGCTGCTGAATTTTCTGGCGGTGACACCCGGTTCTTCGCCAGCCGAACCGCTGATGCGGTCACCCACCGCATCACCCCGGCGGCCGGCAGCGTGGTTCTCTTTGACCACGACCTGTGGCACGACGGCGAGACGGTCACCGATGGGGTGAAGTTCATCCTTCGGAGTGACCTCCTGTACGAATTCCCCCATCGACCCACTCAGGGACACCGTGGCTACATCTGGGCGATCCAGCCGCTGTCAGACGGCACCGTGGCGACCGGGGGGCGGGACACCACCATCCGCATCTGGCGGGGGGCGGACTGCGTGGCGGTCTTGCCAGGACATGACCTCTCGGTGACGGCGCTTGCGGAGGATGGCCTCGGTCGTCTGTGGAGCGGCAGTCGTGACGGCACGGTGCGGATCTGGGCGCGGCGTCGTGAGCGCTGGTCCCTTGTCGAGACCCGACACGTGCACGACGGTGCGGTGCTGCGGCTGCTCGCTGGACCTGGCGGAGTGGTCAGCTCCGGGGCGGACGGGATGGTGTGCTGTGACAGCACGCGCCGACAGACCGGACAGGGCTGGGTGTGGGATCTGGCCTGGAGCCCCGGCGGCGGCCTGCTCACGGCTGGTGAGGATGGTCGGGTCTGCTGTGATGGCGCAGCGATTGTCCACAGCGATGAGCCGATCTGGTCGGTCGCTGTGATGCCGGATGGAGCCCCCGTTGCTGGGGATGCCGCCGGGCGGATTCACCACAGCGGTGCGATCCTTCCGGCACACTCGGGGGGCATTCGGGCGCTGCTGCCGCTGCCTGACGGGTCGCTGCTGTCTGCAGGGGAGGACAACATGGTGCGGCTCAGGGGGCGCGCGGTCGTTGTCCACGACGACTTCGTGACCGCCCTCGCGCGGGTCGATGGCGCGGTGCTGTCCGCCAGCTACGACGGATCGCTGCGGAGGACCTCGCTGGCGGCCCTCTCACCGGATCGTACGGCTCCCTCCATGAAGCCGGTCCAGACCGAGGCGGTCTCCGTCCCTGCCCAGTGAATCCGGTCCACCGGCCGCGTGAGGGCATCTCCATGCACCGACAGGGTCAGCGGCCCACACACTCCAACCGGACAGCCTCGGGTCCATGGATCCTCCGACCAGTCCTTGATCACGAGCTCGACGGGGGTTCTGGCGTCGGGGCCAAACCAGCGGGTGAGCGCTCCGAGCGCCTCCGTGCGCTGCTGGTGGACGGGGAGGGCGGTGAACCGACGGGCAGGCTCGCCGACGATGAAGCCGACCAGGGCTGCGGTGCCGTCTGGGGTGGTGTTGTCAAAGACCACCGTGAACGGCCGGCCGTCTGCCACGACCTCCCCAGACAGGCTCGCCTCTCGCCAGAACGGTCGGTCATAGAGCGCGATGAGCTTGGTCGTTGCGCCCATCGGCATGCGCTGACAGAGCTGATCGCGACTGGCGGGCAGCTCGGGTGAGTAGCGGATGCGACCGGCGAGGACCGGCGAGATCGCCACGATGATCCGATCGGCGGTGTGCTGACCGCCGTCGGTGGTCACGACCACACGCTCGCCGGACTGATCGATGTGTCGGACGGGCTGCGACAGCCGCACGTCGAGGCCCTCCGCGAGTCGCTCGCACAACTGCTGCGCCCCGCCGACCAGCCGATCCTGCTGCGCGCCGTCTTCGATCTCGATGAGCGGTCGGATGCCCCCAGCAGCGCGGGCGTAGGAGAGGAAGTGAAGGGCCGAGACGGTGTCGGGATCCGAACCCAGTACCACCCGAACCGCAGCCGTCACCACCCGGCGCACGCTCTGGGTGCGGGTGCGCTGCCGTACCCACTCTCCCATGGTCAGCACATCCAGTCCCGGCTCGTTGAAGCCCTGTGACAGCCGGCTGATCTGCCCCTCCATCCGCCGCAGCAGCACCTCCAGCTCGATGAGGGCGAGGGGGTGGAGCGAGGGAGTGTTGCCGCTGTAGTGCCCCAGCTTTCCGTCGAGATCGAGGATCTTGGCGCCGTGGTGGAAGGTCGGGAAGGTCTCGATTCCGAGCGCCTCGCACAGGGCATGCATGCGCTCTTGGGTCGGGCCGATCCACTGTGCGCCGAGATCAATGCTGGTGCTGCCCACGGTCTGGGTGAGGGTGCGACCACCGACCCGGTCTCGTGCCTCGACCACGGTCACCTGCTCACCCGCTCTTGTCAGGGCTTTCGCTGCTGTCAGCCCGGCGAGCCCTGCGCCGACGATGAGGACATCCATGACCCCACGCTATCACTGACCAGCGGCGCCGTCAGAGCGGTGGTCAGCAGCACGGACTGTGATCGCCTCTTCTCGCCCGTCGATGTGTCGATCTGGCCTCATCTCAGGCTCTCGTGCTGGTCACAAGCCATCTCGGAACGCTTTCCTTGTGGAAGCCTCAGCGGGGCTGCGCGTGGTGCTTTGGCGGCATCCTCCAGCCCGTTCTGGGATGATCCTGCGGTGCTGGAGATGCTGGCGGTCGAGGAGGGGCGCATGGGCTGACGTTGTCGTCTCTCGGAGGCAGAGCACCGGACGCGGGATAGAGCCTCGTTCATGTCCTCACCCCTGCTCCGACTGCTCCGTCGCATTGATCACCACCGCCGTCAGGTGTGGCTCGCTGCACTCTGCTCCGTGCTCAACAAGATCTTCGATCTGGCGCCGCCGGTGCTCATCGGCGCGGCACTGGATGTCGTCGTGGAGCAGGAAGACTCTCTGCTCGCACAGCTCGGTGTCACCGACGTGGTCCATCAGCTCGTCCTGCTCGCGGCGCTGACGGTGCTGGTCTGGGGGCTGGAGTCGGTGTTTGAGTACGCCTTCGCCTGGCTGTGGCGGACGCTCGCTCAGACGGTCCAGCACGAGCTGCGCCTGGATGCCTACGCCCACATCCAGGACCTCGACATGGCCTGGTTCGCCGAGCGGTCTCGGGGCGGTCTGATGAGCGTGCTCAACGACGACATCAACCAGCTGGAGCGGTTCTTAGACGGCGGCGCGAACAACATCCTCCAGGTGGCCACGACCGCCGTTGTGGTCGGCGCGACCTTCTTCGGGGTCTCCGCCGGGGTCGCGGTCTGGGCCATCGCGCCGGTGCCGCTCATCCTGTGGGGCAGCTTTCGCTTCCAGAAGACCATCGCCCCCCGCTACGCTGCGGTCCGCGAGAAGGTCGGCGCGCTCAACGCCATCCTCGCCAACAACCTCTCCGGCATCGCCACCATCAAGAGCTTCACCAGCGAGGAGCGCGAGGTCGCGCGGCTCTCGGCAGCCTCGGAGGCCTACCGCTCGGCAAACAAGCAGGCCATCGCGGTCTCTTCGGCGTTCTCTCCGCTCATTCGGATGGCGATCGTGATCGGCTTCACCGCGACCATGGTCTACGGTGGCTGGCTGGCGATCCACGGTGAGATCGCGGCAGGCGCTTACACGGTGCTCGTCTTTCTCACCCAGCGCCTGCTCTGGCCGCTGACCCGGCTCGGCGAGACCTTCGATCTCTACCAGCGCGCGATGGCGAGCACGACCCGGGTGCTCGACCTGCTGGACACCCCCGTCCAGATCACCGACGGCGAGACGGTGCTCACGGAGGTGAAGGGAGACGTCTGCTTTCAGGACATCTCGTTTGCCTACCCCGAGCGGCCCCCGCTGCTGGCTGACTTCTCCCTGACCATCCCTGCCGGCAGGACCGTCGCCATCGTCGGCTCTACTGGCTCGGGAAAGTCGACCCTCCTGCGCCTGCTGCTGCGGTTCTTTGATGTCGACAGCGGCCAGGTGACCCTCGACGGCCACGACGTGCGCGATCTGACCCTTGCCTCGCTGCGGCAGTCGGTCGGCGTGGTCAGCCAGCACGTCTTCCTGTTCCCCGGCACGGTCCGCGACAACATCGTCTATGGTCGAACCGACGCCACCGACGATGCGGTCTTTGCGGCCGCGAAGCTGGCGGAGGCCCACGACTTCATCTCTGCGCTGCCCCAGGGCTACGACACCGTCATCGGTGAGCAGGGACAGAAGCTCTCCGGCGGCCAGCGGCAGCGCCTCTCCATCGCGCGCGCGGTGCTCACCGACGCCCCGATTCTCGCCCTCGACGAGGCCACCAGCGCCGTAGACAACGACACCGAGGCGGCCATCCAGCGCTCGATGCGCAAGCTCGCTGAGGGGCGCACGACCATCGTCATTGCCCACCGCCTCTCCACCATCCGCCACGCCGACGAGATCGTGGTGATGGAGGGGGGTGTCGTGGTCGAGCGCGGTCGCCATGAGGAGCTGGCGGACGCCGGCGGCCGGTATGCGCGGCTGTGGGCCGTCCAGACCGGCACGAGCGACGCCGCTTGATGCTGTCTTCGTTGCGCTCGTGCACCGCTGCTGGCTGCATGGATGCTCGGGAGCCTGCGCCGACTCCGGTTGTGTGGCTCTGATGCGGACACGTTCCAGAGCCGCCGCGTCCACCTGACGCGGACCGAGCCTTCTGCCTCGACGCCATCGGCATCGCAGCGGCTCCCGCCACCCACAGCTCCTCCGGTGTCGGGTGTCTTCAGGGCACGGACTGCTGGCGCGGCTGACCTGGATGCCATCCGCTTGGTGGGACGCGAGTCGGATACGGTGTCTGTGTGCTGCTGATTTTTTTTGCCTGTCAGAGTCCCGATCCCCTTGAACAGGCAGAGACGGAGTGGATCGAGGACATCACCGTGCAGACCAGCGCGGCGATTCCTGCGGTCCTCACTGTCGGCTTCACGACACCGGCTGACGCCACCGCCTGGGTCGAGTTCGGTGCCGAGAACAGCACCGAGCGGCTCACTCCACAGAGCCAGGGAGCGGCGCACACCCACCACCTCCTCGGCCTGCCCCCGCTGACCGATGCGCAGCTCCAGATCGTCACTGTGGTCGACGGTGAGGAGCACCGCAGCGGCGTGCTGGTGGAGCAGACCGGCCAGCTCCTCCCGAGCACCCCGCTGCCGGAGGTCACGATCAACAACTACGCGCCGTCTCCGCATGCCGCGGTGCTGATCAGCCTGTTCTCCGACCCCACACACGTCCTGATGATGGGGCTCGACGGGACCGTGTTCTGGTCGATTCAGACCGGTGCGTCTGGGGAGCGTGGTGGGCTGGGCTGTCAGCCTGCGATGTCCGATGGGCTCATCTTCTACAACTCATTTGAGATCGAGGGCTGGGCCGAGGGCTTCATTGAGTCGGTTGCCCTCGACGGGAGCCCGGTTGCTCAAGTGGAGACCCCCGGCGCGCACCACTTCTTCGAGCGGCTGCCCGACGGCACCCTCGCCTGGATGGCGATCGAGCCCCGCGAGGTGGACGGCATGGGAACAGTCGTCGGCGATCAGGTCATGATCCGGTCTCCCGACGGGACGCAGCGCAGCCTGATCTCGCTGTGGGACCACCTTACGGTCTATGAGACCAGCACATGGGAGCAGCCAGCCTACGGCGGCGCAGACTGGACCCACGGCAACGGGCTGACCTACAGCGACGATCGTGACTCGTTTCTCATCAGCACTGGCGGGACCGATCTCATCCTTGAGGTCACCAGCGACGGGGAGCTCGTGCGGCAGATCGGCGGCGTCGAGGCTGTCGACGGGGACTACTCCTTCAACCCTCCCAACACCGCCTTCAGCTATCCGCATGGTCCGCACTTCAGTGCCTCTGGAGAGCTGCTGATGATGTCGACGGTCAACAACCGCAGCCGGCTGGTCGGCTACGAGATCGACGATGCGCAGTATCGGCTGACCGAGAGCTGGAGCTATGGCGAGGACCGCAAGAGCGTGGTCCAGGTGCTCGGTGAGGTCGAGGAGCTCGACGACGGCAACCTCCTGGTGAGCTGGGGCTCCCTGGGGACGCTGCAGGTCGTGACGCCGGAAGGGGAGATCCTCTGGGAGGCTCAGACGGGCTTCGGAAGCCTCATCGGGCAGGCGCACCTGCTGGAGAGTCCGTACCGCGTCGGATCGCCATGAGTGCACAGAGCAGGGCGAGGCTGCCGACCCCGGCGCCGCAGATGAACAGCCAGCGGGTCTCCATCAGCTCCACCACCCGGCTCGCCCCGACCAGCCCGATCATCGAGCCCACTCCGCCGACTGCTGCGGCGAGGAGGCCCTGCGCAGAAGTCGCGACGGCCTTCGGTGCGCGATCCGCGACCAAGGCCACGCCCGAGATCCAGAACGCGCCGAAGGTGATCCCGTGCAGGGACTGACAGGCCACCAGGGCCGGTCCGGTGTCCACCATCGAGGTCAGCAGCCAGCGCACAACCGCCAGGGCGGTCGCGAACAGAAAGACCCGCTCTGCTGAGAACCGGGACAGCAGCCAGCCTGCGCTGCTCATCACTCCGATCTCGACCGTCACCCCGACCGCCAGGGCCACGCCCGCCCACCAGGAGGCGAGGGACAAGGCATCCATGTGGACCGCCAGGAAGCTCGTCGCGGCCACGTGGGCGGAGAAGTGCAGGGCAGAAGCGGCGAGGATCCACCGCAGAGAGCGGTTCCTGGAGAGCACCCGCAGGGCCGGCAGGATGCTGCGCTTCGGGCTCGGCGGCGGGCTGGGCAGCACCCAGGTCAGCAGCGCGGTCAGGACCGCCAGCACGATCCCCGGGGTGAGCTGTCCGAGGGCAAGGTGCTCCACGAGGAGCGGCACACAGGCGACCGAGACGAGGAAGCCGATCGAGCCCCATCGCCTCAGGCGACCGTAGCTGCCCCGGTCGTCCCCGAGCACCGCCAGGGCCATGCCGTCGACCACTGGTGCCATCGGTGCCCGCCCGATCGACAGCACCAGCAGCGCCGCGCTTGCCCACCAGCCGAGCACCATCGAGGTGCCCATTAGGCCCGCTGCCGCCAGCATCGTCGCGATCCGGAGGACCGAGCCGTGGATCTGGAGTCGGTCAGCCAGCATGCTCCACGCCGGCCCGGCGACCAGTCGCCCAAGCGGCAGCATTCCCATCGCGATCGCCAGCTGCCAGCCCGACAGCCCGCGGGACTTCAGATCCAGCGCGAGGTACGGCATCACCGCGCCGAGGACCGAGAACGATGCGAAGTACAGTGCTGCGATCCAGCCTCTGCTCAGGGTCCTCACGGTGCCGGAATCCGGACCACGGAGGCCTCGATGGTGACGCCGTCAGCGTCGACGATTGATGCGGTCAAGCCCTCGCCGGGGACGACGGAGAGCAGGGCTGCGTTGAAGGTGTGGCTGCTCTCGTAGAGCACCTCGGGGCTGAAGGTTGGATCCAGCGGCGGGGGATCTCCGGTCCAGGCCGACAGCGGACCAGAGATGAACTCATGGAAGACAAGGGGAGCACCGTTGTCATCGAGATCGATGCTGTAGCGGAGACTGCGGACGTGGTGGACATCGGTGGTGACAAACACCAGCCCGGTCACCCCGGCGACATCCAGCGCGGTGAGGATCTCGGTCAGCTCATGCTCAAAGCCAGTGGTCGTCGAGGTGTCGGCCATGCCCTCTGGCGCAGCTGCGCCGATCCCGTTGGCCCAGCCATCTCGGCCCGCCTCCCAGGCCCGGCTGCCGGTGGGGGTGGAGATCGGCACGTCGATGCTGACCACCTTCCAGATCGCCTGTGAGGTCGTCAGGCCAGCGATAAGGCGCTGCTTCTGCTCGACGCCGAGGAGGGTCTTCTCTGGACCATCTGCCGCTCGGTTGCTGCTTCGGTGGCTGCGGGCATCGACGATGAACAGATCGACCTCCGGGCCCCATGCGAAGCGGCGCTCGATGCGTGCTCCGTCGACCGGCGACCAGCGGAGGAACGCGGCCCGTCCGTGCTCGACGAGCTGCACGAAGCCTGGCCGCGACTCGTCTCCGGTGAACCACGCCGGCCAGGGGGCCCCGAAGTCGTTGACCACCTCGTGATCGTCCCACTGGCTGATCATCGGGGTCTTCGACAAGAACCGCCGCAGCCCTGGGTCGGCGTGGTTGTAGGCCCAGTGCGCATCCAGGGTGTCAGCAGCAGCATTCCAGTCGACGATCCGGTCGGTGACCGCGTGGAATGTGGCGGGAACGGTCGGCACGCCGGCTGGCGAGGTGTCTGTGCAGCGTCCGTCGGCGTAGATCATGTCGCCGTTGGCGATGAACAGGTGCGGCTCCAGTGCTGCGAGGGCATCGAAGATTCGGTAGCCCCCATCGACGGGACGGCAGTGCCCCTGTCCGCCGAGATCGCCGCCGACGATCAGGCGCAGCGGTGCAGGAGCCTCCGGCGCAGTCTGGAGGCTGCCTGAGGCCTCACCGCAGGCCCCATCGGCATCGCAGGCTGAGACGGTGTAGCGGACCTCGCTGCCTGCTGGCAGGCCCGTCAGCTTCAGCTTTCCGGTGCCCATCGGCCCTGTCTGGACGGGGCCGACCGTCTGCTCGCCGACGCGGACCGAGAGCCGATCCCCCTCCAGCGCGCGGGCCCAGATGATCGCGGAGGTTGTGGTGACATCGCCCGAGGCGACCCATGGGGCCTGGAGTGGTGGGGCGGCCTTGGGATCTGGAGCGGATGGCGAGTCTGGTCTGGTGCAGCCGAGGAGGGCGATGATCAGCATGGCTCCCTGATAACTACAGCCGCCCTTCGCTCCAGCATCTCCGGTGCTTTTTTCTGTGAGGACTGTCCCCACAGTCTGAAATCTTGTCGGCTCGTGGTGTCCTCTGGACGTCGTGGTGTATGCGCCCTCCTCGGCTGGCCTGCTCAGCTCAGCAGCGTCACCGTCAGCCGTCGCGCTCGGGCGGCCAGGCGATGCTCCCAGACAAAGACCCCCTGCCAGGTTCCCAGATCGAGCCGGCCGCCTCGGACGGGAATGGTCAGCGCGGTGGCGGTGACTGCACAGCGGACATGAGCGGGCATGTCATCGGGGCCCTCGTCGGTGTGTCGGTACAGCGGATCGCCGTCTGGGATCAGGCGTGCAAAGAACGCCTCCAGGTCGGTCCGAACGTCTGGATCCGCGTTCTCCTGGATGAGGAGTGAGGCCGAGGTGTGGTGAATGAACACACTGCACAGCCCGCTGCCGGTCGTCCCGGAGAGCGCCGCCTGGATCCGCTCGGTGATCTCGTGGAGGCCGCGCGGCAGCGGCGGGAGGGTGATGGTGGTCTGGTTCATCTCGGCTCCTGCTTGAAGCGGAAGAAGCCCCGGCTGGCCATCGCTGGGACCAGGAGGAGGTCGGTCAGCAGTGCAATGATCAGCGCTGCGGGGATGAAGGTGCCCATGAGCCAGATCGAGAAGTAGTCCGACAGCGCAAGCGGGATGAAGCCGAGGACGAGGATGATTGTGGTGAACAGGATGCCTCGTCCTGCGAACTGAAAGGTTCGCCGTATGGCCTGCGGCAGGGGCGCGCGCTGAGCCTCCAGGCGCATTCGGACGAGGAAGTGGATGGTGTCGTCCACCCCGATGCCGATCGCGATCATCGCTGGGATGAAGGTGTCGGAGTCCACATCAGTCCACAGCAGCCCCGCGATGCCGCCCACGGCCAGCATCGGCAGCACGTTGGGCAGGATGCTGAGCAGACCGTTTCGCACCGAGCGCAGCCCCAGCATCATCATCACTCCGATGGAAGAGATGGAGAAGAGCAGCCCGGTCCGCTGGCCGGTGAGCAGGTTGTCGAGGAAGCCACCAAACAGGGTGGTGAGGCCGGTGGCCTCAAGCGATGCCTCTGGCGGAAGGTGGACCTCGGCGAGGGTGCGGGCGTGCGCTGCAATCTCTGCGGTGTGTCGAAGGGCGCCGGAGTCCACCCGGGCGATCATCTTCGCGGTGGTGCGCTCGAAGTTCAGCATGCTGTCGAGGCTCTCGCCGCCGGACATCTCAAACAGCAGAAGGTACTGGGCCAGCGCCTCTCGGCTCTCTGGCAGCGGGCCGGTGCCGCCGAGGGTGCCGTGCAGTCCGTCGAGGACGTCCACCACAGACAGCACTGCGTCGACGCCCTCCAGTGCGGAGAGATCGTCCTGAATCGCGGCCATGCCGTGGATGATCGAAGGCTCCATCACCCCGGCGGGGGCGTCAACATACAGCTCGATGATGTTGCTGCCGCTGAACGCGGAGCGGATGAACTCGGCGTCTTGTCGGACGGTGGTCGCTGGGCTGAGGCGGGTGATGATCTCCGTCTCCAGATGGATCTTGCTGACGCCGTACAGCATGACTGCGGTGAACATCGCGAAGCCGAGGATGATCGGTATGTCCCATCGGCTGGTGAAGGCTGCGAGCCGATCCAGTCGGCTGTCGAGGTGAGCCGCGCGCTCCGGAGCAGGAGCCGGGGTGTCCAGCAGCGACATCAGGACCGGCATCAGCGTCACCGTGACCAGGAGCGCCATGCTCACCCCGAAGCCGAGCACCAGGCCGACAACCTGGTAGACCGGGGTGGGAATGAGGGCCAGAGAGATGAAGCCGAGGAACGTCGTGGCGCTGGTCAGCACACAGGCCGTGCCGACCTCTGAGGCGCTGTTCTCGATCGCGGCTTGCTTGTCGTGACCGGCGGACAGCTCGATGAGGTAGGCGCTCCAGAGGTGAATGGAGTCCGAGATCGCGACCACCATCACCACCGCCGGCACGATGCTGGCGAAGATGCTCAGCTCCCGGTCAATGAGGACCGCGAAGCCCATGGTCCACAGCACCGCCATCAGCGAGACTCCAGAGGCGACCAGGACCGGCAGCAGCCGTCGGAACAGGAAGAAGACCGAGCCGATGACCGCGAGGACGGTCAGCGGAAAGAGCTGGATGATGTTGGTGGTGCTCTGCTCCATCACCGCGCTGACCATCGCGAGGTAGCCCCCACGCCGAAGATTCTGGAGGCCTTCTTCTTCGAGAATGCGGGAGACCTCAGCCACCAGCTGAGGCCCCTCCTCGGCAGAGCGGTCTGGGTTGGGGCGCATCGAGACGGCGACGGCCGCGTGCGGACCGCTCTCTGAGAGCATGAGTCCACCCACGCTGGGCTCTCCACGCAGGGCATCGGTCAGCGCTGCGGTGCGCCCTGGCTCCTCTCGGGCCGCCTCGCCATAAGTGCGCACGGTGAGCATTCCGTCTGACTCGGTCAGCTCGATGGCATCCAGCAGGCTCACCACGTCGCCGACCTCGGGCAGCGCCTCCAGGCGAGCCACCGCAGCCTCCAAGCGGTCCAGCGCCGCGACCGACAGCGGCTCCGGCTCGTCGTAGGCGACGATGAGCACTTCGTCTCCGCCGAATTCTGATGCGCGCGCCTTGTAGCTGGTGTACTCCGGGCTGTTCCCGAGCAGCATCTTCTCCATTGAGGTGGCGATGATCGCCTGAGAGAGGCTGGCTGCGGCCGCGAGGGAGACGAGCGTGAGTCCCAGCAGGACCAGCTTGGGGTGTCGGAGGATGAGTCGGACCCAGGTAAGCATGGAGACGAGGGTACCGCATGGCTGGAGTTGCCGGATTTATCGGCGCTCGAGCGCACCTTGGATATAGCTTGATGCGATGGATAGCTCTCGATCTGCGTTCCGTGCCCTCCTTGCTGTGGCTGCCGTCGTGGTGGTTCTGGCCGGACTCCAGGCCGCCCGCACCGTGCTCCTCCCGTTCCTGTTTGCAGCTGTGCTTGCGATCATGATGCTTCCGTTAGTGATGTGGATGGAGCGCAATCGGCTGCCCCGTGCGGTCGCGATCATCGCTGCGGTGCTCACTGTGCTGTCTGTCCTGGTCCTTGTCGCCTCGTTCACGGCACAGTCCATCCAGGAATTCGGGGGACGGCTTCCGATCTACCAGCAGGCCTTGACCGGGACGTTCGACGAGCTGCTGCGCTGGTTGGCTGAGCGCGGGGTGGACTTCTGGGCGCTGAACCTCCAGGACTCTTTTGATCCGGGCTCGGTGATGTCGGTGGTCGGCACCACCCTCAACGGAGTGCTGGAGATCCTCTCCAACACCATCCTCGTCACCATCACCATGGCGTTCATGCTCGCGGAGGCCTCGGCCTTCCCCGACAAGCTCGCCCGTGCGTTCCCGGAGGGCACCGACAGCGATGGCGAGATCGGTGGCTGGAGCGCGCTGGTGACCTCCGTCCAGCGCTACCTGCTGCTCAAGGCGATGACCAGCGGCCTGACTGGCGTCTTGGTCTGGTTCCTGCTGACGGCCCTGGGGGTAGAGTCGCCGATATTGTGGGGATTCTTCGCCTTTGTGATGAATTTCATCCCGACCATCGGCTCGATCATCGCTGCGGTGCCGGCGGTCCTGCTCGCCCTCATCCTCATCGGTCCCTGGGTCGCTGCGATGACTGCTGCTGGCTACCTCGTCATCAATGTCGGCATCGGCAACGTGCTGGAGCCGCGGGTGATGGGGGGGCAGCTCGGGCTGTCCCCGATGGTGGTCTTCCTCTCGCTGGTCTTCTGGGGCTGGATGTGGGGACCGGCGGGGATGCTGCTGAGCGTTCCGCTTACGGTGGTCATCCGCAGCATCATGGCCCATCGCCCGGAGACCGCCTGGCTTGCCACCCTGCTCGGTCCCAACCAGCGAGCGTGAGCCCTACCGGGAGGCGACCCCGGTGCCCGCTCCAGCGCCGAGCCGCTGCGCGGTCCGCATGAGGCTGATGAGCTCTGCGTCGTCTCCGCCGGGGCGCTGTGC